>NZ_AYMG01000032.1 GCF_000633455.1 Pedobacter jeongneungensis
AGCTGGCCCTCAGGGAATCCAAGGCGTAGCCGGAGCAAAAGGTGATAAAGGGGATATTGGACCACAAGGGACAGCTGCAGATGAATCAAACATCGTTCATATTAATGGAACTGAAACTTTGGGGGCTGGAGTAAAAACATTCAGTGATAAAATAATAGTTAGAAACCAAGCAGACTTTGTAGCAGGTGCAAAATTACTAACTGACCGCATAGAGCCTAGTTCGTTGTTTGGTTCTATTGGCATCTACAAAGCTGTTTTAACTAATTCAACAGTTCCTACCCCTGAAGCTGCTTCTAACAATAAAGAAATTCCTAATACCGAGTGGACAAATAATAAGATTGCTGAAACTATAACCAATATGTTTGAATCCGGTACATGGGGTCCTCAAATTACGCCTCAACAATATGTGAATCGCATATCAATTGATCAAGCATCTTATACAAGAATAGGAAAAATAGTTAATGTTACTGGTCAATTCTCGTTTTTAAATACAGCTCAGGGAAATTTAGATTTTAGTCTGGAAATTCCTCCTATTACCGGGATACCGTTTAACAATTTGACTACTGGTGTAGCTGTCCTCAATACATATACATCTCGTACTACTGGACAGGAAGTTGTTGGACAAGCAGCAAGGATAGATGTAGATTATAACTCGAATCGACCACATTTTCGTTTGGACAATTTTGGGGGAACTCTTTCAGATGTTCGAATAACATATCAATTCACCGTAATTCTTCGATAGTTATGAAACAAATACTTATCGTCACAAGCTTGATTTTTTTGGGATTTGCCGCTAAGGCCCAAAATGCGAGTGTAATAAACAGCTCGGGAAAAAGTGCAAAAATGGATACATTCATCCATGATTACAACGTGGGGGAAATCGTTGTATCAACAATCCTAGCAGAACCAGAATATGTAACTCAGGGCTTTCTACAACCAATGATATTCTGGAGCGATGTTACTAAAGATTACCGGATAAAATTAATAAACAACTACATCAGTCCAAATGGTGATGGGAAAAATGATTTCTTAGTTTTTGAGGGATTAGAAAATTTTAAAGTGAATAAGTTAATTATTGTAGACAGGGCCGGAAGGATGATTTTTTCTAAAATAAATTACAAAAATGATTGGGATGGCCGGTTGAATGGTAAGGATTTATCAGAAGACACCTATTACTGGATTTTGGAATATGGTGATAATAATAAGTTAAAAGGTTTTGTTAGCATAACCCATGATGGACAATAAGAAAAAAACAATTGTAAAAGTGATTGTTGTAGCAACAGCACTTATACTCATCACGATCATTGAGGCATATGCACAACTCAATCCATTGAGTAGTATTTATTATCAAAATGAATATTTGATCAATCCAGCATTAGTAGGAGAGGACCAAAGAACTAATTTCAATTTTTCTTTAAAAAAGCAGTGGATAAATACTGAAGGCAGTCCTTCAATGCAGGCAATTTCGGTAGACTATGGATTATCAGAAAAAACTGGGATAGGGATATCAATCACAAATGAAAAAGCAGGATTGATACAACGGTCAAAAGCTTTAGCATCATTTGCTTATCGCCTACCAGTGTCATACAATGAGGATATTTTAAGTGTAGGAATGGGAGCTGGAATATATTACGAAGCATTGGATTGGGAAAAATTTAAAGGAGACAATACAGACCTAAGTTTCGCAAACTTTAATAATCGCCCAGCCTACCTTGATGCTGATATTGGGATAGCTTACCAAAATGACGGCTTAAAGCTACAGGTCGCAATACCTAATGTAAAAAGATTCCTGGTCAGGGATTTGAAGCGATCAATAATAAACAGATCCACGTTTTATTCATCGATAAGTTATAGATATACTTATGATTATAGTGAATGGTTTGATTTTATTGAAGGGAGGGCAGCCTATCGTGGAGTAGAAGGGTATAAAGGAATATTTGACATAGGATTGAATATTAACTTTCTCGGAGGAGATTTGATTTTAAACTCTATGTATCACAGTTCGAAGAGCATAACAATAGGTGGAGGAACAATTATAAACAAGAGTTTGCAGATGATCCTGTACTATAGTACTGGAACATCAATGATTCAAAACTATAACAATGGTGAATTTGAAATAGGTATTAAGTATTCGATATTCGGAAGCAGAGGGTACGAATCAGGAGCAAATAAAGACAGGTTTTAAATATGGGAAAGTTTAGGGTATTTTTCGTGACATTAACGATTATAAGCATATTTGCATCAATAGATGTTGAAGGACAAACATATATAGGAGGTGTCGGTACTTATAATCTTTCTGGTTTTGGAATCGGGTTTCAAGTTGCCATAAAGGAAAACAATAAAATAAGTTATCAGACCAGGTTGATGGACAACTGGGGAAATAAAAATAAAATAGCTTATCAGACTTATGAATTTGGAGCGGGCATAAGCTATAAAATTTTTAAGTTGGAAGATGAATTAAGCCTTTTAATTGGGGCTTCTCCAATAGTATCATATCAGCGTCAATCGGACGAAGATAGCAATATACTACAGCAATTTAATTATGGAGGAAATGCCAGTCTAACGGTAAATATAAACACCGCAAATAATTCAATTTTCGGCATAACGCTTAGTAAAGCTATATACGGAAAACATTTTATTGCAGTTGAAGATATAAGATTAGGAATAGCTTATAGTTTCTATTAGGATAAAAGGGGAAAAGGATCAAATCCAGCTCCCCTCTTGTTTTCAAACCCATAGCTTTAACTATGGACTATAAAAGTATATAATTTTATTGAAATTTAATACAACTTGTAACATCTACCCACTCCTGATTAGCTCTTTTTACCATAGCGTTATGAATGCTTATTGTTATTGCAGAAGGTAGGTTATTTAAAATTCGGACCAATTCTAAAGCTTTGAAGATATTTTCGGCAGATACTTGAAATTGTCCGTGGTTTGCTAATTCGATAATGTAAATGTTCTGGTTATTCTTCTCACTATTCATGGCTTTGTTTTTTTGCAAGTTTAAATTCCAATACAAATTGTCAAGGGCCTTTCCAGGTTCATATATCCTTTACAATAATCATGGATTAAGGATTAACTTAGCATTATAAAACAGAACCCATGGAGGTCAACGGGGATCATGTATGTCAGAATGAGGATATCATCAAATTTTAAGGCTCTCAAAATCAACCATGTATTTTTATTTTTGTCAATTTAAATTTATTTTTGTCAATTTTACATTTTTTTTATTACATTTGTTGAAAGAGAGCGTTAATTAAGAATAAGGGGGCGATATTTAGTTATTGCTCCCTTTTCTTTTACAAGAACAGATATAAAGTTTTATTTTTATCATTTTTTATTTATTAATATAAATTTTTGTACATTTGAAACGTAATATCATAAGAGAGATGTTAGGGATAGACAACGAAGGGCAATAGGATTATTGCCCTTTGCCTTTTATACTATTCTAAGATGATGTATTTCGATATTACATCATCATACACATCACGAAAATGTGCGGATCTGTAACGGAAAATACTCTTTATACGTAATGAGATTCGGGATATTGTTTAGCATACCAAAACAATTCATCAAGAAAATAAACCTTTTTATACAGAAAATTGAGCTTTTCGTAACATTCGGACACTGCTTTTATGTAAAGAAATATCTTTGCATGATACAGTTATGGCCTTTTGTAAACTTAGGTAGGATAAGAATAAAACTACAAAGGCTAATTATTATTATGAGACGCACGCAGAATAAAGTATCACTAATTGGTTTTGTAGGTAAGGAACCAAATTTTAGTTATGTAGGAGATAGCAAAATTCCTTTCGCCGCATTTTCTTTGATTACCCACGATTTGATTAAAGTAGAGGATGTTAAGACCGCTAATACAATTAATATAAAATCGAAGGATAATTTCCACAAAGTAGTATGTTGGCGAAAAAATGCTGAACTGGTAAATGATTATCTTAAAACAAAGGCATATATATATGTCGAAGGCAGCATTTCAACAAATGAATATAGAGATGGTAGAAATATTTTACAAAGATCTGTAGAAATTAATGCTGAAAAAATCATTTTTCTAGACAAGGGCCGCTCAATCGATGCAATGTTGGAAACAGCAGTCCCAGATCCCGGATAGTGTTAATTAATAAAGGAGAAGTTGGCTAGGTAGGAACTACCCAACTTTTCCAATATTAGAGCGCTTCGGTATTTTAAAGAACCAAATTTATTACTAAAACTTTGATCAACGCTTATCACAGTTATGCTTAGATGTAGGTATCTTCCGCTAAAGTCACTAATCTTTCATCTTGATTAAAAATATTAGGGTAGAAAGGTATATTTCCTACATAGAACATGGCAATTTCTACAAAAGGTTGATGCTTTCAATTAATATTTCTAGTTGATTCGTGAGCTGTAATCTGGTTCCCTAATGTCGTCCTTAATATAATATTTAAGGGTATCGCAATTTTCGAAACGAAAGTGTCACCAACGGTTCTGAAGCTAGCATTGACTTCATGGCCATAGGCAAAGTGTAATCTTTCTCTTATGTTTTTCAACCCAGAATTTAATGACGTAGACGACTTGGGTTTAAGATTTAAAGCATTTATAGTTTCTAATACTATATTACTTTCCTCTATTCTGGCAGAAATATATATCCCAATTTCCTGATTGGAAACATTTCCATGCTTGAATACATTTTCAACTAAAGTTATTAAGACCAGGGGAATAAAGGGTGTTTTTTTGACCTCATCCGAAATATCAATAATTATGTTTAATTCCATGTTTTTTCTCAATTGATAGAGATAAACTAGTTTTTCTACCTGTTCTACTTCTTCACCTAATAAAATAAATTCTTTCTGTTCATTATTGTCAACCGCATACCTCATCATATCTGATAAAGTCAGGATAGCTTCTGAGGCATTTGGCGAATTAATACTGATATTTTGATAAACGTAATCTAATGTGTTAAATAGAAAATGAGGATTTATTTGTGCTTTTAGAAAATCATTATGAGCTTTGGAAAGTGCTCTTTGCATTCTTTCCTGATTAATTATCAGAAGTAACCTTTCTTTTTCCAAACCTTCCTTCAAATTACGTTCCCTCAAATATGTTGCTAGGAAATAATACGCCGTAGAAAAACCCAGGATATAGATGCAGCGGTAAATAACTTGAAATGCATACCGCCAATTCAATACTGCTACACTGTTGGCTGGGGCTATTTTATAATACATCAGTAACTGATCAAGATAAAAGTTGGAAACTATATAAACTGAAACAGCGAAAGTTAAAATTAATGGTAGTCGCCAGATACTTTTAATGTTGTTTGCTAACGCCCATTTTAACAGAATATTAGAATGAGTATAAAACAGTAAAATTATCAATATATAATGTGATAAATAAGAGACTGGATGGCCAAATTTTCCCACATATAACCCTATTACCCCTATTTCATATATCATAAATAAAGACCAAACAAGTAGGTGTATTCGGTTTTTATAAATCCATCGTGAAATACTTTTATTCATGTTATTATTGGTTTATAAGTAGAAATGGATGGGTATGGTGTAAGAACTTTTAACCACGCGTACTAGCTGGTTAGTTTTCATGAAAAAAATCATGAAACAATCAAAAATCATCCTGAGTCCAAAAAAATTATTTGTTTTTAAATCATTAAAAAGAATTACAAAGCCTAACGACAATTATCCTAGCGATCCTACAGATCAAACTACTGTTACAATTACTAGCACTGCTACAAGTGGTATTCTAATTTTCGGTTAATTGGGTAATAAGACCAGATATCAGGAGCTCTTGCGTCTGGTCTTTAATAATTTAGCATCTATAAGTTCATTAAAAGATTTGCGATAGTATTCACCAACCGTAATTACAACGCCATTACTCATTTTTACCGAGTTTCCTGATATCGATTCGATATGTTCTTTTGCAATTATAAAGCTTCGCTGAAACTGAACAAATCCATTTTGTTCATTTAATATTTTTGCTATCTCTGATAGGGTCATATATGTTGTAATGCTTTTATTCAATACATGAATCTGTATATAATTGACTTTGCTTTCCACAGCAATAATATCACGAATATTAACTTTTATAAGTTTTAGATTTTCTTCTTTACTCTTTACTAAGACGAAATTATCGATATCGTGAGTATCGCCAGGCGCTTTATTCTTTTTTGGAAAGAGCTTACTAATTGTTGATATAAATTTGGTTAATGAATAAGGCTTAAGCAAGAATGCATTAGCTTCTATCTGAAAGGCTTCGTAAGCATATTTGCTATGTGCTGTGGTAAAAACAAGTTTATCTGTTTTTTTTCGTATTTCATTGGCAAGCTCAATACCTGTAATACCTGGCATATCAACATCGAGCAAAACTAGATCCAAATGTTGACCTGCAGAGATTTCTATTAAAGCCTTGACGGGATCTGTGTAAGTTGCAATTACTTCTAACTCCGACATTGATTCGATATGTTTTAGTAAGCCTTCAATTGCATGAGGCTCATCATCCACTATAATACACTTGTACATATTCCAATTTTATTGAAAACTAAAGATACTTTTTTGAATCTGTTCTCAATAGTTTTTATAGATGTTTTACTGAATTTGGCAATTTCGGTAACGAAAATGAGCCATTTTATAAAGAATTTCAATCGATCTGTGTAAAACACTTGCATTAAACTTACAAGCATGTATTTTAGAATATCGCAAAAACAGTGAGAAAGTAATACGGCTGAATAAAAGTCTTTCATTAAATTCCTCTAGAAAGAGAATTTAACTTTAATCAAAAATATTATGAAAGAAATCATAGAACAACAGAAAGTAAAAGCTTTTATAAAAAAGGTCGAGATTGAATGGCGAAACGAAATCGCTTCAATTGAGGTATTAACTGACAATGTAAGTTTTAATGTTTACCTGCAACTTGATATTCCTGCTAATGAAGTGCAAAATCTACTTCTGCCAAAGATTTATATGTTCGTGGATTTTGAGACATTGATAACATTACATTTTATAGATAGTAATTTTAACTCTATTTCTTTAAAGATGAGTAAAGACAAAAGAAAATATGATTAAAATTAAATCTTATTTATCAATTGGTTTAGGTTGTCACCTATTTCACTTTAATAATATCATCCCAAGAATTTGTATAATCCGGGGTTAAAAAACTCCTTCTCATATCCCATTTTTTTACTAACCCTTCGCTGGCCAGCCGTATTGTTCCTTTTCCATAATAACTATTAAGATTGTCCAAAACCTGACTTACCTTATTATTACGATCATTATAGGACTTAAAAAAATTTAGCTGTACTTCATTTTCGGGAATCAGTCCGGTAGCGCTTACTTCAACTTTTTGGAATTTAAAGCCCTTTCTGAAAATCTTTTTAAGCCCACGGAGGGCAGCTTTGATTAGATCAGGTGTGTTGTTAACGGGATGATCCAAAGCAATAGTAATGCTTGGGAATGCCTGTGGCAGATCCTTCCTAAACATATTTGTCAATAGCCTTACCGAAAGAACATTGGTACAGAGTTTTTCTCGTCTAAGTTTAAATGCTAATCTCGATGCATAATTCGAAGTTGCTTCTTGCAGTTCTTGGTAATCATCAGTTAATTTACCGAATGCCCGGCTTGTACACATTCCCTTTTTTGGTTCGAAGTAAGTTTTCATGTTTAAACAACTTTCGCCGCGTAATTCACGCCACATTCTTACCCCTACAATGGACATATTTTTATTGACCCACTCTATAGGCATCTTTCGGAATTTCTCTGCAGTATCTATTTTTAGTGAGATTAATTTAGCCGCATATTGCCGACCGATGCCCCAGACATCCTCTACAGGATAATCAGATAAAGCTAGGTCGATTTTATCTGCTGTATCGAGCAGGCATACGCCGTTTCCTTTTTTAGCAAGTTTATTGGCTAGCTTTGCCAAGGTTTTCGTAGGTGCAGCGCCCACACTTACCGGTATTCCGGTATTTTTTATAATCGTTTTCCTTATTTTCGTCATGTATTTTGCTATATCATCAAAACCATCAAGTTTTAGAAAACATTCATCGATGCTATAAACTTCAACCTCCGGACTGAATCTAGCAAGATTATTCATTACCCTTTCACTCATATCCCCGTAAAGTGCATAATGACTGCTAAAAACAATAATTTTTTTTTCGATGATCATTTCTTTAAGTTCAAAGAATGGGGTTCCCATTTTGATACCTAAAGCTTTGGCCTCGTTGCTCCGGGCAATTACACATCCATCATTATTACTTAGGACTATTACCGGTGAAGTCCTATGTTCAGGCATCCATACTCTATGGCAGCTTGCATAAAAATTATTACAGTCTACCAGGCCGAACATATTTTGATTTTTCTTGTGGTACACAATGCCAGGTAACGGCACCAAAAATTTCGACATTCCGCCCAGTTATATTAAGTGGTGGCTTTTGTTTTGAAGCATATAAATAAATTTGATCATCTTTTCTGACTAAAAACCGATTTAACCATTCTCCCTCAACATTGCAAATTATCATCGTTCCATTATGGACGATTTTAGACCGATCTACGATTAAAAGTGTGCCCTTTGTGATACCATAATCCTGCATTTCATTGTTTTCAGCCTCAAAATAAAAAGTATTAATAGGGTCTTTTACAAGGCGCTGCACAATGTGAAGCCTCCTTTCCTTATAGTCTTCTGCCGGGCTGATAAAGCCACTCACCTTACCTGCGTTTGCCAAAGGCTCTTGTTCTTCATTACGTGGTACATCTAACTCTCTTAACATATAGCAAAATTTTAATACAAAATAATGCTAATATTTTTAGCATTCCAAAATAAGTTATACATTTGTATAGATTAAAGGGCTAACCCTTTAAAAACAAGCACTTAGCTTTTAAACTAATTACTAACAAAAAAGGTTATTAACTAAAAGAAAGATTATGCATTATACACACTTTACCATATATCCGGCAGATACCATGATTCCGCAATTATGCCGGGTAGATATGGACGATGAAACATATTTTATAACAATTGATGGTAAAACCCTGGGCTGGATGGAACGTGATTACAGCGTTGATTTTGGGTTTACCACAGATAATCCGGAAATCCAGGCGTTAATGCCGGACTTATTGGTAAAATTAAAAGAAGTCAAAAAAAGAAAGGACTTTGGGGAGATGGTTAAGACCGTTTGGGGAGAAAATATCATCAGTACTAAATTTATCGATGATGAAAAACTCCTGGTCATCGTCCATATTGACACAGATCTTGATGAATTTGGAAATGTTGTCCGGGACATTGTATTGGATTATGTAGAATTTGAAGAACACCTGGATTTAATATTAAAAAAAGAAAATACCCAAGAAACGTTCGAGGTTGGAATAAATTAATATAAAATGGAAATGATTACAGTTGAACATGCTGAAGAGCTTATAACCTACTTCAATGAAAATGTACTTTCAAGTGAGTTTGAAGGGAAAGGCGCAGATTACGTTTTAAGAGTTAAAGTGAAAAACAATGTAGACATTGAGAAGTTAACAAAAGGTGGTGAATTTGCCTGGTATGATAAGGGGGAATACCCTGATAATTTTAAGGCTATAATAACTACAAAAGATGGTAAACTAACATCATCATTTGATTATGTCGGCACCGCAGATATCGTTCCTGGTATGGAAATCGATGAATACGATGCGCTTATCGATTTTAAAGATTTTTGGGCGGACGATGTGGCTAAGAAGTTTAATAAGGAAAAAGAAGTAGAATTTATTGTACAGGACGGGATCGATGTAATGAAGGCCTCTAAGCTTATTTTCGACTATATAAACGAAAGTACAAAGCTAGGATCAGATATAACGATAATCTTAATCGATTCGATGGGGGAGAGAACAAATTTATTTGTACCGGCAAACACAAATAAAATGTAAATTTAGGCATGTGTTATACAGCAACCCAAACCAGTAAGGCATACGAATACCAGGATTATTATGGTGCCTCGATGGCACGATTGGAAGATATAGAAATTATGCAGACCTGGTATAAGGCGGATGGATTTGCACATCCTAAGTTATTGGTCTTACTTGATCACGATGGAAATAGAGAGCTTGAATTACAACAATGGGGATTGATGCCCAGTTGGAATTTGACTTTAACAGAAATGCTTAAAAAAGCAAAGGGTAATTTAAATGCCAGGGCCGAAACGATCAGGGATCTAAAGTCATTTAAAAATTCGATCAAGTCTAAAAGATGTATTATTCCTGTAAATAGCTTTTTTGAATATAAGCATATTGGAGAAGGGAAGGAAAAACAGAAGTTGCCTTTCTTAATCCACCCAGTAAATCACCCTTGTTTTAATTTAGCTGGGATATATAGCCACTATTTAAACCCAGAAACTAAACAGTGGTTAACAACATTTGCTATCGTTACTGAACCCGCAAATAAATTTATGGCAGATATACATAATAGTGCGAAAAGAATGCCTTTAATGCTGTCAAATAATTTGATTAGTGATTGGATTAACCCTAATACTTCAGAAGCAAAAATTGACGAAATCATGCGTTATTCGTGTGATGATTCATATTTATCTGCTTACAGGATAAGAAGAGACTTGAAAACGGCAGAAAACGATGAAAGTGTATTGTTACCAGTAGCTGCATAAAAGAGACTATGGAAAATATTATCAGACTATTCAGGCAAGCCATATTAAAGGAAGATCATTCGGAGGAAAGTGGAATTCCACTGGCAGCATCAAAGAAGACATCATCAAAAGTAAATTAGATCTGGTTGCAAAAACTTAAAATTTCTTTCTATCTTAGCATTGTGGGGGTGAGAGCCCACAATCAATATTTATATTGAGAGCGTTAATTTAGATTAAGCAGGCGCATTTATTTGTGCTTGCGTTTTTTGTTAATCATTTTTTCCCTTTATTGTTATGACAATAGAAGATCCAAAAGCCAAAATCCCAGCTACTTAAAATTATCTCTATTTTCAATCGGAGAAAAAGCAGAAACGGGTAAGAACTCTCTAGATGAAATACCCTAATGATCCGCGAGTAAATTAATATGATTAAGATTATATTTTGATCTATGGGATTGGTTTTCTATTTGTTGAATAATGCTTTTATCCACTCCTAATATGAAACCGATATCCTCCTGGGTTAACTTTTTCTCTAGCCTTGTTTTTAATACAAATTCCACCACAAACTGTTCCACCGAAGTCAACTTTTTTCCCATACTGCAACAAAAGAAAAAAAATATCAAGCAATTAAACTATATGTATGGTGAGGATATAATACCGAAATTTGTATATTTAGTAATATTGTAAAAACTATGAAAAGTGATAGTTCACTATTAGAAAGGATTACCATTGTTAAGGGATTAATGGCAAGCATGGCTACTATCAGAGCCCAGAGATTCACTGTTGCAGATGTAATAGAGATGTTGGAATCTGGTATGAGCAAAGAACAGATTCTAGAAGAGCATCCCGTTTTAGAAGCTGATGATATAGATGCTTCACTTATTTATGCAAAAGATAACGATATTTATAAACGCCATTTTCCACTAGATAAGCTATAGTAGCGACTAAAGGGAAAGAAGGATTATAAGTCATCTTTTGCTTTCCCTCTTAACATGTCGCCATTGCATTATCAAGGTAAGATAACTTCACAAAGCAGTCAGTGCCTTTTATGCGCAATTGATGTTTCTACACGACCTAATTAAATGTAAACCGTAATTACTTACATTTAAGTATTCTCCACCGCTGGGTATTTGTTCATTTAAACTGTAGTGTGCAAAACAAATTGTGACAACTGTCTAAAACAAAATGTGGCGTCCAAAAAGTTATTTTTCTAATAAGCATTGTTATTAAAGCATATAGTTCACCATCAAATAGCTACAAGTGTCTAAAACAATATGTGACAAACAGTTAATTTAAAATGGTAATAAAACAAATTATGAGGGAATTTCTTAAAAAACGGTGGTATTATGAGATTCTGAAATTCATATGGAACTGAAACAATTCTATCAGGACTAATTTCTCAAAAACTTGTATCACAAAACAAAGTTTGTTAAATTTACAGAAGAACGTTTTATTGATACAATAATGAAGATCGGATACGCCAGGGTTTCTACTAAAGAACAAAATTTAAATTTGCAAATTGAAGCGCTAGAAAAGGCTGGATGTGAAATCATTTTTAGGGAAACAATTTCTGGAGCAACAAAGGTTCGCCCGGAACTTGATAAAATGATTGGGCAGTTTCGAAAAGGTGATGAATTGGTAGTTTGGAAATTGGACCGTTTGGGAAGAAGCTTAAAACATATAATTGATTTAGTCCTAGGTTTGAGTGAAGACGGAATTATTATAAAAGGTTTAACTGATGGGGTTGATACTTCAACAATTAACGGTAGGCTTTTTTTAAATATAATGGCTTCATTAGCTGAGTATGAAAGAGAACTGATCAGAGAGAGAACTAAGGCAGGTTTAGAATCTGCAAGGGCAAGAGGAAGAATGGGTGGTAGACCAAAAGGTTTCACCAAAGACACGATTTCTAAATTATTGGTGATGCGTTCAGTTTACAAGGATATGGATAAAACACCGGAGCAAATTTATAAAGGACTTCAATTAACCAAAGCAACATTCTATCGCTATGCTAAAATTTTAGACACCCACACAAACGAGGAAATAAAAAAACTTCAGAAGAAATAAAAAATGTATACATGTCTGTAGTAATGGTTTTGCATTAGCGAATAGTTAGAAGATGTTTCCTCATTTAGGTTCTTTATTTTTTGATAATTAGCTATTTAATAGGTTTTATACTTTTTGCATAATGCTATCCTTGGCACATCTTAGATTGCCATAGTAATAAAATTAGATTATCTTAGGTTTTTCAAGTCTCTCAACGTTAAGATTAAATTCTATTTATGATTTATTATCACTTCACACAAACTTTTCTAGGTCAGATCCGTAACAATCAAAAAATTTTGGACGTTTTAGAAAACTTTTTTCAAGAAAACATTGACAAAAATTCGATCAAAGGTATTGGAAAAATAAGTCCTTTTACAAAAAGTATTTATGTTCTGAGGAGTAAAGCACCGTATTTTGAAGCTATTCTTGAAGAAAGAACCTTAATGCATAAAGAAAATAAGTTAATCGTGTATTTTGTTCGGGCTCTTAAAAATGTTAAAAATAGTCTTCAAGAATATGTTGATATCAGAGATGGAAAGTGGACAGAAAAACGGCCTTTTGATATAGAAGATGAAGAAAGTTTTTTAAAAAAGCTTGATAATATTGATAGTAATACTTCCCACCTAAGCAAAATACCAGAAGAACTAACTAGCTGGCAAAATGATTATCAGCTTAAAATTACATATGACATATATGAATCTGATCTATGGGTGAATTATGCTGTTAATAATTCACCAAAAGATGGAATGAGGCTTGAAGACAGTAAATTATTTCTAAATCTGCTTAGAAAAATTGTTGTACAAAAGCACAAGGGTAGAATACTAAATGAAACAGGGCGTACAACATATTTTGGTTTTAAAGATCTCGATTTTAATATAGAATTACTTTATATAGAAACCTTGGTATCTGGGAAATCATATATAATCATTTTTGGTGGATCACATTTAAATGATCAGGTTGACTATAACTCTCTCTTAAATTCCAAATTCACGGAGCTTTTTTATACTGAATTTAAGACTTTGCAAGATATCAGCCAATTTTGTCTAAAAGCTTATCCAAGCTGGACATTAAAGGAAGATGAACTATGGCTAAAAATACAAAAGAATAGTGAATTTGGTAACTTATCGTTACTACCAGAGCAAACTAGCTTCCTAGAAAACTTTAAATTTCCAAAATACATTAATGGACAAGCTGGCAGTGGCAAGTCGACAATTTTATACTACCTTTTCTCTAATATATATTACTTCATGTGTGCTGGTGAAATAAAAGGTGATATAGTATTTATTACGGAGAATGAAAAACTTTTGAACCATACAATTGATTCGGTTTACGACTTAGTCCTAAATAACCCAGAATTTCAGCTTTCAAGTGAAGATGCTGATTTGATAAATTTAAAGAAACACTTCCATTCCTTCAAAAACTTTTTACGCTCCTTCCTCCCAAGTTCAGATTTATTCAGTGATGAAACATATTTGGATTTCTCTAAGTTTAAATCTTTATATGAGGCATCCGCTATAAATAATTCATTAAAACGTCGTTTTTCAGCTGAGATAATTTGGTTTACAATAACTACTTACATCTACGGATTAGAGCTAAATGACAAGCTTACAATAGATAATTACGATGAAAAGATGCCTAAGGAGGGAAAGGAAATTATTTCAAAGGATGATTTCGCGATTATAGAGAAAGAAATCTTGAAACCTTTCTACGACAAATTAATACTGGAAGATCAGTTATGGAATAAGATTACTCTTATTAAATATTTGAAAGATAATAAACTTATTGACAAAAAATTTGAAGTAATATTTTGTGACGAGTCGCAAGATTTTAGTAAAATTGAATTAGAATTTATAATTTCACTCTCTAGGTATTCGGGCTATAATCTTGAAGGTGTAAATCAATTTCCAATAGTATTTGCAGGCGATGCTTTACAAACAGTCAACCCCACGGGGTTTCGGTCTGAAGTATTGACTTCAATGATATACAAAAGTCTCACCAATCCGTTGGTAGGCTTTAACCTAAACCAAAGAGACCTCGTTTTTACTCCAGAATACAATTATAGATCTTCTCCGACTATTGTTGCGATTTCAAATGTAGTTCAAAACTGGAGAAAAATTGATCTCAAAGAAGATATAAAGGAATTTCAAAAACCAAAACGCAAAAACAGTTATCTAAACCAAAATCTTAACATTTTCGTTGATATTGATGCATTTCAGAATAGTGAAGAGTTAAAACAGAAAATTCAATTCAAAACTATTATAGTTCCAGTAAATAATGAAGAGATAGGTGCATTTAAGGAAAGACACACTGTACTAAAGGATTTTAAAAATATTATTTCTGCTATCGATGCAAAGGGGCTTGATTTTTCAGAGGTTGTAATTTTCGGTTTTGGCCAATTATTTTCAGAAAACGATTATGGTATTTATGAGAAAAAATATTTTTATAATAAGCTTTATGTTGCCGTTACCAGGACACGAGACGAGCTTATTATAATTGATTCTAAAAAAGCTAAATCTGACTTTTGGGACGTTATAATAACTAGTTTCATATCTACAGAATGGAATAAAATCAATCATGGACTGAGTAGTGTAGATGATTTATTAATTACAAATAGTAATAGTATAATTCAAAGCAAAAATACTATTGTCGAAGACGACGCAAAAATACAAAAAGAAATTGGTTGGGTAAATAGAAATGTTCCGCTCTTAAGAATTGCATCAAATCACTTTTTAAAAATTGGAAACTATGAAGAATATTTCTTTTGTCTCGGTTTAATATCAGAAGTCAATGAAGATTATTTAAAAGCATCTGAATACTATTTAAATAAAGAACTTATTACCAATCTCGAGGCTAAAAAACGCGCTCTTTATTCACTATGGAACGGAAAATATTTCGAAAAGATCAAGAACATAGTAAGCATTGATGGTCTTGAAAAGAAAATACTTGATTCTCTTTATTCTGTGATCTTAATAAAAGACGGAATATTTGATGAACCTGATATTTCACTTTTTGAGGATAATTTGAAAGCATTAGTTGAAGTCAGAAAGAACACCATCTGGGTAGAAGAATTTAAGGATCTTTTTCTAAACAACATAAAACTCGATTTTCAAAGAGATTTGCACTATAGAATCTTTGAGATTTTAAACTTGGTATTTAAAGAGTATATAAATAATGAAGAGAAAGAGGAAGTAGCTGACATTTTATCAACTAATGGGCAACATAGTTATGCAATTAGCATCTACGATAAGCTAGGAATCAAAGGAATTAAATATTATAGATCATTAGCTGAAATTGCGAAAAAACGAAGAAAACATGAAGAATATATACTTAGTTTAGGCAAGATTCTTTACGAAGATTTTGCAAAAAACAAGCTAGAACAAATAAATAAAGGAGAAATAGCAGAGGAAATATTATTTTACTATTTAGAAAACGACTTGGAATCAAACCTTGATTCAGACGACCCATATTATTATGCATATATTCTACTTAGTATGTTATATAGTAGTCGAAAAAACACTTTTGATGGCTTGAATGAATACGAACAAGTTATTGCCTACTTCTCTCTTCATGAGAGAGAGGAAGAACTTCTATCTTTCTTTTATTATCTACTTCAGGAACCAGAATTTACCAATATAATATATAACCGAACTATAAATGATTGGTCTAGGTTATATATAAAATTATATGGTATAGAGGAATTAAATCTTGAGTATGAAATACTATGCAAAATTAAAGATGTTCCTTACATTCCATTTTTCGGGTCGGGCTTAGATCATGAACAAAACCATATAACTAGTATCAATGTCCGTAATTTTAAACATTTTGAATACTTAGAAGTCGTAAATATTGGGTTAATAAATCTCGTTGTCGGGGACAATAACATTGGTAAAACATCAATTCTTGAAATGTTCTTAATATCACCGGATGCTGAACAGTACTATAAAAGATTACTATACTGTTATATTGAAAGATCGAAGATAATCCCTGATAAAAAAATAAATTCGGAGAAAATAGAATATGTATATGAAATTGATCAAGACTTCCTCATTGATTATTTACCAAATCAAAGTTTACTAAATCCAGTATTTGAGGTATTGTCAGGGCGTAGGATTAGTAAATTAAATATAATGATCGATGAAGGGCAAGAAGTCGAAAAAGGATTTACCGCTTTGAATTTTACTAAGATAAAAAAACGAAATGAATCTCTGCCTTACAATGAGACCTTAAACCAGCCATTTTACTCATATGGGAAAGGTTATGGAAAAGATTTATCATTGTTTTACGATGAGTATATTCGAAAAGATAGAACCTTAGAAATGGAATTTTTGGAGAACTTAAGCCTTTTTATTCCAAAAATAGAAAAAGTCATGATAACCGCAGATGGATGGATTAGTATTAGAGTAATGGATTCAAATTTAGACAAATCACTTCATAGCTTTGGAGATGGGGCGAATAAGCTTTTCCGAATTCTACTATTATTAACTGTACATAAAGGTAAAATGGTTTTGATTGACGAAATTGATTCTGGAATACATTTTAGTAGATTTAAAAGGTTTTGGGAAATAATAATCAATATCGCTACTAAAGATAATACGCAAGTGATAGCGTCAACTCATAACTTAGAATGTATCAATTTTTTTGCTGCCGCATTGTCAGATGATAATAATGAGAAAGCTAGAGTCATTCAGCTTTTGCGAACGAATAGGTTAAAAGCAACTACATACGATTATCATAATTTTAAGTTTGCATTGGAAGATAATTTTGAACTTAGAGGATAAATGATGCTTAATATATTTTGTGAAGGGATTGGTGATCAATTATTTATTGCTGATTTCATTGAGAGCCATTTTCCAATAATTCTGGAAAGGACATACGAGAAGTTTAATAATGATAAAGTTCTTGTTATCAAAAATGCTACTATAGAAATTATTCCAATTAATGGATGTAAACAAATTAATAAACTTGTAATAAAAGATCTTTTTGTTAATAATACAGAGAGAGGTGGGAAAAATCTCTTAATTTTTGATGCCGACTACACAGGCATAAATGGTAATAACGGTTTTACTAACTGTAACACCATGATAGAGAATTTAAAAAAACATCCGACTCAGCCTATCGAATTTATTCATTTTCTTTGGCCTGACAATAAGAATGATGGACTTTTTGAGAATCTTCTTGAAAAATTAATTCCAAATGATAAGATTGAGATAGTGAGGTGTATTGAATCTAATCTTGAATGTTTAACCGTTCTAAAACATATCCATGATATTAAGGTACCTGGAATTAAAGAAAAAATTAGTTCATACCTCCATTTATTTTCACAATCCACCAAAGTTATGGATCGAAGTTACAAATCAATTTTTTGGAATTTAAGTCTTGAAAACTGTAATGAACTATTAGACCTAAAGATTTTCTTTGAACAAAATTTACCAAAACCGTATTAATTCACTTTTACTCTTGGTATGTGAGCTCCTTTCTGGGGAGGTTAGGCTGGATTATTAAAGAATAAACTTTGTCTCACAAAACGAACCTTAAATAGTCAGCTTTATAAAAATGAAATTATGAATGATACACAATGATGGAAGCAATATTTACCCTTATCGGCGTTGTCTTAGGAGCAATACTTACATGGCTGCAAACTTATTTGACCAAAAAAGGAGAGACTAAAAAAAACGCAAAATACTTGGCAATAAGGATAATACCGATCTTAAATCAATACTTACAAGTCTGTATTGATGTAGTTAAAGATGACGGATTGTATAACGGACAAAGAACTAATGACGGATGTCTAGAGCCGCAGATAAAAACTCCTAGTGCGCCAGCTTATCCAAACGATGTCGATTGGAAAAGTATCGATGATGACATAATGTTTAAGCTGATTTCGTTCCCATCTCAAATTGCTGATGGAAACCAGAATATTAAATTTGCTTGGGAAATTACCGGCCCGCCCGATTATGACGAATGGTTCGATGAAAGAATATTTTATTACACCCAGTTTGGCTTGATAGCTTATAGGTTGTCGGAGGCTTTATCAATAAAGTATGGAATAAAAATGAAAACTTATGATCATTGGGATCCTATTGAGTATTTAAAAAAAGAGTTAGAAGCAGCTTCGGAGCGGCGACATTTAGGAAAAGAAGCAATTGAAAAAATAATTAACGATATTCTAGGATAATCGATGGATTCATATATTACAATAAGTGAAATTAAGATATTAAAAGGCCCGGATAGATTATTAAGAATGAGAGTTTTGATATCTCAATGTTGGGATATGGAAATTGAATTATTTTTAGTGGCCACACTTGCTGAAGCCTTAATCTATAAACATCATAATCTCTCGGTTGATTTTCCAGTAAAAGATCTTCTTGAGATAATGCCGAAAGGTGCAGGCGAATTTTTCAAGGGTAAGGTAGGCATTGATTTCTTCTTTCGTGTTAAAGGGCCCAGTGTATTTGAAGTAAGATATTATACAGAGGAGTTAGAAACGGTTAGGGCAATTGTAACTGCAAATTCTGTTTTAGACCTCCATGAAAAAGATCTACATAAATATGAAAATAAGTATACTATTCACGATTTGCGGAATGGAACGCAACTTCCACCGATAAATAAAGTACTTAATTATATAAAAGGGAGTAAAGAATCTCAATAAACGTAATTATAAATATTTAATCTCAAATAATGTGAAACTAAAACAAGAGGGTAAAACTGGAACAAATGGATTAGATTACTTCGATATTTGTACTGACGATTTCAAAGAACAATTTGGATACATTGCAAAAAAAAATAGGCTGTGGAAATTGTACATTAGACTAAATGGAGAAAAATTCTATTACTCAGGATCGTTTATCGGATGTATTAAAAAGGCTGGTGAGTTAGCTGGCGCCGAATTCAATTAAATCTCAAAAACGGACATTAACCTGGTGCCGGTTGCCAGCTGCTCCTGATCAGATCCGTAAGGAACCAGGTTAAGAAGTAAAGTCCGGAGCAAATTAAAAATCTCAATAAACGATAGAAAAATTATCTTCCAAAGAATGAAAAATAAAAAATTTGTGATCCTAGGGCTAATATGGCTAGTTACCTTTGCTGCAGCTGTTATTTATTTACTCTTTATGAATAATCAACTTGGAATTGAAGGTTACAATAAAGCTGTTAATAATTTAGTGTTCATATTAAAAATAATAGCTTTTTTAATTGTAATAGTGATTTTTGGATTTATTCTTTATGCCTGTTATATACATAAAACGAAGAATAAGGTTTAATAAATAAACCCATCAGGGTACGAACTCAGTTTCCGGATTGGAGCCGGCCTTAAGAAAGCCGATGGAACAACTTGGTTTTGACGGTAGTCTCGGGGTCCTTTCGTTTACGAGATATGTAAACGAAAAGCATGATTGTGGAATGGATGAATACGTGAAAGGACTAATGGGAGAAGAGGATTTTTATACCTACAAAAAAACCTTGATTGACCTAAAACCTGAATAACTAATTAAATATGAAATACCAATATCAGCCATTATCCAAAACTTCTGCGATTATTGAAATTAATCCAGAAACAGATATAGAAATCAAACTCTTGAAGGACATTGACCGTAGCAATCCTGATCACGAGTTTACACTACATTACTATTATGAGAGCGCACTGCAATCCCGGAACGGAGCAGCTGTATTATTAAGTATTGATCGATTTATCCAATATCCAACCAAAGGGGTAATTTCATTTAAAGTTGTTACTGGTTTAGGTGGATAAAATGAAATTAACTATGGAACCAATAAAGATTTTTATGATGATTGCCTCTTTTATATTGGTTTATTACCTAGTAACATGTTTTATTAAATGGTACAACGGTGAAACCAAGTCCGAGGTGTTCAATATTTTCTACTCCATGAAAAACGCCTACCTAAAAAACCGTGATGTCGAAGACAAAAAAAAGAATGAGTAATTTTCCTCTATAATGATACTATAATATCTGGTAAAGGGTTGTGATTTAAGGCCTCAATAGTCATTCAAAAAACGAAAAATTACAGTTTGATTTCGGTTAACCTTTTTCATATTTATCGTTATATTTGTATTCTTATTAAGCAAGGATACAAATGGTGAAAATGAAAGCAGGATATGTAATGACTCAGTCCGAAAGAGATAGTTTTAACAGGGACAATGCCAGGCCGAGAAAAAAAACTGGCAGGGTTGATTACTACTTTAAACCTGCAGGGACATACCCTGCTAGAATATATGTATTTATGCATGCCGAGATGTGGCGTGACAGGAATAGAAGGCCAATGGGACTGGCTTTTAGCCATCCCTTTCTCAGCAGACCTATGAATTCTGAAGAAATAGAATACCACCATTTTGACTTTAGACTATGTTATCATCAGTATGAAAATTGGGATAGGCTACTTTTCGCTGAACTGCAGGAATGTGATCTATTGGATGTGGAGACTTACTGGGAAGGGCAACGCTTCCACCGAAAATTAGCTAAATTTAGCAAAATGATAAATTATCGGCTTTAAGCCATTTTATTAAAATATGGATTATATAATTTTCTATCAAGAAATTAACAGCAAAGAAAAAGCTTTTCTTTGCACATCAAAGGCAGAGCTGCGTATTCTTTTTGATGCACTGGGTATGTCAGTAGATGGTGAAACTTTTACCAGGGCAATAAGTGCAATTGAAGGGGGAAAACAAGTTAACCTGGAGAATTCTGTGAACAAGATAAAGTTAAGAGTTGATGGAATAGAGGATGGCGACATCAAATTTGAATATGTAAATTTGGTGATTGCAAATGATGATAAGCTCATATTTCGCGTAAGGAATATTCTTGATATCGTTAAATTGTAAATGAAAAATAAAAAAATGAATATTGATCCGGATTCAATTATTGATATTAAAAAAGAGGGGGTGGCAGCAGCTCTGGATCCAACTGTTTTTAAAGATGGAAATTCTTATTGTTGCTTACTTGGATCAGATCCACAGTCTGGTGTTTTTGGTTGCGGTGCCACACCTGAGGAGGCCATAAAAGATTGGGAAAAAAATCTTAGAACTCACCTCACTAGCGCCGGTGATCAGGATGAGGTTGTTAAATTTGTGAAAGCAATTATTAAATCTATACCAAAAGTTGTTCCCCCTCATGTTCAAGCGTTTTATGACCAGTTTCGGCCGGTGGATCGTAATAAAATAAGAAAAACAAATAAATAAGATTTTTAAGAATGTACGGTAAACCGTATAAAAATTATTTTTTTAACTATGACATTTGAAGCTGAAGATAAGGGAAAAGAAAAACATAAGGGTCAGGGTGGGAAAAGAGCCGGTGCAGGGCGAAAACCAAATAAAGAAAAGAAAGTTACCCTGGGCTTTAAAATAAGGGAGGATTATAAGTTAGCATTGGAAAAAATGTTCGGATCAGATTTGGCGCAAATTTTAAGAACTTACGCAGAAAGTTTACTGACAAAAAAATGACAAAATTAATTTGATTTCGGTTAACCGTTTTCAAAACTTTTCCTTATCTTTATATCATAATACAATTGGATATGGAGATAAATGTTTTAGTGATAAACACGACGATAATTCAGGGGAATGACCTTGATGCGATCATAAAGATTGCAAAAGATGATTATGGATGTCCTAGATTACCTAGCCACAATCATTATCTACTAGCTGCTGTACATGACACCGATGTCGATGATGTGATAGCAGAAATTGAATCACTCCATCTAGGAAACCCTGCCTATGAAATCACACGGAGAACCATTAATAGCCAGGCTGAACTTAAAGGCCTTTCATACATACTGGAGCTGGAACCCAGATAACCTAAAAGAAATAAAGAAACGGCAATGGTAAGAACGTCCACCCATGACCTTCGCCCTGATTTTAATTAATCGGGGTTGGGGTGGTAGAAGGCAGAGTGTTTATTGACTTCTTCGATTTAACTCCTGCAGATTTTTTTCACAACTAACCAATAAGCACGAGATGGAAGTTCCTCATTTTGAAAACCTGGTAACATACGAAGATTATACAAGTGCCCTGCGTATTGTAGAAAGGTACCATGACCAGATCAGGGTTATGGTTAAATATTCCTCGGACCTACAGCAGAAGAAATTGTCCGGGATAGACCTTGCCGGTGGTCGATGTTTTTTTGATATTATAAAGGACCGGGTTTCACTTCGAACATATAATGCGATTTACAAGCACATTGAGATCGAAATTCTAAGGAGCAGGATCCTATTATTTTCTCCCCGTGATTTTACAGTTGATCATTTTCTCACTTTATTTCCAGATGAAACTGAACTTGGAAAAATTTATAATCTTTCGAGTAAGGGAAGTAAAGAGGTTTATGACACCTTGAGAAAATTGAATATTGAAATAGATTAGTTTAATATTAAATTTATGAATATGAACAAAATAGATGACTTAATAATTGATCATTTAAAGGCTGGGAAGACACAGAAGGAAATAGCAGAAATTTTCGTCAGCAACAATATATACCCGAACAGTTTAAGCTCGATTGAAAAAAGATTGAAGGTGATTAAGGAGTTATATAACGCGAGTACCATGTTTCACTTGGGCGTAATCCTGACAAAGAACATTAAAAAATCAAAATTGCCTGATTGATGATTACCAGGACACAGTATTTGAGTGCACTGGAGATAGTGGCTCAATACGAAGAACAGAACAAACATGACGATAAATGGCAGCGGATCTGCCTAACTGATTTCTTAATAGAGCATAATGCCTCTAAGCGGCTAATTAATGCAATATCTGATCTCCTAAGATCAGAAGTAAAAAACACTGGTCTTGATGAAAGCCTAAGTGTAAAAGAATTTATAGAATCCTTTACACTCAAACAAGTCAAAGGAATTCGTAATATTGGTAGCAGAACTACTATGGAACTGACGGATATACTTAAAGATCATGACCTGGGACTAGAAAAAGAGTGAACCAAATAAAATCTAAATTAAAGCAAGATGAAAAATTCAGCACAACATTATATAGACACATTGCTGTTTATAAAAAAATATAGGGAGATGGAAATTGCAAGCCTGGCTAAAAACAAAAAGGCTTTGAGTAGTATACTCCCATCGGATAAATTCAAACATCTATTTAATTCTTGGTCCGGTCGAGAAAATAATTTTGGTAGTTTCTTTTTGAATCTTGAATATGAATTACAAGGTTTATTTTTAGTTCATTGGGGCATTCCGATAAATGGATATAACGAATATCTAACTGAAATAGACAGTCATCCCTACGCAAGTATATATTCTCATCCCCCTATGTTTATAAGCTGGATCGATGCGTTAATGCTATTCTTTAATAACCATGGTATTGATGAACAGGTTATACCTGATTTCAGAATGCCATTTCTACCGGATAAAAGATATGGCAACTCGGCAAACTGGGGCAGTTACATAATGTCTTTAACCTTGGACAACCAGCTTGATGTTTTGCTGGCCATTGAAGAGAATTCATTTGAAACACTGGAGCAGAAAAGACAAAACAGGGAATATTTAAGAACAGCAACACTAAAACAGATGCAATCTTAGAAAAAAAAGAAAAATTTTATCTTGATTTAGTTAACTTTTTCAAAGTTATTTTGTATATTTATGCTATTAATCAATAGGAATAAAGATGAAAACAATCGAGATACAAAAAGCTATTATTATGCCGCAGGTTGATCCTTCGGATATCATTAACGAATTTTCTGTTAATCTTCACAAATACTCCTGGAACGATCTATTTAGCGCCTTAGAGCAGGAAATCACCCCCATAATGCGTATTATCATACGAGCTGCAATTTCAGCAAAAGATAAAAAGCAGGTATTTCAGTTGACCATCGATAAAGCAGAAAGAAAGCTTCTGCAGATAAACAATACGCGTCGTAAAAATTTTGTCCGCCGGACTTTCAAAAAGTGGGGCTTATTTTCTATGTTGGAAATTCTAAAAGATTATCCAGACTATGAATCTGATATGATGTTTAAAGATCTCGAAGTTAAGTCCAAAAAAAAGAAGCGTAAAAAAATAAAACCTCGTTTTGATTTTAGGGCAATGCAGCTTGTAAAATGCGAACAGATATTCCATTCTGTTGATAAGGGTTCAAAAGAATTCAATAAGGTTTGCGAGAGGATCGCTGCACTTACCAGGGCTGATATCAAGAGAAGCCCCTTGAAGCTTACAGTAAAGTTAGCAGATAAAAGTACATATCTATTTTCTTTCAAATGGAGTACAGATGAATCGAAAATTAAAGCGTTTCATGCTAAGGCAAATATAACCGGCATTACCCATGATGAACTGGTTGAGTTCAGAAGAGTATCAAATTTTTAAGAGTTATTTTTTCCCATTAAATTAAATCGGGGATCAAAGTTTAGAAATTTTAAAGGAAAGAGTAGTTTTGTCATTGGGGATGAAATTGAATCCGTATGGTAATTAAATTCAAAAACCCAGGAAGATAAAATGGTACAGAAAGAAAATAATACCCGACATGGTGGCTCTAGAAAGGGATCAGGAAGAAAACCAAAGCTCTCAAATCCAACTGTTATCGGGTTTAAGATTGAAAATGACATAAAGGAGAAAGCTAAAACAATCTTTGGCAATAGACTACCGGAAATGTTTAATGCCTGGCTAAATAAAGAAATAAAAAAAGCAGAAAAAATAAATAATTCTATCCCTTAAATTTTAAACGTTCCAAAAATGAAAAACACGATCTTATTATCACTTTTACTAATGCTTTCTACATTTTTGTATTCCTGCCAGGATTCGAGGATGCCGGAAGATAAATTCTCTGGGAGCTGGGTATCTACACTTCAATCTGATTCGATTAGTGCACCGGTAGTAATCTACAAAAAAGGAGAAGAATATGTCTTCAAAAATACCTATAATGGTAAAACGAAAGAATATACTGGATCGATAGAAAAATCCAACAATATGCTGGTGATTAATATAGGGGGTTATGCCGGTAAAATTTTGCACCTGCCTGATTCTGATCGGTTAAAAATGTCGACTGTAAATGGAGAAATCAACTACAGGAGAATTACCCCGGCAGAAGAATTACAACGAAGTAAACGCCGTAATAAAATTCAATAGTAATCAGAAATCGATCTTATTTATGAATATAGAAAATTATGATAAAAGGATGATTGTATACCACGGAACCAATGCAACGTTTGATGAATTTGATATCATTAAAAAAGGCGAAAACACTGAGTATAACAATACAATCCATGGAATATTTTTCACGGACAAATATGAAAATGCTAAACTATTTGGAGAGCGGATTATTCAGGCTGAGATAACTATGCACAAAACATTAGACCTCAGGCTTGAAGGTATTTTTAATATCAAAGAGCAGGCTGGTGATATTATTGAGATTGTCTTCGGTGAAAAGATTGGTCCAGAAGATGCTTTAGAAAAATTGAACGAAGACATTAGTCTTGGTGAAATCGCAGACTTTTATGATGCACTTCATTCTGATTATGCAGCTGACAAATTAAGAAGTTTAGGTTATGATTCGATAATTTCAAATTTGGGTAGTGGAAATGATGAATATATAGTTTTTAATACATCACAGATAAGACAAATTGATAAGAATTTTGAAAAACCGCAATTGATACAGCTAAACTTCAATAAAATAAATGAAAGGAGGCTGAGCTTATAAGCCTTAATAAAAATTCAAAAAAAATTTATTTTTATCTATTTTTTTCAAAAGTTGGTGTTTCCCCCTTTCAATTTGTATTTTCACAGCCAAAGAAATGTTATCATGCAAAGCTGGTTTACAAGAATGCGTAAGGAAAAAGGGATTCTCCAAAAGCAACTGTATTCTGCTTGTGGCATTTCGGGGCCAACCTGGCTAAAGATTGAAGAAGATCCAACCCAACTGAAAGCAAAGGATCTAATGATCATAGCTCCCTTGTTAAATATGAAATCAGATGAATTATTTCGTCAAATCATTGAGAATAGCCATGTATTTGAAGCTGAGCTTCCGAAAAATGCGACAATCAAAAAGCAAGATAGAGAAGTCGTTTTCAGTATTGCTGCAGCAGTGGCGAGATCAGGTAAAACCTGGAGAGAGTTCGGAGATATTGCGGAGGCTAAAAGCCATAGTAGTGTTAAGCGTAACCTTGAATCGTGGATCAACAAATCAAATTCACTCCTATCTAAGATCGGCTATAGGATAGGGATTGTCAAAAAAGATTAATAGGTTTTTAGAGTTAATTAATGCCCTTTAAAAGGGCTTTTTTATGCAATATATTTTTGTTTTTGTGCTCACATTTGAGTACATTTGTTAAAAATATTTACATATGAAAGAAAGATTAACTACCTCTCGGATGACCAATATTAGATTGTGCATTTTAACCGCTCTTGCGGCTATTACGGCCTTCTGTTGCCACTATCATAGGGATTATATAGCTTCAGTAATAACAACATTTATCGGGCTCTCAATGATTCTTTTACTCTGGACAAAGCAAAAGATTGAAAAAAACTCGAAAAGTGAGGGCTCTAATGGGTAACGATAAAAAGGAGCATTGTTTGTGGTGCAGCGCAAAAGTGGATTCGGGTATGAGGGTATGTTTTACCAGCTGGTCAATTTGCGATGACTGTCTACATAAGACTAAAGAACCGGACAATGCACATAGATGGTATAAAAAGGTTTTCTGCTTTATTTGTGACCTGGTTGTTGACTTAGGTTATAAGACGGCAGAAACAGAACCGGCACTTTATCTATGCCCTTGCTGCATCGAGAAGGGCAAAGACATTAAAAAAGTATCAAATTCATTTCAGAGGATTAATCAATAAAATCAAAATGGGCAAACAAATAGAACCAATAAACGAAAAGCATCGGATATCATTTCAAATGCCACAAATAAACCGGGATCAGCAGATATGGTTAGGTCAAAGCATTATAGCGCTAATTGGGATAAATCTTCCGGGTTATTTAAGTGAGCAGACCAATAAGGAAGACATTGCGCTAATGTTTATCGATATCCTGAAGCATTTTGGTATTACAATCGAAAACCTATATCAGCATGACCTTATAGAAAACATTCTAGATCCTGATTTTACATATAAGCTGAAAACAAGCTTGAGTTATGAAATATTGGAGAAAAAGCAAATTTGATTAATTACTTTTGATAGGATAGAAAGGAAGACAAGATGAAAAATAAAATAAGCGAAAACTTAAAATCACATCCCCAGTCAGATTTATTGGGAATGGAAGAATTTATTATAACTGAAGATTTCGAAGCACTTTTTTCTTCGCTGGTAGGAGTCTACTCCAGGTTGGCCAGCACAGAAAAGTTTAGGAAAGATACACAACCAGACTTAGTTAAAGTTTCAGATTACATTAAACGGAGCAAGGAAATCTACATCATCAAAAAATCAATTTTGACCAAGCCATTGATTGCTCTTAGAGATGCGATCGAAGAATATCGTCCTGAACTGAGAAAGATGGAGAATTTGGAAAAGAGGTTGCAAAATGGTTAAAGAAGATTTTAAACTAAGCGATGAACAAAACTCATATATCTATGAGAATATTATCAAGCCGGAATTATTTGCCGGTGGTAAAGTTTATAATGATCAACCAACAGCATTATACTTAGGTGCTCAACCAGGAAGTGGAAAAACCGCCCTGAGTCGTTTCCTCGATCAACGAGTAGACAGATCGAAAACGGTGGTGATTAATAACGATGAGCTTAGAAACCACCATCCTGAATACAGAAAACTTATGGATCATCCCACCGAATTTGCAAAAGCTCCTGTGATGGTAAATGCGGACAGCACAATTTGGTTACAGAGAGTCTTTCAGGATGCAATAAAGAATAATTACAATATAATATTTGACTCGACGCTCGGCAGCAAGAATATTACCGGCTTTACAGATGCAATGAAGCTCTTAAAAGAAAAATATCAATATCAGATTGAACTTCACATTCTTGCTGTTAAACCGGAGTTATCAAAAATGGGGATTCACTTGAGGTACGAAAGCCAGGTACAATCAGATGGGAAGGGAAGGTTTGTAGAGATGAGCACCCATGATCTCAATTTCAGTATGCTGCAGCCAAACATAGAAAAAATATTAAAAGATGTTGCTATCGATCATATTTCTACCTATACCCGGCTGATCGGTTTTGAGAACGGACAGATCAAAAACAATTCTGTTGACCAATTAATGGGTATTAATAGACCGACCTCCAGCGATTTCACCAAAATTAAGGAATCCATCAACAATGAATGGCAGCGCCCACTTACAGATAATGAAAAAACATACTTCAAATTCCGTTTTGACCAGGTAGTTGGAATGATCAGTAAACGCGGAGGGGATCTTGCTCAATTTAAAAATGATGTAAGGGACCTAACCAGGTATAACATTGAAAAACTTGATTTTGCCAAACTGAGCAATTCTGGTCCAAAAATATAAAGGGTTAGATTAATCTAACCCACAATACGTATGAACCCGGATATTAGCAGATCTTAATAACCTGGTAACTTCATACATACTCATATCTTCAGTAAAATTATCGTGAAGTAGTTTCCAGGCTTTGGCTAAGCCTCTTTTAGAAGTTGAAAAAAATCTGGGATCATTGTTTTGATCCGTGAGGTCAGATCCTTTTATCACTTTTTCATTTAGATCATAACTGATCTTAGTATTCGAATTGTGCAGATAAAATTCTTGTTTTTCCATAATAAGGGGTTTTATTGCAACAGGATATCCGAGCATTTTGTCAAGGTTGGCAAAGCCATTTATATAACCTTGACAAAAGCAGCTGCTCGTATATATGTTCGCAATGACAAAACACCAATTATGAAAAGCCAGGATAGCATCTATTTGGATGCATCGTTGATTTTAACAATAACCAGCTGATAGCCGATCTTTCTGAGGGCATTATCAGCCTTGCTCAACCATCTAAAAAATGTAGATCTGAAACCGCTCCTGCTCTGATAATTACATGCTTCGGCCATTTTAGCCCAGGTCAAATTTTCCTTTTTTAATTTCTCCTTTATAGATTCCTGCAATTCGTCCATTATATTATAGTCTTATAATTTTTTTGTGATGTTTTTTTTGGGCAGCAGAACGGCATGTTTAACAACCGTAACATCGATACCGTCCCTAAGTTTATTCTTTAACTCTATGGGGATGTTTAATGCATCATCCCATTGGTAAGGGTAATAATTGACCAGGTAATCTCTTTCTTCGAAGCTCTCGCTACAGAAAGCTGTAGCCTTCATTACTATACCTATCGACCTAGATGGTTTTATAGTACTGGCGATATTCTTTGTCAAGCTTTCTAACTGAACCTGTGACAATTTATCAGCCATTAACACAACATTTAATGTTGGAAGGGGATGGGAATTTATGAGCCTAAAAAATATTGCTTTGTTTTTATAGGCCAACAGTAATACTTTTACTGCATCTTCTAATGATTTGAACTCAATATATTTCATCAGTTTTGTCCAGGGCTTATTTATTTGTTTTTGGAAAAATGAATTCAACAGTGAAGTCAGATTTAAGCGATAGTGCTGCATCGAATGTTTTTTGGTTTTTACCTGAGAATCCCTTAATTAATCCTGTTTTCCCTTTAGTTAGTAAAGAATTTAATTGAGCATCATTTATTTTTTTACTTGCGATTGTTCGGAAGATCTTAAATTCGCATCCAGAGTTTTGTTCACTGCAGCTGGCTACTTTATCATTGATCCTGATAAAGCCTTTTTTGCATTTAGGACAAATTACCTTGTCTGCGTTTACTGCCGATTCAAGACTTTTACTTTGTTCCGTATTAAGTGAAAGTAGTCCTTTGGTGATATCATTTGTATAATCATGGATTGCTTTCATAAAACTTTGTGCCGGATACTTACCGATCCTGATTTCTTCCAACTTCTGTTCCCAATGTCCTGTAAGCACCGGATTTCCTACCGGCTTATCCTTAATCAGGTTATAAACGGAAAGCCCCAAAGCTGTTGGAATTATCGAATTCTTTTTGACGGTGGTGACATATTCCCTAGTAAATAAGGTTGTGATGATTGCTGCCCTCGTTGCTGGTGTACCAAGGCCAAGGTCTTTCATGGCTTCCCGTTGTTGTTCATCCTCTATCTTTCTACCACAGTTCTCCATCATTTCGAGCAGGGTATCCATTGTCAATAATGGTTTTGGTTTGGTTTTTTTACTGAGTATCGAGGTGTTGTTAATTGCTAAAGTTTCACCTTTATCAAGTTCCGGAATGGAACTAACAAATTGTTCGTCTTCATCGATGTTATTCACTGGTTCATTTTGGATTCCACGCCACCCTGCACTTATCGTTTTAACGGATGATACCCTAAAATCAACACCTGCAGATTCAATAATGACGGAGTAAACAGACTTCACACATTTTGGAGCAAAGGATTCTAAAAACCTAAATACAATCAGGTCATACAGGGCAAGTTGATCAGACTTTAATGATGACCGGTCAAAACTCTGGTTAGTGGGCAGGAGTGCATGGTGATCAGTAACCTTGTTATCATTCACCGAGCCCTTGTTAAGCTCATTCAAGTTTATATTTTTCCCTGCAGTCGAATAGTGGGGCAATTTAATTAGCTTATCAATAAGGGAAGGAACCGTTTTGAAAACATCTTCACCAATGTAACTTGATCCAGTCCTGGGATATGTTATCAGCTTACCTTCATAAAGAGTCTGGGCAATCTGCAAGGTTTGATCCGGATTGAAATTAAGCTTCCGACTAGCCTCTCTCTGGAGAGAGGTTAGATCATAGAGTTTCGGTGGATTCTCTATTTTAGATTTATGCTCGGCCTCGACAACCTTACAAATTTTTAAATGATCAATTGAAGCTTTGATTTTGTTAACCTGGTCAATTTGCTCATAATCTTCTTTACTCTGCAGTGAGAAATCAACCCCATTCTTGTTGCAGGTGATTGAAATTTTGTAATAATCCGAAACTTTAAAATCGGAATGATCGATATATCGTTTACACACCATCGCAAGTGTGGGAGTTTGTACTCGACCAATGGATAATGTCTTATTTGTATTTGCAGCTCCACTAAGAGCCCTGGTGGCATTTAATCCAATCAGCCAGTCCGCCTCGCTTCTACATTTGGCAGCGTAATAAAGTGTGTCGTAATTTGTTCCTGGTTGAAGTGTGTTAAAGCCGCTTAGGACAGCTTCATCCGTTTGAGATGATATCCATAATCGCTCAAATGGGAGGGTACAACCAAGATATTCATAAATATACCTAAAGATCAGTTCTCCCTCTCTCCCTGCATCTGTGGCCACTATGATCTTAGTGGATTCTTTTAGTAAAGACTTGATTATGTTGAGCTGCTTTTTTGCACCAGGCTCATCAATATAATCTTTACCTTTTTTTACCTGCTTTGGCACCAGTTTGAATTTACTGGGTATCATTGGTAGTTGAGAAAGATCAGAAAAGGAACTAAAGCCATAAGCGTCCGGCATTGCCAATTGAATCAGGTGACCATAGGCCCAGGTGAAGGCAATATTCTTGCCTTTAATGTGTCCTTCTGCACTTTGTGTTGCTCCCATTATTCGGGCAAGATCTTTCGCTACCGAAGGTTTTTCTGCAATTACTGTAATCATTGATAAATGGTTTGAGATGTTTTTAAATGGCCAATCTCTTCAGGAAGGCTTAGTCTGTTTATTGAAAGGATTAATTCCAAAGAGTCAAATTCACGTACATGCATTAAAAACCTCTTTTGATACAATATCGTATCATTATGGTCTGTAATCACGACACAGTAATTAAGAGCATGATCAGGTACACGGGATACATTTACCTGTATAGGATAAGGAGACACCAGGGGGTTAGTCTCCAGAAAGGGGAAAACTATTTCCAATAGGTCATATAGCTCATAGTTCTGCATGATATCCCTAATTCCCTGTGTATAAAAATACTGCCTAAAAGTGGGTATATAATACTGTGTATCGCCTTTTTTGTACTGAGTGACAAATGAGGCAAATTCTTTGTTAAGGTTAATGCTTGTTTGTAACATAATTTAAATTTTTTATGGGTTTGAAAACTAATTTAAATGTACTCATATATGAGCACAAATACAAAATTATTATGTGTTTTTTTTTATTTTTTTCCCCTTTGATTTAAATTATTATGCCAAATGTTGGCTATCTAGATGATGAGCGCTGGAGGGTGGGCCGTAAACAACCTGGTTAAAGTTGTAGCCCGGAAGTGGATTTTTGAGGTTGGTGTTAACCAGGTGAAAAAAATTAACGTACCGGGGTTGCAACGTTAAATTGTTTTTCTTTAATAAGTTATAAAACATAAAAGAAAAACAATTGATTAACCAATCCTTAAAGGCGTGGGAGCATAAGGTTTGTAGAGAAGTATAAAATTAACTTTAATAGAAAAGGCCCCGTAGGGGCCCAATTTTTTTAATTTACAGGAATCGGCTGTGTTACCAAGGAATCTAGGTTCATGAAACAGCCGCGTTTATCAACAATACCTTCTCTAAACATCGACCATAAAATCGACGATCCAAAATTGGCCAGTGCTGGGTTAATGAATAGATCTTGTTTTTCCAGGGCTTCCGCTAATGAGCAGCTTGGGGCATCATCAGCAACTTCTGACTGCTGTAAAAGAGTAGGATAATCTTCGGTGATAAGTGGAAGACGGCTGATCGGCTCAAACTGATCTGAATCGGGCTGTTTAATATTTGATATCGATGAAAGAATAACCTGTCCAGTTTTCTTTGAATTTCCAAAATCCATCCAATATAATGGAGTTTTAAAATTAACAGTGTTTTTCCACTCCACAGAAATATCTAATCTTGTTTTTACATTATCTACACAGGAAATAATGAAATCATAATTGCTAAGGGACTTGATGGGAAATTTAGTTTCCTGGGCTTTCCATCCCGTACCAAAGAACCTGTTTATTCTATTGACTAGTGCAATACCTTTATTTAGCCCAATTTCACTCGCAGAAAATAGCTGCCTTCCGATATTCGATTCGGAAACCAAATCGTCATCAAAGACTGTAACTTGTAAACCGGCATGTTCTAACTGGAGAAGCGCATGGTTTATTTTCGATAAACAGGTTAGCATGTGGCTACCTGTTCCGCCAACACCGATCAGAGCAATTTTAACAGGGTTCAAGGCATTATATAGTCTTGGTGATATAAAGTGTACTTTTTTCTTCATCATTAATCGATTAGCGTTTTAATAGTGATATTTTCTGATTTTAACTCTGATAAGGGAAATGGGGTGTCAACACCGATGTGACTTTTCCAAAACTCTACAATATTTGATTTGATAGGACTAACTGATCTGTTCATGTGGGAAAAACTACTGTTCCAAAAAGCACTCTCCCAACCCTCTATGAATTCTTCCAGTGAACTGGTTTTAACAAAATCTAAGTCGACGTTACCCATGCATACATTCCCATCCCTTACTACACTTTGATCATAAATATTAAAGAATGGTGCTTGATAGAGGGGGGTTGAAAGAACTGGTGATCCTTTAGGTGTTAAATGTAATGCATACACACTTAAATAGTTTTTACTGGCTTTCCAAAGTAGTGATGGGACATTTGCTCTACCATTAGGTATTTCAAGTAATTCGGTAAAGTTGAGCTGAACATTCTGTGGTTCGGTGTACCATATCACATAGGACTTATGGGCATGGTTATTTACTTTTAATATATTTTTAGGGAGCAAACCTTTTGGGGTAAGAAAATTGTTTGCAAGTTCTCCTGACTGTAAACATAACGCCAGCTCTGTACATTCCTGAATGGTTAGGGGATGAGCATTTACGGGCTTGCCTTTTTCATTAATATCATAACTCTCGATATAAACATCTTCACGATCCTCAGTTTTATGTATTAAAAAAGCTTTAAACGGTGTGTATTTTTTATTGATATGGGTTGATAGATCTCTTGACATAATTAAAGGTTTTCAAGTGTTTCGGCCAGATCATTTAATAATCTGAAATATTGTTTTACGTATAGGGTATTGAAATTATTTATGATTGTATGCGGTTGATCAAATAAATGAGGTTCCTCGCAGGGCAATGCGATCTCCGTTTTTTCCTGTAAATGATCGTTAACAATATACATTAGTTCTTCTCCATGCGGCTCAACAGTCCAACCATAGCAAAAGGACATATATTCATCCGGAGTAAGTACATTATAATCATCCTCCACATCTTCCGGATGTACAATGGTATTGAATATGTTGAAATTTCCATATTGTCTATAAAAACAAAGAAAACTATTTGCTACCTCTAATAATGACTTTTCTGTCTCATTGCTCGGTAGGTAATTTGCAACACGCCTTTCAAATGCCATTAGGTTTTTTGTGTTAACTGCCCTTGCTCCAAAGTCTCTTTTGTATAGTAGTGCATCTGGGATAATCTCTGATACTGCATTTTCCTCTGGCTCCAATTCGCTCCAACATTCATAAATTCCCCCGATAAAAGTGTGTTGGTAGTGTTCCAACCTACAAACCTTAAACAAATAACTAAATACTGACATTAAAAGATTTGCGGCCGAAAAGTTCTTTTTTTCTTTGAGGCGGTAGTATGGTGATACATCAATAAAGTATAGTGTATTATTTATCGAAATTTCCTTTTGAATTTCGATGGCCACATCGTTTTTATGCTCCACCAGTCTAACCACATAGTTATCATTATGACTTGACAAAAAAGATTTAATATCATTAAGAGCATTATTGATATTTTGGGGATAGGTGTGGGTTTTAGAGAGGGATATATCGGCTGTAAATGTTGCATTAAAATTTTTGATGTTATTTTCTATTGATGATTCCACCTTTGCCCTGTCCATTAAAATGGGGGGCAGTGGTGAAATAGTATGAAATGAATGATTCAGAAAACCATTTCCAACAGGTTTATGGGTGCTGTTTTCTTTCTTTCCCGAAGTACTTCCTGAGCGTCTCTTGCGTGATCTAACTGGCTGCTGAAAGTTAGAATTGATTGATATTTGATACATAATGTTTCTGAATTTGGTAGACTGACAATCTTAGATTTTTTCATCCCTTTGTTCCTAAAGTGGTTGTAAATGTGTATTTAATTTTATCTTTTTCAATAGTGGGGCCTTCGATCTTAGCTGTAGTAAGAATTGGGAAATTGTTTGCATAAAAATTCAATACGGCCTGCGTTGTAAATGCTGGATTTGGGTCTTCTAATGTTTCTTCTTTTCCTTCAAGTTTGAAGACAAAAATTCGGGGAAGTAGGGTTTTAAGTAGCATATTATTAAAAAAGGGTTAATGTGTTTTTCTTGAATTCCAGTTCTTGCTTTAATTTTTGGATATCCTCTGCATTGGAAGGGAACTTATCGGGGTTAGGCAGTAGAGCATAAGCCTGTTCATAATCTGCATTTGCTGTAAGCTCCTTTATTTTGTTATGTAGAGCGTCCCACTGTTTTTTGTTTTCTGCCTCAGCTGCCTTAGATGCTTTGACAATTGCGCTTTCTTCTTTAGCTCTCTCCACACTCTTTGTGAAAGAAACCATATTGAGCAATAGAGTATCTACCACAGTTAGTGGTTCGGATATAGCGTTGATTAATCCGTTATCCAATTCCTCAGCTGTACCGCTTAAAACAAGTGGAGGAATATGGTGCGCTGCTTTATCAATATTGTCTTGATTTGAAATAAAAACGATAACCTGAAAGGTATCCCCAGTTTGGGTAACCTTAAAAGTACATTCAGCGCTTAGGTTAAGTTTCTGTAATTGGGCGAAAAAATTCATATAAAAAATTTTAATAAATATCTAGTCAGAAAAGCTTTGTTAAGGCCCTTCCGTCATTGTTTCATAGTATAAATGTACTCATATATGAGCACAAATACAATATAATTTTGTTTTGGTTTTTATTTCATTTCCCTTTCATTTATTTGATGACCAACATATTTTAAAAAAAAAGGCAGTCATTTCTGACTGCCTGGCAAAAGGATAGAAGCGGTACCCCACAGGAACGAGGAGTACAAGCGGATAGCCTGGTTTCTTTTCAGAAACGCCCCAACTTTTAATTTATCTTCATGTTTTGTTTATTCACTTTATCGAAATTGATGTTAACGATTTCCTTCGATTGCTCGTTTTGCTGCTTTTGGTCTTTGAGTATTGAACCATTTGTTTCAGAAGTTTTATTTATTGAATTGATAATACGATTTTCAAGCATGTTGGCATCGGCTTTAAGTTTTCTTAAAGTGTCTATTTTGTCCCAGGTTCGACCCTTCTGATTCTCTAATAGATTGATATCCTTATATTCATTTGCAAGTTTTGCCTTGTAATTTTGTGCAAGACCATTACATTTTTCTATCGCATTTAAAAAATACCTTGCTGCTAATGCCAGGTTTTCATTAGGCAGGCCATTAGAGTATGTATATTCAACAAAATTTCGTTTTCCGAACATTTCATAGTCATTACCCATATTATTCTTTTTGATGTATAGGTCAAATCCATAAAGCTCACCAATCTTGGTTGGCAAAACTAATCCATTTGATTTTGCTTGCTTGTAGATATCCAATATTGCAAGACCTGCCTCATCAGATTTGGCAAACTGACGGCCTTGGATAGAAATGGGATTCATCTTTGCACCGGTTTTACTATCGATTTTAAGTTGTGCTGAGTATGTTTTTGAATCCTCATTTAATGATTTAAATACTTTTTCAGTCTTAAGAACATGCTCTTTCATCTGTTTTAATTTCCACTCTAGATCTATTTGACCAGCTGTAAAAGATTTTTTTTCTGCCTCCAGTCCTGCAATTTTTTTATCCAGCTTAAGCTTTTCCAATAAATCTGTATTACCGGATAGAACAGCCACATATTCTTTGAATGGAAGACCAGAGCTTTCGTCTAGGGCACCTTCATCAACAGTTCTGACTGAAAGTGTATTGTTTTTAACCTGGTCGATAAAAAGTTGCTTATTACGAAGTAGATTGAAACCATAAGCATCCAAACTTCTATCTACCGCGTAAACATAAGTGTGAACTTTGTTATCAAAATGCAATTTAGCAACTTCATTTCCTTGTCGGGGTCCGCGACCATGCCTTTGTTCAAGATCCTTTGGCGTCCATGGAACATTTAGGTCATGCATGGCAACAACTTTTGTCTGAACATTAGTTCCGGTTCCCATTTTCTTTGTAGATCCAAAAAATACACGGAGTTCTCCAGAACGGACTTTTTGAAACATTGCCTGGCGAGCTCTGTCAGTCTTAGCATCATGTACAAATGCAATTTCATTTGCTGGGATATTGTAATCTTCAACTAACTTTCTTTTTAGCTCCGCATAAACATTAAATCTGTCAGATTTACCTGGAGTACCAAGATCGCAAAACACAAGCTGGGTTCCTTTACAAAAGTCTGATTTTTGATACCAGTCACTTATGTTTTTAGCCGCTACAGATAATTTACTGCCGGGATCATCACTGTAAAAAGGAGCTACAAGCCTCATATCTACGGCCATGTTTCTTGCCGTATTTGTAGCAATAAGCATTTTTGCAGTTTTTTCTCCCTCGGTAAGTTCATGCCGATGAATTAGTGTAGCATCTCCATTTTGTGCAAATTCAATCAGGTTTTGAGAAAACTGTTCCTGATCCTTTGTTAGTGGTATATTTACAAGTTTAACAACATTATCCGGTCTTTCGATCTTTAGGTCTTTTTGGGATATGAAATGGGTAATTTTGCTATAAAGCGAGCAAAGCTCCGGGACTTTAATAAAAGTTCGGAATCGCTCTTTCATAATGAGCTGGTTGGTTACAGATACCTCATATTCAGTGGATTTTTTTGTAAATACACTGGCCCAGCTATCAAAGTTGTAGATATTTTGTTTTTCTAAGGTTTCAGGGGCAATATATTTGAATATGTTATATAGTTCGGTAAGCGAATTAGATATGGTTGTTCCTGAGTAAAAGGAAATCCCTTTATCTGCTCCGTGGTGAGCCTGGAGCGTCCTGGCAGCAACGAGCATATTAAAAGATCTCTGGGAACCAAAGGTGTTACCTAAACCGGCAACACGACCATGACGTGTAGTGAAAGCTAAATTTTTGAATTCGTGGGATTCGTCTACCGCGAGATGGTCGATACCTAAGTCCCTAAAATCGGGGATATCAGTATCTTTTTTTAAAGACGCGATTACTGTTTCGAGTTTAACAATGAGATTTGCCTCACGTTTTACCAACCCTTTGAGCATAGCCTTGCTTACTTCCCCACCTTCTTGCTTAACTAACTCTATATCTTCTTGAACCTGTTTCAATTCTCTGGAAAGTAAAGCTTCTTGAATATCTTTTGGTTGTGGGATCATGCCAAACTGCTCATGTGTTACAATAACACAATCCCAATCATTATTTTTGATCATATTAAGAAAGCTTAGTCTTTTTGCCTTTGTGAAATCTGCGTCGCCGGGAAAAAGAACTTTAGCATCAGGAAAGGCCTTTATATAGTCTTTAGCAACATCAGCGGCATTAGCTTTTAAACAAGCGATCATAGGTTTTTTTGCAAAACCAATTTCTCTCATTTTTTGTGTCTGTAATGCCATAATTAATGATTTACCTGCTCCAACTGGGTGATCACAGATACCTCCGCCATTTAATACCAGTTTCCAGGCTGCATCCTTTTGATGCTGATTTGGTATAAAGTTTTCTAGCCCTTTGAACTGTAAATGCTCGCCATTTGACCTATGAGTTGAAAAACAGTTGAACTTAGCGTTATAATTACCTGCAATGTGGTCCTTTTCCTGATTTGATAAGGCAGCCATAAACTCGCCAAATCGGTTTGTAATTTCTTCTATTTTTAGGGCAACCTTTCTCATGCCCTCGTGATCAGCGGCACGAACTGGATTTCCATCCAGGTTGTAACCCACTATACGAGTTAGATAAGGAGAATTAGATACTAATCCATATTCAAGTAATTGAAGTCCATCAAACTTTCCGCTTTCCGTTCTTACTGCATAAGCCTCATCAATAATTGAATTGGAGCCGCCATATTTCTTTTCAGCCTTGAATGTATCAGATCCTTTAAGATAAACAACCTTGATATCTTCTTCAAAAAGCTTACTTGCAAACTCTTCATAATACTTTTTATCGAGCCATCTTTCTCCAAGGTTGAAGTCTAGTTCTTCAAACTGTATTTTTTTCGGTAAAACCTTCAGAAGTTCAGAATACCCCTCACCTTCTGGTGTAGAAATATCATTTAGTGAAATCCTGGGGAAGTTAGATTGATAATAATTTAACTTTTCATTTATATTTCCACTCAAAAAAGCATCTTTATATTGGAATTCTGACTTCTTAAAATCATAATATATAAATCCTTTAAGCTGTTTTAAAAGTTGATCAGAATCATTAACCCCGGAGTGTAACTTAATGAAATCAAGATCGACTTTATTAAGACTATTTACTGAGAGGAAAAGTGCATCGAGTGGTGAAATAGTCTTAAATGTAGAAGAACTAAATGCGACGGGATGACTGAATAGATCTGCAGGTACATAAATAAATTCCTTATTCTCGTTAACAGATCTTTTCTCCATCGCATAACTCTGCGAGGAAAGCTGATCATAATTTATTAGGGCTTTACTTCTTCTATCGTTTAGTCTACCATAATTCTCAAAATAAAACTGGTACAGACCAGCTGCCTTATCTCTTAATTCAGGATTCTCAATTTGTTTTTGTTTTTCAAAATCATATAATTCGTTGAACGCGTCCCTCAGTTCAATATATGCTTTTGCATGGTCAGGGTTTATCTTTGTATCTAATGGAGAAAAGGTGGTTTTACCTTCAAATAAATCGTCTTTTTTTAGATGGCCGGGTTTTCCATCCTGAAGAATTAGAACACCATCGGAATACCAGGGTTTGATCTGGCCTGAGAATACAGCATCCCTTGAATTTCCCAATTCGAGGATAGGGTTAAAAAGATCAAATTGTAAGCCGGCAGTTGCTTTTTTCACCGGATTAGGGTTATCCTGTGCCTGGGCAAAAAGATCTAAAGAAATATGCTGACTTTTTGCTTTGAACTTGGTAAAGTCATAATTAAGCTTTGCACCCAACAGATCTGCGATCTGTTCCACAGTTCCACTAAATTCTAATAAGGCAGCAGCCTTACCATATAGGTCGGTACCTAACTTTACCTCATCTGCTATGTAGTTATTATTTTCCTGGTAGAAATTGAAATAAGAGTTTACATTTCCGTACCGAGTATCATTTTCCGTACTCGCCAAAAGCAAATCTTCATTGGACAGGTTTAGTTTTTTGTCATTCTTTTGAAGAACAATTAAATCAGATGAAACCTCGGTTCCGGCATGTTCATTGAATAATTTGTTCGGAAACCTTGTAACACTTACAATATCAGCTTTACTAAGCATGAATTTACGGATACTTTCATTCCCTGGGCTATTCAGGAAGGAGGCGGTTACAATAAAAGCAAGAAACCCTTTATCTTTTAACATGTCAAGATTCTTAACAAAAAAGTAATTGTGTATCCGGTTTGTTGATTGTTTGACGATAGGCCTTTTATCCTTCAGGTACTTTTCATCAAAAACTTTAGCGTCACCGAAAGGAATATTTGACATTGAAAGATCGAACCGGTTTTTGAAGAATTCCATACTGTTTGCATGTTTCTCAAAACCACCTGTAAATAAGTTGACAGGCGTAGTTCCGTTTGCACCAGGTTTATAAAGTCCCTTGATAATGTACTTGGCTTTTAGAATTGAAGCGGTGAGCTGATCTTTTTCGACCGCATAAATCTGTTTATTACTTATAGCGCTACCTTCAGTTTCTAAAATAGAATCGATGAATGCTCCGGATCCTGCTGATGGTTCCAAAATCAACTTCGGTTTAAAATTCGCGATTACTGTTTCGGCAATGATGTTCGTAATAGATTCTGGAGTAAAGAAAGCACTTAAAACACTATTTCTTATACTATCATAGAAAGTACCAGCTTGTACCTTGTTAAATGAATCCATCTGGACACAAAGTTGGTCCAGTTTTTTTTTATGTTCAAATAAGTTGAGGGAGGATTTAGACCATTGGGTTGGATCATCAGAAAGTAAGACTTCTTTTATACCACCAAAACCTCGATACCGGTTAAGTATCTTAATTTGCTCTGAAATGGTTTCTTTTCTTGGGGTGTTTCTGTGGATATCGAATGCTAATGATATAGCGGCCAGGTTATCCTGGATTACTAGATTTTTATTAAATGCCATCGGGCTTGGGTATAGTAAAATAAAAAGAACAGTCTTTTAGGCTGTTCTTCCAAATAGGGTGTAGAATATTATTGTTTATTATCTCTGGTAAGTTTTTTTGAACTTAAGAAGGAATTGCGCGATGTGTGGAAGAATCAACTTATCGATAGCATCCATCTCACCTGTGAAGTTGTCCATGATTTTGTTATAAACTGAGTCGGTCATTAATGCGAGTTCATGAAACATCGCGTCCGATTTTTTATCGTCAATTAAATGATATTCCTTAGGATAATGGGTCATCATAAGGTATTCTAAGTGTTCAACCCTTGAAAATTCTATACCTTCAAATAGTGCAGCAAAAGCAAGCTCTTTTGCTCCTTCATCAGATGCTCCTGAAGAGAGTGACAAGGTATATTCAGTCTCGGCCAGGGATGATCGTAGCGTAAGAAACTGATCAAGGGTATCCTGAGCTACCATATTTAGATAAAAAGCTTTGTTGGCCCTGGTTAAATAATTTTTTAACTTCCATTTCCAGTAGCCAGAATCAACCATGTTATTATTATTTTCGTTTTTCATATTGTGTGTTAAATTTTCAATGCTTTATTTAATTTGCTGAAATCTAATATTTGCGGCTCCCCCTCTTTTTTCATTTCCACTTTCCTTCCGTTAATAGCTTTCAAATCATCATTAAAGTCGGATTTTATAGCTTTATGGATTGTTAGAATATTTTCTAATTTAAGTGTTTTAATCAGGACATTATTGAATAGTTCCATATACTTTGGATTTTTAGGAAACTCAATTTTGTAATCACCCTGGTCATTTACTTTAGTTTGAATTTTAAATTGATCTGCCTGAGAATTTTCTTTAGAAATAAGGGCATTGATCTTATCAAGATTTTCGATAAGATCTGGCTTAATCTGTTCCAATTTCGCAGTATTGAAAAATAGAAATGAAAGATTATTATTGATGTTGTTACTTGCATAAGCCCTTGTGATGGCCAATGGTTCAGATGACTCACTTCCTAATCTTCGTATGAACTGAAAATCATAAACATGTCCGGACATATCATTGTCGAATGCTAAGGTGAATTTAAAGTCCTTATCAAGCTTATTAATATTTTTTAGCTCTTCAGGAGTATTTAAAATCGCCGTTAACTGTTCAGCTGTAAGCTGGCCACCGGTGCTTCCATAAATATTCGTTGGCAAACCATGTAACTGGTGGTAACTCATTTGATCTATGAAGGACTCCCCCACGATTAGATTTTTAACCTTGTTATCATTGAGAGCTGAAAAACCTACACCGGATGATCGATCTGATCCTTCCGAATGGCTTTTGAACTGGGAATTTCGTACTTCAAGACCAACAGCTGTATCGTTAAGAATAGAAGTCGTATAAATGAACCCAGTGTTTGTTAAAGTTGTTCCAGTTTCGAAATTTACTTGTTGGTTTACCAGTTTCGGAGCAAATAAAGGATCCTTGATTATTTTAGGATCTATCATTCGTTGTTTAATCAAATAATAACTATCGTCCAAAGGTCTAACATTTAATGTATCCAGAGAAAAGAAATTTCGTTCTCCAGCTTTTTTCATTTTAAGATCCTGAGGAACGTAGTTTGAAATCTCTTTCTTTTTTTCGGGCGAGATATTCAGATAATCATAACAAACATTATTCAACAGCATATAAAACTTCGATGGATCTTTTTCTGTATTGAATTTCGCAAAAATTGTATCTGCCCTATCTTTGATAAATCTTAAAATATTTCCTCCGGCATCAGTATTATGTTTTTCTCTATACATCCTGTGATCCGGGTTAATAATAATAGAATCACCTGTTTCGCGATGGACCAATGAAGGCCACTTCATGCCGTCAGCCCGGATAATATCATAGCCATGGTAGACCGCGAAGTCTACCAAGTCTATTTCTTTTTTGAAGTCATCAAATGATTTAGCCATTATTGTTCGTTTTTATCTTGCTCAATCAAGTTTTTGTTTCTGGATTTCCATGCCCGTCTCATCATTAAAATAAATACTATAAAACTGGCTGGGAAAACAACCCACTCAATAAAGTCAATAACTGAAATTTTCAATAGAATAGATAATAACATTAATAAACCTCCTCATTTAAATTTTCATCGGTTCCAGGAACATCATTTAGTTCCTCCAGCTGTGAAGTGCTCATTTCAGTTAGAGTAGCTGTATCCCTTCCTTTATCAAGTAATAAGATTTCGTTAACCACTATTTCTACAGACTTTTGGGTAGCTCCATTGCCATCTTTGTATTCATTTGTAAAAAGCCGGCCTTCAATGTTTATGTAGGCTTTACCTTTCACATAGTCTCTAATTATTTCCGCATTTCTTCGCCATGCAACTATCTTATGGTAATTGGGTCTGGTTTCCATAATGTATTTTCCAGGTTGGGCAGGATCAGCCCTTTTTACCACGTCATTAGTAATCAGCGAGAATGCTGCAAAGGGTATTTTTTCGGTTCCTACTGAATTAAAAATTGGATCTTTTCCTACAAATCCGATTAATGTAACTGTGTTTTTTGTGCGTCTCATAAGATGTGTTTAAATTAAATTTTTGGTCCTTTAGAAGCTTTCGGGGATAGCTTGACAATATCCTGAGTAGGTTTCATTGTCGTTTTTTTCGTTTGTGTGGTATCTTTTACTTTATTTGATTTTTCTTTTCCTGTACTTTCCTGAATTTTTTCAGACTTCTTAACGACCAAGTTATTTCTAACCGGATCAAACCTAACAGAGAAGGTTCCCTTCTGCTCTCCCCCATTGAATGTTGGATTTTCAATATTAATACTTTTACCTGATTTTAAAGAAGCAAAATCAGCTGGAGGAATTTCAACACTATAAATTGTAGTGTTAAACTTGAAAGCTTTTGGTGCTCCCATGTTACGCACTATAACCTGATTTGTTTTGTCATCAAGCTTCGCTAGATAGTTTTGCTCTTTTTCGGAACGGATAGGATTGGGACCGTCCGGATTTTTAATTAAAGGCTTATTAGTGAATGATAAAGTCTCACCTGAGAGAAGTATATCTTTTTCACCATCTTTAAGTTTATAGCCTCCCTGAAGCCATTCTGTTATCTCAGGCTTGGGTAAAACTTGTAAAAACTTAGCTTCAACGGTATTATTTTGGCCGCGTTGCAGATAGAATCTCCCTTCAAGATCTGAAGTTTTTCCGGCCATATTGGTGTATGTAAATTTATGGATACCTTCAGTATAATTACCCTTTTCAAGATTGTATTTATCGCGTGGCGATAAAGAATCTATCGGAACCCCATAGATAGTCCCTGCTATTTGGCCAACCAAATTTTTTAATGGGAAAGGAATTGGTGGGGTTGTTTGTTGTGACTTGGAAACACCATTTGGTTTTTCCTGTTCGTTGGCAGTGCCTTGTTTTTCCATTTTATTTGAGTTTTGAGTTTTTGAAGGGAATTCCGGTTTCGATTGTTTGGGGTTTTGCTGATCGGTATATTCTTGTAATATAATCTCTGATTCAGAAACCGTAATTTTGCCGTCGTTGGTCAAAGCATCTCCTACTTTACTTGAAAGTGTTGGAGCAAGACCTGAAAGAGCTGAAGCGTGTTGTTGTTCCTGCTCATTTAATAAATTTGAATTCATATATTTACATTTATTAAAAATATCAATACTACCAAAGTTAAATTAAAATTTTCAATAAGCAAAAATGTTAGACTTAAAAAAAAATATTGCAATAGTATTAGTGACAACTATATCCGTATTTTCGTTGACAATAATTTTTATTAAAAATACCAATTACAATTTTACCAAATCAAAATATACAATACTGAAAGAAGACAGTTTAATACTTGCGAACCTAACATTGAGGTCTGACCTGGCTCTTAGTCAAAACCAACTAAAGGCCAATTCAAATAACTTTGAAAGCGAAGAAGAAAAACAGGCAGTTCTTACAACAGTCCATGATCTAGAGCGGAAAATTTTAACAAGGGCTAAAACATTTTCGGAACTGAAAGTTGTAGTCGATAATATACAGCTTACATCACCCAACTTTGTGAATTTCCCAACCATCATACCTTTGAAACCAGGCACGTACAAAAGATTATCATCTCAGTTTGGCCTAAGAGAACATCCAATCTTAAAGGTAACTAAATTTCATCAGGGATTAGATATATCAGCCCCATTTGGAACAGTTGTTTATGCTCCGGCAAATGGTGTGGTTAGGGAAGTAAATGATAATGCAAAAGGCTATGGTACAAAAATCCTGATAGAGCATCAGTTTGGATTTAAAACAATATTTGGACACCTTTCCAGCTGCTTGGTAAAAGCAGGTGATGTGGTTAATGTGGGCCAGCCTATTGCAAGGGTGGGATCAACTGGGCTTTCAACTGGCCCACATCTTCACTACGAAATTTTGAAAAACGATTATAAAGTGAATCCTATTGAGTTTACTAGGATAACAGAAAGAAAATTGAGTACTGGTTTATAAATCAACCAAATATCCTATTGAAGTTAGCTTCCATAGCTTCAAAAAACTCAGTTTTTTTCCTTTCTTCTTCAACAATCTGATCCGCATAATAATTGGCGCTTTCGTCCTCATCCGCAGGCTCCATAATTTCGTCGGTTACTTCTTCTATAGCAGTGTACAAAGAAATTTCACCATTGTCTGGGGTAACAATCCATAGTGGATTGAATCCGTTTGAAATATAAAAATTCAAAAGCGATATGAAAGATTCTATCCTTCCCTTTCCTCCGAACTCTAATTGGTGTATTTTATTTTGATTTAAACCACACTTCTGGGCAAGTTCAGTCTGAGAAATATCCTTATCTAAATTGAGAACGTTTTTGCTGTAATATTTGCGCAACGTCAATAGGCGCTGGCCCAACACGTCCGGGTCTATCATTTGTTCTTTTTGGTTCACAGAATTTTGTTAGAGAAGTAAAATATATGCATTTTATTCCCGAAATTAAGATATTTGTTTCAAAAAATTACTATCCTAAAGAAAATCTAGGCAGAAATAATACCTAATGCCTCCATTTCCTGTTGTATTAGTTCTTTTACATCCTTCTTGATTTTTGCAAAGTTTTTGGCTAGGATATCATCCGTGATATCTTCACCTTTGGCATTCAGAAAGTCTGATTTTTTGTATTCAGGTCTATTGAGGTTGTGATATTGATTATTACTAGGGTGCTCTAGTCGCTCATCACCTAACATATCCATGTCAGCATGACCCTTAGCATATCTAACAGGCAGTGGATTTTTTCTTGTATCAGAAAGCCTTAGAACAAATTCGCCTTGTGATAAACCACTTATTTTACTTGCCGGGATTACATAATCCATTTGTGTACTTTCGGAGAATGAAACACCGGAATTCGAAATACTATTCGAGTGCCTTCTTTGAAGGACTTTCCCGAACATTTCCTGCATATCCTTAGCTGTCTCAGCCATTACACGACCACTAACCATATTTCCTACAGTATTCCTTACAGTATCTGCAACTTTTTTCCCATAATCTTTAACAAGTTGGGCCATATCCTGGAAACCTAAAAGTACAGCTACTTTGTTGCTCCGTGCCGTCGCAATTAGGATGTCGATATCCTTTACATAAACGGTAGCTAACTCATCGATAGCAAGTAAGGTAGGTTTATTTCCAGGCCTATTCACCTTTTTAACCACCTGTCCCATGATCATCGAAATTACAGCACCATAAGTTTCACGGCGCTGTTCATTGTTAACCAGGCACAAATACTGAGGATTTTTAGGGTCAGATACAAAGGTACTGCAGTCATTTCCTGACAAAGCCCAATAAACCTTTGCTGTAGCAAATCTTGCCAAAGAAATTTTCGTTGTCGCAACCTGGCCGGACAATTGTTCACCGGCTCCATCATTTACAGCATCAACAAATGCACTGAAAGCAATTTGTGTCGCCGGATGGTTAGCCAGAACAGAGAAAAGGTCATCTCGTTCGTAGTTCAGAAGGCTAATAACATGCGGGAGGGAGCAACAATTACCGAGTTTCGCCAATTCGCCATTTTCCTCTTTACTTTTCAAACTTGTATATCTCAGGAAAATAATCAATGCACCTAGTAAAGCTTTTGAAGATTCTGAGAAGAATTCACCTTTTTTTTCTATCCAGCTACGGTTCAAACTTTCCAAAAAAAGAGTTGCCATGTCGTTACAGTCGGCTTCATCTTGGAGTAGATCGGCTGATAATGGATTAATTCTAACAGATCTACTTGGATCATCAATATCAAACACATTGAAAGTAGGTTTTACATCTTTGAAATTAGGATGAGCCAGGATCTTCCTTTTGTTTTTTATGAGATAGCGATAAACCAGGTCCGAAAGCTCGCCCCTCTTGAAATCATAAACACACATTGTCCAACCCTTTAACATTGATTGACGTATGAATTCATTGATAAACACAAAAGATTTACCGGTTCCAGGATTACCGGTGACTATATTTCCAGCAAAAGGTAAAACAAAATTCCAATATGACCTTCTTTTCTTCGGTCCATAACAAGCCGGAATATATATAGAATCTTCATCTCCTATTTTAGTTTCTACCTGATCAAATTCCTCTTCTATATCATTAAACTTATCTAATTTACCCAACATTTTCCTATAGCGGTAAAGCTGGTAAAGCCGGTTAATACCAATATTAAAAAATGTAAATGAAACCAGAGTTACCAAAACATATAATACGCTACTTGATAAAATTATTCCGGGCATACGAAACAATGAAAATGAGGCTAAAAAGATTAGTCCACCCGCAAAGGCATAAATTGTATAAATGCCTTTTTTCTCCAATTTCATTTCTTTCTTACCACTGGATCCCAATGCAAAAAGGAAACTAAAGTATATCGCTATAACTTTAAAAATGAGATCAGTCTTGCCAAAAACAGGATTAATGCTTAACATTTTATGTATTCCTTTATCAATCCATGAAGAAGTAAACCCGAACATTTTAAAGGCCGGGTATCCATAAATATAGCTTGATATTAATAGTATAACTATTGCTGCGATAATAGCGAGCTCTGTTGTATTTCTGTGATTTTGTACGTCGTTTGACATAGAGTGTTGCTTTAAATGTTTCTACCTTTTTTCTTTTTCTTATCTGTTTTTGCCTTGTTAGGCCTGTTATCAAAATTACCTGAGCCAAAAACGCTTATAATATCAGCATACGTCTGTCTCTGCTGTTGCTCTTCATGTTTTCTTATAGCGTCAAGGCGAGCAAATTTAAATTCAATGAAGCGTTCTATCATTTTATCCACGAATTCATCAGCCTTGAATTCAGGGTATAATTTTGCCATTGTAGCCAGTGCTTCTTTAACTGAGGTGTTCTGCTGTAAATGTGTCTGCAGCAATTCTTTTTTAAGGAAATTGTTGATGTAAACACTTTCAAGCTTTATTCCCGATTGCTTAAATTGTGAAACATATATATCTCTGATCTCTTCATTAATATACTTACTCAAAACTATTTCATCTGCTTTTCTTGGGAAACTGGCCTGATATTTTTCTACTAGGGCATTAAACACTTCTTCAAAAACATTTTCTTTACCCAGGTTTAAAGCGAAATGACTTAATTGGTCTTTAATCCCTGAGGCCGTTAGAGTTGATTCTAAATACCCCTCATTAGACATTAGCCTATAAACTTGCTCAGCAGATAACCCTCCTACTTTACCATCTGCAATTTGATTCCGGACAAATACTCTTATAGCATTTTCAATGCATAATGGCAGTACCTTGTTTTCTTTGTCCCATTGGATCTTTTCAATTGCCTCGGACAAAAGAACATGTCTTTCTAACTCACTAAACTTATTAAGTGACTCAGAAACGCGAATAAAATCAAAAAATTCATTATGATCAGAATAATCTTTAATCAGTAGATATTTTTCGGTTTCTGGATTTTGGGTAGAAAGAACAGCATAATATTCAGAAAGTGATTTATTTATTACTTCTGATCTTTCAAGTCTGTTTGCTCGTTCTAAAATCTTTTCTCCTGTATAAGTCAGGGTATCGAGAATAAGTTTATCAATATCACCTTTAAAGCCGAAAACTGCTGCAGATTCATTAATTGAGTTGTGTAATGGATCAGCCTTAAAAATATTCGTTAGAGTCTCCTGGGTAAAGGTTCTTAGAACTTCATAAGGTTTCACACCCTCCCCTGCTTCATCTGTTATCTTTTGATTTACTATCTCATTTACTTTTTCATTAATAAATTCAGAAAGCTTCAATGGTGGCACCCGATTCTGCTTTTCCCAAAGCACGATTTCTTCCGCCCCTTTCAATAGTAATTCTTTTTCAATCAATGTTGTTGACTTGAATATACCTGAGGATTCAAGATGTAAAACAAATCCTTCGACTGTAGATTTCTCGTCTATAATCTGAAATAATTTTAACTTCTCGGATCCAACGTTAAGATCTGAATAATAACATTTCAATTCGCCTTTAAGTATATCTTTTCTGTCTGCTACTTCGGCCTGAGCAACCAAATCTTCTTTGATCTTTACAAGCACCTTTTCAAGATGGTGATCATATAATTCTTCCTTTCCAAGTAATTTAAGTTTTTCCTGGAGCAGTGTGATACTGGATAAAGAAGATAGTTTATCAGAAAATTCATCTCCTTTAGACAATAACCTATAATAATCACCCAATTTATTTCCAGCAGCTGCAGTATCCTTATAAGCATCATTTATGATCGTTTTTGCCTGACTTAGGATTTCTTTCTTAACCTTTGAGGACAATGATTTGTCATCATCAACCCAAATAGCCTTTTCAGCCGATTGTTTGATAACGATATCTCTATCTTTTTCGCTAATATTTTGAATCAGCTCGGATTTTTGCAATGAAAGAATGAATCTTTCCCTGGAATCTTTGCCGACAAAGTATTTAACTTGATCATCCGGAAACTTTTCTTGCACATGATCAATATAGCTTTGTATCACATTTTCTATAATCGGCCTTCTTCTTTTTTCATCTTCAATTTGAATACGACTTTCTATGAAGAATTGAATTGTCTGATTAACTTTATCTGAGGTAACCAAACCTGCGTAGCTCGAAAACTCTGGTGTATCTTTTACTTGCTCATATATTTCATTGGCAGTCATCTCATGGGCAACGTCCTTATAATTGTCCTTTAAAAGTTTATTAAAGGACTCAAACACTTCAAAATACTTTTCCTTTTTAGAAATGAATTCATCGATAATAACTGGATCGATTAGTGGTAACTTGAATTTTAAAATTGAAGATACATCCTGGCTGGTTAAAAATAATGATTGAGAGGAGGCCCAATTCTGTAAATCTTTCCATTCCTTCAAACTTTCGACATAAACATCTGTGATAACCTTATCTAATGTTTTTGGAACAATTGTATTAGGTAACACATTTTCACCGGGCACTAATCTATCTTTAAGTTTATTAAAAGAAAGAGATCTATTGATTTCAGTGGCTTTAAAGACACAACCAGATTCAAGATCTAGAAAGGAAAGTCCATAAACCCTTCCATCCTTATATTTATCAAAAAGCGGTTCAATACCCCTCCCATTTAACGCTGTCTTGAACTGTGAATAATTGAATGTTTGGGACTGATCCAAGACATTCATAACTTTTGTATTAATAACCGAAACATCAAAAGATTCTTTGAATTTTTGGTTCTTATCAAATATGTTATCTAAATATGGAATAGAAAAACTGTGGTAGAGGTCAGATGCATGAATAGGTTTATGATCAGGATCATCAACCATTGAAAATAATAACCCTTTGACAGATTTGTCTTCATTTAGTATGGTGGAGGTATGAATGCCTGATAACATTAACAACCTTTTAACATCAGTTAAACTAGTAGGCTTAAAGTGATTTTTTAACTCCTGTGTGGCGCGACCGATAGCAATTTTGACACCTTTTTTTTCAAAAAGATCTTTATATTCTAATTGCTTTTCTGGGCTGATTAAGGTAGTTGATTTCTTATTATTTTTTTCACTGCTAACCTGGGTAAGATTGTATTTATCTTCTAACATTCGCGTAATCTTTTGACTTCTCTTGTATTCGAAAAAATCATTGATTTTGCGGCCATCTTCATCGATATTGACAGTTACAATATGAATATGTTCATGGGGACGATCTGCATGGCGATAAACAACATAAGGTTGGTTGCCATATCCAAGTTTTTCCATGTAGTCCTTGGCTATATTTTGAAAAGTTTCATCAGTTACTTTTTCTCCAGGAGGCAAATTAATTGAGATGTGCCTGGTAGGTTCTTCAACTGAAGTTTCTGCAATTAAGTGCTTGAAAGTAGCACAAAAAACTTCTTTATTTTCAATACTGAAATTATTTGAAAAAATACGCGTAGCAGTGCCATTAGTAACCTTATTTTCGTTATAAAGTACCATACTTACAGGATTTGTACCACTCGATATCTCTGCAATCATTTTCTATTTCTTCAAGGTTAATGCGAGAACTTTGGTCAACTCAATTACATTATTAACTTCTTCTGCTTGCATCTTATAAGCACCATGTTGGTTCATTTGCTTAGCAATTTGATTTAAATTATTACCAATTTTATTTAAATGATAAAGCAATTTATCATGGGTAGTTAAAGTTTTAAAAGCTTTTTTGTCATTTAACAATTTAATTCTCGCATAACTACTGAACCTTTTAATACCGAGATCAGCCATATCAGCAAGAATTTTATTTTGTTCTTCTTTAGTTACGCGCACATAAAATCTGAAATCCTTTGCCTTTTGATCTCTATCGTTGTCATCAATTCTACTTCTCCCTTTTGGTAATGCCATATTTTAAGTTTTAGTTATTTAAAAATGCAACGGCACGGCGCATTTGTCAACATCGTTTTTATATCCCCAGAGGGGCAAGGAGGCAAATAGGAGGTAAAATGCGCAGCATTTTTGTCCGACATTTGCACACCTTGCAGGTAAAACGCCCAGACCAAAATAGTATAAAAAATTGAAATAAAGAATAATTGATCGGGATAGAGGTGATTGAAGGTTGCTTTTCTAGAAATCTAGAGATTTAGAAATATAGGTTTCCATAGCATGTTAAGTACCCTAAAGAGTTTTAGAAATGACAGTAAACTGCTATTAATCGATTTCTAAATCTAACATAATAGAGAAATAGCCATATAGAAATCTTGTGGAATAGAATTCTACAAACATACAGCCCTCAATAAAAAGAATTTTAGAAACGTAGAATATTATAAAAATAGAATATTAGACATAAAGAAATCTAAATCTTTATAAATCTTGGTTTCTAGATTTATAGCAATAAAGAAATAAATATTTATGAAGATAAATATTTATAGTAATAAAGGAATAAATAAATTGAGAGATAAAGATTAAGATAAATAAAGGAATAAATATTTATCTTTAGCAATAAATATAATAAGAGAGAAATAAATAAATTTTATTAACGAGAAAGAAATAAATATTTAAATAAATAAATAAATATTGATATTTATAAATTTTTATTTATTTTTGAATCTCAAACCCAAGCACAAAATAATTATGGTAATTAGTATTGCAAATCAAAAGGGAGGGGCTCAAAAGAGTACCCTGACTTCGCTTTTTGCGACGGCAATTCATTATGGAATGGTCAAGCATAAAGTAGCGGTGATAGATGTAGATCTCCAGGCAAGTTTGTATAGATCCCGAGCTAAAGAATTGGAAGCAGTAATGCGAAGTGAAACGGAAAAGAAAAAGTTGGAAGCACTAACTGAAAAAAGAGGAAGCCCACTTTATCCAATTTTCAAATGCAGCCACCAGGATTTAAGGAACAAGATAGTGGAACTAGAAGGAGAAGGATATACTATTATCTTTTTAGACTTACCTGGAACACTTGAGGCATCTGGTTTAGATACAGTTTACCCATTGATCCATTTTTTATTTATCCCATGTTATACAGATCTTAAATCGCAGGATAGTACAGCTCAATTCATTAAAAAAATTAACCTTATTCTAAAAGGAAATCAAGTAGAAAACAATCTTATTGATTATGCCGTGTTTTTTACCAAGTATACTACAAATAGTAAATTGAAAGATTACGATAAGTTTAATACAATCAGGAATTCGTTTAACGCAGTCGGAATAAACATACTGGAAAATGGGTTTCACGAGTCGAAAGTGTTTTCTGATAACTTTCCATGGACCGTTATGCCAACAATGATCGATACCAGGATGCAGAAAATTAACCCAGAGCCATTGTTTATGGAAATGTTTACGTTCATGAAATCTAAAACAACAAAATAGTTATGACCAAAAAAAAGGAACCATTATCATTCGCTTCATCCTTTGATGATCTTGATTTACCAGTAATTGGGCATACTTCCCCAGCTGTACGAAAAGAAGAAGGTGTTTTCTTATCGGAACAAGTTGTTAAAGTAGATAAAGTTGAGGATAATTATGAAGAAACAAAAGGGGATAAGGCACCACAGCAAAATTTAGACCTTGGACAAATAAGCGAACCGAAAATCCAAAAAGAAAAAGCTTCCGACGAACTGGTGTCAGAAGATGATATCGAAAGAATATTTTTCAAGGAAGTGAAAGGTAGTAAAATATCATTTGGCACCCAATACACTAAGGATCACAAGGCCATGCTGGATAAAATATTGCTGGCATTCGACGGTACATCTTACGGGTTCGTATGTAACCTTATTGAAAATTTTTATAAAAAGAATGAAAAAATCATAAATAAGCGAATCGCTAAAAAGTTTAAAATTTAGAATATGCTAAGCAGTTATAGTTGGAGTGACTTTATAGTCGCTATGGTATTCCTATATCTATTATATTACGGATTTATCTATTATAAGTACTATTTGCCCCAAAAACTAGCTGGTAAGAGTAAAAGTACCAATGATCCGGGCGACCATAAAATCGATGAAAATATAGAAAATAACGACGATTTGCACGCGAATGAATTTATTAGAAAAACTAATAATAAGTTTGATGCTATTGAAAATATTAATAAAATTGCATTAAATAATGAAGTTTCAATTCCTGACGACGAATTACTGGCAATGGATGAGGGATATTTTGAAGTAGAAGAGGAAGAAGAAATATCTGCAGATGAAATAATGAATAGCGAAACTATTCAGGAATTTCTCAAAGAAGAGGAATACTTGGACAATACTCAAATTAAAGAAGATGAAGAGGTTGTCTTTGAAAACTTTACGGACCAGGAAGGACAGGACGAATTTAAATTTAATGATTATATAACCGGTGAAGAAGATAAGCTTCCTGAGTCAATTTTATCAGAGACTACAGAGATTAAAGAAACCGATAGAACAATCGAATTTGATCCTGAATTCGAAGATCTTAAAAATGTTAAAAAAGAACCAGACCAGGTGGTCGGTACTAATACCGGCGAAAGCAAAGATGGTGGTGAACCTGAACCTAAAACGAAAAAGGTTAATAAGGAATCGGATGATGACCTCCAGGATGAAACATTCAATTTCGATAAATATTTATAAACGTAAACAATTCTAAAATGAAAAATCAAAAATTAACAAAAAGAGCATTAGCTTTTATTTTAACTTTTCTTGCAACAACGGCTGTATATGCACAGAGTGGAATAGAGAAGGCAGCTCAGGATTTCACTACCTCAACAAACAATGTAAAAAATTATCTAGAAAAAGGTTTTATGGGCCTTGCTTTCTTGGCAGCAGCAGTTGGATTAGTTACAGCTTTGAATAAAGCTAATGTGGAAGGAGAAAATGCATCGAAACATTATATTAAATGGTTTGTAGCTGCAGGTATATTTGCACTAGCCTGGGCAGCAATGAAAACCATTTTCGCTTAAGGGATATGAGCAAGAGGATATATAAAGCGGCCGATAGCACTCCCGAATTTTTGGGAGTGGATGGCCCATATATAAATTATGTTCTCTATTGCGGATTTGGTTCCTTGACCCTTTTTCTGATCATGGTGGGTGCAGGAGTAGTTATGTATGTAGCTATACCGTTGGGTGCTCTTCTTATAGTAGGAACCTTTTTACTGGTTAAGTACATAAGTAACAAATATGGATCTTCCGGAATAGATAAGGAACTTATAAAAAGCAAATCTGTGGATGTCATATATTCTAACGACCCAAATATCTTTAAAAACTTAACCAAATAAATAACATGGCTGGAGCTGCGAGTTTACTAGATAAGATTCCTATCCTTCGGATAAATGATGATGTTGTCATAACTAAAAGGGGAGATTGGGCGGTAGGTTTTAAGTTGGATCTACGCGAGATCTTTTCTTTGTCCCAGGATGATTTTGAGGCCCTGAATATTTTCTTCAATAATGTGATCGATAGGATGCCTGAATTTTCTGTGATGCATAAACAAGACTGGTTTACCAAAAAGAAATTTAAGCCTAATAATAAGAGGGGAGATAGCATCTTGGGTAAACATTCTGATTTCAAATTCATAGAAAGGGAACATGTGAATCATGAATGCTACATCTTTTTTATAAAAACAACAAAGAACGTTAAAACAAGATCGTATTCTACAAATCTTTTTAATTCGACGATAGTCCCGGCTGATTCTATAAATGAACGTGCCTTCAACAACTTTTATTCCGATATAGCATCAATTGAAGGGATGTTTAAAGCTAACACTGAATACTTCTCTCGAGTAGAACGACTTACAAGTAAAGACTATTACGACTCTGAAACAGACATGGGGTTGCTTAGCCGCTATTTCACATTAAGCCGGACCCGTGAAATGGTAGATATCGATTTCAGAAATGGAATGATGGTCGGCAATAAACACTGTTGTTTTCATAGCATAGATTCATTAAAGCAATTTCCTGAAAACATTGACCTGGTTAAAAATAATAATGAGGGTGGCAAGGCCAATATCAAGGCCTTGTTTTCATTTGCCCATCCAGTTGCACTGGCGCTTAAGTTTAACCACATATACAATCAGTATGTTTTCAAGGATAATTTTAAAGAAACAATAAGGGAGAAAGAGCTACAGAAGAACAAATTATCTAACTTTTCCGCAGTATCATCAACAAATGATATCAACTACAAGAGGATGAAGGAATTTCTCGATGCTAGCCAGCTTGGATCCATTCCAGTAAGGTTTCATGCTAATGTTCTTACGTACTCCGATAGCCCAGCTGAATTGGCTGATGATGCGATTATGGTTGGAAATGGATTTATGGAAATGGGAATAAAGCCCAGGTTAAATAAATTTGACAGTAAAGAACTTTATTGGGCAGGTGTTCCGGGAAATGGTTCAGATATTCCGGCAAATTTAACTTCCACTTTATTTGCGGATCAGGCTGCATGTTTTATAAATATGGAAACTGCCTACAGAGATAGCAATTCAGACTTTGGTATTAGGTTTTGTGAAAGGTTGAACGGATATCCATTGCATGTGGATATCCTTTTTGAACCTTTAAAGGCAGGTGTAATATCAAATAGGAATATGATTATAGTCGGTCCATCCGGATCTGGTAAAAGCTTTCTAACAAACACATACCTCAGTCATTTATTTGATCATGGTCATCACATGGTTCTGGTAGATATGGGTCGATCATACAAAAGGCTTTGTGAACTGAACAATGGAATTTTTATAGACTTCAATGAGTCTAACCCACCTAAATTCAATCCATTCTTTTTAGACGATAAAATAGGGTTAACAGATGACAAAATAGAAAACATAAAAGCGTTGTTATTCACTATCTGGCTTGATGAGGAAGCTTCTAAGCTTCAGGATAATGTTATGAGGGAGCATATCGTAAATTACTATAAAATAGCAAGTAAAAATCCATCTCTTCGACTAGGCTTTAATTCATTCTATGAATTTATAAAGGCTGTCTATCTGAAAAAGAAAAAAGATGAACCAAACAGCACTGAGTTCAACCATTTTGATTACGAACATTTTATAATAACGACCAGGATATACTACAAAGAAGGTAAATATGACCAGCTTTTAAATTCTTCGACAAAGTTAGACTATACAAATAATCAACTTGTAGTTTTTGAAATGGAAAGTATCAAGGACAACCCTACCTTGCTTAGTATATATACCATCATGATCATTGATACTTATCTAAATAAGTTGTTCAGGTTACCAGGCGAAAATATCATGAAAGCCTTATTGATGGAAGAAGCCTGGAAAGCATTAATGAATGATAAAATGTCAAGTTTCCTGCTTTATGCTGTAAAAACAGTCAGAAAATATTATGGTCAGCTGATTACAGTAACACAGGAGTTGGACGATTTGATCGGAAACAAATTTGTGAAGAAAGCCCTGGTTGGAAATAGTGATATTAAAATCCTCTTAGATCAAAGTAAATACAAAAGTGGATTTGTACATGTGAAAGAACTTATAGGTCTAACTGATCATGAAGCCAGCCTAGTGCAGTCCTTAAACAAACAACCTCAGAATGGCAGGAAATACATGGAGTTTTATATCAAGCTCGGGACAATTTCGAAAGTGTATGCAGTAGAGGTTTCGGATATGGAATACGCAGCATTTACAACAAATAAAGATGAAACGGATGTAATCTACCGGCTACAGAATGAAAAAGGAGGGGACCTTATCCAGGCATTAGAGCAATTTACAGAAAATAAAATCAAGAAATAATGAAATTTAAATTAATCCTCATAATAATATCTTGCATCTTCAGCTTAAAAGCCATGGGGCAAGTTGCTACCTATGATGCAACAACATTTGCCGCAGTTAAATCGGGAAATGCATTTCTTGCTTCAACAAAAGCACTAGCAGAAAAATCTTTTTCGTCATTAACAGATTTAAAAAAATCGGGTTTGGATTTATTACAGATAACAAAACAATATCAGGATGCTTTATCTGCAGTCAATTCTTTTGTAAGAAATTCTGACCAGGCGAAGGATATTTTTGCTGCTCAGAAGCAAATCATAGCCATGTATACCAATAATACATATAAATATGACCGGTACTTTAATGATAAGTATAGAGAAATGGTTCACTCAGCGATGAAAAATGGCTTAAATAAAAGTGTGAAGGTCATGTCAAAAACAAATGTGATTCTTTCTGAAAATTTTGTCAAAATGAATGACAACGAAAGATTTCAGCAGCTCGACCAGATCAGTAAGGAAATGATGAAGATATCGTATGGGATGAGATCGTTTATTGATGTATTCTCGAGATATGCAGAGGCTAGGCGACAAAATCCAAATTTCGAAGAAATTAATTTAAACCAATAATTTTAAAATTATGGAACTAACAAATTTATTGAATGATTATTTTTCCCGTTTCGTTACATTGGAGAAATCCATGGCCCTCTGGTTAGTTGCCGGAAAAGCTCTTGGTTTAATAGGTGCTTACGTCTATATATTCAAAAGGTTCGCATCAAAGATGCTAAACGGAGGTGTTTTTAATATGGAAGATTTTGCCTACCCCGTATTTATAGCATTTGTCCTATCGGCTTATACGCCAATAGCCAAAGGTATACCACAACTATTTGGAGCCTCCATCTTTGAGGCTAACGGAACAACTCAACTTATGAAATATACTGAGTTCGTAGGTGGTATTAACGAAAGGCAGAAAGAGTATGAGTCAAACCGGGAAGGTAAGTCTTTCAAAATCACACCTCAAACACAAAGTGCGGCTACTGAATTTGCAAATGATGATCCAAATGCCGTTAATGGTAATTACTCAGGACAAATTGACCAGGGGATAAATGCCACTGATATGTTGTTGGATCCAAAGAAATTTGTTTCTTCAATCATGTATTCGGTGCTTAGCTTCGTATTGGTCCTAATTGCTCAGGTTTGCATGGCTGTTCTTTTCCTTATTTCTAAAATGTACCTCATTTTCCTTTATGTCTTTGGTCCTATTTCAATTGGGATGTCACTAATACCCGGATTCGAAAATTCTATAACGAACTGGTTTCAGAAAATGTTACAATATTCACTTTGGGTACCGATAGCAAATACGATATCCGAATTAACTATTAATTCTTTTAAAACTTTCGGAGAAAACAGTGTTCTTGGCCTGGAACCTAATATTATGATGATGGCGCTAATCATGTCTTCAGTGTTCATGATTGTTAGTTTCCTTTGTGTACCAAAAATTACTTCTAATATTCTATCGATTGGCGGTGGACAAAGTTCAACCAAAGCAATGGCAGCACAAGCAGCTCGAATGCTAATAACTAAGGGGGTATAAAAATGGCAGATAATCATCCATTATCAGATTTGAAAAATATAGACAGGGCTTATAAAATAAATAAGTCCATCACTATCATTGCCTTAGTTGGGGTAATTGTTGTTCCGTTGATATCACTATTTTATGCAAATAAAATTATTGAAGAAAACAGGTCCAAAGTATATACGCTTGTAAATGGAAACGCTCTTCTACTTGCAGAAAGAAAGGATGCAAATGACAACAGGCCTGCAGAAATCAAGCATCACATAAAAATGTTCCTAGATCTTATGTTTACACTTTCACCAGATCGAACCCAGATTGAGCAGAACAGTAAACAGGCGCTGTATTTAGGGGATAATTCGGTGCGACAATTTGTAGATCAATTAAAAGAGCAGAAATATTACGACAAGATGATCAGTGCAAATGCTGTACAGTACATAAAATTGGATACTAATAGCATACAGGTTGATTTTAGTTCGTATCCATATAAAGCGATGGTCACAGCTCAGCAGCAAATAGAAAGGCCTACGACTATCACATTAAAAGAACTAAAATGTACTATGAATTTAAGGAACATTCCAAGATCGGATAATAATCCACATGGTCTTTTGATTGAAAAATTTGAAGTTACATCAAATAATACAATTCAGAGTTATGACAGAGAACATTAATACTCCCGCTTTTAAGGCCAAAAGAAAAATGTATACAATTGCTCCTTTGGCCTTTATTCCAATATTTGCATTCTTATTTGACCTATTAGGTGGTGGAACTACAGTTGCCGCAGTTACAAAAGGGGAAAAGAAAACTTTTGATATGTCTATACCGGACGCAAAGGTGACAGATATAGCAACAAAAGATGAAGCTTATATCCAAGCAGATGAAGAATCGAGGAAAAACTCTATAGTAAACGACTTTGACGTAAATTCACTTGCAGAAAAACCATCAGGAACACAGGCCGCTGGCTCAGCACAGAAAATAAGTTCTCCAGATGCCCAACAGGCCCCGAATGCAAATAAAGATGTTGAACAAATTCTTCAAAAATATTATAAAAATCAGGGGACTAGTACACCACCACCGAGTAATGAAAGGTATACAGGATCCGGGGGATACAGTGGATATTCACCAAAGCGCCAACCGGTGTTACATAAAGAACGAGAAGTAACGGAAAAAACAGGTGAAGCGATCGACATAGTTGAAGAAAAGCAAGACAATCCCTTGTTTTTTGGCGGAACATCGAGGAAAAAGAATATACCTGATAAGTCTTCTTCTGATTTAGCATATACGGCTCCGTTCCGCGCAGTTGTACACGGTGAGCAGGCTGTTTCTCCTTCTGGTAGTATTAAAATGAGAACTACGGAGCCAATTGTATTGAACAATATCACATTGCCGGCCAACTCATTTATTTTTGGTACTGTTGAGATAAGAAGAGAGGATAGAATTAATATTAAAATTAATTCTATCAGGGTTAAGCAAGAGTTAATAAATGTAAATATGTCCGTGTATGATGTAGATGGACAAGAGGGGATACATGTTACTGGAGGGAATTTGAAAGAAAAAACTGATCAGATCATTGACGGAGTAAATGCTCCATCGGAATTAAGTAACCTGCCAGTTATTGGAAACGTAGCTGAAGCAACAAAAAACCTATTTAGAAAAAAAAGGGGTAATAACTCTATAATTATTGGTTCTAGCTATAAATTATTAATCAAATCAAACTAGGATGAAAAAATTAAAGATTACTTTATTCTTTTGGTTAATCCTTTTCACATTGCACGGGCAAGATCGTAACATTAATAAGAAGGTTTTCGTTACAACTAATAAAACAACATTCTTAATTTTCAATAGTGAAATTGACTTCTTCGATTATGGATCGAAAGAAGTAGGAGTTGAAATGACGGAAAAACCGAATATTTTGAAACTAAAAGCAACGGCAAGAAATATCAGGGAAACTAATTTAACTGTATTAACTAAGGATGAACAATTTTATTCAATCCTGGTCAATTATAAAGAAACACCGGATACCTTAAACTATTTTTTTAAGAGTGACAAGCAAGTAACAAACAAAAATGGCTCAAATTTCCAGCCAACAGCAGATCCAGAAAAGAAAGTGAAATCTGAGTTTGAAAATAATTCAGAAGAAATTATTAAGCTTTCTAAAAAACAAACTCCTATAACTGGAGGAAGGCAGGGAGATGTAATAGCTCTTGTCAAAGGTGTATTCATTAAAGATGATAAAATTTATGTTCTAATTGGATTTGTTAATCAATCTTCCATAAATTATGATTTCGATTTTATAAAATTTTATATTAGAACAAAAGCCAGATTAAAAAAAGCCTCTGCCCAGGACACGCAGATAGATCCTATATTTACATCTAATAATGGTGAATTTTTAAAACTTGGAGCCCATGGAAAGGAAGAAAATAATCAGGTCTTCGTTTTCGAGAAATTTACCATTCCAAAACAAAAAGAATTCGTAATTGATATTGGTGAGAAAAATGGCGAAAGGAATTTAAAATTCGATCTTCCAGGAAGCGCAATTTTAAGCGCAAAGAAGTTCTAGCCGAGCAATTATATACACAAAAGGATTAAAAGCTCTTAAAACAGCTTAAACAGTCAAATATTAAAAAATTAAAGAGCTATAACAGGCTCTTTTTTCTTTTCCCTTTTATTTATTAGCTTTTACCAATAACATAAAAACCATGAGCCGCAGGCGAATTCCTAATATTATAAGAATATATAAGAGTTATAATAATGGCTGCAATACTCGAACGCAGGTATACGAAAGAATCATTCAGGGCTATATTTCATGCTGCAATACTCGAACGCGAGTAACATACTCTGCAAAGTTCGAACGCAGAGACACAATACTCGAATGCAGTGCTGCAATACTCGAACGCAATGCTACAAAGATCGAACGCAATGCTGCAATACCCGAACGCAAAGTTGCAAAGTCCGAATGCAATGCTGCAATACTCGAACGCAGGTATCATTTTAATATAAAAATGTGTTTAAGATAGCCTTTAAATAAAAAATGAAAGGGGAAAAGGTCTTTGGATTTAAAAAAAGTATCCATTCTAAGATAAATTATAAGACACAACATAATCGACGCTGCAAAGATCGAATACAAAATATTTATTTTTATCAATTTTTTTATGCGTGACCGCTGCAATACACGAACGTAAAAAAAAAGGCCTCATTGATAGAGGCCTTAGAAAAGATAAATGCAATACTCGAACGCAAATTATGATAATAGATCCGCTTCCTGAACTTTTTGTTTTGCTTGAGAAAGAGTAAGATTAACTGAGAATGAGCGATAATATGCAGCTTGGTAGGCTTCTGCTTTCTCTTTTAAATTTACAGTGGGATTATTAAGCCAACGCTGAAAAGGATCTTTTTCATCTCTGTATTTTGTATCGCTATACAAGCCTTTATACTGATTTTTCAACAGATCCCAAAGGTTTCTTTTGAAAGAATTATGACCAGAGGGTTCTTGTAAGGGTTTTAAGAAGTTTAATTCCACATAATAATCCTCATCATATTTCCTGGCATTATCGCCCTGAGTGAATGTGAAGGTAAATGGGATCATTCCTTTAGTCACCATAGCATCTAAAACGCGTTTTAAAGAAGTTTTTCGGTTACGAGGTTCCTTAACATCAATGCCTGCAAGACTGGCTAAGTAATCAACAGCAAGCTTAGTTTTGGTATTATTGGTGCTTAATACAATATGACTGGTTTTATATAGAAAGAGAAATAATCTTTTCCTTCCATCACCACCACGTCCTTTTCCAACCATGCTATAACCATTTGACTCAATGTTATAGTATCTCGATAGTGCTCCTTGTATGAATTCGTCAGAAACCCGGATTTCATACAACTTTATTGCATTGCTTTTTCGGTCTACATTGAGTTTAATATCTTTAAGGATGGGAAAGTTTGTCAATGAAATTGTTTGCGATCCCTGTTGAGTAGTATACTCCCTAGAAAAGATAATATTTTTTTGTAAAGCCTGGAATAAAGCGTAGTCAAATACAGTTTCAAATTTATGCCCAAAATATTCCGGAGCATCAAGTTTTGGATTAGCTTTCAAGACAGGGTGCTTCTCACAAAGATCCTGTTTATTTCGGCCAGACTCCTTGGCAAACTCATTTAAGGTGAAGCATGTAAATCCAAAAAGGTTCTTATTTAATCGCTTGGTTAGGAATACGATAACATCAGTGATCATTCCGGCGTCATGCCCAAAGGATTTCTCAATGTCTTTCAAATTATCGGCAACACTTCTATCAATACGGCTTAAAGCGTAAACAAAATCTCCAGCTGGTGCTTTACTTATTTCTGCCTTCATAAATATTAATCTTTACTATTTTCAATACTCGACAAATTATCGGCTAAAATCAATTCAAATATCTTGATTGGATCCACCTCAAAAAATTCTGCCATTTTCAAGATGTGGCCAACCCGGAAATTATGGGGCACAAAATGTCCTTCAGCATCCTTTAGTTTATTATAATGGATATTCAGATCCTTAGCCAAAAGGGAAACAGGAACGAATTGATTAACTATAATATCTGAGAACTTGAGTATAACCCCATTATTGATGAGAGCCGAAATTGTGTGATATCGTAATTCTTTTGTAGATGTTCTAGAATTTTTTTTTGTCATTTGTCTACAAATGTAAATAAAAATTGATAAAAATAAATTTTTGTTGTATCTTTATGCCATGAAAGTTAACGCAGGGCTAATGGCTATAATATTAAGTATATTGTTTAATATAAACAATAGCTATTCTCAGTACACCCATTACGAAGGACAAACTCAGGCTACAATTAGTGGCAGCAAAACTGATATAGGTTTCTTAGGTGGAATTGGCGCGCAATATTACACAACTGATTTCATATCTCTGCAATTTAATTTAGGCTATGAGTGGGGTAGACCACATCAGGCGTATTATAAGGCTTATAATCTTGATTTTGGAATGACCTATACTCCTGTGGAATTAGGAAGGTCATTTTACCTGAACCTGAAAGCTTTGGGTAGTGTTGCAACACAAAAGATAACCGACAATGTTTTGATTTCCGCATCAACTTTTAACTATGGCGGTAAGATAGGGGGAGGGCTTGAATACTACCTTGATGATAGAACAGCATTAGAATTCAGCGGACTTCAGGGCTTTTATGCTAAGAAAACCTTGGGTCAGAAACAATATGAAGTCGGCTTAACAATTAAAATAAATATTAATTAACAATAAACAATTAACACAATTAACACTTTTTTTTATGAAAACATCTAAATTATTTAAAGCAGTTTTATTATTATCAGTTTTATCCCTTTCATTATTTACAGCTTGTAAAAAAACCTCCTCAGCAGATGACAAAGTAGAGGAAGAACGTCAAAATCAAAAAAATGAGGCCGCAAGAAAACAGGCAATCATTGATAAACTAAATGGTAAAACCTATAAACTGGAGAGCATACAAAATGTTACAACCGGTGAAATGCTAAATGCATCAGCAATGTTTCCCGCTTGCATTGGGGATGATACTTTTACCACATCTGATGGAAGTATAATTTCTTGGGATTACGGCAAAAGCAAATGTGCAGCAGTTAATAATACGATTCAGAGCAATTTCAATTTTACAGACAAAGACACTGACAGTATCCGTTTTTCAGGAATGGACGAAGAGAATGCGTTTAAAGCACAAGGTATAAGAAAACAAGTTGTCTATATGGTTAAATCAATGGACTTGACTGCAAAAAAATTGGTTCTTTCTTTTAAACTGGCAAATGGTAACGAGATAAACCGTACCTACAGTTTTTAATTAGAGCTGCTTCTTAAGTTAAGGAGACAGTAGTCACCTTTTTCCCTTTCATTTCTCAATAAACACAATAAGTATGAACCCGAATTTTACTTATAGGGGGCTTATATGCCTTATTTTCCTGATAACAATGGGATTATCGTCTCATTCTCAGGTTAATATCTCGCCAAACGGAAATTTCCACATGGAAAGTGAGGATATCTATTTTAGTGATGACGTTCCAACTTTCACTAATAAACTGTTCTATGCTGTGCCTAATGGATCTGGACCGATAGCTAATTTTCCTGCAATGGGAGCACGATATCAAGGAGACGGTGGACAAAGGTATTCTGATCGTACCGCTTGGTATTCCTATTCTGGAAACGGATATATTACAGGTACTTTTTCATTTGTTCCACAGTATGACCAGGAGAATAATCCCATCACAGTAAATCAGTTTGTCACCTATTGTGGAAGGAGACCTAATGCATCAGGTAATTGTAAATACACAAATTATAAATACAACTCATTTCTTATACAAGTCGAGGTTCCATATTTCCTAAATACGGATGCCATTAAGATTATATGCAATACACAAGCTCCTATTCAAATAGCTGATTATTTTAAGTCAACAATAACAGGTGTAACCTTTAAAGTTGATGGTGTTATAACAAGTACAATTGAACCTGGATCATTAGGCCTGGGCGAACATGTGGTTACGGCAGAAAAGTTTTATAACAATGGTAATTATACCGGTGAATTTAGGTTTACAATATTAGAAAAGCCAGTGCCTGTCATTACGCCAAACGGAAGTACCAATATATGCGAAGGATCAAATGTTGTATTATCTGCACCAGTTTCTCCGACAGGCCAGGTTTATACCTATCAATGGAGCACTGGTCAGACTTCAAGAGACATAACTGTTAGTAATGCAGGGAATTATACTGTAACAATATCAAATGGAGCGTGCTCTTCTACTTCCCCTTCAATTTCAGTTTCTACTAAACCTGTTCCTGATAGATATGTAAATGTAACTGGCAATACCAGTATTTGCGATGGGGAAACTTCAATATTAACGGCATCAAATGCAAAATCATATCTGTGGTACAAAGATGGAATAGCAACTTCTATAACTACACAGTCAATAACTATAAGTACAGCAGGTTCTTATAGTTGCGTTCTAACAGGAGATAATGGCTGCTCGGTGAGTACAAATCCGACAGTGATTACTGTTAAGCCAAATCCAAGACCTACCATATCGGTTACAGGCTCATTAACATTTTGTGACGGGGATAAAGTTACACTAACGGCACAATCAACAGGAATTCCGAACAATTACCAATGGAGCAATGGTCAATCAGGGCAGACAATTCAAGTGTCAACCTCAGGAATTTATTCTGTAACAGCTACTAATCCTGGATCCTGTCAGTCTACTAGTATACCTGTTGTAGTAAACGTATTGCCGAATCCAAAACCTACCATTACTGCCGTAGGCCCTACATCGTTTTGCGTAGGGGATGGGGTGAAGTTAATCGCGTCACCAGGTAAATCCTATCAATGGAGTAGCGGTGAAACGACACAGGAGATATTTGTTAAAACTCCTGGAACATTTTCAGTTGAAGTTGAAAACACCAATGGCTGTATCAGGGTATCGGATCCAACGACAATTACCGTTAAACAACGTCCGAATCCCTCTATAGTTACTGAGGGTTCTCTATCATTATGTGCAGGACAAACAGTTAAACTAACTTCATCGATTACTGGTGATGCTTATGTTTGGTTTCCAAATGGAGAAACTACCCAAAGCATTAATGTGTCAAATGCAGGTACATATTATGTACAAGTTTTTAAGGACGGTTGCTCTGGTAATTCAGAATCGAGAACTGTAACCGTCACTAATCCGGTAATCCCCACGATTCAAAATTTAAATGGATTAAATACACCATGCTATGGTGAAATTGTAACATTGCAGGCAAGTTCTGGCCAAAGTTTTCTTTGGAGTACCGGCGAAACTAGTCAAGCGATCCAGATAACCCAAGGAGGAACATACTTCGTTACAACAAAAGATGCGAAAGGTTGCAGCGCAGTTTCCCAAAGCATCCGAATTATATACAAAAACCAATTTACACCAATTGTAACCGCAAGTGGTAATACAACAGTATGTGATGGTGACGGAGTGCTTCTTACTGCTACAAACGGAAAATCTTATTTATGGAGTAATGGTGCAACCACGCAAAGTGTTACAGTTTTTGCTAGTGGTGCTTTTACTTGCAAGGTTACAAATAGCGAGGATTGCACTGTGGAGACACCTCCAGTAACTGTAACTGTAAACCAAAGGCCTAAGCCGAATATAGTGTCATTAAGCTCAACCACATTTTGTCAGGGAAGTTCAGTAACATTATCAGTGGGAAATCCTGTGGGGGGTGCAAACTATACCTGGAGTAATGGCCAAAATGGGCAGTCCATCACAGCTACAACGGGGGGAATATACACAGTTACCGCAATGTACCAGAATGGATGTTCTGCGGTAAGCAATTCACAAGTAGTAAACGTCTTACCGATTTCTAAACCGACAATTACTGCAAGTGGTGATCTAGATTTTTGTGAGGGTGGATCTGTAAGATTGACTATAAACGAAACGGGAGATAAATACCTTTGGAGCACTGGAGAAACAACAAAATCTATTTTAGTTTCTACTACAGGTAGTTATTCAGCAACTATTACAAACAATAATGGTTGCAGCTTAAGTTCAACTCCGATTTCGGTAAACGTTAAAGTAGCACCAAAGCCAGTAATCACATCAAATGGCCCTTTAACACTGTGTCAAGGGAGTTCAGTAATATTATCAGTTGCAAACCCTGTACCAGGTGCAAATTATTCCTGGAGCACCGGGCAATCTGGCCAATCGTTGTCTGTAAATGGTTCAGGTAACTATATTGTCACAGCGGTTTATACCAACGGATGTTCCGGAGTAAGTGAGGCAACCATTGTTAAGGTTTTACCAATTGCCACACCAACAATTACGGCTAGCGGACCGCTCTCTTTCTGTCAGGGAGGATCTGTTACATTATCAGTAAACGAAACTGGCGATTCTTATTTATGGAGTAATGGAGAAACTTCGAAAAGCATCGAAGTAAAATCTGGAGGAACATATACGGCAACAATTACAAATGTAAATGGGTGTTCTTTATCTTCAGCACCAGTAAGCGTCCAGGTCTACCAGGTTCCAAAACCAACTGTAAATGCTAGCGGACCTTTAACTTTTTGTCAAGGAAACAGTGTAACATTAACCGTATCAAATCCACAATCAGGAGCAAATTATACCTGGAGCAATGGTGTAAGCGGTCAAACTACCACAGTTAACAGTTCAGGTTTATATAGTGTAAATGCATCATATACTACTGGATGTAGTGCTGTAAGCAACGCTAGCGCGGTATTAGTTCTACCCATTGTGAAGCCAACTATAACCGCCAGTGGACCACTTAATTTCTGTGAGGACGGGTCCGTTACATTAACCATCAATGAAACTGGTGATTCATATTTATGGAATACTGGCGAGACAACAAAAAATCTTCTTGTGAGAACTTCTGGTGTATATACTGCAAAAATCATTAATAATAATGGTTGTAGCCTTTCGTCTGAAAGTGTTGCTGTATTTGTAAACCCATCACCAAAACCTTTAGTAAGCGCAAACAAACCTTTAACATTCTGCCAGGGAGAAACATTAACATTAAATGTTACAAACCCTTCTCCAGGGGCAACTTATACGTGGAGTAATGGATTAACTGGTCAATCTTTAGATGTTAAATCAGCCGGTTCGTATACTGTTACAGCAGTTTATGCAAATGGCTGCTCCAAGATTAGTGACGCGACATTAATAGAAGTATTGCCGATCGTGAAGCCTACAATCAGTGCGAGTGGATCTTTAACATTTTGTGAAGGACAGTCGATAACGCTAACTATCAATGAAAGTGGTGACAATTATTTGTGGAGCGATGGTGTTGTAGGAAAAATCCGAACCGTCACAACCTCTGGAAATTATGTTGCAACTATTTCGAACAAGAACGGTTGTAGTCTATCTTCTTCCCCTATAGTTATAACAGTTAATGCGAATCCAAAGCCTGTTATTATTACTAGTGGTAACACTACATTTTGTGCTGGTGAGAGCATTCAAATGTCAGTTCCGGCTACTCCAGGATTCACCTACAAATGGAACACTGGCGAAACAACTAATCAAATTACAGTTTCACAAGCCGGAAATTATTTCGTTTCAGTAACAACGGATAAAGGCTGTACAAATACTTCATCAACTATTCCAGTAATAGTATTGCCAAATCCAAAACCATCAGTATCGATCAAAGTCGTTACCAAACAATAGATTATTGTTATTATGAAAAAGATATATCTAATTTTCGCCATCCTTTTATTACACTTTGGTGCGTTAGCGCAAATACAAACTTCTAATGATATAGTGGCTTGCGAGGGCGATGATGTAGTCCTTACTGCTAGTGCGGGGAAAACATTTAAGTGGAACAATGGTGAAACAACACAAAGTATTACAGTTAAAAATAGTGGGGTCTACACCGTAGAGGTCTATAATGAGGATAACTGCCTTAAGCAGAGCGATCAAATTAAGGTAACGTTAAACCCAAGGCCAAGTGCCAAGATAACCCTGAGTGGCGTAACAACGTTCTGTGAAGGTCAATCTTTGACACTTACAGTTCCTAATAACCCTAATAGCCAATATTTCTGGAGCAATGGTACGACAGGAACAAACACAATAACCGTAAACAAGACAGGGAAGTATTCTGTTACAGTAAGCAATCAACTAGGCTGTTCTGCAACTTCTGAAGTCGTTGAGGTAACAGTGCTTCCAATTGTTAAACCAACAATAACATCAAGTGGCCCATTGAGCTTTTGTGATGGCGGTTCTGTAATCTTAACGATAAATGAAACGGGAGATAAGTACTTATGGAGCACCGGAGAGACAACAAAATCAATTACTGTAAGAGCTACAGGAACTTATACAGCTACAATACAGAATAACAATGGTTGTTCTGAAACTTCTCTACCGGTTGTTGTAACAGCAAGTCCAAGACCTAAACCCATCGTTTCAGCTAGTGGACCACTGACTTTTTGTGATGGCGGATCTGTGACTTTAACCTTAACAAATCCGGAACCTGGAGCAAACTATTCATGGAGTAATGGCCAAACAGGACAATCAATAGTAGTATCAAAGTCCGGTACATATAATTTGACCGCTGCATACCAAAACGGTTGCTCAGCTATAAGTGACGGTTCTAGTGTAACTGTCCTTCCAATAGTTACACCAACTATTACAGCTGGTGGTCCCACAAGCTTCTGTGAAGGTGGGAATGTGACATTAACAATAAATGAAACGGGGGATAAATATCTTTGGAGTACTGGTGAAACAACAAAGTCTATCACGGTTTCCACTACAGGATCATATACAGCTACAATCACTAACAACAACGGATGTTCACGGATTTCAGCACCAACGAGTATCATAGCCAATCCAAGGCCAAAACCGTTAATCGTTGGAAATGGGCCATTGACATTCTGTCAAGGAGGAAACGTTACTTTGTCTGTTTCTAATCCTGTACCGAATACAAATTATACTTGGAGTACTGGCCAAACGGGGCAATCAATCGTAGTAACAACTAAAGGATCCTATACGGTAAGTGCTGTTTATCCCAATGGTTGTTCTGAGGTTAGCACAGCTTCAGTTGTTGATGTACTACCAATTGTTAAACCTACGATTACGATCAGTGGTGCCACAACCTTTTGTGAAGGAGGTTCTGTAACACTTTCAGTTAATGAAATTGGAGATAAATATCTTTGGAGTACTGGTGAAACAACAAAATCAATAACAGTATCAGTATCGGGCAGCTATACAGTTTCTATTCAGAACTCTAACGGATGTACATTAACCTCGGATGTTGCAGCCATAACTGTATTAAAAAAGGTAAAACCTTTAGTTTCATTATCGACTCCTAGTCCGCTATGTGAAGGTGAAAAAACTACTTTGTACGTTTCAAATCCAGAAGCTGGAGCAAATTATACCTGGAGTAATGGTAAGTCCGGGACATCAATAGATGTAACTGAGAGCGGAACTTACACTGTGTTTGCAAGTTATACTAACAGTTGCTCAACAGTATCTGACTTAATTCCCGTAGTTTTTTATCCGATTCCTAAGCCAACAATAACGGCAGACAATCCATCTACGATCTGCGAGGGTACTCCGTTAAGATTAACCATTAATGAAAATGCGGCAAGTTATAGATGGAGTACTGGTGAAACTACCCGTTCAATCAATGTATCAACATCAGGTAATTATATTGCATATATTACAAATGCTCAGGGATGTGAAAGGGCGTCTGATCCGACTATCATCAATGTTTTAAACAACAAACTAGCAGCTATCTCGGTTTTTGGGAAAACCAATATGTGTGAAGGCGAAAGTGCCACGCTAACAGCTTCCCAAGGAACTAGCTATTTATGGAGTACTGGGGAAACGACAAGATCGATAATTGTAAAAACCAGTGGTGTCTATAATGTTGAGGTAAAGAACGCAGCAGGATGTATTAGCAATTCTGCTGATTTGAGAATTAATGTTTATCCAATTCCAAAACCAACAATTCAAATAACCGGTTCCACTGAAATTTGTGCACCTGGCACTGTAACATTAAGCATCAAGGAAAATGGTACCGCATATCGTTGGAGTAACGGCGAAACAACTAAAAGTATTACAGTTGGAATCGGTGGAACTTATATTGGCTATATTTCAAATGTACAAGGTTGTGAAAGAGAAAGTGAGCCAGTTGTAGTAACTGTCCGTGATAATGCTGTACCAGTTGTTACTGCATCATCCAATACTAGCTTTTGTGAAGGGGGGAGTGTCACACTCTCTGTACCAAACACCATTGGCTATACTTATTTATGGAACACGGGAGAAACTACTAATCGCATTGTTGTTGACAAATCTGGAGATTATTATGTAAAAGTTAAAAATGACTTAGGTTGTGAACGCTTATCTCTTAACACCAAGATAACAGTATATCCGATTCCTAAGCCAACAATTATCTTGTCCGGTCCAACAGAATTTTGCCAACCGGGATCTATCACCCTAACCATTAAAGAGACTGCGGCATCATATCGATGGAGTAACGGCGCAACGACTAAAAGCATTACCGTTACAGGTTCTGGATCTTATTCTGCATTTATCAAAAATGCTGAAGGTTGCGAAAGGGAAAGCGATCCAATAGTCATCAATGTAAAACCAAATGAAGTTCCGGTTATTACCGCCTCTACAAGTACAACTTTCTGTGAAGGAGATAAAGTAATACTAAGCGTACCGAATAAACTGGGAGAAACATACCTTTGGAATACCGGTGAAATAACCAACAGCATCGAGGTAAGCAAGGCAGGGGATTATTCTGTCAAAGTTAAAAATGCTTCAGGCTGTGAAAGTTTATCTGCGGTGACAAAAGTTGTTGTTCACCCGATCCAAAAGCCAACCATTACTTTATCCGGTCCGGCAGAATTCTGCCAGCCTGGATCAGTAACCTTAACCATCAAAGAAACTGCAGCTTCATACCGCTGGAGCAATGGTGCAACAACTAAATCAATTACAGTTAGTTCTTCTGGAACCTTTACTGCGTTTATTAAAAATGCCGAAGGCTGCGAGCGAGAAAGTGAAGCAGTTACTATAAAAGTGAAGCAAAACGAAGTGCCTGTGATCACGGCCTCGTCTAACACTACTTTCTGCGAAGGGGATAAGATTACCTTATCTGTACCGAATGTGGTTGGCCAAACATATTTATGGAGTACAGGTGAAACAACAAACAGTATCGAGGTAGGCAAAGCCGGTGACTATTCTATTAAAGTTAAGAACCTGGAAGGATGTGAGCGCTTCTCCGAAATTACAAAAGTAATTGTTCATCCTATCCTTAAACCGACGATTGCTCTGTCTGGTCCGGCAGAATTTTGCCAGCCAGGAACTGTAACACTTACCATTAAGGAAAATGGTACATCTTACCGTTGGAGCAATGGAGAAACCACCAAAAGCATCGTCGTATCATCATCGGGAAGTTTTACCGCATTTATCATCAATGCCCAGGGATGTGAACGAGCTAGCGATCCTGTCGTAGTGACTGTTAAACCTAATGAAATACCGGTTATCACGGCTTCATCCAATACAACCTTTTGTGAGGGGGATAAAATTACATTATCAATTCCGAACAAGTTAGGTGAAACCTATTCTTGGAGCACTGGAGAAACAACAAACAGTATTGTTGTAGATAAGTCCGGGGATTATTTTATTAAGGTTAGAAATTCAGATGGATGTGAAAGACTCTCTGCGGTAACCAAAGTTGTTGTAAATGCAATTCCAAAACCAACAATTACTTTATCTGGTCCGGCAGAATTTTGCCAGCCAGGATCTGTAACCTTGACTATTAAGGAAACTGCAGCATCTTACCGATGGAGCAATGGTGCAACAACAAAATCGATTACCGTTACCGAATCCGGGACATTTACAGCCTACATCAAAAATATTGAAGGATGTGAGCGAGTTAGTGAGCCTGTAACGATCACAGTAAGGGAAAATATAGTGCCGGTTATTACCGCTTCCTCTAGTACAACATTCTGTGAGGGAGAAAAAATAACACTATCGGTACCGAACGTAATTGGCCAGACCTATTTATGGAATGGTGGACAGACCACAAATTCTATTGAGGTTTCGGCTTCAGGTGATTATTTTGTTAAGGTAAAAAACCTTGTTGGTTGCGAGTCATTTTCAGCGATAACCAAAGTTGTGGTAAACGCGATACCAAAACCAACTATAGTTTTAACAGGCCAGGCAGAATTCTGCCAGCCTGATAGTGCTGTCCTAACTATAAAAGAAAATGGGGCATCATACCGTTGGAGCAATGGTGCAACCACCAAAAGCATTACCGTTAAAGAATCGGGCACTTTCATAGCTTACATCAAAAATGCTGAAGGATGCGAACGTGTCAGCGAGCCTACGGTAATCACTGTCAGGAACAATCCTGTTCCAGTGATCAGGGCCTCATCTAGCACTACATTCTGTGAAGGTGATAAAATTACACTCTCCGTGCCGAATGCAGCTGGCCAGAGCTATCAGTGGAGCACGGGGGAAACAACCAATAGCATCGAGGTAAGCAAATCAGGAGAATATTTTGTTAAAGTTAAAAATGCTGCAGGTTGTGAAAGATTTTCTGCTATAACACCAGTTACTGTCCATCCTATACCAAAACCTACAGTGACCCTTTCAGGTTCTATAGATTTCTGCCAACCGGCTAGTGTTACTTTAACGATCAAGGAAACTGCGGCTTCATATCGCTGGAGCAATGGTGCAACAACCAAATCAATCACAGTTACAGAATCGGGGACTTACACTGGATTCATTAAGAATATTGAAGGTTGTGAGCGTTCAGGAGATCCGGTAATAGTCAACGTGAGGGAAAACACGATGCCAAAAATTGAGGCATCCTCAAACACTACATTTTGTGAAGGTGAGAAGATTATCTTATCGGTACCAAATGTTATAGGGCAAACTTATCTATGGAGTAATGGACAGACGACCAATAGCATAGAAGTTTCCACAAGCGGGGATTATTCGGTAAAAGTTAGAAATGCCGAAGGCTGTGAAAGGTTATCTGAAGTAAGAAAAGTTGTAGTTCATCCAATCCCGAAACCTACGATTATACTTTCAGGTTCAAATACCTTCTGTCAACCAGAGAATGTTGTTCTGACAATTAAAGAGGACGGGACATCTTATCGTTGGAGCAACGGTGCAACTACAAAGAGTATTACAGTGAGAGGGTCTGGAATATTTACAGCCTACATCAAAAATGCAGAAGGTTGTGAACGTGCTAGCGATCCGGTTGCTATAACTGTAAAGGAAAATCTTGTCCCTGTAATTACCCCATCTTCGAGCACAACATTTTGTGAAGGCAATAAGATCACTCTTTCGGTTCCTAATAAATTAGGTGAAAGTTATTTATGGAATACTGGTGAAACATCTAGTAAGATAGAAGTAGATAAGGCCGGAGAATATTTCATTAAAGTAAAGAACTCAGACGGTTGTGAAAGGCTTTCAGAAATCACAAATGTTGTAGTTTATTCGATTCCGAAACCAACAATATTATTATCTGGTCCAAGCAAATTCTGTCAACCAGATAGCGTAATCCTGACCATTAAAGAAAATGGGACTGCATATCGCTGGAGTAGTGGTGAAAAAACAAAGAGTATTACTGTCAAAGCATCAGGAACATATAAAGCGTATATCAAAAATGCCGAGGGTTGTGAACGTGAAAGTGATCCGGTTACAATAGAAGTTAAGGATAATCCTATCCCATTTATTTCAGCAGCTTCAAACACCACATTTTGCGAGGGTGGTAAGGTTACACTTTCAGTGCCAGCTGTAATTGGCCAGACCTATCAATGGAATACAGGCTCTACAAACAATACCATTGATGTTGCAACTTCTGGAGATTATTTCGTTAGAGTCAAAAATTCTGACGGATGCGAAAGACAGTCTGAAATCACGAAAGTAGTGGTTCATCCAATACCAAAACCTACAGCTGTGATAACAGGTAACCTGACCTTCTGTGAAGGTGACAGTGTGATATTAACTATAAAAGAAGAGGGAGCGAATTATCGTTGGAGCACAGGGGCAAAAACAAGAAGTATAATTGTAAAAACCTCTGAAACAATAATTGGATTTATTTCTAATGCTGAAGGCTGTGAGCGTGCTACTGACCCAATCATTACGACTGCTAAGCCAAATCCTGTTCCTACAATCAGTGCATCGGGAAAAACAACAATTTGTGACGGTGAAAAGGTGACTTTAACTGCAAGCTTAGGTGTAAGTTACCTTTGGAGCAATGGTGCAACCACCCGAAGTATTATTGTTGATGCTCCAGGTGACTACTTTGTAACAGTCAACAATGCACAAAGCTGTGGAAGAACATCTGCTGTTACGAAAGTAATTGTTCTTGCAAATGATACTCCAATCATTACAAGCAGTCTCGGTGTAGAATTCTGCAGTGGCAGCACTACTGTTTTGACTGCTTCAGATGGAAGTTTCTATCGTTGGAGCACGGGTGAAACAACAAAGCAAATTTCAGTTAATAAATCTGGTTCTTATACAGTAACAGTTATTAATGCTAACAACTGTGCGCGAGAAAGCGCCCCAATTGTACTAACGGTGAGACTACCAACAATTCTCAAAAGAGTAAATGATTTTGAAACCTGTGTAAATGGTGGTAACGTAAATCTCGATAGCAAAAACATAGATAATCCACTAACAGGAGTTTATAGTGGCAAGGCAGTTGTTGGAACAATATTCAATCCTGCAAGTGCTGGCCTGGGTACCCATAAAATTGAGTATACGTATACAAATCAATATGGATGTGTAAGTAAAACAGATTTTACTATTACCGTTGTTGATCTAACAGTATTGGAGATAGATCCTGATATAGCAGTTTGCGAAACTTCAGCTAACATAATGTTATTGAATGGAAAATTACCTGTAGGGGTAACCACATCTGGTACCGGCGTCACAAATAATGTTTTCAAACCTTCTGAAGCAGGACTTGGTAAACATATAATACAATATAATTATACAAACGGCTCAGGTTGCAAGTCATCTGCAACGCGTATTATTGAGGTTGTTGCAACTCCTTCGGCGCCGGAGATATCGGGTAGCTTAGAAGGGTGCGACGGGGATGTATTGACTCTTACTGCAAGGGCTACCGTTGTAGGAAATAGTCAATTGACCTACCTATGGTATAAAAAAGGTATTTCAACTCCTTTCGCCCAAGGCCAGGTTATCTCATATACTCTAAATACTTCAGAAATAATATATGTTTCTGCAAGAGCTGCAAATGTTTCAAGTTGTGAGAGCAGTCTTACTGAAATCAAACTGAAATCAAATAATCCTTTAGGTGATTTTTCAGTAAATGCGACGAGAATACCTTTAGCTGGCATAGTGAAATTTACACCAGCTGTTACTGGAGCTGTAAAATATACCTGGGACTTTGGAGATGGAGGAAAGTCGTCCGATCAGAATGCTGTACATTATTATTACAAAGCTGGCAAATACACGGTGACAATGATTGCTTACTCTAGTCAAGGCTGTCCGCTAATTGTAACCAAAAAAGAATACATAACTGTAGACGAGGATAAAATTATAATAACTCCTCCAGGTAACGATAGTAATCCGATTGTGCAGAATAAAGACTCTCATCAACACATTGTTTACCCAAATCCAATAAAAGATGCAACTGCAAAGATAAGGATCTTTAATAAGGACAAACAGGTACAAAAGGCTACAGTTCAAATCTACACCATTGGACAAAGATTAATAAGCAGCCAAGTTTATGAAGTTAATCCAGGTCAGAATGACTTCGAGTTAAAAGATCTTCATCTTTTAACAGGAGGTAAGACATACTACCTCTTCACAATTAATATTAACAATCAACAAACAACTATAAAAGTATTGATTCTATGAAAAAATTAATGATAACTATCTTTTCTATTGCCGTCTTCCTATATGGGTGCGGTGATAGAAAAGAAATGATGAGGTTGATAGATAGCCCTCCAGAAATCTCCATTTCGAAGTTAAATGTAACTCTAGGAAAGGAAGTTATAACAGATAGTGTAAGATTTTATGATTCTCCATCATTTTTCTACAATACTAAATTACTTCTGAGCGATAAGTATAAAAATATATGGAAGCTTAACTACAATGTATCTAAGGGAAATGCTAAAGTTTATTATGATGGAAAGGATTTGAATTTGACATCCATCCGTGTCGATTTAGATGAAATATTGTTATCTGTAAGTCCAAAATCAAAAGGAAATATTTCAGTAGACTTTATAGTAGAAGATCGGTTTAGTAACTCAAAACAGGCAACACTGAATTTATTTGTATTTGATAATTTAATACCAATAGCTGTTGTTTCGGCTAAAAAATTGGGGCAGAATTCACCTTTGGAATACACGATCGATGGTGCCGCAAGTTACGACCAGGATGCAAATTTCAACGGTGCTGTAGTTGGTTACATTTTCAATATTGAGGGAAAATCTATACAAACGACAAATCCCACGATCAACTATATTTTTCCGACTCAGGGAACATATAATATCGAATTAAAAGTTATCGATAATAACGGCGCAATATCCAATCCAACGATATATAAATTAAATGTAAACTAGATAATATGAGAACAAAAACCTTATCACTAGTTTTAATCTGTACGATACTGTTTGGTATAGAAATCAGGGCACAAGTGGTTCCTGTTTCGGCAGATTTTTTAAGACTACCAGTAAATGTAAGGGGGGCTGGAATGGGTAATTTATCAGTTGCTAATGGAGGAGATGCAAACTCCGTTTTCGGTAATCCTGCTTTAATCTCTTTTAATGATGAAAATAATTATAATGAGGTATCGAGCTTCTCCTCAACATTTTCACCAATCGCGGTCGATTTAACTAAAGATATTAAGTATTTAACGCTGAATGGCCACACCTGGATAAATCAAGGAGAATATATTGGTATGAGTCTACAATACCTGTCTTTAGGTGATGTCCATTTTTATGATAGCCAGGCTAATGAAACAAACTTTGTAAGACCTAATGAATGGGCTATTGGTGGGACTTACGCAAAACAGTTTAATTCAAGTCTCGGAATGGGTATAACTTTTAAGGGAATATTTTCCAGCTTAACTGGGGGTGCTGAATTGGAAGGTATAAAAACGCGAGGTGGATTTGCATTAGCAGCTGACTTTGGATTGTATGGTAGAATTCCCGATGCTGCAGATAATGAAATTAGTTATGGATTTGCACTTACTAATATTGGTAGTAAGATAAATTATTCTGATTCTGAGGAAAAAAGTTTCTTACCAATGGCTCTTAGATTTGGTGGAGGCTATAAACTTAACTTCAACGAAAGTTATGTAAGAGTTGGCTTAGAGTTGACTAAGATGTTAATTCCATCTCAACCAATCTATGACCAGGATAAAAATATTATAAAAGGTGCGGATCCAAATAAGACAGTGCCTGCAGCAATATTTTCATCTTTCAATGATCATCCGGACGGAATCTCCGGCGAGATTAAAGAATTCGGTTTAAGTGTTGGAGCAGAGGCTGGATTAAATGATAGTTTCTTTTTTAGAGGCGGTTTTTATTCAGAGGCCAAACAAATGGGATTAGGCTCTTTTGCATCTGTAGGCTTAGGTTTCAAGAAAGAATTTAACAATAAAAGACTTGGTATCGATATAGCCTACCTTATACCGACTGGAGAAAATTTCTCGTTGAAATCAAGCTTCAAGTTTGGAATATCACTTAGTATATCAGAATAAATTCAAACCCATATATAAACTATGAAAGAACAAAATAATGACGAACTAGAAGAATATTCTACTACGATTAAAGATATCGGTTCGTTTAATGCAAGTGGCGAAACAGTTTTCCACGCATTAGAAGAAATTAAGTTAAAGGTTTCTGAAAAGTTAAATTCTAATTTTCTTCCCCCTTTAGTTATTGAAAGTGCTCACGTAATTAAAAATCGTGATTTTATCATTGACCTGACAGACATTCTTCGGCTATAATCAAATAAGCATTACTACAATTTTTTTTATATGAAAATTAAACATTTACTTGTTTTAGTGGCACTCCTATTGTCATTAAATTCCTTTGCACAGGCTCCGGATCAGTTCAATTATCAAGGGGCTTTACGAAATACAAACGGTTCGCCAATAGCTAATAGATTCATTTCTATTCGACTTTCAATACTCAATGGATCTTCATCTGGTTCAATTGAATATCAGGAAACAAAAACTGTACAAACCTCAACGGTTGGACTATATAGTGTTGAAGTGGGTGCACCTGGAGGGAGGAATATACAGGGTCGAATTTCAGATGTTACTTGGGGAAATTCATCAAAGTTTTTAAAAGTTGAGGTAGATCCTACAAATGGGAGTAATTTCTCAATAGTTGGTAATTCCGAATTATTGAGTGTGCCTTACGCAATTTATGCAAGTAAAAGCGGAGATGCTTCTTCTGGAACAAAAGGGGATAAAGGTGACACTGGTCCTCAAGGTATCCAAGGCCCAAAAGGAGATAAAGGCGAGACTGGTGGAGTTGGCCCACAGGGTTTGCCTGGTGTAAAAGGTGATACCGGTGATGATGGTATCCAAGGACTAAAAGGTGAGACTGGAGAGAAAGGTGATAAGGGAGATACCGGCGCAACCGGCCTGCAGGGATTTACCGGAGCACAGGGCCTACCTGGTGTAAAAGGCGATACCGGTCTTCAGGGCATTCAGGGTGAAAAAGGTGATAAAGGAGAAACTGGTGCAGCTGGCCCTCAGGGAATCCAGGGCGTAGCCGGAGCAAAAGGCGACAAAGGTGAGACTGGAGAGAAAGGTGATAAGGGAGATACCGGCGCAACCGGCCTGCAGGGATTTACCGGAGCACAGGGCCTACCTGGTGTAAAAGGCGATACCGGTCTTCAGGGCATTCAAGGCGAAAAAGGTG
>NZ_AYMG01000033.1 GCF_000633455.1 Pedobacter jeongneungensis
TAATTTGCTATATTGTCGCCTATTTTTAAACACTGGGCTGCTGAAGTTCGAATTAGGACTGACCTGATGGAAGTAAATGGCATTGAACAAATGCCTAAGAATGTACATACAGGGTTTTATCTAATCAACCTCAAGCATCAGTCTTACGCGGAATCGGAAAATCTCAAAAACCTAGAAGCTCTTAAATATAAGCCTCTATCTGAAAAAAAAAGCGGATTCGATTTTAGTGGCGAGCGAGCGTTCTTCCACAATGAAACTTATCAGGTTGAAAAGTGTCTTTTCAAAGGCAAAAAGGCGAGAAAAATCACATACAATGTTAAGGGTGGTGCCTATAATGACAAGCAGATAACAATTTATGTTACTTACAGGCCAAATCCTGACAAACGCGTATCTCTCTATCCACAAATGGAAAAACATTTTAAAGGATCTGTTATGGAAATAAACATAGATTTAAAGAGTCAGGGCATACTTGTTATACAGAGTCCCTTTTCTCCGAAACTAAAAAAAGAATACTTGGATCGACTAAGCGTCTTGTCAAAAAGCGCTATGTAATTATCGATGGTTAATCCAAATCTGTTGATGCTGTTTACAATAGTGATAGGTATCGGCAAACTTAAATTAATCTTCTAAATAAAATGAAGATCGGCGAGGCTATATCATTGAATAATTGATAAGGCTCGCTGATCTTTTCAGCTATAGATATCACCACTTTTAAGAATGACTCCATTGAACTCATCTTCAAGATAACGACTTGTAAAGCATTGCATTCTAAATGCTATACAACTAATGAAAAACTTCTTTACCACGCATCGTTAGAATGGTAAAGTAGTCACAACAATCTGCGTGCCTGTCAGGCAAGTCGATACATTTGCTCCGTTCGGAATTAGGACGCCCTATTTGTTTATTTAAACCTAAGTTTAATTTATCATTTTCAATTAACTTACGATCTAAATGTAATGATTGCTATATGGCCCACTTTGCAAGATCGCTATGTGATGCAAAGATTCATTTAGAAGAGCCGAAAAGTTTAAAACAGGCTCATTTGACTTTTTGCATTTCTAAAGGTTTCGATATCTTTCAAAGTCGCTCTGATAATTTTCTGGTTATAATTTGTAGTATCCTTATCTCCAACTTTCGATACAATTGCATTTTTTAGTTTTTGGATCGCATGATTTAGCGCTTCCGACTTTGAATTAAAAATCGGACTATATACGCAGATTCCTGAACTAGAGCCCGCTGTTCCGTATGATATGCTCATTCCAAATGACCATATATTATTTGGACCTCTGCCTAATGTAATTGTACTATAATTCACAGACTTATTTTTATCAATTAATCCAAAACATAACTCTTCCTGATCCAGAAATAACGGCCTTTTAAACCAGCCATATTCATCGAAATTTATCTCGGTAAATCCAAACTTTAATCCGCAACGGTAAGCGTAAACATTAAAAACGATACTTCTAAGTCCATTGCCAAACTGTGCGAACCAGTTCAATTGTTTAAGATCATTCTGTTGAATACTCTGCAAAATCTCATTGAGAAGTTCTCGCTCATAGGGAATATGATGGTGACTATTTAAATACTGCGTCACTGTAATTTCATTCAGGGTTGTGGTTAGTGTTTCCATAGCAATACATTAATTTTTTTTTGCCTGATAAATTCAGTGGTTGCTTATCGCTCAAGGGCGGCGAAGCCGTTTATAAACCCTTGAACGATAAATAGCAAGTCACTGATAGTTTTGCAAATTCAAAAAATGGATGGCTGTCGAGAAATAAAAAAGCCTGTTTGATTATTATATGGTATTTGATATTATATGCTTATCATTTTATGCGGTATATCCGACTAATCAAAGATTCCATAAATCTTACTGAAATCGCTCGGGATTACCAGGGAACTACCGTAACGATCCAAGATATTTCTGAGAATCTTGTGAAAAAGATAATTGTATGGACTATTATAAGCTTCTAGAAAAAAGATCCGTGACGCCAGAAAAAGTGGTTAAAATCCTTCTAAATCATGGCACAGTAGTTAGTATAGAAAAAGCAGAAAAGGTTTTGGAACTCATCTACAAATTGAGTAACTTATCTGTGAGAGAAACAATTGCAAGACTGCCCGATCAAAAACCAAGGGCGAGTTTAAGAAGATACACCCGGCATACAAGAAGGAGAAAAGAAAATGAAAATAGCTGATTTATATGTAAGAGTAAGTACAGACGAGCAGGCGGAAAAAGGTTATTCACTCAGAAGTCAACAAGAAGTTCTGGAAAAATATTGCGAACTAAACGGCATCAGGATTAGAAAGGTTGTGGTTGAAGATTATTCTGCAAAAACCTTCAACCGTCCTGAATGGAAGAAACTCGTTATTCACCTCAAAAAACATAAAGGAAAAACTGATTTATTGTTATTCACTAAGTGGGACCGTTTTAGCCGCAACACTAGCGACGCATATCAGACTATAGCTATGCTCAACAAGCTTGGTGTCGACCCACAGGCAATTGAACAACCGCTTGACCTGAATGTTCCCGAGAACAAAATGATGCTTGCAGTTTATCTTACCACACCGGAAATTGAGAATGACAGAAGAGGGCTCAACACCAAAGCTGGAATCAGGCAGGCAAAAAAGGAAGGTAGATGGACTGGTAAAGCTCCTATTGGGTACATCAACAAAACTGCTGAGAATGGAAAAAAATATATTGCTATGAAGCAGCCTGAAGCGTCCCTGATGAAATGGATTTTTGAGCAATTGGCTGAAGGCACTTATTCTGGGGAACAAATACTTCATTCGGCAAGAGAAAAGGGCTTAAAATGCAGTAAAAACAATTTTTACACAATTATAAGAAATCCAATCTTTTGCGGAAAGATAGTTGTACCAAAATACAAAAACGAAGATGCATTCCTGGCTCAAGGACTTCACGAAGCTTTAATCAGCGAAACAATGTTCTTTAACGTTCAAGACATTTTGAACGGAAGAAAAAAGGAATTTGGCCAGCCTATTGCCACGCCTGAAGCACTTGTGTTGCGTGGCTTCCTGAAATGTCCGAATTGTCACCGGTCATTGAGCGGAAGCTCTTCAAAAGGTAAAAACAAACATTTCACCTATTATCATTGCACATCTTCTTGCGGCATTAGATTTCGGTCTGAAAAGGTCAATGAGGATTTTGCTACTGAGCTTTTGGCTTACCTACCTCGAAATGGCTATGAAGAAATTTTTGTGCAGACTATTTCAGACGCCTACCAAAACCAAGTAGGATCCATTTTAGATGAGCGAAAAGTTTATTCAACACAAATCCGAGAGTACAATAGGAAAGTCGAGAAGGCCAGGGATTTATTATTGGACAACGAAATTGATACTGTAGATTTTAGGGCAATCAAAGTAGAGAGCAATGAAAAAATCGCTATTCTGGAATCGAAGCTTGCAGATCTTAACACCAAAAACAAAGCTGTTTTAAACATCAGACCGATTGCAGAGCGGGCAATAAGTAATTTAATGAACCTCGACCTATTTTATGAAAATTCGAGTGTAGAAGGCAAAAGATATTTAATAAGTTGCTTATTTCCTGAAAAATTGGAATACAATGGAGACCGATATCGAACACTTTTAGTAAATGAAATCGCACAGCACATCTACTTGAAAAACAAAGAGTTAGGAGCAAAAAAAATGGGACGAAAATCTTTTGAAAAGACCTCGTCCCACTGGGGGTGGCTGATGGGGCTCGAACCCACGACCCTCGGCACCACAAACCAATACTCTAACCAACTGAGCTACAGCCACCGTGTTTTTTGATGTCACAAAAGTACGACTTTTAATATTCCTTGCAAATATTTTTCTCAAAGTTTTTACAACAAATTTTTAATTCGTTAACATTCAATTATTTGAAATTGAAAAAAAATTTCAGCAACAGATAAAATAAGCTATTTTGAAGCTAAAAACATAACTTTACAGCATTTATGATCGAAATTTACACAGACGGAGCAGCCAGCGGGAATCCAGGACCAGGTGGCTGGGGTACCATTTTAAGGGCAGGACAACATTATAAAGAATTAAGCGGTGGTTTTAGGATGACTACGAATAACCGCATGGAGTTATTGGCTGTTATAAAAGGTTTGGAGGCATTAAAAAGTTTGAACCAGCAGGTAACCGTTTATTCCGATTCAAAATATGTGGTTGATGCCGTTGAAAAGAAATGGGTTTTTGGCTGGGTAAGCAAAGGCTTTAAAGACAAGAAAAACAAAGACCTCTGGATGCGTTTCCTGGAATTATATAAATTGCACAAAGTGAAATTTATCTGGATTAAAGGCCACAACGATCATCCGGAGAACGAGCGTTGCGACCGTTTAGCTGTTTTTGCTTCGCAAGACAAGCAAAATTTAGCGATAGATACTTTTTTTGAAGTTGAAAGAAGTAAAGCACAGCTTTAGTCTATTCCACCAATTACATTTAAATCTTCCAGTCTGGCTTCTGCTTTGGCCTCAACTGAGATTGATTTTGCAGTGTAAAGCAGCATCATTTCTTCCGCTTTTTCTACCATTTTTTTGGAGCCGATAAAAACCGGAACCCTTTGGTGCAATTCCGTCGGCTGGATTTCCAGTATACGTTCGAAACCTGTACTTGCCTTACCCCCGGCCTGCTCTATAATAAAAGCCATCGGGTTACATTCGTACAAGAGCCTTAATTTTCCGTTTGGAGAACGCGAGGTGGTAGGATAGATATAAATCCCTCCTTTTATTAAATTCCGGTGGATATCGCCCACCATCGAACCGATATAACGAGAAGTATAAGGGCGTTTTGTTGCTTCATCTTCTACCTGGCAATATTTGATGTATTTTTTAACGCCATCGGGAAAATGCACATAATTGCCTTCATTTACTGAGTATAAATAACCCATTTCGGGTATTTTCATTTGAGGGTGTGAAAGGCAGAATTCGCCGATGGATGGATCGAGTGTAAACCCGTTTACCCCTTTTCCGGTAGTGTAAACCAGCATGGTTGATGAGCCATAAATAATATAACCTGCCGCCACCTGTTGTGTACCCTTTTGCAGTACATCATCTAAACTTGCCCTGCCATCTACCGATTTTCTTCTATAAATAGAGAAAATAGTTCCTACAGCAACATTTACATCTGTATTAGAAGAACCATCTAAGGGATCTATACAAACAATATATTTGGCATTCTGCGAAACCGGCGATTCGATATGAATAATCTCATCTTCCTCTTCAGTGGCTACAATACAGCATTCGCCCCCACTGGTTAAAGCGGCAATAAACTGTTTATCGGCATAAACATCTAATTTTTTCTGTTCTTCTCCCTGGATATTTGTGGTTCCCATATCGCCGAGAATATCCACTAAACCGGCCTTATTAATTTCGCGGTTTACAATTTTTGCGGCAATGCCAATATCCCTCAACAATCTCGAAAGTTCACCTTTGGCATAAGGGAAATCTGCCTGTTTTTCTATAATAAATTGTCCTAGTGTTTTAACGCCACAAACCATACTTAGTGTATATTTTACATTATCTACCCGATAATTCTATAACCTCTAAGGTATGAATATTTTCATCAGTAATGCAAAATCTAATCAGGGTACGCACCTTGTGCCAGCCATGTTTTCCCGCCGCACCGGGGTTTATATGCAAACATTTTATTTTTTTATCGAACATTACCTTCAAAATATGGGAATGCCCGGTAATGAATAGTTTTGGAGGGTTAGTGTATATTTCAGGCTTTACATAAGATGAATATTTCCCCGGGTACCCCCCGATATGGGTCATCCATACATCGACCCCTTCGCAGCTAAATCGATTTTGTTCAGGAAAGGCTGACCTGATTGCGCCATCATCTATATTTCCGAACACACCGCGCAAAGGTTTAAATGCCGCCAGGGGCTCGGCCACATCCGGACCAAAATCACCCGCATGCCAGATTTCATCCACACCATCAAAATGTTTAAAAACGGCATCATCTAAAAAACCATGGGTATCAGAAATTAATCCTATTTTTTTCATTTTGTAAAGTTAGTACCCATCGCGTTTTACACCTTTATTTTGCGGTAAATTATTTTAAGTTCTTTTAAAACTACTGCAAAAAAGATGTTTTTTAGCTTAAACAGCAAACAAAACCTGATAAATCATCATTTTTTATTTATAGGATATTATCATCGGGCTCAGATCCTGATTAAGCCCGATGACCAGGTTTTCTTCTAGTTTTGCCTCACCTGCTTAAATGTCCCATTAGGTTGTATAAACGAAACAGACAAGGCTTTTGATACGCCCTCTTTTTTCTCGAATTTCAAACTAAAGCCTTTTAGATTTTTAAAATTAAAAGTATCATTCCCTACTGAAACAGTTTCATATTCTGGCTGACCGGGCACTGAAACAAATAAAATCTTGCCTTTTAAATATACCTTGGCCAGCCCCTTTTCGCCGTAAGTACCGGTATAACTTTCTAAATCTGCAGCACTCAACTCAACCGTTCTTGGTTTGTATGAAAAAATGGCTGGTTTCATTCCCCGCTCAAGTGGAATACTGACCCCTTCAATTTTGCCGTCCTGTCCGCTGATAAAATTAAAACGCAGGTCACTTTCTGCCGTGTCAATTTTTCCTTTTTTATCGATACCGCTGATGCTGAACACATCATAATGATAGTGCCTAAGTAAAAGCTTCTCTTTTCCCATCATGGCAAAAAGCGAATCATTTTTGAACGATATGTTAATTACACCATAAGCAGGATTATCAAACAAACCATCGTAATCTTTTAAAGGATGAGAAGGCTTAGTATTTAAAACATGAGCACTTACAGCCGTTTTTTTCGCAGCCTTTTCTCTTTCCCTGGCTTCAGCTTTTGCTTTGTTGGCCCTGCCGTTCCAATCAATATTTTTCAGTTCCAACACCCTATCGGCAATGCTGCTGTATACGATTTTGGGAACATTAGACGTATTTTGATTGGTTAAAACCACAATACCTATTTTATCTGTAGGGAAAAAGGATACACTTGCCGAAAAACCATTGATGTTGCCCCCATGCTCTACCATATAATGCCCACGATACGAACTGATCATCCAGCCAAAACCATAGGTAGAGAGGTAAATATCCTTATCCTCTTCGGGTAAACCAGCCCCCATCACCATCTGAGAACTTGCAGCCTCTCTTATATAAGAGGTGGGTAAAATCTCTTTCCCTTTATAAGATCCCCCGTTGATCCACACTTTTAACCAATGTGTCATATCGTTCACACTGCTATTAATGCTTCCGGCAGGCCCCATTCCGTCTATATTAAAATAATCAACCTTTTCGATCGCACCTTTATTGTTTACCGTATAAGGTAAAGAAGCTTCACTATCTTTTTCAAATTCAAAAATATTGGTATTGGAACGGCTCATCTCCAAAGGATCGAAAAACTTTTCCTTAATATTCTGCTCCCAGGTTTTTCCGGTCAACTTTTCAACTATCATACCCTGAGCCAAAAACATGAAGTTATTATATTGCCATTTTTCTCGTATGCCAGCGGTGGGCTCCATATAACGCACCCTTTGTATAATGCTATCACGGTTAGAAGTATTGAATACAAACCAGGATAAATCGTAACGCGACAAACCTGTGCGATGGCACATCATATCGCGAACCGTAATCTGGTTATTCATATTATCGTTATAAAACTTCAATTGTGGTAAATAAGATGTTGCGATTCCATCAAGGGAGAGTTTTCCTTCTTTTTGCTGTAAACCAATGAGTGCAGAAGTAAAGGATTTAGTGCTCGAGCCTATGGCAAAAAGCGTATTCGGCGTAACCGGTTTTTTATTTTCTACATCGCGATAACCAAAACCCTTGCTGTAGATTACCTGATCGCCTTTTACCACCGCTACTGCAAAACCAGCCACTTGCTGATCTTTCAAGATCCTGTTTAATAAGGTATCAATCCCTGCTAATGGATCGCCTGTTTTTTGTTTTTTTGATTGAGCTAGAGAAGATAGTGCCACCAGGCACAGTAAGAACAAATTTAGGATACGTTTCATTTTAATTTAGGTGAGATTTATGCATCCTAAATTACAAATGATAATGAGATTATTGAAAATTATATCAGAAACGATATAAATTTAAACCATTTAATAGCCATATTTAATTTTTCATATAAATCAATTAAAATGACTGGGCATTTTTTTTGAATTGATAGATTGCGATTAACCGCATTGTGGATTTTAATGAAATAAGCTTTAAGTTCTCGTCTTATGTCATTAGGTTAAGATGTTTTAACCACAGGTAAACACGGATTTTCATATCTGTGTTCATACTTTTTATCTGTGGTTAAATTATTTTACCTGTGTCTAGGCATTAACTTAATGACATTGAATTCTCACCTACGCCTATCATATGAACACATCTTTTTATAACTTTCTGAAGCGTTATGCCAGCTTCCTTTGAAAAACTAACAGGTTTTACCGAAGAACGCCCGTCAATCCCAAGAGCCGGGAAAATCAAAAAAACAGGCACACTCCAGTACAAATGGCACCAACAAACCTGAAACGCAGTGGTTTTGTGTTCATAAACGATGATTTAATTTTAGAAAACATTGAACACAAAACGAAGTGCCGCTGTTTTTTTGATGCGCAAGGGATTGTGCAAAAGGCTCATTGCTGGATTGACGAAGCGCTTTGGGTACTTTGGCGCTCCAAAGTACCATGCCTCGCGGCATAGAGCGATAGGAAAATCTCTACAAACTGACAAATGAAATAATTTTACTTAATTTTTAAACCAACCCTAATAAGCCAGAAAAAAATCTTTTAGTAAAAGCTTATATGCTTTGGTATGCTCCTTTAAAGATTCGTAAATATTAAAATCACTTTCTATTAATAGCGTTTCGCCTTTTTTCAAACAGATGATTTGTCTAAAAGTTGGCTTATTTTCATCAGAATGAATATTAATCCGTTCTGCAAGCGATAAATTATGCTGAGATGCGATATCAATCACTTCGTCCGCCTGTTTAACCGGCAAAATAAGCCAGATCTGCCCATCATCAGCCAAAAGCGAGTTTGATTTTTCAACCAATAAACTAAAAAAATCCTCATCTGCATGTCTGGCGATACCTTTTCTAACTTCTTCGTTCTTTAAATCGTTAACAAAAAAAGGTGGATTGGAAACAATCAGATCAAATTTTCCAGGATGGTTATATTGTTCAATTGCGGTATGGCTAATACTTAACCGCTCACTAAAAACTGATAATTGAAAATTCCTCCCCGCGGTTTCAGCAGCTTGCCTGTCAATTTCTACTGCATCTATAACTGCATCAGGAAAACGTTGTGCCAACATCAAAGCAATAACGCCGGTCCCGGTCCCAATATCCAATATCCTTTTTGGCGACGGATGTGAAACTATTGCCCCAAGCAATACCCCATCGGTATTAATTTTCATGGCACAGCCTGTTTGGTCTATATCAAACTGTTTGAATTTAAAAATACTCATCTTAAATCTCGTACAGTTCTAAAGGCAAACCATCCGGATCAGCAAAGAAAGTAAACCGTTTATCGGTAAATTCGTCAATGCGGATAGGTTCAGTTACAATTCCCTGTCCGTTTAACCTCTCGATTTCTTTCTCAATATCGGTTACCTCAAAAGCCAAATGGCGCAAGCCTTGTGCTTCCGGTCGCGATGGCCTTGCAGGAGGATTTTCGAAAGAAAAAAGTTCGATCTGGTAAACACCATTTACGGCCAGATCCAGTTTATACGATTTCCTTTCTGCCCGATAAACCTCGGCCAAAGCCGTAAACCCTAATTTATTCACATAAAAATCTTTCGATTTTTCGTAATCAGAACAGATAATGGCGATGTGATGGATTTTATTGAACATAGATTTAACTTTTTACTTTGTGCCCGCTGTAAATTCACAAACACTTCTAAAAATGGCCGTCATCTCGACTGGAACGCAGTGGAATGGAGAGATCTGCCTCGATAGATTTCTCGACTGCGTTGCACTCCGCTCGAAATGACGATCTGAGGGTTACATTAACGTCAAAAGTAATAAAAGCACAATTATATTGCACACTTCAATAAGCTTTTTAAATTTTTAACGCTATTTTTGCAACTTCAAAAAAAAAGCATGATTCATTTCTTCCTTAGTCAATCGCAGGCGATTTTTGTTCTACAAACAGACAAAGCGCTTTCTACCACTGATATTACTAAACTCGAATGGTTATTTGGCGGCGCCAAAATCTCGCAGGAAACAGCTCTTAAAGGCTTTTTCGTTGGACCAAGAGCAGCAATGATTACTCCATGGAGTACCAATGCTGTGGAGATTACCCAGAACATGGACATGCAGGGCATCATCAGGATTGAAGAATTTAAGCAGGTTGATGAAAGTTATACCGATTTCGACCCGATGCTTTCTCAAAAATACGATAAACTTGATCAGGAGGTTTATACCATCAACATCAAACCTGAACCGATTTTAGAAATCACCGATATTGCGGCTTATAACAAACAGGAAGGACTTTCTTTAAGTGATGAAGAAGTTGAGTATTTAAACACCTTAGCACAGAAATTAGAAAGACCATTAACCGATTCTGAAGTTTTTGGTTTCTCGCAGGTAAATTCAGAACACTGTCGCCATAAAATTTTCAATGGTAAATTCGTAATTGATGGTATAGAACAGCCTACTTCTTTATTTAAGCTGATCCGAAAAACTTCTGAAGAAAATCCTAACGATATTGTTTCTGCGTATAAAGATAACGTAGCTTTTATAAAAGGGCCTAAAGTGCAGCAATTTGCACCTAAACGTGCCGATGAGCCTGATTATTATACCACAAGCGATTTCGAATCGGTAATTTCCCTAAAAGCTGAAACACACAATTTCCCAACCACCGTAGAACCTTTTAATGGTGCTGCAACAGGTTCGGGAGGTGAAATCAGAGACCGTTTAGCCGGCGGACAAGGTTCATTGCCTTTAGCAGGAACAGCAGTATATATGACAGCCCTTTCTCGTCTGGAGGATAACCGTCCATGGGAAAAAGGTGTTGAAGAAAGAGCGTGGTTATATCAAACCCCGATGGATATCCTGATCAAAGCATCAAACGGTGCTACCGATTTTGGAAATAAATTCGGACAACCGCTCATTACAGGTTCGGTTTTAACTTTCGAACACGAGCACTTCGACAAGCTCAGTATGACATCTCGTAAGCTAGGTTTCGATAAAGTAATTATGCTCGCCGGTGGTATTGGTTACGGTAAAGCCAGTCAGGCACAAAAACTTAAACCACAGGAAGGCGATAACATCGTTATCCTGGGTGGCGAAAATTACAGGATCGGAATGGGTGGTGCAGCAGTTTCATCTGCAGATACTGGCCAGCATGGTAGCGGGATCGAATTAAATGCCATCCAGCGCTCAAATCCTGAAATGCAAAAACGTGCGGCAAATGCCGTTCGTGGTATGGTAGAAAGCGATCACAATTCGATTATCTCCATTCACGATCATGGTGCAGGCGGTCACTTAAACTGTTTATCAGAACTGGTTGAAGAAACCGGAGGACTAATTGACTTAGATAAATTACCAGTAGGCGACCCTACCCTTTCGGCCAAAGAAATTATTGGTAACGAATCGCAGGAAAGAATGGGATTGGTAATCGGTAACGAACATATCGAGACTTTACAAAAAATCGCCGACCGCGAACGTTCACCAATGTATACGGTAGGTAAAGTAACCGGGGATCACCGTTTTACTTTTAAATCTGCAACAACAGGTTTAAAACCGATGGATTTAGAGCTATCAGCCATGTTTGGCAGTTCACCTAAAATCGTAATGGACGACAAAACCATCGACCGTAATTACGAAGCTGTTACTTATAATAACAACGAATTAAATACCTATTTAGAGCAGGTGCTTCAATTAGAAGCTGTTGCAGCTAAAGATTGGTTAACCAATAAAGTAGACCGTTGCGTGGGTGGCCGCGTAGCCAAACAGCAATGTGCTGGCCCCTTACAGTTACCGTTAAATAACTGCGGTGTAATGGCTTTAGATTTTCAGGGAAAAGAAGGTATTGCCACTTCGGTAGGTCATGCGCCACTTTCGGCCTTGATTGATCCGGCTGCTGGCAGTCGCAATGCAATTGCAGAATCGCTTTCGAATATCGTTTGGGCACCTTTAAAGGATGGTTTAAAAAGTGTTTCACTTTCTGCCAACTGGATGTGGGCCTGCAAAAACGAAGGTGAAGATGCCCGTTTATATGCAGCCGTAAAAGCCTGTTCTGATTTCGCCATCGATTTAGGAATCAACATTCCAACCGGAAAAGATTCGTTATCGATGAAACAGAAATATAAAGATGGCGATGTAATTGCGCCAGGTACTGTGATTATTTCTGCAGGTGCCAACTGCGATGACATTACCAAAGTGGTGGAGCCGGTATTGCAGAAAAATGGCGGATCTATTTATTACATCAACCTTTCTAACGATACCTATAAATTAGGTGGTTCATCTTTCGCACAGATTTTAAACAAAATCGGCACAGAAACACCTGATGTTAAGGATGCTGCTCAATTTAAAACTGCTTTTAATACGCTTCAACAATTAATTAAGGAAGATAAAATCCAGGCCGGACATGATATTGGCAGTGGCGGTTTAATCACAACCTTATTAGAAATGTGTTTTGCCGACCGCAATTTAGGTGCATCGATCGATTTATCTTCACTGGCAGAAACCGATAGCATTAAAGTATTATTTGCAGAAAACATTGGTATCGTTTTCCAAGCCGATGCTTCGGTTGAAGAAAGCTTTACACAAGCTGGTGTTGCTTTCCATAAAATCGGCGAGGTAAATACTTCAGCTAAATTAGAAGTTAAAAACGCTGCAGACAGCTTCAGTTTTGATATCGACCACTTACGTGATGTTTGGTTTAAAACTTCGTATCTGTTAGATAGCAAACAAACCGGTAACGGTTTAGCCAAAGAGCGTTACGATAATTATAAAAACCAGGTTTTAAATTACACTTTCCCAACGCAATTTGATGGTAAAAAACCGGTAATCGACGCCGGCAAACCACGTCCAAAAGCGGCTATTATCCGCGAAAAAGGAAGTAACTCAGAGCGCGAACTGGCCAATGCGATGTATCTGGCAGGTTTTGATGTAAAAGATGTACACATGACCGATTTAATTACCGGCAGAGAAACTTTAGAAGACATCCAGTTTATCGGTGCAGTGGGTGGATTCTCTAATTCTGACGTTTTAGGATCGGCAAAAGGCTGGGCTGGTGCATTTTTATATAACGAAAAAGCAAGGGTAGCTTTAGAGAAATTCTTTGCCCGTCCTGATACGTTATCCGTTGGGGTTTGTAACGGTTGCCAGTTATTTGTAGAGTTGGGCTTAATTAATAAAGACCACGCAGAAAAACCTAAAATGCTTCATAACAAAAGCGGTAAACACGAAAGTATTTTCACTTCGTTAACCTTACAGGAAAATAACTCTGTAATGTTATCTACTTTAGCAGGAAGCACTTTAGGGGTTTGGGTATCACATGGAGAAGGAAGATTCTCGTTACCTTATACAGAAGATAAATATAAAATCGTAGCCAAATATGCTTATGAAAGTTATCCGGCAAGTCCGAATGGCTCAGATTATAATACTGCAATGTTATGTGACGAAACCGGCCGTCACCTGGTAATGATGCCGCACATTGAACGTTCATTGTTCCAATGGCACTGGGCAAATTACCCACAAGGCCGTAAAGACGAAGTTTCGCCATGGATGGAAGCCTTTGTAAATGCACGCAAGTGGATTGAGAATAAAGCATAATAGAAATGGAAGATGTAAAATGGATGATGGAATTAAAAACCATCATCCATTTTTTGTTTAAACACATTCGTCATCTCGAGCGGACCCGATAGCTATCGGGTGCAACGGAGTCGAGAGATCTGTCGAGATAGATTTCTCCATTTCGCTACCGATGAAGCCTGTGAAACAAGCAAGCATACCATGATAAATAATAACAGATGCTTAAACCGGCAAGCTTCAGTCGAAATGACTGTTCTCTTGTATTATTCTAAATGATTTCTTTTATTATGAAATGAGCGTTTTGCTTTTCATAGCTACTCTACTCCCGCCATCGCTTCTAGTCCTCATTCCGCTGCACTTCACTGCGGGCTAACCGCTCTGTGGGGTTTATTAAACAAAAAGCCTGTTCTTCGGCATACGGGCCTGTTTCTGCATCCGCAATAAACCTTTAATAGCACTAACGGCCTTACCACCTAAACCAGACCGGAGTGGAAACCCACAGCCCGAGGTACGAGGGCAAGGATTTGAAACAAAGGGCGGGACTGCAATTACAAAAAGGTACTGTTCCTGCTTTCCAAAAAAACAACAATAAAACCCCAAGAACAAAAAAACGGTCCGGGCACCGCCCAAACCGCTTCAATTTACCCCAACATCCACGGTCTCTCCTCCATGGTCTGTGTCCTCACAGACCATCATCAAACCTACCCATTAGTGATTACCAAGTGGTCTGAGGAGACACAGACCACGGAACTAGGTTAATAGAATTCTCCCCATCATCCATCCCATCATATTCCCTGAATGTCTTTTCTAACCTCTGTTCTCCACCCTTTTCCATATTTTCGGTCCATATAAGAAGCAACTACTTTATTGTAATCTTCAATTGAAATATTGGTAGGCATAATACAGCCAAAACTATAATAAGCAATACCATATTTCTTTTCAAACACTTCCTGTCCTTTAACATAAGTAGATACAATACCCCCGCGGATTAAAAACTTAACCCTACCAATCTTTAAATCGGCATTTGCCAGCTTAATGCTATGTATTTTAGAAGTATCTACATCTTTTACAATTTTAGCATTCAAATAAGTAGCTGTAAAGCAAACAAAAACGAATATTAAAAGGGCATTTTTCATTTTTCAATATTTAATTAGAAATCTGGAAGTTGATGGCCATATTATACCTCACACGCACCGGCACACCTTTATTTTTACCTGGTTTCCATAACGGTGATTTTTTAATTACTTTAATTGCTTCTTCGTCGCAACCAAAACCGATTCCTTTAATTACCGATACATCGGTGATGGAACCATCTTTCTCTACCACGAAACTCACAAATACTTTTCCGGCTGCACCTTCATCCTGCGCTCTTGATGGATACCTTAAATTACGCTCCATATATTTAGACCATGCCTTGGCACCACCGGTAAATTCAGGATATTCATCAACACCACCATTAATATAGATATTTGTATCTTCTCCTTTTCCTTCACCTTCTTTAGCAGTTCCTGTTCCATCACCGTTACCTTTTGCATCTGGAATAACCAGATTTGGAGCTACAATCCCCTCTTGTGTTCTATCACTGATCACAGCATTTTCGATTTCTTTAATCGTTGGTGGATCTGGCAGATTTATTTTATTTACAACAACTATATTATTAGATAAGGCTACCGTTTTAACCTTTACCGGTTCTACCTTTTTTGGCTCAGGTTTTTCCTCTGGTTTAGGCAGATCCGGTTTCATCTGGTGAATCACATCCGTTAAATCAATAACTTTTGCTGTTTCTACAACCGCATCTTCTTTAGGAACCAACTTCGCATAAATTAAAGGAGAGAAACAGGCGAGTACAAATAAACTTCCCGCTACGAAAAGCGCCCTCGTCATAATCTTCGAAGATTTAGACCTTAAATCGTAAGCACCATAGTTTTTGTTGCGGTTTGCAAATACAAGATCGAGCCACTCGGTTTTGTATACGTTAATTGAAGAGTTGAACATAGTTTTAAAGTTTTATAGGATGATGCAACAAAATCATCGATTCCATAAAACATTTAAAAAATCTATTTTCTTTACAAAAAATGAAATTTTTCATCTGAAAAACATTTTTTTATTTCATTTTCAGTAAAATTCACATATTTCATGCGATTGTTTTACAAAAATTAATAAAATATGCTATTTTTGACAAAAAACATAACAAATTAATGAAAAGCTTAAGAACCATCGCATTAAAAGAGGCTCAAAATAGAATTTCACCTGAAGTTAAATCTCCTTCGGCGAAAATTTCTGATTTTTACGGCTCGAATGTATTTGATAAGAAAAAAATGAGAGATTTCTTATCTAAGGACGTGTATGAAAAATTAATTTCATCTATCAACCAAGGTGAATTAATCAATTCTGACGATGCTAACCAAATTGCTACAGCTATGAAAGCCTGGGCAATGAGCGCTGGCGCAACGCACTACACGCACTGGTTCCAGCCATTAACTGGTACAACTGCCGAAAAACACGATTCGTTTTTTGAGCCGAGCGGTGATGGTGCTATCGAAAAATTTGCTGGTAGCGCATTAGTTCAACAAGAACCAGATGCTTCAAGTTTCCCTAACGGCGGTATTCGTAATACTTTCGAAGCCCGTGGTTATACTGCATGGGATCCTTCTTCTCCAGCTTTCATTATGGAAAGTAAAGCAGGTAAAACCCTTTGCATCCCTACAGTTTTTGTATCATACACAGGCGAAGCCTTAGATTATAAAGCGCCATTATTAAAAGCATTAGCTGCACTTGATAAAGCTGCTGTTGATGTATGCCAATATTTCGATAAAAGCATTACTAAAGTAAATGCATCATTAGGTATTGAGCAAGAATATTTCTTAGTTGATGAGTCATTATTCAACGCCCGTCCGGATTTATTATTAACCGGTCGTGCTTTGTTCGGTCACATGTCTGCTAAAGGACAACAATTAGAAGATCATTATTTCGGTTCTATTCCAGAGCGCGTATTCAGCTACATGGTAGATTTCGAAAACGAAGCTTTGAAATTAGGTATTCCATTAAAAACCCGTCACAATGAGGTTGCGCCTTCTCAATTTGAATGTGCACCAATTTATGAAGAAATCAACTTAGCTATCGATCACAATCAATTGTTGATGGATTTGATGGAGAAAGTTGCCCGTCGTCACCATTTCCGTGTATTATTGCACGAAAAACCTTATGCTGGCATCAACGGATCAGGTAAACACAATAACTGGAGCTTAATTACCGATACTGGTAAAAACTTATTGGCACCAGGTAAAACGCCTAAAAACAACTTAATGTTCCTTGCTTTCTTTGTAAATACAATTAAAGCGGTTAGCGAGCATGCTGATTTATTACGTGCAAGTATTGCATCGGTAAGCAACGATCACCGTTTAGGTGCAAACGAAGCGCCACCTGCAATTATCTCTATCTTCTTAGGTTCTCAACTGAACGATGTATTAGATGAGATCGAGCACTCACGTATTAGCAAAAAAATCAAAGAAGATAATGCACTTTGGTTAGGTATTCCTAAAATCCCACAGATTTTGTTGGATAATACCGACCGTAACCGTACTTCTCCTTTCGCATTTACAGGTAACAAATTTGAGTTGAGAGCTGTTGGTTCATCAGCAAACTCTTCTGCTCCTATGACCATCTTAAACGCGATTATGGCTGAGCAATTGGTTAAGTTTAAAACAGAGGTTGATAAATTGATCAAAAAAGGTGATAAAAAAGACATCGCTTTATTAACAGTGATCAAAAAATACATCAAAGAATCTAAAGGCATCCGTTTCGAAGGAAATGGTTATAGCCAGGAGTGGGAAGATGAAGCTGCAACACGCGGTTTATCAAACATCAAAACTACACCAAAAGCTTTAGATGCTTATTTAACTGAAAAATCTGCTGAGTTATTTGCTTCAACAGGTATTTACAGTGCACGTGAGATTCATGCCCGTCATGAAATCATGTTAGAAAACTTCTACAAAAAACTACAGATCGAAGCACGTGTAATGGGCGAAGTGGCTAACACAGCCATTATTCCTGCTGCTATTGCTTACCAAAACTCTTTAATCGCAAACGTACAAGGATTAAAAGCAATTGGTGTAGACAGCAAAGTTTCTATCGATATCGTTAAAAAACTATCTGAGCATTTAGAAATTGTAAAAACCAATATCGATGCGATGTTAGAAGAACGTAAAGTAACCAACAAAATCGAAGATACCCGCGAAAAAGCGATCGCTTACGATGAAAAAGTTAAATCTTACTTCGATATCATCCGTTACCATGCTGATAAATTAGAGCAGATTGTTGACGACAGCGTTTGGCCTTTACCAAAATTCAGAGAATTATTATTCATGAAATAGATTTAAGCCGTAAGGTTTAAGGTATAGGGCGTAAGGTTTTAAACTTTACGCCCTTTGTTTTTTTAGTTCATTGGTTCATTTGCCAATGGTTCATTCGTACGGTAAATTGCAAACTGCAAATTGAAAACTGCTGATTGTGTCGCGTATTTTTTTTAGGGAAAGCAATCCCTATACTCATCGGTTAAAGCAGCCCTGCTTTCCTTCCTGCTTCCATCGTCCTACCAATTTTAATATTGCTGCACCAGCATCCATCCAATCAGGTTTATTTTAGATAGGCCTGTGCAAGGAAAAAAAACCGCCACAATGAACAACTCTCAATATCCTAAGCCCGATTGTACGAATGCCGTTTTATTCGTTAAATATTTTTTCTGTTCCACAGCTTTAAAACGGCAGCAGGAAAAGCGGGACTGCAAACCGCCATGGAATGACAACTTTCGCTTCCAAAATCACTTTCAATTTTCTTGTTAGAATAAGCCTTGGGCAGGTAAAAACCTCTGTCAAAGACTCACAGTTTACCATCGACTCCGGACTTCGGACTCCCGACTTCCTACTTTCTAACTTCTCCCCTTTTACCTTCCACCTTAAAAAACTATCTTTGCGGCAACATGAGTGATAATAGGTACAATCAACGCGGCGTTTCTGCCTCAAAAGAAGATGTGCACAATGCCATCAAAAACATCGACAAAGGAATTTTCCCTAAAGCGTTCTGCAAAATCATCCCCGATATTTTAGGTGGAGATGAGGAATATTGCAACATTATGCACGCCGATGGTGCCGGCACCAAATCTTCTTTAGCTTACGTTTACTGGAAAGAAACCGGCGATATCTCGGTATGGAAAGGCATTGCACAAGATGCCATCATCATGAATATCGACGATTTGATCTGCGTGGGTGCTACCGATAATATCCTTTTATCCTCAACCATTGGCCGCAACAAAAACCTGATTCCCGGCGAAGTGATTGCTGCCGTAATTAATGGAACCGAAGAAATTTTGGCCGATTTACGCGAACAGGGCATCTCCATTTACTCAACCGGCGGCGAAACCGCAGATGTAGGCGACCTGGTAAGAACCATTATCGTCGATTCTACTGTAACCTGCAGGTTAAAGCGCGAAGACATCATCAGCAACGATAACATTAAACCTGGCGACGTAATTGTGGCATTAGCCTCATACGGACAGGCAACCTACGAAACCGAATATAATGGCGGCATGGGCTCAAACGGATTAACCTCGGCCCGTCACGATGTTTTTGAGAAATCTGTTGCCAATACCTATCCTGAAAGTTTTGATCCTGCCGTTCCTTTCGACCTGGTTTTCTCTGGTCAAAAACAATTGGCCGAAGAAATAGAAATCGAAGGTTTTGGCAAAACAACTGTTGGTAAATTGGTATTATCACCTACCCGTACTTATGCACCGGTAATTAAAAAGATTTTAGAAAGCTATCGCAGTCAGATTAATGGTATTGTACATTGCAGTGGCGGCGCTCAAACTAAAGTGTTACACTTCATCAATGAGGATATCCACGTCATCAAGAATAATCTATTCCCTATCCCGCCGCTATTTAAATTGATACAAGAGCAATCGAGCACCGATTGGAAGGAAATGTATAAGGTATTTAATATGGGCCACAGAATGGAGCTATACGTACCTCAGGAGATTGCAGATCACATCATCGAGATCTCAAAAAGCTTTAATATCGATGCGCAGGTAATAGGCCGTGTAGAAAAAGGGGATCAGAAACAGGTAACTATCGAAAGCGAAAAAGGAACTTTCGTTTATAACTAAAAGTTAATAATATATTGAAAAGGGGCTGAAATAAAATTTCAGCCCCTTTTTTATTTACAATATCTAAGTAGAGATGCATCTACCAATAACACAATATTATAGAAGATTATAATTTTTAGTAAACATGAACACTAAAAGCATTTATGATGCTCATAGAACTCAATCCCATATAATAACTTCCTGCCTGTATTCCCATATTTCCATTATAGTGTATACGGGTTTCCATTGCTGCTGCAAAATTTGTATAGCCCTGGGGTATCGTTACATCATAATACATATTACTAGTGACCGCATGTTCTGAGTAAGGATATTCAACTTTTGTGTAAGAAACACGAATGGTAACATCTCTTGGTAATTCTAAAGGAATGGTTAAGTTTGGATCACTGTAAAATTGAATTAATTCATTTGTATCATAAGACTCATTATAATCATCCATCTGATATTCCTCACCACGTCCTGAAGTAACTTTATAATATATTGTTTTATACAAAGCATTAACCCCATCTATATCGCCTTGCGACAAATATTCATTATAGCCCCATATAGAACCGTCTTTTTTTGTCATTTGAGGCGCGGTATTCCCGCCCACACTGGCTGCACTATTATATGGATAGTATAACATTATAGAATAAAAATCGAAAGTTCCAATTTCAGAACCTGTACCTAAGCTATAAATTTCGTATTGAGACCTCCAAGTATTATTTATATTCGCAGAATTAATATTAATGTACTGATCTCGATCTGCCCTAGTTTGTTCATGAAATAATCCTATAGCATGCCCAATTTCATGGGTGACAGTAGTCTTATCTGCATTTGCAGCTAGCCTAATTAACTGCTCCCCACCTATCATACCTAATTGTGAATCTCCTGATCCATTTGGTGGCGCTCCTTGAAAATTTATATAATTAGCCTGATTAGTCCGTTGTACAAAACGAATTGGCGTACTGGCTTCCCAATCGCTAATCGAATTTAAGATTAGCGAACTATGGGAGGCATTATTAATAACGTAGTAAACAATTCCCCCTGGCCATAATTTTTGAAACTCAGCTGTAAAGGTGCTTCTAGGCGTAGTAGTTTTACCATCTCCAACCTTATTGTATTCCAAATAAGCAATCTGATCTTTTGATAAAACAACATCGCCTCCAACAACGTATTCTCCATTATCATTAATTTGAACAGTAACCTGCCCACCATTCTTTAAATGATAGGTAATAACTTTTACCGAAGTGTCTTGCGATTGTTCCTCCTTAACAGAAGTTTCTTTTTTACATGCACTCAGAAAAATAACGAGCACCGCAAATGCATAATAGATTTTTTTCATGTTTAGATGTTTTAAAATTTAATTCATATAGATTTAATCATTGGGTTAAACAATGGGTGATCCTATTATAAAAAGCACAAAAGTTTAGGCATTAAAATTGAATCAGATTTGGAGGGATGTGCTGCTTAAAAGCAAAACATTATAATCTAATTGGAGAAAAGAGTGTTTTTCTGAGAGAGCGTGCGTTTCATAATAGTTTTTTGTTTTCTTTGTTAAAAATAGCAATCAACTATTAAAGCAGTTATTTCTTTACATCAAGTAGTCAGTTTATTACACGAACCAACTAAAAAACAACGATTTAAATCTAAATTATAAAAAAAATGCCCAGATCGTTTTCGATCTAGGCATTAGTAATATAACTGTATTAAGTATTAGTTAAAGTTATAGCGAACACCAAACTGCATATAATAAGTTGATGATATTGTTTGAGAGGTACCAAATGTCTCTCTAACAATATCATTATTAGCCGTATTCAATCTGAATGTTGGTTTGGTTGTGTTATTAATAGCACCAACGTTTTGTGGAACTAAAATAGAAGTACTATTAACGAAGTTTACATTACCCCATTTACGGTTTAATAAGTTACCAACGTTAAATATATCAACAGTTACCTGAAAAGAGTTTTTACTTTTTCCATAATTCTTGAAAACCTCTTGGGTTAATCTGAAATCAAATTGATTTCTCCAAGGAGAAGTTGCAGCATTACGCTGAGCATATTCACCTTTATGCTTGCTTAGATACTTATCTTGCTCAATATAGGCCATAAAAATATCGCTTTGTTGCTGAGGTGTATATGTTTTTTGTTGAGTACCTGTACCTACAACTACGTTACCACTAAATGTAATATCAGACGCGTCTTTTGGAATATAAATTAAATCATTTCCTGAAATACCATCGCGGTTAAAATCCGTACTATAAGTATAAGAGAATCTTCCTTGTTGAGAACCCTCATAAAATAATGAGAATGACGTTGCTAAATTGGCAAAATATTCTTTTCTATAAGAGATATTAGCAATTATTCGATCAGGATTTAAGTTACTAGAGTAGCTTAAAGTTGGTGAATTAGGATTACCAGATGTTTGAGGTATCGACCAAAGGTTTAATAACTGATCGCCGCCGCCATCACCATAATTACGTTGATCAGAACGTGTATAAGCAATCATAGCACTAAGACCACCTTGGAATTGTTTAGTCAATTGAGCAGTAGCTTGCCAGTTATATCCGCCTTTTGCATTGCTCATTTGAATTACGTTAAAACCAGAAGAACTAGTGGTAGCTGCAGTTGTAGCAACAGCACCCGCACCTGTTAATGATACGTTTTGCCTTGCAAATGCACCAATTGCAGTTGTTGGCAACTGTCCACCAGAAGGGAACATAGGTCTTGTATCACCATAGCCACTAATATTTAAAGCAATAGGATCTACCAAGTTGATATTTTTTGCAACAGCTACATTTAAATCTCTACCATAAATACCTTCCAAAGTACCAACGATACCCCAAGGTAATTTAATATCAAATGCAATACTTGATTTCCAGGTTTGAGGGAATTTCAAATTAGGAGACATTACACTAATACTACTTGGAATTGATGAACCCGCCGCAGGTGCTGCAGATAATAAATTCGGCGCAATACTTGGATTAAAAAATGGAGTATTAGCCTGACCAGAATATGTTTGAGTATATTGTAGTAAACCAGCATCACCTGATTGAGAAACGATCCATACGAAAGGAATGCGACCAGTAAAGATACCTGTTCCGCCACGTACCTGGAACGAACGATCACCAAATACATTCCAGTTAAAACCAAAACGAGGTGAATAAGAAATTCTGTTTTCAGGTAAAACACCTGTATCTACTTTTTGTCCGGCAAAATTTAAACCTGCTACCAAAGGATGCGTTTTAACTTCACTAACATCTGGATAACTAGCTTGTTCAACACGTAAACCTGCAGTTAATTTTAAACGGTCTGTAACAGTAAATTCATCCTGTAAATAAGCAGAATATTGATTGAATTTAAAGCTTGGGTAAGCTTGAGAACCATCAGCAGTTAAAGGATATGTTACTGCGTAATTAGATGGCTTTGCTCCATTTACAAAATCAGCCCAAGAATTAAATACATAATAACCTGTACCAAAACGTTGGAAACCATTTTTAGTTGTGCTAAACTCTGCTTGTACACCAACACTTAAGTTGTGTTTACCTAAGGCAATACTTAAATCATCAGAATAAGTATAACCTTTAACATCTCTTAAGTTACCATAAGTAAATGGCTCATAACCAAATGATGTTATAACAGAAGAACCATCTAAGATATCAACCAATGGAAAAGGGCTACTATCTGATGTCCTTGGATCATTTTGATGAGAATAAGTCGCCCTTGCAACGTTTGTAATCTTGCTACCAAAAGAAGATGTCAACTCTGCAACTCCTGAATATAAATTTGCTGCCTGATAGTAATTTGAATTCGCAAATGATAATGCAGTATTTGCAACTCTATTATTTGCCGCCGCAAATGTTACACCAGAACCCGTGGTAGAATTACTCAAAGACGATGGCGATTGACTTTCTACCTGATTATAACGTACACTGAAACGTTGAGTCTTAGAAATATTCCAATCTAAACGGGCAAACATTTTTTCGTTATCGCTGATATTTGAATAGCCTTGGTATGGACCTGTTGCATATCCGTACTTAGATTGTAAATAAGAAGAAACACCATTTAAAAAATCAACCGTTGGTCTAGATACAAAAGAAGGAGATGATCCGCCGAATGGAAGTTCTGGCGTAGAAGCGATTTTAGTAGTGCCCGGTTGGATGGTATGCTTTTTCTCATAATTTACGAAAAAGAATAATTTATCCTTAATAATTGGTCCACCAAAACTTGCACCGTAATTTTTCTCATCAAGTTTTTGTAATGAAGGAATTCTATAAGTTTCACCAATTCTTTTTCCTTGTTGCTCGTCACCACGCATGGTGTAAAAAGCACTTCCAGTAAAAGTATTTGTTCCCGAGCGAGTTACTGCAGTAACAGATCCACCTGTAAAACCAGTTTGACGAACATCAAATGGCGTAACATTGATTGAAATTTGCTCTAATGCATCGATTGAGATTGGGGAACCACCAGCAGGGATGTTCTGGCCAATACCAAACTGGTTGTTAAAGTTAGCACCGTCTACAGTAAAGTTATTTGAACGATAGTTACCACCACCAATTGAAGTATTATTTGCCTGAGGCGTTAAACGTGTTAAATCGTTAACACTACGAGTAATAGTTGGCAAACTTTGAATCTGTTGTTTTGTAATAACCGTAGAAGTACCGTTTCTACTTGAGTTCATTATACTATTAGTACTTTGACCAACAACATTAACCTCAGATAAGGTAGAACTATTATCTGATAATACAACGTTCAATAAATAAGGCTCACCTAATTTTAAATAAACATCAGCTAATTTTTCAGGTCTGTAACCAACAAAACTAATTTCAATAGTGTAAGGTCCGCCTACACGTGTGCCGCCAATTGTAAAACGACCATCATTGTTTGTAGATACAGAATAAACAGTACCCGTTGGTGTATGTGTTGCTTTAACACTTGCACCGGGTAAGGCGCCTTTGGCATCCTTAATTGTTCCTGTTATTGATGATGTAGTTACCTGTGCGTTAACACCAAAAGTAATACCTACAAATGCAACAATAACCAGTACTAATCTTAAAAGTAAAGATTTCTTCATACTTTGTTTTTTAAATGTTTTTTGTTGTTGAATAATAATCTAAATAGGGATTTTATGGCTGCAAATGTCCTAATAAAATTTAACACATTTTAACATCCAATGTTAAATAATTATTAAGTCAGGCAAAACTTTTCAACATTTAACACATATTGCATGGGTTATAACTTTCAGTTTATCAATACATTGATAATAAAGCTAAATTTTTAATAACGAAACAATCAGTTGATTATAATTTAAGCATGAAACTTAAGTTAACATTGGTATTTTTCAAATAATACATATTAACAACAATTTTTAAGCCTTAAACATCCTGGTTATTTGACTTTTTATTAACTAACCCATATATTATTCTGCAGATTGTATTCATTCTGACTGATATTTTAAAATAGAATGATCAAAACAATATTCAACCATTGTAAATTTTAACAGCTATCTCAATATTGCCCTATTCAATTGACATTTTTTTTTTAGTTTTGAGCGATTATTAAGGGAGCAAGCTCTTTTTAATTTTTGTAATGCAAAGGAGTATTCCTTTAACCGGTAAAGAATCGGAACATTACATTGTACATGCAGAACAATTAAAAAACAAATCTCTTTAAAATTAGATATGAACCGTCCATAATTAAATATCTCTAAAAATGATGATTTAATTATGGTAAGCTCCATCTGACAGATAAATAACAAATTAAAAAAAACAGATGAATTACGACGTTATTGTTTTAGGCAGCGGCCCAGGTGGTTACGTAGCTGCAATCAGAGCTTCACAATTGGGACTAAAAGTTGCCATTGTAGAGCGTGAATCATTAGGTGGTATTTGTTTAAACTGGGGATGTATCCCTACTAAAGCACTTTTAAAAAGCGCTCAGGTTTTCGAATATATTAATCATGCTGCTGATTACGGAATTACTACTGCTGGCGCAACTGCAGATTTTGCAGCTGTGGTAAAACGCAGCCGTGGCGTTGCCGATGGCATGAGCAAAGGCGTTCAGTTTTTAATGAAGAAAAATAAAATTGACGTAATCATGGGAACTGGTAAAGTAAAACCAGGGAACAAACTAGAAGTTAAAGGTGCCGATGGTTCTCAACAGGAACTAAGTGCTAAGAATATCATCATCGCTACCGGTGCCCGCTCAAGAGAATTACCGAACCTTAAACAAGACGGCAAAAAAATTATTGGCTACCGCCAGGCAATGGTACTTCCTGAATTACCTAAAAGCATGGTAGTGGTAGGTTCTGGTGCTATCGGTGTAGAATTTGCTTATTTCTACGCTACAATGGGCACTAAAGTAACCATCGTAGAATTTATGGATAACGTTGTTCCGGTTGAGGATGAGGACGTTTCTAAACAGTTATTACGCAGCTTGAAAAAAGTGGGTATCGACGTTATGACTTCAGCAAGCGTTGAGTCGGTTGATACCAGCGGTGCAGGTTGCAAAGTTTCAGTTAAAACAGCTTCGGGTATGCAAACTATCGAGGCTGATATCGTACTTTCAGCTGCTGGTATTGTAGCCAATATCGAAAACATTGGTTTAGAAGAAACCGGTATCAAAACCGAAAAAGGTAAAATCGTTACTGATGAGTTTTACAATACTTCAGTAAAAGGTTACTATGCAATTGGTGATGTAGTTGGCGGACAAGCTTTAGCACACGTTGCTTCTGCAGAAGGTATTATCTGCGTAGAAAAAATCGCTGGTCAGCATGCTGAGCCTTTGGATTATAACAACATTCCTGGATGTACTTATTGCACACCAGAAATTGCTTCTGTAGGTTATACCGAAAAAGCGGCTAAAGCAGCAGGTTACGAATTAAAAATCGGTAAATTCCCATTTTCAGCTTCAGGTAAAGCAAGTGCTGCCGGTGCTAAAGATGGTTTCGTAAAATTAATCTTTGATGCCAAATACGGAGAATTATTAGGTGCACACATGATTGGTACCAACGTTACCGAAATGATTGCCGAAATTGTAGTTGCCCGTAAATTAGAAACTACCGGACATGAAATAATTAAATCTGTTCACCCTCACCCAACTATGAGCGAAGCCATTATGGAAGCTGCTGCTGATGCATATGGTGAAGTGATACATTTATAAAATAAACCACTGGATTAACGTCTCAATTTTCTTTACATTGAAAAAAACTCTTTTTTTAGCTGTGCTTTCTATCGTAAGCACAGCTCAATTATTACATGCTCAAAAAACCATTCTTAAAGGCTATATTATTAAATTAAATAATGATACAGTTAAAGGATATATTGATTACAAAAACTGGAACAAAAATCCTTTATCAATCAATTATTATCCTACTTTAAATGATAAGCCACAAAACCTGGATGCAAAAAGCATCAATGGTTTTGGAATAACCGATGATAAATACAAGGAGTCTTATATTTCAAAAGCGGTTAAACTTGAAACATCTCCACAACAATTAGGTAAATTAGGCTTTGATAAAGAACCTTCATTTGAGGATAAAGTTCTTTTTCTCCGTATTTTAAACGAAGGCGACTTAACCTTACTTAAATACGTTGACGACCGAAGCCACCTTTTTATCAATAATGGGGACAAAACGGAAGAGTTAATCAATAAGCGATATTATGTAAATGAATCAAAAAATCAGATTGCATATAATTCAGACTATAAAGAACAACTTAAAAACCTATTTATCAACGACAAAGAGATCAGCGATAATGAAATAGGAAAAGTTAGCTTCTATGAGAGTGATATTATCAAAATTATTCAAAAACACAATCAATCTAAGCCAGATTCATATAAACCTACAAGCGCTAAAAACGAGAACTTAACAGCTAAGTTTAGCCTTATTTTAGGCGGAAGTTACTCAACACTATCATTCGGAGATATCGACTTTAAAAGCTCAACTAATATTGCGCCTGGAGTATCATTACTCTTAATAATCCCCAGATCATCCGAAAAACTAGGCATTAATTTTGATTTACTTTATAGGTCATTTAAATTCAATGGCACAAACCAAAGCAAGCAATCTGATTTTCAATACTCAAATCAAACCTATGCTTTTGATGGAAAATATTTAAAGCTGAGCGCAATGTTCAGATATACTTTCGCTAATACTTCACTTAAACCTTTCTTAAATTTAGGTGTAAGTAGTGCATATGCCATTAAACTCAAAGAAAATACAATTTTTGAGGACACTTTCCATTCAACAACAACTATAAATCAACATAACTCCTTTGATAAACTTAGGAAATTTGATCAAGGCGCCCTTTTGGGTGCAGGATTAACGGTTAAGCATTTTGGAATTGAGGCCCGTGGAGAAATTTCAAATGGATTTTCCACAATAACATCCATAAAAACAGGGATAACTACCGGCTATCTCCTGGTAAACTATCAGTTTTAGTTATTTATATCATAATTAAAAAAACCCTTTAGTTAATCCTAAAGGGTTTTCTTATTTTTAGCCCAAGTTACATCAGCCATTTACCTTTTACATCTAATATCAAATGAAACTCCACACCATAAACACAGGCTTATTTAAATTAGACGGCGGCGCCATGTTCGGCGTTGTACCTAAGGCCATCTGGCAAAAAACCAATCCTGCCGATAGCAATAACCTTTGTACCTGGGCCATGCGATGTTTATTGATCGAAGAAGAAAATCAGTTGATTTTAGTGGATACAGGTATCGGAAACAAACAGGACGAGAAGTTTTTTAGCCATTATTACCTGCATGGTGATGATTCTATGGAAAAATCGCTCTCGCACCTTGGATTTGGCATGGCAGATATTACAGATGTTTTCCTTACACACCTTCATTTTGATCATGTAGGTGGGACAATTGTAAGGGAAAACGAAAAGCTAATCCCTGCTTTCAAAAATGCAACATACTGGAGTAACGAAAAACACTGGCAATGGGCAGTTGAACCGAATGCAAGGGAAAAGGCTTCGTTTTTGAAAGAAAATATTTTACCTATTCAGGAAAGCGGACAGCTTAAATTTGTAGCCGAAAAAGAAAATATCGAATGGCAAAAGGATATCAATATCAGCTTTGCTTACGGCCATACTGATGCCATGATGTTACCTAAAATCAATTATAAAGGAAAAACGATCGTTTATATGGCCGATCTTTTACCATCGGTTGGTCACCTTCCCCTACCGTATGTAATGGCCTATGATATGTTCCCCTTAAAAACATTAACAGAAAAACAGGCTTTTTTAGAAGAAGCCGTTAACAACAACTATATATTGTACTTAGAGCACGACCCCATTAACGAATGCTGCACCTTACAATGCACTGAAAAGGGAATCCGTGTGGCAGAAACCTTTAACCTGAGCGATATATAATGATCAGACCAGCTAAACCCACTGATGCTACAGCAGTAGTGCCATTGATTATCCAGGCGATGGGCAAACTGGCGAGTAAATTAACCCATGTTGAAGAGGGGCACGTGCTGAAAGAAATCTTTACTCATTTTTTTCAGATGGAGGGCAATCAATACAGTTACGAAAATACGCTGGTTTTTGAAGAAGAAGGTAAAGTTCTGGGATCACTGAACGCTTATGATGGAGGAAAACTGCCCGAACTCCGCAAACCATTTCTTAATTTTGTAGTTGAACATTACCATGCAAACAACGCCAATCAAGATACAGAAACTGAAGACGGAGAGTTTTACCTGGATAGCATCAGCGTTAACCCTTCAGCCCAAGGGAAAGGAATAGGAAAGCAACTGATTAAAGCAGGTATCAGCTGGGCTAAAAAACTTGATCAACATACAGTTGGCTTATTGGTAGAAAAAAACAATCCAGACGCTTTGAGGCTTTACGAAAAAATGAATTTCGTTATCCAGAACGAAAAACAATTTATGGGCGGATTATACCATCACATGATTTTTAAAATCAAATAATTAGCCTATGGTCTTTCTCCTGGCACCGCCAAACGCCAATCACAACTGCTTCTCAAATTTATTTTGGTTTTTATTTGTATTTAATCTAAATAATGCCAATTTTTGTAACCGATGGAAAAAGCATGTATTGACATTAACGAACTGGTTAACGTATTCTCAAATACCCATGGTTCTATTTATCAGTCAGATAAATTAAACTGCTTTTATGTAGATTTTGGCGGCAAGTTTGCCCGCTATAACTGCCTTTCGCTTCAAAAACTAAAAAAGGTTGTCGAAAATATCGATATCGACGCACTTCTTTTAAATACCCATAAAGCCGATTTCGAATTAGTTACCTTTAATGGTTGCGAGCACATTTATTTATTAAGTGCCTTAGAAATTATTGCCTTGAAAGATTTATTGCAAGGAACCTTTACCATGTTTAAACTCAACCACATCATCAGCGATTGCCTTTATAGATTGGTTTATTAGTATAATCGGTTAATTGTTTAAATCGGTTAACTGGTCATAGCAAACTGTTAACTGAAAATTGCCAACTGAAACTGTTCTTTGGCGATTCGCTAATTGGTTAATGACAAATTGATCATTGGTAATTAGTAATTAACCCTTTATTATCCTGCTGATCCTCAACTACTATCCGTCTCGCGTTATTCCATCATCCATACTACATCTTACTCCCTTACTTCTCTTATTTAAACTGATTACAAATAACTAATTATCAGCAATTTAGACTAATTTCATATTGCAAATAAATTAGAATCGCGAACAAATTCGGTTTACATTTGTATTGTTATTAAAGTACAGAAATATGAAAGATCTAATGCGTATCAAATGTTTAATATCTCAGGATATCGAAACATTATTAAATCAGCAAATAAAAAAAGAAGCTCACTCTTCATCACTATATTTATCAATGTCATCTTGGTGTGACCAAAATGGATTCGACTTTTCAGCAGATTATTTTTTAAAGCAATCTGAAGAAGAAAGAGTACATCAGTTAAAGTTATTCAAATATGTATTGGATATGGGTGGAAATGCAATCTCTCCAGAGGTTACCGGCATCAAAACCGACTTCGCTGGATTTAGAGAAGTTTTCGAAGATGCTTTAGAAGCAGAAATCGCCATTACACAGAGCTTTAAAAACCTGGCAGCAAAATGCCACAAAGAGCAGGATTTCGTAACCATGGAATTTTTGAACTGGTTCCTGAAAGAGCAACGCGAAGAAGAATACAAAGCACGTAGAGCGCTGGAATTATTCGAAGTAATTGGTGAAGAAGGAACAGGAAGATGGGAAATTGATAAACACGTGAATAAAATCACTTATTCAGAAGCATAACAACAACAAAACATATATTGAAAAGCTATCCTAATCAGGGTAGCTTTTTTTATGCCAAAAATTTTGACGAGATATTAGCGCTAAAGCATTAAGATCCCCGCATGCGCGAGGATAACGACATTTCCCTCCTTTCCTCTACGCTTCATTCAATAACTATCGGATCGTTTTGATGATGACACAAAAAAAAAGAAAAGCCCCAGTTTTTCTGGAGCTTACTTAGTTTAGGTTGTTTGGTTTATGTTGATTATGAATAAGTCTTGAATTTTTGTAAAAAAAGCGCCGTTACCAGCGCTTTTTTTAAACCAAATATATAATAATAATTAACGAGCATTACAAAAGTACAAACTTTATTGATATTAGCAAGTATTTTCAACAAAAAAATTAAATATTTTGTATAAAAATCAATAATTCACTAAAAATAAATTCATAAATCAATAAAAATATATACAAAATTGATTTTTTTACCTTAAAAATTAAATTTTTACCTTTCAAAATCATACTTTAAGGAAATATTTAAGCAAAATGATAGAAGATTTTATAAAAAATTACTTTAATCATCCCAAAACTTACGATGAAATGTTTCTTAATGGTGATCATTATAGAAATCATTATTCAAACTTTATCAATAACTTCTCTAAAGAATCGCTCGAAAACTTAAACAAAAAGGAAGAACTGGCAAAAAAACTATTCATGAGTCAGGGAATTACCTTTACCGTGTATGATAGCGGCGAAGGAATCGAAAAAATCTTTCCTTTCGACATTATTCCCCGAATTATTACGTCAACTGAATGGAGTTTTATAGAAAAAGGAATAAAACAACGTTTAAAAGCATTAAATCTGTTCTTAAAGGACGTTTATAGCAATCAATTTATCCTGAAAGATAAAATTGTACCCATCAATGTAATCTATTCTTGTCCGCATTTTTTAAGAGAGATGCACAATGTTAATGTATTGCACGATATTTATATCCACATTGCAGGTATCGACTTAATAAGAGACCATGATGGAACATTTTATGTACTGGAGGATAATCTACGCACACCATCTGGTGTAAGTTACATGCTCGAGAACAGGGAAATTACCAAAAGATTATTCCCCGATTTGATTCCACAATGTGGCGTAAGAAGTGTGACAGAGTATCCTGCCATACTGTATAAAAATTTAATGACCCTCTCCCCCAGGGCAGTTTCTAACCCAACCATAGTACTGCTTAGTCCGGGCATGTATAATTCTGCTTATTACGAACATACTACCTTGGCCCGTCTAATGGGTGTAGAACTGGTAGAAGGCCGCGATCTGGTGGTTAAAGATCAAAAAGTATTTATGAAAACCACTACCGGCCTGCAACAGGTTGATGTAATCTACCGTCGCGTGGATGATGATTATCTTGATCCTTTAGTATTTAATCCGAACAGCGTATTGGGTGTGGCCGGCTTAATGGGTGCTTACCGCAAGGGCAACGTAGCCATTATTAATGCGGTAGGCAATGGTGTGGCCGACGATAAAGCGGTTTACACGTATGTACCCGATATGATCAGGTACTACCTTAATGAAGAACCCATTTTAAAGAATGTGCCCACTTATCAGCTGAGTAATAAAGATGAATTGGAATATGTTTTTGCAAACATCAATACTATGGTAATCAAAAAAACCAATGGAAGTGGCGGCTATGGTATGTTAATGGGACACGCGGCCACTGAACAGGAAACAGAAGAATATAAAATTGAAGTATTGAAAGATCCACGCAATTTTATCGCCCAACCCACCATCAGTTTATCATCTGCGCCTTGTTTTATCAACGGGAAACTGGCTCCCCGCAGAATAGACCTCCGTCCCTTTGCCTTAAACGGACCAGATGGCATTTCGATTGTTCCGGGTGGATTAACCAGAGTAGCTTTAAAAGAAGGCTCGCTGGTAGTAAACAGTTCGCAGGGTGGCGGCAGTAAAGATACATGGGTTTTAACTTCTTAAAATACGGGATATGTTAAGTAGAGTTGCATCAAGCCTATATTGGCTAAGCAGGTATGTGGAGCGTAGCGATGGGATGCTGCGCATGTTGAAAATAAATTACGCTTCCTCTCAGGATACCATACAGGAATTTACATGGAAACCCGTAATCAGGATTTTTTCATCAGATGACGAAAATGAGTTATTGAATATCCAGCACGATAGCCGGGCCGTAATTGAATACCTGTTGTTAAACCGTGAAAACCCAAATTCGATCTTAAACATCGTTACGCTTGCACGTGAAAATGCAAGAAGTGTGCAGGAACATATTCCGAAAGACTTATGGCAATGCTTAAATGAATATTACCATGCGGTAAAGGACGAAAAATTATTGTGGTATGTACAAAAGGATGATCCGGTAACAGCTTTGGATGTTTTAATTAAACAGGTCATGTTGTACCATGGTACAGCAGATAGCGTAATGGAGCGCGGCGAAAGCAGAAGTTTTATGAAAATCGGCAAACACCTGGAAAGAAGTATCCAATCTATCGATATTCTGGATATCAAATTTAGTTCCATCAGCAGTAATCCTGATTTATTAACGGATATTGCCTACTGGAAACACTTATTATTATCTTTAGGTGGTTATGAACTATATTTAAAAACCTACCGGCAGGGTTTTGATGCGAAAAACATCATCGAACTGGTGATGCTCAACAATGATTTTCCGCGTTCGGCATTGTACGCCATGAATAATATTGAAAGGTATTTTAACCGGTTGAAGAGCGAAAGCAATATCGAACATTACAATAATCTATCATTTAAAATAGGTCGCCTAAAAAGTATGATTACCTATAGCTCGGTAAATACCATGAACGAAGAACAGCTGCACCATTACCTTACGGAGATCAGGGCTGAGCTTTTCGGAATAGGAAACCTGTTAAATGAGTATTATTTCGCAAATTCATAATTCTTCAACCACAGATGGACACAGATTAACACGGATATTATGCTGTGTTAAAACATAATAACCGCCAATATGCCAATTTTCAAAATCAAACACATCACCAATTATAAATACGAATTGCCTGTTCGCGACAGTGCCAATCAGATTATTTTGTTCCCGATTAAGGATGACTATCAAAAAGTAGTTAAACACGACCTGAATATCTCAGGAAGTCCCGAAATTGAAATATTTATTGATTATTACGGCAACGAGGTAGGCACTTTTACACAAAACGAGCCACACACGCAACTGAAAATCTTCTCAAAGGTAAGCGTAGAAACTTTTGCGAAACCCTTACCGCAGGATGATATGTTTAGCAGCGAGCAATGGAACAGCCTGGATATGCTTAAATATGAGGTGCCTTATATCGATTATTTACGGCAGGAAAGTTTTGATGGCATTAGTCAACTTAAAGCAACTGCTCTGGGTATTAAAGGTGCTGATGATACCCCTTACCAAACCGCTATAAAATACTGCGCGGATGTTTTTAACAATTTCGAATACATTAAAGGTGTAACGGCAGTTGATACCACCATTGAGGAAATTTTAAAACTGAAGGCAGGCGTTTGTCAGGATTTTGCACATGTATTAACCGCTATGCTACGTTTAACTGGTATTCCGGCCCGTTATGTAAGCGGCTACATTTGTCCCAACAGAGATGGTATGCGGGGCGAGGGCGCAACCCATGCCTGGGCCGAAGCTTACCTGCCTGAATATGGCTGGTTAGGTTTAGACCCGACCAATAATTGCATTGTGAACGAAAACCATGTGCGTTTGGCCGTTGGACGTAACTTTACCGATTGCTCTCCTGTAAAAGGCGTTTACAAAGGCGGCTTCGAACATATTATGGAAGTAAATGTATCGGTAGGCTATAATGATGAAGATTTCAACGATCAGGAAACCTATTTCCAGCCAAAAGAAGTGAACTACAGCAAACCCACAGGAACAATAAGCACTGTAAGGACTAAAAATAGCTACCAACAATACATGGAAGCCATGCAACAACAGCAGCAGCAGCAGTAGGTAGTTTTCAGTTTACAATTAACAGTTAGCAATTTGAATTAACCTCATGCTAAAAAAACTGCCAACTGAAAACCGAAAACTGTTAACTGATACATTTTTTTTTCTAAATTTGCGCCTTTTAAAAATAACAATATGATTAAGAGACAGCAAATTAAAGATTTATTAAAGTCGACAGCATTTGACACAGAAGTAACGGTTATGGGATGGGTTAGAACCTTCCGTAATAATCAGTTTATTGCCTTAAATGACGGGTCTTGCATGAGCAATATCCAGGTTGTAATCGATTTTAATAATTTACCTGATGAGCTGTTAAAAAGAATAACAACCGGCGCAGCCATTTCGGCAACGGGTAAATTGATCGAATCCCTTGGAAAAGGTCAATCTGTAGAGGTTAAAGCTACAAGTGTAGAAATTTTGGGTGATAGTGATCCTGAAAAGTTTCCTTTACAGCCTAAAAAACACAGTTTAGAGTTTTTACGCGAAATTGCACACCTGCGTTTCCGCACCAATACTTTTAATGCCGTTTTTAAAGTGCGTCATGCATTGGCTTTTGCCATTCACCAGTTTTACAACGAGCGTGGTTTTGTATACATGCACACTCCTATTATTACAGCTAGCGATGCAGAAGGTGCCGGCGAAATGTTTAAGGTAACTACTTTAGATTTCGACAATACGCCACGTACAGAGGATGGTAAAGTCGATTTCTCACAGGATTTCTTTGCCCGCGCCACCAACTTAACGGTATCGGGACAGCTGGAAGGTGAATTAGCAGCCATGGCATTTGGTAAGATTTATACTTTCGGACCTACTTTCAGGGCTGAAAACTCGAATACTACACGTCACCTGGCAGAGTTTTGGATGATTGAGCCTGAATTTGCTTTTGCAGATTTGGAAGATAACATGCAGCTTGCAGAAGACATGATGAAGTATGTGATTAAATATGCTTTAGATAACTGCAAGGATGAATTAGAATTCTTAAACAGCCGTTTAGCGGAAGAAGATAAACAAAAACCGCAGAACGAACGCAGCGAATTCAGCTTGTTGGAAAAACTGGATTTCTGTTTGGCAAACGATTTTGAGCGTTTAACTTATACAGAAGCGATCAGGATTTTAAAATCTTCGAAGCCAAACCAAAAGAAACAGTTTAAATACCTGATTGATGAGTGGGGAGCTGATTTACAAAGTGAACACGAGCGTTTCCTGGTAGAGAAACACTTTAAAAAACCAGTAATTTTAACGGATTACCCTGCAGATATTAAATCGTTCTACATGCGCCAGAATGAGCCGGATGCGGAAGGCAGACAAACTGTTGCCGCAATGGATATTTTATTCCCGGGTATTGGTGAAATGATTGGTGGATCGCAGCGTGAAGAGCGTTTAGACCGCTTAACCAAACGCATGGAAGATTTAAATATCCCTCAGGATGAACTTTGGTGGTATTTGGATACCCGCCGTTTCGGTACCGCACCACACGCTGGTTTTGGTTTAGGTTTCGAACGTTTGGTATTGTTCGTAACCGGAATGACCAACATCCGCGACGTTATTGCTTTCCCAAGGTTCCCGAAAAACGCAGAGTTTTAGGCAGGGTTTAGGGTTTAGGGTTAAGGGTTAAGGGTTAAGGGTTAACAAATAGCCTCAATAAAGGGTTCAAATTTTAATGAAAATTTGAACCCTTTTTTTTGTTATAATATTATCTTCGAATCACTCTATGCTGCTGAAAATACAAAACGTTCCTACGGAACGAAAAAACATTTCATTTTTTTCTACCGAGGAGGCGTCGTCCCGATGGGACGGTTTGATTTGAAGAACATCTCTTGCCGCACATAATGCCATAAGGTTAAGAAGAAAGCAAAAAGCATTGCCATCCTGAAGGGTAATTTATTGTATGAAAATCAATGTGAATTACAGATAGAAAAGAAATTGAATAATCTCGAAGTATCGCCTCGATCCCGAAAATTCGGGAAGAAATCTTTTAAATTTGATTTCAATAACTTGTTACACAGATCTCTCCATTCTGCTACCGATGAAAAATCGGCAGTTATAGTTGAGATGACGACCATTCTATTTGAATAGATGCGTCAATGGCATCCTGGCGAAAGACAAATATTTTCTTTGTTTCGAACTGTAAAAGGTCTTAGACTACGCTCAGACAGAAAACACTTATGCTTAACATAACGACATTATTTTACTGAAGGATTAATCAATTGACCGTCCCAGCGGGACGCCTCATGGGTAGCCAATAGAATAATTGGCGTTTTCGTTCCGTAGGAACGTTTGGTGATTTAAGCATTAATTCTCCATCTGTTGTGGCCACCTAAACCTGATTGAAGCGGAAAGCCCGCATCCCGATTTTTCATCGGGAGAGGACTTGCAGCAAAAAGCAGGGCTGAACAAACCCAAGCACTACTGCACCTGCTTTTCTAAAAAATAATCCTGTAACTAAAAAACACTTTATAATAAATTCTATTTAGGCCTGGCACATTAACCTTCCTATAAAATTGGCTGAAGCAATCAAACGTTTTTTAAAGCAGTTAAACAGGTCCTTCTACAGGCTCAGGATGAAAACTTTATAGATGATAATTCTATATTTATAGAAAAACTTGCGAAGCACCAACTCAAGTACTTCGGAAGTTATCGCATAATACTATCGTCCATCATCATGCATCGTATCGCTATATGGATTGGCATGTGCATAATCTACCGCCGAAACTTTATAATCGGTTGGCGCAAAACTGGCCGAAGTACTCAATGCCATGCCCAGTTCGTAACGGGTTGGATAGGGTGTTTGTAACAAACTGCCTGCAGGGATATATGGAAAACTTTCTAAATAACTCTGCATTACACTCGGACTCACCCTCCTGTTGATATAAGCGCGGCTTAACTGATGTGTTTCTCTTAAGCCCGCAGCGCCCAATAACTCAACGGCACTAGCCACGGTAAGGTTATGGAAGTTTTTAACACGAACGGTTTTGTCTTCCACCACAAGTCCTTTCATTAAACTCTGATCTTGCGTGGCCACACCTGTTGGACAGGTATTGCTGTTACACTCTAAAGCCTGGATACAGCCCAAAGCAAACATCATTCCGCGGGCAGCATTACACATATCTGCACCGAGTGCGATATTTTTAACCAGATCGAAACCTGTAGCCACTTTACCTGAGGCAATAATTTTAATGTGTTTTTTTAAGTCGAAGCCGTTTAATACATCATAAACAAAAGCCACCCCTTCGCGTAAAGGCATACCTACCGAGTTAGAGAACTCCTGTGGCGCAGCACCTGTTCCACCCTCGCCACCATCTACGGTAATAAAATCAGGATAAATTTTAGTTTCTACCATCGCTTTACAAATGGCGTAAAATTCGCTTTTACGGCCAATACAAAGCTTAAATCCTACTGGTTTACCACCGGATAAATCACGAAGTTTTTTAACAAATTCGATCAAACCAATTGGTGTATTAAAAGCAGAGTGTGCAGGTGGCGACAATACATCTTTACCTTCGGGCACCAAACGGATCCTGGCCACCTCCGGAGTTACTTTTTTAGCGGGCAACATCCCGCCATGACCAGGTTTAGCACCTTGCGAAAGTTTAATTTCGATCATTTTTACCTGATCAGTTTTAGCCCTTTCGGCATAAGCATCATAATTGAAAGTTCCATCGGCATTACGGCAACCGAAATAACCGGTACCAATCTGCCAGATTAAATCGCCGCCCGGCTGACGGTGATAATCGCTGATTCCCCCTTCACCCGTATTGTGTGCGAAATTTCCCATTTTGGCACCACCATTTAAGGCTAAAATGGCGTTCTGGCTTAATGAACCAAAACTCATGGCCGAAATGTTATAAATACTTGCTGAATAAGGTTTTTTACAATCTGGTCCGCCTACCGTAACGCGGGGATCTAAATTTAACTCGTGGTGCGAAATAGCGGCAATGCTATGGCTTAACCACTCGTAACCATTATCGTACACGTTTAACTGCGTTCCGAATGGAATGGTATCGTTATCTTTTTTAGCACGCTGATAGATCAAAGAGCGGTTTAACCTGTTATAAGGCGTACCATTGGTATCGCTTTCTACGAAATATTGATAAACTTTCGGCCTCAACTCTTCCATAAAATACCTTAAACGCCCAAAAACGGGGTAGTTTCTTACGATACTGTGTTTAGGCTGGTATAAATCGTAAATACCAAGCAATACAAATGGGCCGGTGAAGATGAATGTCCACCATAAAAAAGGATGGTACAAGCCCAGCATAATGGTTAGGGCAATTAAAAATGCAGCAATGGCGACGAAAGCTTTTCTCATGTTGTTATTGTTAAGTATGATATCTGCACTGTAGAAGTATAATTTTGTTATCTTCTACCTTGTAAACGAGTCTGTGTTCTAAATTAATCCTCCTCGACCACCATCCTGAGTATTGATGTTTCAGTGGCTCTGGTTTCCCGGCTCCTTCAAAAGGCGTACGTTCGATTTCTTTTATGAGGGCATTTATTTTCTTGAGCACCGATTTATCAACCGATTGCCAATAGAGATAATCCTCCCATGCACCATCAAGAAACAATTTAATCATTATCGATCAAATCTTGCTCCTTAGCTAAACCATCCTCATAATCTTTTAGTCCCTGCTCAAGCCTCATTGCATTTTTTGGGCTTTTTAACAGATAAAAAGTTTCCTGCATGCTATCATAATCTGCTTTCGATAGCACAACAACGTCTTCTCCTTTTGCCCGGGTAACAAATAAAGGGGTATGATTAGTGAAAACCTTATCTAAATAAGACTTTAAACTTTGCCTGAATGAGGTATAATTTGTGATTTCCATAATACTCGTTTATAATCTTCAAAATTAAAGATAATAAAAAAACTGTACAATTATTTGTACATATTTAGAATGTTTATGATTAATGTTATTTAAACAACAAACGCATTAAATTGTTATTTTTACGCTATGCTTATTAAGATTTATCCAGAAAACCCAAACGAAAGGGCCATTGAACAAGTTGTTGAAGTGCTGAAAAAAGGTGGCCTGATCATCTATCCAACGGACACGATTTATGGTTTAGGCTGCGATATCACCAATCCAAAAGCCATCGAAAAAATATGCAGGATACGTGGTATCAAACCCGAAAAAGCCAATTTCTCTTTCATCTGCCACGATTTAAAACACATTTCTGATTACATTAAACCCATAGACAATACCACTTTCAGGGTATTAAAGAAAGCCTTACCGGGTCCGTTTACGTTTATTTTTAATGCCAATAATAACGTACCTAAATTATTAAGCTCCAATAAAAAAACAGTGGGTATCCGCGTGCCCGATAACAACATTTCACGCTGTATTGTAAAAGAACTGGGCAACCCTATCCTTTCTACTTCGATAAAAGACGATGATGATGTAATTGAATATTCTACTGATCCGGAATTGATTCACGAGAAATACGAGAACCTGGTTGACCTGATCATTGACGGTGGTTATGGCGACAATGAAGCTTCTACCGTGATTGATTGCACTACCGGTGAATTTGAAATCATCCGTGAAGGCAAAGGAAATATTGAAGAGTATTTGTAGCGATTCCTGCCTGCGCGGATCCGATAACTATCGGATGATAATCGTATTATAGCGAGCGCCTTTAACCCCTATCCGCCTATCGGTACCTTTCCCCTGAAAGGAAAGGGCTAAAAAACAAATTATCGCACCCAGCAATATGCGCCATGCCATCTGCACCCTGCTATCCGGCCTGGGAAATGATGGAAGGAGAAGCAGTTAAAACTTGTGTACAATCTTTACCTAACCCAAAGAACCAAAACAGAGGCAAGAACCATTTTTCTTCGTTCCTGGCCGCTGTTGCAAATAAAGTTTCGGCTAGCTTATCCGACATCAGTTCCAAGCCTTGATTTTTGGTTACTTTTGGATCAAGCCAAAAGTAAGAGCCCCCCGGCGGCGGCTGACCTGTGCCGATTTTTCATCGGTAGCCGAGGCAAGTCCGAGCCTGGGGCAAAACCTACAATTGTCATTCTGAACGCAGTGAAGAATCTTTCGGTAAAAGATCCTTCGTGCCTCAGGATGACAGAAAATTGTTAAAAGCAAAAAACGACGGAGTGACTGCCGTATCAATCGCAGACAACCCATAGTAGTAAGATTGCTTCCCCGGCTGAAAAAGCCTCATCGCAATGACGGATTTATTGTTGTAGTAGAATGACGATCGTATTATAGCGAGTGCCTTAAACCCTTATCCCCTTACCGGTACCTTCCCCTAAAAGGGAAAAGACTAAATTCCCAACAGATAGGAGGCAAAATTTATCAACATCTCATCTAAATATCAAAGAAATATATAAATTTATATTTTTAATGCCGTATTCCACAAGCTTTTAACAAAACAAACAACTAAAGTTAACTTCATTCTAATATTGAATTAATATTCAACGCATATTTTCGTAACCTAATCATTCTATATGGCGCTACAATTACTCCAATAAAGCTTTCCAGTTAAAAAATCTTTGTCATGCAAATGATTTTCGCATAATTACTATAGGTATTTACCACTATAGTGGCGGTTTGCGCTGAATGATCAAAAATCTTACAATCACAATCCTTATTATTCTGTATGACAAAATTCTACTTCTAATTATTCGAATCCTCGCGGGACCGTTCCCGAAACTCAGGCAATTACCCTTAATTCGCTTCACTAACTTATTCAAAAAGATTATTCATCATTTCATATCCCTAAACAAATTATATGAAAAAACTTTTACTATTATCCTTATTTCTTACCCTCTATTTCCCCTTCGCTACGTTGGCACAAATTGCCAGTTGGGATTTTACCGGGCAGAATATGTTGGCAACTTCTACTGCTACAACCTTTGATCCTGGCTTAACTGCTGCACCCATTCTAACCCACAGTGCCGTTGCAATAGCAAGTGCAGGCAACAATTCGTTCAGAACTGTCAACTTTAAAAACGACGGTATTTCGACTGCTAATACAGATTATTTCCAGGTAACATTAACAGCTTCAACAGGCAATAAAATTTCACTTAGCTCGATTGATGCCCTTTTTGCGGGAACAGCCACTTATTATGCAAATGCAGGCGTTAGTTCGCAATATGCCTATAGCCTGGATGGAACAACTTTTACTTTAATTGGAACCCCTGTATTAATCACAAGTACAGCTGTTGCGCCCAATGCATCTCCAACTGTTAACCTTTCCGGTATAACAGCCTTGCAAAATGTAGCCGCAGGTACAACAATAACCATTCGTTATTATGCATCAGGACAAACAGCTACAGGCGGCTGGGGGTTCAACTCTCCTGCTTCAGGAAGAATTGGCTTTAATATCGGTGGTTCGGTAAGTGGTTCGAATACAACCGATACAACTCCGCCGACCAATGCTGCCGGCTATCCTAAAACAGCTTCTATAACAAGCACCACAGTTAATTTGATCAGTAATATTAACGAAGCTGGAAATACATATTACGTGTTACTTCCGGCCACCGGCACAGTACCAACAACTGCACAAATAAAAGCAGGTAAAGATGGCAACAACGCTCAGGCACTTAAATTTGGTACAATTGCCAATACTGCCAATACTGACGCGACGGCAACTATTGCCGGACTTACACTGTCTACCGCCTACAAAATATATACAGTATCAGAAGATGCAGCCACCACGCCAAATTTACAAACTGCCTTCTCTACATTAAGTTTCACCACTCTTGGTGCAGCTGATGTTACCCCTCCCCTAACCACAGCAACCTATCCAAAGACCACAACGGTTACCACCACCTCAGTCGATTTTGTAAACAACATTAACGAAGCAGGTACCACTTATTATGTTTTAGCTCTTTCTGGAGGCACTGCGCCAACACCTGCACAGGTTAAAGCTGCACAGGACGGTACCGGAGCAGCCGCTTTTAAATCGGGATCATTTACCAATACAGCCAATACCGATGCCAGCGCATCCATCACGGGATTAACAACTGGTACGGGTTATACCTTATATGTAATTGCACAGGATAATGCCGGCAATTTACAAAGCACTGTTGCTACGGTTGATGCCACAACGGCTAATCCTCCTTTGGTGAGCGCGCCTGTAATCATCAGTCAATATTACGAGGGTGCTTCTGTAAACAAATGGATCGAATTAACCAACCTGAGCAATGCGCCAATTAATACCGCATCACCACAGTTAAAATTAGCTTTATACAACATTTCGGGCGATGCAGGGAACATCAACATCACCGGTGCGCCATCGCAAATTGTAAATTTAAACTTTACCATCCCAGCCCATGGAACAGTACTATTGGGTAACACAGGTAACAGCAATACCGAAGTACCCTACCTAAGTCCTGCCAGTGCCATATTAAACAGCAATACCGTAATCAATTTCAATGGAAACGATGGTGTGGCCCTTTTAGATGCCAACAACAACATTATCGATGCTTTTGGGCAAGGGGTAAATGCCAAAGACGTTTCTTATGTAAGAAGTTTGAATGTAACGGCGCCTAGTCCTACTTATGTAGACGACGACTGGACCAGAACGCCGTTGGCTACTGTTCAGAACGCCATTGATGATGATGATGCCAATAGATTAGGTGTACATTTCCCACCTAACCTGCCTGCCTGCGCCGCGCCAAGCAGCCCTGCAACCGCATTGGCTTTTAGCGCTGTAACCACAGGCAGCATTACCGCTACCTTTACCAAATCGGCAGATGCCAACGAATACCTGATCATCAGAAGTTTAAACGCTACCTTAAGCGCGCTTCCGGTTGACGGAACCGCTTATGCCATTGGTTCTGCTTTTGGTGGTGGTACCGTAATCAATAAAGTTGTAAGCAATACTTTTACAGATAATGGTTTAACCAGTTCTACTACTTACAACTATTTTATTGTTCCGTTAAACAACCTTTCTTGTACCGGCGGACCAAAATATTTAACCACCAATATTTTAACCGCTGCACAAACCACCAAAACCTTATTGCCTTGTGCCACTCCAACTGCACAGCCTACAGGTTTTACCATTACCTCATCTAATTATAACTTTATTCAGGCTTCTTTTACGGCCGCCAGCGCAGCTGATGAATACCTGGTGGTGATTAGCACCAGTAATACCTTAACCGCAGCACCGGTAAACCAAACGGTTTATAATGTCGGCGATGTTTTAGGTGGTGGTATCGTAGTAAAAAGAGGAAGCGGTACTTCTTTTATCAGAAATGGTTTAACGCAAAATACCAATTATTACTTTTTCACCTACGCCGTAAACAGTGCCTGTAGCGGTGGTCCTTTGTATTTAACCACACAACCGCTGTTAGGAAACTTTAAAACGGGCATCCTTGATGTCAATAAACTAAATTTCTATTATGGTAATTTACACAGTCACAGTAGTTATTCTGACGGAAATAAAGACGATTTAACCAAAAAACCAGAAGATGATTATGCTTTTGCCAAAACGGCGATGAACCTCGATTTCCTTGGGATATCAGAGCATAACCATACACAGGCGGGCATGTCATTAGCGAACTGGCAACCCGGTATCATCGCTGCTAAAAATGCAACTACTTCTACTTTCGTTGCCCTTCATGGTATGGAATGGGGTGTAATCAGTGGCGGTGGACACGTAATTGTGTACGGTATAGATTCATTGATCGGCTGGGAACCCGGCGAAAACCAGATTTATGTACCTAAAAGTACTTATACTGGTCCTGCAGGTTTATTCAGGATTATTAACCGCCATGGTTTGAATGCTGTAGCTACCCTGGCCCATCCTAACACAACAGATTTCAATAACATCTCGGCAACTTACGATTTAAGTGCTGATAGTGCAATTGTAGGTGCGGCTTTAGAAAGTGGTCCTGCATTTTCGACCAATGTTACCTATTCCGATCCCGCAAGCTCGATGAGTTATTTAAGTTATTATAACCGCATGCTCGCCAGGGGATATCACCTTGGTGCAACCATCGATCATGATAACCACAATTTAACTTTTGGTAAACATACCCGTGCCAGGTTAGTGGTACTTGCCCCTGCCCTTACCGAAAACGATTTATTGGATGCCATTAAAAAGATGCGTTTTTACGCCTCAGAAGATTCGGCCGCGAAAGTTGTCTTCACCATCAACAAACAGCCTGTAGGAAGTGTATTTAAAACGGCTGGTGCGCCACAGCTCTCGGTGAGTTCAATTACCACCAGTGCGGTAACCAGCATCCGGATTTTATACGGAACACCCGGAAGCGGCACCAATCCCGTAGAGTTAACCACCAGTCCAACGGCAAGTTTAACTTATACCGATAATGCTCTTGCCAATTTGGCCACAGGTTACTATTATGCTGATATTGTGGAATCAGACGGAAGCCGGATCATTACCTCCCCCATCTGGTATACCAGAGACGATGCAACCGTTAAAAAAGACCAGCTCATCACCTTTGCGCCTACCAGAACCGCTACTTATGGCGATCCTGATTTAGTTGCAGGGGCCACGAGCGACAATACAGCCATTAACATTGAATATACCAGCAGCGATACCAATATTGCCACCATCAGCAATAACGATATCCACATTGTAAAAGCAGGTACAGTGACCATTACTGCCAATCAACCGGGCGATACTTTCTTTAACCCGGCAGTTGCCAAACAACAGGTTTTGACCATTTCGCCAAAAGCCATTACAGTAACGGCCGATGCCAAAACCAAGGTGGAAAGCACAGTTGATCCGGCCTTTACCTATGTTTCTACACCTGCATTGGTTGGAACAGATACTTTTACAGGCGCATTAACCCGTGTTGCAGGCGAAACTGCCGGCGATTATGCCATTCAACAGGGAACATTGGCTTTAAGTACCAATTACGCGATTAACTATACCGCAGCCAAACTGCACATTTATGCTAAACCGGTTGCAGCATTAAGCGGTAATATTTCTATTCCTGTGAATACCACTGCTCCGGTAATTACCTTTACCGCAACTGCAGGTACCGCACCATTTACTTTTACGTATAACATTAACGGTGGTGCAAGCCAAACCTTAACATCAGCAACAGGTACTGCAACCATCACCCCGCCGAGCAATGTTGTGGGTACCTTTGTTTATACGGTAACCAGCATTACAGATGCTTACAGTACACAACCTCAAAACATCTCCACTACGGTTAAAATTAATCCTATCCCAGTTGCCAGCATTGCCGGAACTACCGCTTTATGTTTAAACGGAACGGCACCAACGGTTACTTTTACCGGTGGAAACGGAACTGGGCCTTATGTATTTACCTATAACATTAATGGTGGTGCAAGCCAAACGGTGAGTACTATAGGTACAAACACCACAGCTACGGTAACTGCTCCATCAAACGTTGCAGGTACTTTTAACTACAATTTACTGAATGTGAGTGATGTAAACGCAGGCCAGGCACAAAGTGGAACTGCAACCATCACAGTAAGGGCTTTGGCCACCGCAAGCATTTCGGGTTCAACAGCGGTACCAAACCTGGCCGCAGCACCTAATATTACCTTCACCGGTGCCAACGGAACCGCACCATATACTTTCACCTATAACATTAATGGTGGTACAAACAGAACGGTAACTTCAACAGGCAATACCGCAACGGTTTCAGCACCAACTTCGGCAGTAGGAACCTTTGTGTATAATTTAGTAAGTGTGGCCGATGTAAACTGTGGTCAGCCGCAAACGGGTTCGGCAACGGTAATTATTCGTCCTTTACCTGTGGCCACCATTGCAGGCAATACATCCGTGTGTAACTTCGGTTCATCGCCAAACATCACTTTTACAGGTTCAGTTGGAACGGCTCCTTATACCTTTACCTATACCGTAAATGGAGGCAGCAACCGCACCGTAACCACCAACTCGACTACCGCGACGGTTAGCGTGCCAACCAACACGGTGGGTACCTTTACTTATACTTTAGTGAGCGTGGCCGATGCTTATGCCAGCCAGACACAAACCGGATCGGCAACCGTAACCGTAAACGCTTTACCAGTGGCTTCGATCAGCAGCAATAAAGGTTTATCGATTTCGAAAGGTGATGCCATTATTTTAACGGCTACCGGCGGTACGCAGTACAACTGGTCAGGCTCTGATGTGGTTAGCGGACAAAACACGCCAGCCTTAACCATCCGTCCGAAACAGAGCGGCACTTACCGGGTTACCGTAACCAATGCAAGTGGTTGTGTGAGCGATCAAAGCATTGCCATTACTGTAATAGAAGATTATAAACTGGAAGCCAGTACCGTAGTTACGCCAAATGGTGATGGATACAACGATAAATTTATCGTAAAAAACATCGATTATTATCCAAACAATACCTTAAAGATTTTCGATAAGGCCGGGAGGATGTTATACACCAAACATACCTATACCAATGATTGGGACGGAACCATAAACGGCAGTCCGTTGAGTGAAGGAACCTATTATTACATCATCGATTTAGGTAATGGTATCGGTACATTTAAAGGTTACATCAACATCATCAGAGACTAATTACAGACATGAGAGCAATTACAAAAAACATAAAGCAAATGCGTCGCGTAACGTTTCTATTTGCTGCAACTACATTATTTTTAGGATCTGCAAAAGCGCAGATCCTTCCACTCAATGCACAGTATTTCCAGAACCGTTACCTCGTTAACCCCTCAATGGCCGGTATCGATGAAGGTTTTAACATCAACGGAAGTTTCCGCAAACAATGGTCGAACATTCCGGGAGCACCCATTACACAAAGTGTAACCTTAGATCAGCAGGTGAACAAAGTTGGCTGGGGTATAAATATCTACAACGAGAAATCGGGGGGCATTCAGCGTACCAAAGCGGTGGGTACCTTTGCCTATCACCTTCCGTTAAACAGCGACGACCAGAAATTAAACTTCGGGATCTCTTTTGGTGCTAGCCAGGACAAGCTTGATTTAAGCAGCGTAAGGAATAGTGATATTAACGATCCATCCATCGCCCGTTTTAACGACAGGGGTTATTATTTAGATGGCGATTTCGGTATTTCCTATACTTCAAAAGGTTTAACCGTTGAAGGTGCCGTGCCCAACATGCGTTCCGTTTTCAGAAAAGACGATTTAAACTTTGCTGATAAGCCCACCTTTTATTCCGCAGTGAGTTATAAATTCGCTTTAGGATCGGGCATCAATGGCATCAGCCTGGAGCCAAAAGGTGTTTTCAGGGGCATTAAAAATTACGAAAATTTATGGGATGCAGGTGTAAACGCAAACTTCGCCAACGATAAATTATACCTGATGGCGATGTACCACAATACGCAGAATGCTACCGTTGGTTTTGGAATGAACTATAAATCGACTTTATATTTTATGGCCTATTATAATACCGCCACTTCAGCCATCAGCGGTTATACCGACGGCGATTTCGAAGTGAATATCCGTGTAAATATTGGCAAGAAACCATAATTTTATTTTAAAAGAAGGGTCGTCATCCGATAGCTATCGGATCTCGCGCAGGCGGGAATCTTAATGCAAATAAACATCAACCTCCCGGATTCATTCGGAAGCGACACCAAAAAGCCGCAGATTTAAGTATCTGCGGCTTTTTTTATTGATCGCAGTGCCTAACCCCTATCCGCCTATCGGCACCTTTCCCCTGAAAGGGAAAGGCCTTGAAAAACAAATTACCGCACCCTACAATATGTCCTATGCGATCTGCTCCCTGCTACCGGCCTCGGAACTGATGGAAGGAGAAAACGTTAAAGCTTTTGCACCTCTTTTCGACCTACCACCGCCCAGAGGCAGCACGCCCTCCCCGATTTTTCATCGGGGGCTTGTGCTGACGACCTAAAAAGCTTTGACGAATTTATCCGACATCAGATCCAAGCCTTGATTGTTTGTTTCTTTTGGATCAAGCCAAAAGTAAGAGCCCCTCGGCGGCGGTGAGCCGATAGAGATTTTTCATCGGTAGCCGAGGCAAACCTGAGCAAGGGAAGCTTATTAGCCAATGAGTAAATAGAAACAAGTGCTAAGCACTCAGAGATCCTTCGTGCCTCAGGATGACAAAAAACAACGAAGCAATGCCAGGCAAAAGCCAACATAATTTTACAATAATAGCGAAAGCATTAAGGTTCCCCCCTGCGCGGGATCCGATAGGTATCAGATGACGACCGTGTTATAGCGAGTGCATTAAACCCCTATCCGGCTATCGGCACCTTTCCCCTGGAAGGGAAAGGACTTGTAAATAAATTAACGCATTCATTCAAGCGTCATGCTATCTGCTCCCTGCTACCGGCCTCGGAACTGATGGAAGGAGAAAACGTTAAAGCTTTTGCATCTCTTTTCGACCTACCACCGCCCAGAGGCAGCACGCCCTCCCCGATTTTTCATCGGGGGCTTGTGCTGGCGACCTAAAAGCTTTGACGAATTTATCCGACATCAGATCCAAGCCTTGATTTTTTGTTACTTTTGGATCAAGCCAAAAGTAAGAGCCCCTCGGCGGCGGTGAGCCGAGGCAAGATTGAGCGAAGGGAAACTTATTAGCCGGTGAGCAAACACAAACAAGTGCTAAGCACTTAGAGATCCTTCGTACCTCAGGATGACAGAAAACAGCGAGGCAAGGCTGACCGTATTAGTATTGAGCCGATAGAGATTTTCATCAGTAACCGAATTAAGCAAGAATAATTATAACCCTTTTACCCCCTCCATCCCTTCATTTTTCCTATTTTTACCCCTATGGCTAAACTCATCAACCTAGAAGCATTTCAGCGTTTTTTCCGGTCCGGACAAGTAGGCGGTTTTTTACTCCTCATTTGCGTCGCCATCTCCCTACTCATCGCCAATACCGCCTCAAAAGAAAGTTTCGAAGCCTTTTTAGCAACCAAATTAGGCTTTGGTGAAGTGAACTACAGCATTTTAGCCTGGATAAACGATGCCTTAATGGCCATATTTTTCCTGCTCGTAGGACTCGAAATCAAACGCGAACTGGTAGAAGGCGAACTTTCCTCCCTTAAAAGCGCAGCCTTACCGGTAATCGCCGCCTTAGGAGGCATGCTCGTACCCGCTTTAATTTATAGCCTGTTTAATAAAGGCGCAGAAACGGCTGGCGGCTGGGGGATCCCCATGGCTACCGACATTGCATTTGCACTCGCCATTATCGCCATGCTGGGTAAAAGCGTTCCTACGAGTTTAAAAATATTCCTGGCCGCTCTGGCCATTGTAGATGACCTCGGTGCCATTCTCGTTATCGCGATCTTTTATACCCAACAGATCCATTTCGAATACCTGGCCATGGCCGGGGGCATCCTGGTGCTTTTAAGCTTAATGAATTATTTCGGGGTAAAGAAACTGGTATTTTACCTTATCCCCGGCATATTCCTCTGGTATTTCATCCACCACTCGGGCATCCATGCCACCATTGCAGGGGTATTACTGGCTTTCACCATCCCCACCAACGAAACCGACATCGAATCGCCTTTAGAAAAACTCGAACATTTTTTAACCACTCCCGTGAATTACCTCATTATGCCGGTTTTCGCACTGGCCAATACGAATATCACTTTCCAGAAAGAAATGCTTACGGGACTGGTTTCTCCTTTAGGCCTCGGCATTATCGTAGGTTTATTTGCTGGCAAAACCATTGGGGTAACCTTTTTTAGCTGGCTTGCCGTGAAACTGAAATGGGCCGATTTACCCACCGGAGCAGGCTGGAAACACATCTTAGGTTTGGGCATGCTCGCAGGAATCGGTTTTACGATGTCGATTTTTATTGCGCTGCTCTCGTTTAGCGAGGTGTTACATGTTTCGGAAGCGAAGTTTGCGATTTTAACGGCTTCGATCTTATCGGGTGTGGTGGGGTTTGTGTTTTTGAAATCGGTGAGGGCTAAGGGTTAACCACAAATTGTATTTTAACCACGGAGATGACAAAAAAATCACAGCGGGTAAAGTATAATGATGCAAATTAGTATATGTCTACGATAAACAAGTATCTATACAGGAGAATACAAATTACTTGTTTCTCTATACAAATCTATTAGATGATATACAGACATATCTATTAATGGTTCAAACATAAATGCATTCATATGAATATTCTCAGGAGTCATCAAATTAACTTTATCTAAAGTAATCAACGCAATACTTAATGGAAATTTATTCTTATACTCTTTATATAATTCTTGTGTTTGATTAGATGTTATCTTTGTTAAATCGATATCTGCAAGTTTGCTTATTAAATATTCTTCAGCTCTTAATCTAATAGCAATTGCAAGCGTAATTTTATTTTCAAGTAATATTTCATCAATATTAGATTCTTTTGATATACTATTAGCTGTACTAAAAATCATTTGAACAAGGTTTTCTCCACCGAATGTGACTGTTTTTCCATCAAGTTTAATAAGCCGGCTTTTATATATGTCAAATATATTTTGTGCAGTTAATTCTGAACTTATTTCTTTCTTATGTAAACAATTTGTAAGTATCAAATACTGATGGCAAGTATCAGATTCACTATATTCTATTAAATTTCTAACAAAAGTTATCAAACTTATAAAAACCTTCGGATCATCAAATCTGTCGATAAAGTATGTAAAAATATGTTTTAAGTATTGACCATTATGTAGATTTATATGTTTACCTTTTGATTTCGTTGCCATGTATATAACTCCTCGGCGTAAGTAGAGTCTAGAGGCAACAGTTCTATAAAAATCAAAATTATGTGTTAAAACTATGATCCTAAAAGCACCTAAATTATGTAAATCCTTTATATATTCTATGATGGCGAATTTGTTTTTATAATCAAAAGAATCTGCTATGTCATCAAAAATAAGCAATGATTTATCAGGGCTTTGTTTTCTCGATTCGATCTCAAATAAAAATTGTAATATAAAATAAGCTCTCTGCTCGCCTTTACTAAGAACACTTAAAAGATTATCACGATTTTGTCTTACCGGACTGTCATCTCCATCTGAATACTCAAATTCTAAGTTTGCAGTTTCTTGCTTTAAAACTATATCTTCCTGATTTACTAGAATAACTTTAAAAGGCACGTAAAATCTATCATTAAATGTTTTGATAATTTTATTCCATAGATCGAATTCTTTTTTAGACTCTTTTATGATAGCTTCTAATTCCTTTTTTTGTTCTTTATAATAATTTGATAATTCTTCAGCCTCAAACTTAATTTCAGATAAATAACTAAGCCAAACTTCTTTTTTAAACTTTTGATAATCTTCAAGTTTAATGAGTAAAAGATTATCTCTTTCAATTATTTTTTTGAATGCTCTCAGCTCAACATTGGCGCCTATTCCTTTGTCTAGCTTATCAAAGGCCTTTTGTAGTTTTTCATCTTTAAGAATATTCTGTATTTCTTCCTGAACAACCTGTTTTAGTTTTTCGTAATCATCGATTTCAGTACCATCTTCTAATACAAATTTATGCCCCGCCTTAAAAAAAGCATTGTCGGCAGTCGAATTAATTATCTCGTTAGCTTGATATGTTCCAAAATTATTTTCTCCCGTTTGGTTAAAGAACTTAGATTTTGAAATTATATTTTTATAATCAGTTACATACTGATTGAGTGTAGTTTTATTTTTAGATAGAAATTTTTCGACATTGCCTTTTTTATCAAAGATGTCATTATATCTAAAAGTAACTTTTTCAAAGTTTTCTTTTAAAAATTCAAAATGTACTAGCAATAATTCAAAAAAAGAGATATTAGCTCCTTCAGAAAATGTATTTACAAATTCACTTTCACAATCTGTGCTCTGTGAAATAACCTTTAATTTTTTTATAAATTCACCTTTACGCTCATTTAAATCTATATAAATTTCATCATAACGTTTTTTTAACTCTTTACTGGCTAAAAAAGAACTTATTTTACTTGTGGCATCGAAAGATGTATCCTCTGCATTAATTACTAATACCTTTTCCGGAGCAATTTCATTTCCATCTACAAGAACTATTGCTTCTGACAATCTTGAGCTGTAAACACGGTCACAAATTCTATCTGCATTTTTTTTTGAGATAAGATCAAACGTGTGAGCAAATGATGTTTTCATTGTGCCATTAGGTGCATAAATGAGAAAAGTATTAGATTTTGTAAAATCAAACTCATGGCTTAGCTTTCCAATGCCAAAGCAATTTGTTAAATCAATTTTAATTTTATCCATTTCTTGGCTTTTAGGCACTATTTAAAATCATCAATAATATCAGCAAAATCAAATTCGTGGATTAGCATTACCGTATGCCCGTCCTTTCTCATATTTATAGCTTTCTCTACTTTGCGACCATAACAAGAAAATGCCCATGCAGGGTTACCATTATCACCGACTATTAAATAGTCTGTTTTAAGCGTAATACCATCAGTTGGTATACCTCCAAGATTGAGGATTTTTTTCTTCAAACCCTCTCTGCTAATTCTTTGTAGTATGCCTGTGATACAGAAAGTCTTGCCAACAAATGTAACATTGGGCTCACTTGTGCATAAACCAGAGATATTGATATGCGCTGTTTCCTTTCTAATCTGTTCATTTATATCTTCATTCTGGAGATTCACGAACTCTTTGAAATAAGCTTTTAAAACCAATCGTTCTTCATCATCAATTTTATTATCCGAAAGAACAGATAGAATTAAACTTCTAATTTCATCATAGGGATAATATGTGTTTAAGTGTTCATTTTCTTCTAACCATTTATTGAGATCAATAATTTCCTGATCATTGATTACGCCATCTGCCAGAATTCCATGGCAAAGCCCTTGTAAGGTTTGTAGGTCAGAGGTGATGGGATTATAATAAAAGCTTTCGTTCTCAAACTTTTGACATAGCCAATACAAGTCTTCAATAGTTTCTTTAGTTGGGATTTGTTGACTAGCTGCCTCTGCTATAATATTCATAAACTCATTAAAAGGATTTCTACCTATTAAAGCATCATGTGCATTCGCCCATTTTTGCAGCTCATTAATTTCCTTTTCATTTACTTCTCCATCTAAGTTTATTCCAAGCAAAATTCCTTTTAAAGAACTAATTGCTTTATCAGCTTGCGCTTTAGAGGTATAGATATCTAAGATCAGTTGGTCTGGTTGTTTCATATAATCATAATCAGGAATAGGTAAAACAGCTGAGTACAAACAACAATTTTGAGTTTTGCGATTCAGCATTACAAAATGGTTGTTATAAAAAGGATTTGAGAGAAAAAACGGAAAGAATTGAGCTAGAATTATTTAGATATTGTAATATAGATCAATAAGTTGAACTTTGCAAGTTCTAAAATTACTTCTTAAGATATAAAGCTGAATTAACATTTGCACGCACTCCTCTCCACATATTCCTTATTACCTTTGCTATTGTAATAAAAGCAACCGTCTTTAGAGCCTTGATATAATTTTTGCCCGGATTTATAAGTGCCACATGGCGTATAAGTTTCGGTATCTGTACCCGCCCCAACTTCATTTTGTTTGCTACAGGCCAGTATACCAATACTTAAGAACAGGATGTAATAAAATCTTTTCATGGCACCAAGATACCGGGCCATGAGACGTAAAAATTACGGGTTTCCGTATTGAGAGAAAATTTTTACTTAAAATAATGTGTTAAGCCAACACTCTTTCAAAAATCCCTATAACCTTTAAATCAGTAGTGTCTTCATCTCTTAAAACAAGAGGCTTAAAAGACTCATCGGTCGATAAAGGATGTAAGGTAATTTCTTCATGCACCCAACTATCATCAGTTTGGGTTTTCTTGCTTCTGTATTCTTTAATAGTATACTGACCACCTAACTCTTTATCATAGATACTGGTTGATTCGACTAAGCAAATCAATCCATTACGGGAGCCTCCGCTATATTTTCTAAATAACGCAATGGATCCGTTAGGAATAACTTTATTCATAGATTCGCCAACAATCTTGCAAGCAAATAGATCGGTATTTGTCCTTAAGCTTTCAGGCAACTCCAAAAAGTTAATATTTTCAACTTGCTGATAATCGGAAAATGAACCCGCAGCAATATTTAAATCATAAAAAGGAATGCATTGCCCGTTGATTTTGTTCGGATGTATGTTTAGCGGCTTAACTTCAGCAAAGGTTTCTTTTAACCGCCAAAACTTTTTAAAATGATTACGCAGCGCTGGATCGCAAACGTAAACGAAAGTTCCATTAATTCCCCTTAATAAAATGGTTTTATATATATTAATAATATAGTTTTTTAATATCTCAGGGTCTTTAATGGTGTTTTTACCATTTTTATCCTGATATAGTTGATCATGAATAATTAGTTTTTCTGATATAGGATCATAGCCAATTTCAGGTCCAATGATTACGCCAGTATAATTTAGATCATAGCCCTGAATAGTATGTATACAACCAACTTCATTTATGGCATTTGGTGTATTTACCCAATCGACGGTTACGGCATTCCACTGCAACTTTGTATCCTCGATAACAATATCAAATTTGCTTTTATCTTTATTTGAAATCCATTTCCAGGCAAAACCTGCAACTAATCTGGATAAGCCGAATTGCTGATCTTTTAATTTGATATCATTCACCATATCATCTAAAGATTCGTAGAGATATGACTCATAGTTTAAGCCAGCGGCATAAGGTTTTAATACCTTATTTTGCTCGGTAAACAGACCTTGAATGAATTTTACGTAATCCGCCCCGCCCTTAACCCTAAATTGAGTTTTCAATATTTCGTAACGGGTATCTGCTTTTTGCTTTAAATTCTTAAATGCACTGGCCGACACATCAGAAGGTTTTATGCTTTGCTGTTCATCATAAAATAAGATGCTTTTATTGGCTTGTTTTAAAACCCAGTCCAACTCAGAACTCGTCATTTTGTCGAAACCTAGTGCTTTACAGTTTTGATCAAAGGCACCAAAATAAGCGCCTAAATTTACCCTTTGCCTTAAACGATGTGATTCATCAATGATTAATAAATCGTATTTCTTTTTAACCACATCGGCAGGCCCGATAACCATATTCGATTTTAAACCTTTAATCCCTTTAAAAACTTTTTCTATTGTTTTTCTAAACGACGACATAGGCACCACCAAAGCCATTTCCAAATGACCGTATTGTTGCTTAACTTTTTTAAATAATTCAAAAAGTTCCAGATCATTCTCGTCAAAATCAGTTAAATTAAAATCTTCGGTATCTGTTTTTAAGAGCTTAAATAAAAATATAGCTAAAATGCTCTTTCCTGTTCCTGCACCACCTTCAATTAAACTTACTTTTGCCCGATCATCCAACAAACATTTAAGTATCGTTTTTAGACCAGTAACCTGTTCATCCGACAAACTTTTATAAGGCGAATACTTAAAAAGGTCGCTATTATCAATATATTCTAAAGAATGTCTGGTAATACCCAGCGTTCGGAGTTCAGACCAAATATCTTTAAATATATCCCAGTAAAGTTCCTTTTTTTGGTAAAAATGATGGTTAGCAATACCCAAATTACTATTCTGTAACTGATAGCGGCCATCGGCAGCTATGTATTTTATTAAATTAGATTCAATATCAAGCGTTGCAGATTTGTTAAAAAGATCACTTGAAATTAAATGTGCTGATTTAAGATTTTTTTTGTGATCACTTTTTAAATGGGCTTTCATCCGACTAACAAGGTCGGTAGTCTCCCCAACGTAAGCTTCATACTTATTGTTTTCACTTAAAAAGTAAACTAATGGCCAGGATAAAAAATTCTCATGTTTTAAACTTAGATCTGTTAAACTTTGTTCGGAAAATTCAGACTTGCTAATTAGATAACGCTTACTCATTTATAGTTCATTATACTTTTTAGCCGTCCCTTTAGCTTTATCCACAGGATACTTAGCATTATTAAGCTTAATCTTATCAAGAATAATCTGTTTTACATCCAGATTGTATTTTTCGGCCAATAACAACGCATAAGAAAAAACATCAGCCAATTCTTCTTTGATCTTATCAACATTGGCATCCTCCGCATTTTTCCATAAAAACAGCTCCAACAATTCAGCTGCTTCTATATTCAATGCAAGGGCTAAATCTTTGGGATTATGAAACTGCGCCCAATCGCGCTCGTCTCTAAACTTTAATAATGCTGCTGTTATCTCGTCGGTCATAAGGCTAATTGTGCCCAATTTAAGAATATAGTGTTGATTTGGGAAATTATGTGATAAATGCTTTTAGAGGTTAAGCCTGATCAATATTTTACTATTCATATATTAACGGAAGTTTTACCCCAAGTTTATATATCTCACTATAGGCCTTTACTCTCCTATACGGAGTTATTAGGTTTTCAATGTTAAATGCAGATAGATTTTTTTCTAAATCAATACCATTTTTAACATCAGGGTATATAATCAAGCATGGTAATACTGCATCTTTAACAAAATCGTCATTATTATAAGCAAGTTCGTTTAATACCTTATTTAATCGGGCGTATCCTGCTACTTGTCTCATGTCCGCATGCACTTCACCATGCTTGTAATGAAGTTTATATTTCGCATCTATAACTATAGAATGTTTACCCTGCTTTATTAAAATATCCAATGCATTACCATAAGTGCTAAATTGATATTTAATTTTAGAGGATTTCCCTTCGTTGGCTTTTAACATTTTTTCATAGATATACAATTCAAAAAGCCGGGGCATATCAATCCAAAATGGCGGTGTAGCTATTTTTTGGTCGGCTGTTCGAGAAAGATTGTAAGCAAAACGTTTCAGAATCTGTTGACCAATTTTAATGCAATCTTTATATTCTTTGAAAAAAGGATTGGTTTTAATATTCTTTAGCTGGTGGAGCTCAACAATACTTCCTATATGTTCAAATGAAGGTCTGCAATAGTCAACAATCCGTTCAATATCACATGCATTTGAAAAAAAATATGCTTTATGATTATTAATATAACTACAAACAAAAATAAAAACTTTATTAAGGAACCTATTCTCGTAATTATCTTCACCAAATACTTGATACTCACAAAAAATATCTGTGAAACGATTTTTCAGAACATTCTTTTAACATGCTGCCCTACCAGTATTTTGCCTTTAATTTTTGAACTTAGGTTTTCTTGAATTTTATAATATGATTTTTTAAGCCCCTTTTTAACGATTGCTTTTAGTAACTGTAAAAATTGTATAATTAAAAAAGGGGTTAGTTTATCATCTTTACTATCAATATTTATTTTTGACGCACTCCAGTCGATATTTACTAGACCTTCAACTTCTTTCGCAGAAACAGAAAAAGCCATTACATCCATCAACATTTTCAAATAATCAAGTTCTCTGGATATTTCGGTACTACTATCTTTTCGCAATGTTTTATCAAAAATCTCTGATTCAGCATCCGTGTTTAGGCAGAATTCAAAATTCTCACCATTGGCGATGTTAATTTTAGGCTCTACCTGTATATACCGGCCCGAATCACCCAACCAATCAAGACCAATACAATAGTCTGCCTTGATCTGATAAAAATCAATACCATGTTCTACAGTGTAACAATTGCTATTATCATCAAAAGCTTTATTGGTGATACCATTTAACAATGCAAAAGAATCAGCACTTAATTTAAGATGTAAAGCTTTATTATCTAAAAATTCAATGCCCTCAGTAAGTTTAGAAATTTTAAATTTTTTGTGCTCAGATAATCTAAGACCCATCTATTTGTATTTTAATAATTCAATGTATTCTTTTATGTTTTTACCTTCAAACTTACCGATCAAAATTCCATCCTTGACATATTCTAACAGTAGGGGTATTATTTCATAATTCATTTTCATAGCGAAAATTTTGTTTTTTCCAACCTCATCAGTTTCATCACATTTTTTAGCAATGAAATAGCTATGACCCAACTGTACATCCTTTATTTCAAATTCATTACTAACATTGGTTTCATTGAACAACATGCTGATTTTATTGAATCCATCAGTATTAAAATAAATGTTTTGATCATCGTTAAGCGGTTCGGGCAATATACTATAGAAAGCAAAACGCCTTCTTATGGCGTAATCAATATGTCCAACACTTCTATCAGCGGTATTCATAGTTCCAATAATATACAAGTTAGGGGGGATAATAATGTTACGCTTATCAACATCTATAGAATACATACTTTCCAAACCCTCTCCTCTATACTCTAGTGCATAAATTAGTTCACCTAAAACTGAAGAAAGGTTCGCCCTGTTAATCTCATCAATAATCAATACATAATTTTTAAGCTTGACATCTATTGGTTCCGTTTCCAAAGATGTTTTAAAGGCATTCTTTTTTACATATTCTTTAAACTTTTCTAAGAGCTTTAACCAATATGTTGAGTTAGACTTAGCAGAAGCGGTTAAAGTTTCCAATTCTCTTATATCCGCAAGATTTTTGATATCTGCCAAATACATCTTTTCTAAATCAGAATAAGGAATTCCGCCATCTATTTTCCAATTGTCACCTTTGTAACGGATTGCATCGTTAGTAATTTTTGTAATATAGGCAACATTTGGCGTCAGCCAGATTTTTTCTTCATCGTATAATCTATCCTCAATATCCTTTTGAAAACCCTTTATTAAATTTCTTATCCAATCTTCGTGTTTTATAACTTCAGTTGTTTTTTGAGCATCAATAAAGTTCTGTAAAGCTTTCTCTGCAAATGCTCCCAAAAGTTTATTCTCGGCTTTATATATAATCTGTTCTCCATCATCCGTTGGTTCAGCAACAATTCCTCGCACAAAATCTTCATAACTATAACTTGGGTGAAACTGAATGATTTTAAATTGTTCTGAATCATTTATATCACTTATTCTTTCAAAAATAAACTTGGCTATAGAGGCTGCTCTTCGTGGTTTATTTTGTTCAATTTTTGACAACCATAATTTAGACTCAAATGCATCAATAATTTCATTGAAAGATGTATAGTCTTCGGTTTCAGATTCCCGCTTTATTTTAATTCTCTTTTGTAAACTATCAACCTCTAAAACTAAATAGCTACTTTTTCCTTTAACAGATCTAATAACCTGATTTATTGATACATTTTCAACAATTTGATCTGCAGAAATAGATCCGTTGGGGACTCCAATTAATTTTTCAGCGAGAATTTTCGCAATTCTGGTTTTGCCTGTTCCTGGAGGGCCTTGTAAAATTATCTGCTTTTTATACAATAACAGGTCCGTTATTGGTCTTAATATTTCATTCATTTCTTTTTCTTCTTCAAGTATATTGTATCTAATAATAGCATTTTCAAAAACACTATAAAAATCCATTAGTTGATCTGTATAGGATTCACTTGCCGTAAATAGGTCTAGGTCTACTAATGATATTTTCTTACCAAATTCTTTTCTTCTTTTTGGGTTTTCCCAATAAAAATACTCCTCTTGGTACAGCGATATAATTTTTTTTCCAGACCATTCTGCAATAATATTAAGTCCTGTATCCTCCCAGTTCAGATAGCATTTTGACGAGAAATAACTCCCAAAGTTCTGTTGTATATTAATGCATATTTTGCCATGAGGATAATTTTCCCAGTCTTTTATCTGCTGTTGGATTTTATCATTTGCATACCCTTGACCCGTTTTTCTAAAAATTCCTTTTTCAATTAAGGGATGAATATATCCCCTATATCCCCGGCCCATATTATCGAGATTAACTACCCATTCTAAATGTGTCACAAAATATTCAAGAAGTTTCTTAAATCGAGTGTAATCCTCCATGTAATTTCCAGTTATTAATTAGCGCTTTAAACTTATATCATCAACAATATGATATTTTCAGCAATATAAATCTATAATTGAAATTTTTAGTTTCCATTTCAAAACTCTTTAATCTAACAGTCCATTCCTTACGGTTTCCCCCAACCTCCATATTATTCACCTGAGCTAAGCCAAAATAAAACTAACCACCAATTGTCCCGCTTTTCAGGAGAGAAAGAATAAGCCATTGATACCATATTAAATCTGTGTTGATCCGTGTCCATCTGTGGTTAAATCGCTTAGCCTAATCACATTAGCCATTATCCCTCCTGTTTAAAAAAAATCTAACCAAACCCCTACAAGTTGTAAAAATAAACTTTAACTTAATGTTAAATAACTATTATTCACCTTTTAAACAACATGTCATGTCAAAAATCAATGACGCCGGCCATCCTAAAAATGTGGCCAATTTCGAAAACCTCATTACCTATTTAACCGGTTACGGTGCGGTGTACAACCCCAGCAATGTGAACATCCAGTTAAAAAGTTTAAATGAAAAAGCCCTTGCCGCCCGAACCCTGCTCGAACAGGTAAACGATCTGGCCGCTAAAAGCAGTAGTGCCATTGCCGCCCGCGACCTCGCCTTTCAGCCGCTGAAAAAACTGAGTACCCGCATTGTGAATGCCATAAAAGCAAGCAATGTACCGCAGCAGGTGGCAGACAATGCCACCACGAATAACCGGAAAATCCAGGGACAAAGGGCATCCGCCAAATTAACTGATGAAGAAAAAGAAAAGCTGGCGGCCAGTGGAACCATTGTGAACCAGGTATCCGCCTCACAACAAAGTTTTGATAGCCAGCTCGACAATTTCGACAAGCAGATTAAGCTGTTAGGTACCATCCCTACCTATGCACCCAACTAAGTGGAGCTTCAGCAGGCTACCCTCAATACCTTGTACAACGATTTATTGCAGAAAAACCGCGATGTGGTTGCCAAAACATCCGAACTGAGTGGTCTTCGCCTTAACCGGAATAATATCCTGTACCATCCCGAAACCGGTATTGTAGCGCTGGCCTTAGATGCAAAGAATTATTCAAAATCTATTTTTGGTGCAAGCACGCCGCAGTACAAGCAGATTTCGGGCATTCCATTTAAAACTGTAAAAGTTTAAAACCATGAAAAAAATCATCCCCATCCCAACCAAAATTTAAAATAGCAACAGACATCAAAATCGGTTGCTATTTTTGTTTTATAGCGATTCGACAACTGTAAATGGCAAACTGTTAACTGGAAACAGATTTCTGCTGCAGATCACATTTATTGAAACACAGATTTTAAAAAGTACAAGTATAATATTGTTAACTGCCAACTAAAAACTGTCAACTGCAAGTATAATTCTATTAACTGCCAACTAAAAACTGTTAACTGCAAGTATAATTCTATTAACTGCCAACTAAAAACTGTCAACTGCCAACTAAAATCTTCCTACCTCTCCGGTAAAGTTGTGAACTGCCCCGATAGAACTATTGATGGAAAGTTCAGAACTGTTAACTGCAAGTTTAAAACTCCCGTTGGAAAGTATAAAGTAATCAACTGCAAGCATGAATCCACTAACTGACAGGATAATGTTACGACTAGAAAGTTTAGAACTTTTAACTGCAAGTTCAGAACTATCGATAGCGCCGGTAATGCTGCCATGCGCAAAATCAATTCTATCCACTGCAAGTATAAACCTATCCACTGCAAGTATAAACTTATGCACTGCAAGTGTAGTTCTGTTAATGGCAAGTATCATGTTGTTAACTGCACGGGCTTATTAAATACGGTCGAAATGACGAATTGATCGATGTAGAAATTACGCGAATAATACCTATGCTCCCTGCTACTGGCATGGCAGATTTTCGCTGAAATAAGCATTGAAATTCTAGCATAACCCTACAAAATACCACAACACAAGGCAATATACAGTCCCGATTTTTCATCGGTAACCGTGGCAAGACTGAGCGAAGGGACAAAATAGAAAGGGACAGTAGCATGGCGATAGCATTAAGGTTCCCGCCTGCGCGGGAATGACGACCGTATTAGGAATTATCCCTATACACCACGCTATCTGCTCCCTGCTATTCGGCCTAGGATCTGATGGAAGGAAAAAGCGTTAAAGCTTTGCACTTCCTTTCAACCTACTACTGCCCAGAGGCAGCACGCCCTCCCCGATCCTTCATCGGGGAGGGCGTGCTGACGACCAAAAAAGCTTTGACGAATTTATCCGACATCAGATCCAAGCCTTGATTTTTTGTTACTTTTGGATCAAGCCAAAAGTAAGCGCCCCTCGGTGGCGGTGGACCTGTACCGATTTTTCATCGGTAGCCGAGGCAAGACTGAGCGAAGGGAAACTCATTAGCAAGTAAATGAACAGAACAAATGCTAAACATTCAGAGATCCTTCGTACCTCAGGATGACAGAAAACAGTGAGGCAAGACCGAACGAAAGCATTAAGATTCCCGCCTGCGCGGGAATGACGAACTATGTTTTATGAAAAGTCCAAAGATCTCTCCACTACGGTCGAGATGACGACCCAGCGTGCCCCTCATAGTTTCAGAGGAATAAGTCTACGGATGCCTGTCTATGCGCCCTGCTATCCGGCCTAGGAGATGATGGAAGGAGATCCTTCGACTACGCTCAGGACGTTAAAGCTTTAACACCCCCTTTCAACTTACCACTACCCAGAGGCAGCACGCCCTTTCCGACTCTTCGTCGGAACTTGTGCTGGCGACCAAAAAAGCTTTGACGAATTTATCCGACATCAGATCCAAGCCTTGATTTTTGGTTACCTTTTTATCAAGAAAAAGGTAAGAGCCCCTCGGCGGCGG
>NZ_AYMG01000034.1 GCF_000633455.1 Pedobacter jeongneungensis
ACGAAGCAATCTTACTACTATAGGTTATAGCGATCGTTGTAAGATTGCTTCGTGCCTCGCAATGACGGTACAATACAGGTCTTAGTTATTTTTGCCACGGAAACACAGAAATCACGGAGACCAGCCTAAAGCTTAATCTTCACTGATAACTTATAAATATCATAAGCCACTTTCTGGATCAGGTCGAATTGTTCAGGGATCAGATCTTCACCTTTTTTTATTGCTAAACTGGTATCATTTAGCCTGATTAATGGCACATTATCGATTGTACTGGTTCCCTGCACCAGATTTTCAATAGCTGTATCCAGCAAATAGTTGGTGTTATTCGCAATCGGTTTTAAAGCCTCGAAACTTTCAAAAATAAATTCATGTTCCTTATTATACAGCGAAAGGGTGGCTACATATGAAGATAATAAATGGCTCAGCGCGGTAAACTGATGGACTTCTTTAATAAATAACTGTTTGCTTTTCGGCTCTGAAAACATCCGCTGAAATAAGGAAGCCAAATTTGCGGTACTCACATAAACTTCTTTCCGGGCGAGTTTATATTCCGTTCTGTTGTAATTTTTTTCGAAATACAATTTGGTTACCTGCTCATAATAAGCCTTATTGGCTTTCAGGATATTGAGCATGGCCTCCTTAAGCTTTTCATACTCCCAGGTCGGAAATAAAGAATAACTGGCCAATAAGGCAATGCCGGAGCCTATAAAAGTATCATAAATCCTTTCACGTGCCAGCGCGATAGATCCCATGCCCAGAAAATCGAAAAGGATGAGGATATATGGTGTCATAAAGAGTACGCTGACTACGTAGTTTTTCCTTTGGAAACTATAGCAACCGATCATACAGATCAGCAGGATGACAAACAGTGTATTTTTATCATCGATGTAAGTTACCACACCCATACCAATAAATGCACCAATGGTGGTGCCAATCAAACGCTGATAGTTCCGCTCTTTAGTTAAACTAAAGCCAGGTTTCGATATCACCAGAATGGTAAGGAGAATCCAATAACTGTGCGAAAAATTAAGCAGCTGTGATACCACAAAACCCAACAACATCACCACAGTAACCCGTAGCGAATGCCTGAAAGTAGACGAGCTATAAGTTAAATTCTCCGTAAAAAGCTTGAAATCAAATTTTTGCCGAGTAATAAATTTCTCGGTATCTACTTCAGCCTGACGGATATCTTTGCTGTTCCGCATTTTGAAATAGCTGAAAATGGTTTTTACCCTCGCCAGTATATTTTCAATATTAACTTCAATATTTTTTAAGGCTATAATGCCTAACGTATTGTATTCCTGATTTTGATTGTTTTTCTCCAGGTCATTGATTTTGATCTTCAAACGTTCTATTTCAATCAATAAACGCTTCGAAATTACTGGTGTCCGGCCACTTTTTAAGCCAAAAGCAATATCATCCAGGGCATAAGAAATCCGTTTAATGGCCATTTCATAATCCGATAATATGCCTGCTTTATCAAACTGATCATGCAGCTGCTGATAATTGTAATAGGTCGACATTACCTGTTCAAACAGATCGACCATATCTACAAACACCAATAAAAGAAAACGGCCTTCAGGCGTAGAATCCCTTACAATTTCGCGTGTTCTGAACAGCAATTCCCTTACGGCATCCTGTTTCTCATGAACTGAAACCTGAAGCTGTAATAAATCAGAATAGGTTTTATCGTAATTATTGTTCTGATGATAAAATTTGGCTTTCTCTCTTAAAAACTCTGCCACCTCTAAAATAGAATCGCTTAACGATTGCTGTACAATGCGGAAGGGGCGGAGGCGGTACACAAAATAACTTAATCCAGTGTACCAAAGACTACCTGCAAGTACCATTACGCCATGCAACAATACATCCTGCCAGGGCCTGATATCATCAATGCTCAGCACCATGATCAGCAAAACCGCAGTACCAACTGATGCTGCCCTGATGCCGTAAATGTAAAACATTGAAAATACAAAGCTTGATGCGGCCAAAAGAAAGCCGATAAAATAATGGCTTCTATTGGTTAAACCAGTCAGGATGGAAAAAGTAAAAATTAATGCGGTAGTAACCAGCATGGCATTTCTCCGGTGTACCATTGGCCCCGGACTATCAACCACGCTTACACACAATGCCCCAAGTGATAAGGTCATCCCGTACTTTAACATACCAAACTGGGCAAGAATTAAAGAGGGGAGCAGCACACCAATAGTAATGCGGAGACCGTCGGCAAAATACGTACTCAGTAAAAAGTCTTGTATATTTCTAATGGGTTGCCTGATCTGCATGTTACAAAAATAACATAATAGCGAAGTTTTTTGTTGCGAATAAAATTAAGTTTTTTGCTTTTTTTAAGTTTTCAAGCAGAAAACCACTAAATAACTGACTAACAAAACAATAGATAATGTTTATAAGTGCTCACAAGAGAATTGTTAATAAAGTTTTCCAAAGCTAAAACAAACGCTTAAAAATGGCTATTTAAAGAAATTAAGCTGTTGATAAACAGCTGTTTTAAGTTAACAACTTTGTTTATAAAAACGCATATTTTTCTCTTGACAAATGGGTGTTTTGGTGCTAAATTAGATTATATCAAATACGAAGTACTTTGAATTCTGATAAAACAATCCAAAAGAGATAAAGAACCGAAAGGGGAATTGTTTCGGATAGTTTACAGGGAAAACGATTAATTTCAGAAAGGGTTAAACCGAGTAAGAATATACATGACCACCGCAAGGTTGGAGCATAAGAAAATCGAACAGGCCCAAACAGAGCTTATGGAAAACTAAGAAGTTTACGGACGGAAGAGTTGGAAATAAATTTTCACGGATCGCAAAAGTTGCAAAACCTAACGAAAACGGAAAAATCAAAGTAACAAGAATTAGATGCTTTAAAATACAGCTATGGTTGTTTTTAAAGTTAAAACGGGGAACAGAATCGAAAGAGGATGGTCCCCGTTTTTATTTTGCCAAAAAATGGCTCCACTCTTAAATATTAAAATAATGTATATTTGTATATAAATACATCATTATGGAAAGCTTTGTAATACATATACCTTCTAAAAAAGCTAATTTAGTTAAAGAGCTTTTAAAGGAACTTGGGGTTACTTTAAAAGCATTAGACCCAAACTTAGAGGATTGCAATAAAAATCATGTTCCCAACGAGGAAACCATTAAAGCAATGACAGAAGTTAAAGAGGGTAAAGGCGTAAAATTCGCTACAACAAGCGATTTATTTGCAAGTGTTAAATAATGTATCAAATTGTTGCCTCTAACAAATTTATTAAAGATCTAAAACTACTCAAGAAAAGATCATTAAAGGATTTTGCCCTGCTGCAAGACGTTGTAACAGTGCTAACCTAAAAGGGACATTTAGGATTAAATAGAAAACATTTCGCCCATAAATTAACTGGAAATTTTAGCGGTTATTGGGAATGCCATATCAAGCCAGATTTACTTTTGATCTGGGATGAAAACGAAGCGATAAAATTGATAGAATTAATTCGAACTGGTACTCATTCAGATTTGTTTTAAACATTAGAACCAAAAAAGAATAGCCAAATCTTCTGCTAATTATCCCTAAAATATTAAATTTACCAAATGGCCAAAAAAGGTAAATCAATCTCCAATCCGTCAAAAAAGATATTCGTTTTAGATACCTCGGTTATTTTATACGATCATGATGCGATAAACAACTTCCATGAACATGATGTGGCCATTCCCATTCAGGTTTTAGAAGAGCTTGATAATTTCAAAAGCGGTAATGATACCAGGAACTTTGAAGCAAGAAGTTTTATCCGCCTGATTGATGAAACCTCTAAACAAAAACTCATCAGCGACTGGATTTCGCTAAAAAGTCCCGATTCGGGTAAATTTAGGGTGGTACTGAACGAAAAACCTTTAATTGTAGATGCAGAAGAAGTTTATGGCAAAGGCAAAACAGACCATAAAATTTTAAATGCCGCTTTAAGTTTAAAAGAAGAACATCCTGATAAAAAAGTAGTGCTGGTATCGAAAGATATCTGCCTGAGGTTAAAAGCAAAAGCACTCGATTTAAATGCTGAAGATTACGAAACCGGTAAAATAAAAAATGTAGATGAGCTTTATGCGGGCAAAACAGAACTGATTGATTTCCCTATCGAAGTGATCGAAGAAGTAAAAAAAGAGCGCTTTATCGATGCAACTGAAATTGGTTTACCACCTAAAAACGGCAATCACTTCTATGTACTTAAAAACAAAAGAAAAACAGCCAACGTATTTTACAATAACAGCTTAAAAACCGTTTCGACTGTTTCTACTGATGCCATTTTTAAAATCAAACCAAAAAATATTGAACAGGCTTTTGCCATTCATGCCCTTTTAGATCCCGAAATCAAGCTGGTAAGCATACAGGGTAATGCCGGAACTGGCAAAACCTTATTGGCCTTGGCCAGTGCCTTAGAACAGCGTAAAAATTTCAGGCAGATTTACGTTACCCGACCCATCGTTTCGCTGAGCAATAAAGATATTGGTTTTCTCCCTGGCGATGCCAAATCGAAAACAGATCCGTTTATGGCCCCGATCTGGGATAACTTACGTTTTATTAAAGAACAGTTTATAGGTGATGATAAAATGTCGGAAAAAATTGATGAACTGATTACTACTGAAAAAATAGCCATCGCTCCATTAGCCTTTATTCGTGGCAGAACCCTGACCAAGATTTTCTTTATCATCGATGAAGCACAAAACCTTACCCCACATGAGGTTAAAACCATAATTTCGAGGGCAGGAGAGCATACTAAAATTGTTTTTACAGGTGATATTTATCAGATCGATACACCGTACCTCGATTCAGAAAGCAATGGCTTGTCTTATCTAATCGAAAACGCTAAAAATCATCCATTGTATGCTCATATTACCTTACAAAAAGGGGAGCGGAGCGAGTTGGCTAATTTAGCGAATGAGTTGTTATAGCGAATGCTCCCAGCGTATCGTCATTTCGACCGCAGTGGAGAAATCTTTTAAATTGCATTTCAATAATTTGGTTCAAAGATCTCTCTCCCGAAAGTTTGGGATTGCCCTCCAGTGGATATGACGATTTTTCTTATTGGAGAAACAATCTCATTTGTAATTAATGATATTTCTTTAAACTTCTCAAACAAATAAACAGCCCAATCAACGTTAACACCGCGCTCAATATAAACGGTGCACCCGGAAAATAAACAGGTGCTTTACCTTCTATAAAATAAGCAAAAATATGTGTCATTGCCCAGGGCGCAAATATGGCCGCCAAACTTTGTAAACCTGTTAAAACACCTTGCATCTCACCTTGCGCATTTGCAGGAATCTGATTAGAAATTAAACCCTGCATTGCTGGTCCGCCTATGCCGGCCAAACCATAAGGCACCATAAAGGCAAACATCATCCAGCCTTTGCTGGCGAATGCAAAAGCAACGAAACCGATTACATATAAAATCAAACCAAAATAAACCGCTTTTTTCTCTCCAATTTTTGGCAGGATTACCCTGATTAATCCGCCCTGCACAATTCCGATCACCAAACCCACAAATCCTAACGAATAACCTACCCAGGATGCATCCCAGTTAAATTTTTCCATGGTATAAAATGTCCAGTTTGATTGAACCGAGTGACTGGCGAAATACAATAAGAACAAAGTAATCATCAACCCCAGTAAGGCCGGATATTTCCCGATGCTTACCAATGAACCAATTGGATTTGCCCTTTTCCATTCAAAGGCCCTGCGTTTTTCAACCGGTAATGATTCAGGTAATATAAAATAACCATAGAGCCAGTTGATTAAAGATAGGCCTGCAGCAATCATAAAAGGAACACGGGTACCGAAATGACTAAATGCACCACCCAAAACCGGACCTAAAATAAAGCCTACACCAAAGGCAGCACCAACCAAACCGAAATTCTGTGCTCTTTTTTCAGGAGGCGAAACATCTGCGATATAGGCCTGGGCAGTGGTAAAACTTGCTCCGGTAATTCCAGCGATAATCCTTCCTACAAATAACCAAACGATGGAGGGCGCAAAAGCCAGAAAGATATAATCAATCCCCAATCCGAATAAAGAACTCAATAATACTGGTCGCCGACCAAAACGGTCGCTTAAAGCTCCAATAATCGGAGAAAAAATAAATTGAACGGATGCATAAGCCAAAGTAAGCCAACCTCCATATTCTGCTGCCAAACCAAAGCCTCCACCGGTAAAATCCTGTATAAGTTTTGGCAAAACCGGAATAATGATTCCAAATCCTGTAAAATCGATCAGGAGGGTAACCATAATAAAACTCATAGCAGATTTTTTCTCGTTTGCCATCTTATAAAAGGTTGAAAAGCAAAAGTATCAGAATTACTTAAGAATATAAATTTTAGTTCAACAAACCTATTTTGTTTTTAAATCGGCATATAAAATACAGAACCCAAGTTTATAAACCTGATAAAGCGGAAAGCCCGCAACCCGATTTTTCATCGGGGAGGACTTGCAGCGATAGCAGGACTGCAAACTGCCATTAACACTGAACCCATCATTTCCAAAAAAATATCAATCCAATCCGGCAAACCTATCAGGTTTAAATCACCATATAAATACAGAACCCCAGTTTATAAACCTGATAAAGCGGAAAGCTCGGACCGAGGAACGAGGGAGGACTTGCAGCGATAGCAGGACTGCTAACCTGCCATCAACACCGAACCCATCATTTCCAAAAAACATAATTATCATTTATTTTCATTATAACGAAATGCGTTAAATTAGCCTTCAATAAGTTAAAATCCCATCGAATGTAAAAAACCTATAACTAAGGTCAAAAATTTTCCACAATGCCTTAATTCGGCATAATTTTGCTAAATTCGCAAGGTTATAGTAATACCCTTTTTTAATATCGTTTTAAGTAGCGAGAATAATAATTTATGGCAGAAGATTTAGAAAATCAGCAGAACGACAAAATCATTCAAATTAACATAGAAGAGCAGATGAAATCGGCCTACATTGATTATTCAATGTCGGTAATCGTATCAAGGGCTTTGCCTGATGTACGCGATGGATTGAAACCAGTACACCGCCGTGTGCTCTACGGCATGTTGGGTTTAGGTGTAACCAGCGGAAAACCTTATAAAAAATCAGCCCGTATTGTGGGGGAGGTTTTAGGTAAGTATCACCCACATGGTGATGCTTCCGTATATTTTACGATGGTTCGTATGGCTCAGGATTGGAGTTTACGTTATCCGATGGTAGATGGTCAGGGAAACTTTGGCCATATTGATGGTGATTCGCCGGCTGCAATGCGTTATACCGAGGCACGTTTTAGCAAACTTGCTGAAGAAATGGTTGCAGATATTAATAAAGATACGGTAGATTTTCAGTTAAACTTTGATGATACCGAGCAGGAGCCAACAGTTTTACCTGCAAAAATACCTAACCTTTTAGTTAACGGTTCTTCTGGTATTGCCGTAGGTATGGCCACCAATATGGCACCGCATAATTTAACTGAAGCAATTGATGGTGTTATAAACTATATCGACAACAGAGATATTACCATAGAGGAATTAATGAAGTTTGTAAAAGCTCCCGATTTCCCTACAGGTGGTATCATTTATGGTTATACAGGCGTAAAAGAAGCATTTGAAACCGGTCGCGGACGTATTGTAATGCGTGCAAAAGCCGAAATTGAAAACATTAAAGACCGTGAAGTAATTATTGTTACCGAAATTCCTTACCAGGTTAACAAAGCACAGATGATTGAGCGTACTGCTGAATTGGTTGGTGAGAAAAAACTGGAAGGTATTTCGAATATCAAAGATGAATCGAATAAAGATGGTATCCGTATCGTTTACGAAATCAAACGTGATGCAAATGCCTCTATCGTTTTAAACAATCTATATAAGTACACAGCGCTACAAACTTCTTTTAGTGTAAATAACATTGCATTGGTAAAAGGCCGTCCACAGATGTTAAATCTTAAAGATTTAATTGTGCATTTTGTGGATCACCGTCATGATGTAATTGTTCGCCGTACCAAATACGAATTAGCAGAAGCTGAGAAACGTGCACACATTTTAGAAGGATATTTAATTGCTTTAGATCATTTAGATGAGGTAATTAAACTGATCCGTGCATCCGAAACACCAGAAGAGGCCCGTTTAGGCTTAATTGAAAAATTCGGATTAAGTGACCTTCAGGCACGTGCCATTCTGGATATGACCTTGCGTCGTTTAACTGGACTGGAGCGCGATAAGATTAAAGAAGAATATGCTGAATTAATGAAAACCATCGAATACTTGAAATCTATTTTAGCAGATGAAGGTTTGCGGATGAAAATCATTAAGGATGAGCTGGAAGAAGTGAAGCAGAAATTTGGCGATGAGCGTAGAACTACGATCGTTCACTCGGCTGAAGATATGAGCATGGAAGATTTCATCGACGATGAAGAAGTTGTGATTACCATTTCTCACGAAGGTTATGTAAAACGTACTCCGGCAAGCGAATTTAAAGCACAGGGCAGGGGTGGTAAAGGATCTAAAGGCAGTAACTCAAGAAATGAAGATTTTATTGAGCACATGCTGGTAGCCACCAACCACAACTATATGTTGTTCTTCACCGAAGCCGGAAGGTGTTTCTGGCTAAGGGTGTACGAAATTCCTGAAGGCTCCAGAACCAGTAAAGGAAGAGCCATCCAAAACATCATTAATATCCCGAAAGAAGAGAAAATTAAAGCCTACATTAAGGTTAAAAATCTTAAAGACCAGGAATATTTAGAGAACAATTTCATTATCATGTGTACTAAAAAAGGTACCATTAAGAAAACTTCTCTTGAAGCATATTCCCGCCCACGTGTAAATGGTATCAATGCCATTAACATTAACGAAGGTGATATTTTATTAGAAGCTTGTTTAACCAACGGTGAAAGCGAAATTGTAATGGCTTTACGCTCAGGAAGGGCTATCCGTTTCAACGAAAAAACCGTTCGTCCGATGGGTAGAACAGCTACCGGTGTTCGTGGTGTAAGGCTTGCACACGATCAGGATGAAGTTGTTGGCATGATTGCTGTAAACAATCCTGAAGTTACCGTGTTAGTAGTATCAGAAAAAGGTTACGGAAAACGTACCGATATTGAAGATTACCGTGTAACCAACCGTGGTGGTAAAGGGGTAAAAACAATTAACGTTACTGAAAAAACCGGACAATTAGTATCAATTAAAGATGTTACCGATAACGAAGATTTAATGATCATTAACCGGTCTGGTATTGTAATCAGAATTCCGGTATCGGCTTTAAGGGTAATGGGACGTGCCACACAGGGGGTTCGCTTAATATCTTTAAAAGGTGATGACGAAATTGCATCGGTTACCAAAATTGACCACGAAGAGGACGAAGAAGAAACAGTAGATTTAACAGATGTTGTAGTTACAGACGGCGAAGAAATAGAAGCCGATACCACTCCGGAAGCTGATGACACTGAAGAAGAAGGCGAATCAGATAATGAAACGGAAGAAGAAAATTAACTAAAATTAAGATTAGAATAAAAATTATGAAAAGAGTATTTCTAAGTATATTTCTAGCAGGTGCGGTAAGCGCTGCTTTTGCTCAGAAAAGTGAAATAACCGCGGCAAAAAACGACTGGGGTTTATTCCAGCTAACTTCTTCAAGCGCAACAACACCGTTGGCAAAAAAACTTGAAGCACTAGCTAAAGGCTTGGCCCATACCGATAAAGCCATTGCTGATGAGAAATCTAAAGTAATGCCGGAAGCATGGTCGTACCGCGCTTTATTTGCTTCTTCTGCAGCCATTTTAGATTCTACCAGCACCGCAAATGCTGATGCAAACCTTAAAATTGCACAGGATGCCATTGTTGAAGCTAAAAAACTGGATACCAAAGGCACTGAAAAAGACAACATCAATTCAGCTGAAACCAACATTATCAATGCAGTTAGAAACGGTGGTGTAATTGCTTACAATAAAAAAGATTACAAAACTGCTTACGAAAAATTTGTTGCAGCTACTGTAATTAACCCACAGGATACCGCGATGTATTTAAACGCTGGTATTGCAGCAAGAAATATCGAAGATTATCCAGGTATGATTACCCAGTTTAAAAAAGTAATTTCTTTAAACTCACCACAGTCTAAAGATTTATATTCTGAAATCATTAACGCCGCTTTAAGCAAACAAAAAGATACAACAGCAGCCTTAGCAGTGATCAAAGAAGCTTCAGCAAAATTCCCGGAAAATACTGACTGGATTAAAACTGAAACTCAGATTTATATTGATAGGGGTGATGCTGCAAAATCTGAGCAAATGTTGGTTGCTTTAGCTGCAAAAGAACCAAACAACCCTAACTATCAGGTTTTATTGGGTAACATTTACTTCAGTCAGGCTTTAAAATTACAGGCCGACAGAAATAAAATCGATCCTAAAAAAGTAAAAGAATTTAACGAAGTAACCGGTAAAATGAATGCTTTGTTAGATAAATCACTTCCTTTTTACAAAAAAGCCTTAGAAGTAGATGCTAAAAACCAAGGTGCATTAGAAACCTTAAAAACCATCTACGCTTTTAGAAATGATACTAAAAACTACGACGAAATAAAGAAACGTTTAGACGCATTGCCTAAACAATAATTTATTCACCACCAATCTAAAAAAAGAGCCCTGAAATTTCGGGGCTCTTTTTTTTATGTTTATTTTTATGGTTTATTACGGTTTTATCACATTAATACATTATGCAGAATTGCCTTAAAATATCTTTAGCCGCCTTAATTTTTGTCTCTTTTAATGCTGTAGCCCAAAAAAGTCAAATTTTGATTGCGAGAAATGCTGTTGGGAAACTTCAGGCGTCTATAGCCAATAAAGAAGATGAGAAAAAGCAGTTAAGTATTATTACAGAAGGTTTAAAATCAATAGAATCTGCCGAAAAAGACAATAAATCTAAAAACTGGACCGAAACCTGGTCGATAAAATCTTACCTTACTTCATTTGCATCACTGATTGATACCGACCCAAATAATGCGAATAAGTTTTATGATAGCGCTGTAGAGGCGGTTGCCAAAGCAAAATCATTAGACCGCTACAACGATAATGGGGGGCTTATTAAAGCATCCGATCATAACATTCTGATCAAAAAGCAGGATAAAGGCAATGAAGCCTATTTTAACAATGAATTTAAAGAGGCATTTGCTGACCTTAAAGAAGTATCAGATAATTTTCCTGCCGATACCACTTTGGCGTTAAATACCGCAATATGTGCGTTAAACATTCAATCTTACGATGAATCTTTAACATATTTTAAACGTGCAAAAGAAAATGGTATTAAAAATCCATCTGTTTTTCAGAAAATGGCGCAGATGTATGTGGTAAAATCAGAGAATGAAACGGCCATCAAAACGTTAGAAGATGGATTATTGCTGAATCCATTTAACCGCTTTCTAACAAACGATTATATCAATCTTTTATTAGATACCGAAAATTACAGCAAAGCACAGGGATTGATTGAAAATAATTTAAAAGTTGAAAAAGGAAGTAAGTTGCTTTATTTTCTATACGGTTACCTGCAACAAATTGGTGGAAATAACGCCACTGCAATATTAGCTTACGATAAAGCTTTATCTACCGATCAAAATTATTTCGATGCATTGTACCAGTTGAGTTTGGCTTACATTAATACAGCCAACGAAACCTTGAGCAAAAACGATGCAGATAAAACGGAAAAATATAAAGGTTTAATTAACCGTGCACAATTTGCCTTACAACGTGCCAATGAAATTAATCCAAACGATAAAAAAACTGTACAGTTGCTGATTGATATCTACAACAAAAAGGGCGCAACAAACAAAGTACAGGAACTTAACCGCAAACTTCAGGAACTATAATTTTATAGGTAAATTGTAAGAATAGGATAGTGTTGGGAAATACAACTTAACATAATATTAAATAATAGAATAAATTTCTACTTATGTTAAGTTGGGAGGAGAGATTTTAATCTAAAAGGTTTTGGTTTGATGATAATTTTATTTGCCTGTTTTTCCTTATTGATACGATTGGGTCAACTTTAGTCAACATTTCTACAATCTCCAACAGTGTTTTTTTACAGGTCGCTTTGCGCACCAGTCTCAACTGATCGTCAAGGGGTAGGCGGTTAAAAGTCGTAACCATTTTTTTTAGAAAATCTTAAATAAATAATGAACGTGTCTGTTTGTTGATCAAAAGTAGAAGATTGTTTTGATATAACAAAACTTTTACAGAAATATTTTATTACAAAAAAAATGCGGAATAAATCCGCATTCCTGTAAGTTTTAAATTACTAATATAGTCTTTTATTAACAATACACTTAATTAAGTATCTCGAGATAAAGAACGTCACAGTTAAGGGGATCAATAAGGTAGGTAAAAAGTTTATCAAATTGCTTTTAATATCATTCTTATAATTAAAAAGATTGGCAAAAAGATACTCCATTCGAATAATCAACCAATTGAAAGTAGTAGTAAATGTTATAAGAATAAACATTAATCCAACGTAAAACCAAGGTGTTTTAAATAATTTCATAGTGCGTTTTATTTGTAACGAAAATATAACTTTTTCCGATTAAACAAAATTAATTTTTTATAGCTTTTATGATATTTACAAGGGCAAGCACAACGCCCGTGATCACATCAATAACCTGTAATGATTTCAGGGTTTTACCTGTTTTAATTTTACGGGCTTTAGCCAATTCGAGGCTATCAGCCTTAATAAAATCCGATGAACCATCGGTAAAAGTTCTTTTAATTTTCATAATTATAAACTAAATTGTAAATAGGAGATAACAAGAGGAATAAAGTCGCTAGTGCTTTTACTTTCTGCAACAGCAAGCTGAAAGCCTTTAAAAACTCTGCTTTTCGCCTGAACAACATCTAAAACACTATACTGGTAATCACTGGAATTGAAAGCACGGCATGCAAGTTCATATGGAAGCAAGTTGGATTTATTTAATATCTCCTCAACTTGTTTAGAACCCTCCGGCAAAATTATACCAACAACTAGATGAGGATTACCAAATGATGTTTCAATGATATCGTCATTTTTAGACAACTCAAAATATTTAGTTTTTAAAACAGGGTATTTATCTTTCATTATTATAAATTTTAAGTCTCTCCGCCATCCAAAGGAGGATTAACGGGAGGATTAGGTGCAACAATAGGGGGGATAATAATCGTTTGTGTTTTATGTAGGTAATCAACAAATTGCTCGGCATCATCATACAAAGTTAACGAGCCAGTTGTCAAAACATCCGCAGGAATAGCCACAGAATAAGCATACTTAATAAATATTTTTACATACTTAGAAGTCCATTCAACTGGTAACGCAACAGTGATAAATGGCTGAAAATAACTATTCAAAGCATAACCGTAAAACGGGCTACCGTGCTCACAAGAGGACATTGAAGAATTTACCAAAGCAGACCAAATTTGCGTATAATTATTATAATCTGCTCCGTCTCTTAATGGGAAAAAAGTCCAAAAATCATTAATACTTAAAGATATTAACTCATTCGTTCCATCAACTTTAACACAGTCAAATAGAAAATTCTTTAAAATAAACGGTGTGGCATAAAATTGCTGATTTGCATCATTTACAGCCTGATTTTTATACTCGGTAACACCATTTGAAACAAGAACCTCCGTTAAAAGCTGAATGTAATGAAGAGTCTTAACGTGCCCACCATTGGCAAGTATATTTAATGAACCTTTCATATTAATTAATAAAATATTTGGTTAAATTATTATCCCAAGCAGAACTACCTGCAAATCCAGTTAAAGCAGCCCTTACATCCGTTTGCAAACTCCTATTATCCGTATAAACAGTTCTATAAACCTCCTGAACATAACGCCTGAATGAAGCAGGGTAATTTGGGTTTAGTATACGCTTCACACGGGAAACACTGCCTAATCCAAAAAATGAAACAGTCATACTATACCACTTTGCCCCCCTGTATGTTTTAAGTAATGCACTTAAATCTTCCGCATGTTGGCGAGCCTGTGTAATCCTGTATTTGGTTTTTTGACCCAAGCCATTGAGGAAATAACCGTCCGAAGTAATAGACTTACTATTCAAATAAGCCTTATTGGTGTTGGTAACCTTGATAGCTTCGTCTTTCGCAGTAGGATCACTTTTGAAAATGGCAACGATTTTTGACCAAAAGTAAATCACAGTAATTAGAAATATCGAAAAATAAAGGAATACAATAGGGTTTATCGTAGCAATACGATTGCCAATGTTATTGGCATGCCTTTTTAAATTATCTATCATTATTTAACCTTTGTAGTGTCAATTGTTAATGAAAAAGTTTGCAATAAAGTCTTAAACCAACCCGAAGAGGAAGCCGTAAGGAGTGGAGCCTCCAATTTAGGAATCAGTTTTTTTTTTAATTCGTCATCCAATTTGGTGAGATTATAAGTAGTAATTTGACTGTAGACACGGGAAACATATTGAACATCAGTTGCGTAACCTGCCTTTTTCAATGCTACAATTTGCTCATAAGGCATTTTAGCATTAAAAACACCTGCCTTATCATAACCACGATTACGTTTTAAAAAGATTGTACGCCACTTTAAGAAATCCTTAAAGTCAGAAAACACACAAAAATCAGCCTGTATAACATAAGGAACACCGTTCTTTGTGTCTTCACCAGTCTTCATCTTTACAGACGAGCCACTATAACCCGACCATTTTTTGATACCACCATAGTTATTATACTTATAAGCCAAATAACTCAAACCATAATCACCATACTGGCCGCTACTTTCCTGAATCAATTGCCCCATCAATACAGACGGAAACAATCCGGTACCCACACAAGCCGAAACAATATCAGCACCGTTCAACTCCAAAAACTTCTTAATATTTTTCATTACCCCTTATCCTTTTTCTGAAATTTAGCCGATATATAAGCTACCGAAATGGTAACAACCGCAGTTATCAAAGCATTCGTTATATCAACTACCATTTTTGAGTTAACTACCTGTACAATAGGTGTAGCCTTACCGAATGCAAACAACGCCCAGTTAACAGCCGCAAAATTTGTAGTAATGAACTTAAACATTTTCTACAGGTTTTTCGGTCGAATCGTTAGAGGTAGCAATGCCACGGCTTTGGCACTCATCCTGAAAGTATTTCAGCGTATCAACAATCAGAGACAATAAAAGGGCAATTTTTGCAACCCTTGCCGAACCAGTTAAAAGTTTTTGAAACATGATCTTTTTTTAAAAAACACCCCCTTTCCGAAGAAAGGGAGCATCTAACCTAAAACAAAATGAAAATATGAACTAAGAGAAAAAGAATTAATTACCCCACTTACCGCAGTAACCCCCGTTTGGGGCTTTGGGATTGATAACAATACCCAATTCTTTTACGAATACCCTGCCAGTGTGACGTTCCATAAGACCCGAAACAAGTTCATCTTTTGACATAGCCTTACTGATCTTAACCATAACATTAAGATATTCGACACCTGCCTTTGAAGTATGTACTGATGTCGCTTTGGTAGTTACACAAAGAAAAGTAACAAGTCCATGCCTACGGGAATAATTCCATCCAGTGGTAACGGGAGTGCCATTTTTGCTTGTAGCTTTATATTTCGCTCCACTATGTTTTTTAGCAGGACGGTTATTGTTGCTGTTGTTGTTATTGTTGCTATAACTCCTAGAGTTATTAGAACGTGAATAGCTACGACCAGCCATTACTTAACGAACTTTGCTTTAACCGTTGCAAACCACGCTTTACCTTTTGCGGTAAAAAACGTCCATGCAATACCGCCACCGATAACAACCAACGCAGCTACTGCGTAAAGAGTTGTATTTTTGTTTTTATTGTAAGCCACTTTAAAATCTTTTTTTATTGTTTTTTTTAGATTGTTTATAAATAAAATAACCGATAGCAACAACCACCACGATTACCCCAATGATTAACCATTTTTTACCAAAGGTTACAGGGTGATCTATCAATTGTGCAGGCATAGCCTCCGCACCAAGTTCTGAATGGTCTATAGCCATATCATTAACATTATAGGGTTTAGCTTGTACAGCCTGATCGGCATCGGAAACGGTTAACATCATATTATTGTTATTTAGTGCAGGCAGTTCGTCTGATACCGTAGATAACCCGCCACCACCACCCGTAGGAACATCGTAAATGTTACTATCCAAAGGCCTCATGGTATCGTCAAATACTGCAAGCATTTTAAAATTTCTTTTTAAATAGTTTATCCTTAAATAGAACTAATAGCAGGGCTAAACCGCCAACTATCCAACCAACGGCACCCCCAATACCCTTATTAACCAATGTGGGATTTGCATTTAATAACGCTGAATCACCAATTGCCCCACCAGCCCTAGAAGCTAATTCCTGCTGTTGACGGGAAATTTGAGCCTGTAAATCTGCGCTTTCTTGAGCCAATTGAGCATTGGTTTTAGTTTGGCCTAACTCAATACGGTTTGCACCCGTACCAAGCATACCGCCTGAAGCCTTATTTACAGCACCACGCAGAAGGTTTCCAAAGAACGTACCGCCTGGCTTTTTACTGAACAACCCCATCTTAGTAAGCGTATTTGTTTACCGTGATAAAGGTTAATTCAATACCACCGTTGGTAGTTAATTCGAAGCCTTTATAAGCTTGGGTTGGCAACCAAAAAAATTCAGAAGCACCGCCAGAAAAAGCTTGATTAATCGTATCTCCCTCAATTAATTTATCAGGGCCGATAGTCATACCATTAATCTCTCGGGCAATGGCAGATAGTTCGTCCGTTGTGTACGAAACTTCTTTACCATTGTAACCGAAAAGGCGGATTTTCTTTAAAGCACCGTTGTTGCGGATAGACAACGAAACAGAGTTATCGCCTAAATTGTACATTTTCTGTTGACTTTCAGAACCTACGATTTGAGTGGAAACATACTTGATATACTCACGAGCCTCTTCCAAAACCTCAACACCGAAAACTTCGTATGTTGCAAGTTTTTCCAAACCGTCCAAACTTACAGACAGATACGTCGAATCTACCAGCTGTAAAGCAGCACCGGTAGAAAGTTCAATCATAAACGCACACTCAATAGTCGCATCGGCAAGTAATTGCTGCAACATATATCCGTTTTCAAACTGGGATAAAATTGCAAAGTCACGGATTTTACCTAAAGGCAATACAACCTGTTCGTTTGATGCAGTTTTCAAAACAGCAGAAATCTGTTCGTTTACGATAGGGTTTGCAGTACCTTTTTTGGTTACTAATAAATGGGAAACGGCTTTCTGTACCTGTAAATCCGATACGCCTAATGAGTTTGTAAGACTTTTAACAATTTGCATTTTCTAAAATGATTTTTTTGTTTATTTCGAAGATTTTTTCTTGCGTTTTTGTATAATATTTAAGCAAGTTTACAAACATGGAGTACCCCCCGTCAAGGGATAGGGTTATAACACGATGGGTTTGCTCCCTTAGGGTAGCATAATAATCTTTAGCGCATACAATTGCTCCCGTCCATAGTCGGGAAATGTTTTTGCTACAGTTCCAAACTGTGGTAAAGATTTTACTTTCATTCTTTGTTATGTATTTGGTTACATACCTAGAGACAGCCTGTAAATTGTAAATGGTTTCAACGTCGCACGGATTAGGTTTGTTAATGTTTTTGGTCGGTTTAACGAATTTGTTTGTCTTAGGGTTTACATACCCTGAATTGCCTTTATAAGTTTCCGCTGATCTATAGCGCCTCATTGCTTCGTTTACGCCCACCTGTTCCGTTACCTCGGTAACATAATCGTGAGAGGGAAATGTATAACCGTTATCGCCCAATATTTTACACCACACAGAATTACAGCGCTCATAATTGATATACTGATCGATAATGATATGCGCATGAATATTGTTTGTCTTTTTAGTCTGCCTTTCGAGAACATACAGATAGTTTTTAAGGCCGCAGTATTTGCGGAGGTAGGTAAAAAACACATTAAGCATTTTGGTAAAATCCTTATCAGTACCAATCTGTTTAGAGGTAAGTGTCAGCGTGATAAAATTGTACATGCCTTTATGGCCGTTGGCCTTATTTGCCCTTATCCATGCAGTTATTTTATTGGCAATTTTGGTTTTACTTTTTTTACTTAAAACATGTTCAATTTCTTTAGAATCCTTTTTAGGCTCGGGGAATATCTGCCTATCGTAAACCGCCTCCTTTGTGAAATCTGATAGTTTTTTACTTTTTCTCTGTAAGCTTGAACCGATATAGGTTGTGCCACGGTGTAAAAGGTCTGTTGTATAGTCAGGGTTTACAAAATCGTGAAATTCCAATGTATCGCCATTTTGATACGGTAGAAGATTGATTTGGTTATCATACCGCTGTTTAGGTTCGTAAGTTCCGTTTAAAAGCGCAGTAAGTTCAGGCTTCGCAATAACGAAGCAGTTCTGTTTTAAGATCATGGTTTGAATTATATTCGGCAGAAAGGGGAGGGGGTTTATTTTGCAATCGGCAAAAAACCGCCTGAACCAATGCAAGAGGGGTTAAAAAGGGTAGAGTTTGAATTGTTGCATACTTGATAAATCCATTACTTTCTATAGTATTATAGCAAGTTTTGAGAACGGACTAAATCGTCTATGTTAGTAGACCTTGCTTCAAGTTTTTTTAATTCAATAGACTTTTTTTTGTCGGCAACAGAAATATTAACCTGATGGTTATATTTTCCACCATAAACAAAAGAACGCATAAGATTGCCGAAGACAGTACCGCCCGGCTTTTTCGTAAATAGTGACATAGCAAGAAAATGTTTGTTTGGTTATTTGATGAATGGTTTAAAAGAGATGTATAGCAGGTTTAGGACTTTAGTCTGTAGCCCGACTTGTGACTGTAAGAGCCAATTTGATCGTAAGGGGATATTCGGGCATAGTAATTAAACCACCTCCAACCGCTATAGGTGCGGTCGAGGTAGTTAATCATTGAATTAAAGTTAGTTACACCACGCCATTTTATAAAATGAGTATCGTTAACCTTAACAATCACATTGAACGAAGGCTTTTTAGTAACAACTGATGTTTGTTTATTCTGCTTTGACACTATGGTAAAAATGAGGCCACAAAAAGCGCAGAGAATAGCACACAGACAATAACAAAAATCAGCAATGCTAAAGCAGGATAAACTATAAACGCCATTAATAAGCGTTTAGGTAAGCTTAAAAGATACGTTTTCATGCTTCGCTTTGCTGATAGTTTCAAATACATTATCATTAGCCCAAATGGCATAGGTTTGACTACAAAAACCAATTTGAGCGAACATTAAGCCCAAAGTGTTATCCGGCTTTAGAGTACGTTTATATTTCTTTTTTAGAAGCATGTTTGTTGAGTGTTTGAGGGTTTAGAAATAGGCTTTTGATAGGGGGTGTTGTTGCCCCCATAAACCGGAATAGTTTTGATTGTAAACAAACCGAGTTCATTGATTTTAAAATGCAATAGACGATTGCAATTTGTGTGAACGGTGTAGTTGAGGAATGGAGCGGTAAACTCCAACTGCACGACAGTTTTAATTGGGTAGGTTCTAAAAATTGTTCGTACGGCAGCATCTTGCAAAGCAGACCGACCATCAATCATAGATACACCATAAAAGGCGTTCCGCTTGGCTTCACAAGCCGCATTAAACGCAGTTGTGATAATTTTAGCCATTGGAAGCGAGTTTTTTTAAAATCCTTACATAATTAGCTTCACTAAGAATATGGTATTTGTGAAGCTTAAATAAGAACACTTCAAAGGAATAATTTACTTCAATATCGAGTGATATATGAACCTTATCCCAATCATGTTGCCTTTTTAGTACACAGGCGTATGTTTTATCAGGGATGATAGTAACACCATTAAGAAAACCACTTGTAACAATAATGTGTTTACTGTTAATGGTGATAAATTCAATTTCGAGACGTCGAAACGCTCGGGTGAGGATGTTAAAGAATGCCTCTTTCTTTGTTTTTTTCATTTTAATCTCTAGGTTTAAAAAACCTCAAGACTAAAACCTAGCCAATCAACTTAACATAATATTAATTATAAGACAAACGAATAAGTACAAGCTTAGAACAAAAAAGTCAGATGGATTATTATTTCAAACTATCTCTGGGAATTGTTTCAATATTGAAATCCCTGTAGTAAGTTGGATTTGTAACCCTCATGTTTTCTAATTGAATATAATAAGGCCTTGACGGTATAAATTTTACAGTCCCGAAACTGCTGTCTATTTCTTTCCATTTACCATCTTTTTTAACATAACTAAAACGAAACAACATACCTGACTTATAATAAGATACACCAACCCTTGCGGTATCATTTTTTATGTTTAAGGCAATCGAATAAAATTTGGTATTTCTGTCTTTCAACAGTTTTTTTGCAGATAAAAACTGAGTACAAAACATTTTGTAGTCTATCTGTTTTCCATTAATCTCATTATATATAGTCCTATTTAAGCTTAACGAGAATAAACTAATTTTCTTCGATGAAAGTGCTCTAGAGATAATTTCCTCTTCATCACTTTTGGGGTTAAATACTATCGCCGTGGGAAAAAAGCACAGCATCAATATTGATAGTACAAGCAACACTAAAAGTATTTTTAATGTTTTTTTCATTTCTCAATAAGGCAGATCTTTATTACAGGCTGCGATAATGAACAGCATGCTTAGACAAGTTGCCCCTATAATCTTTAAAGGAGCATAAAATGCATTAATTTTTTTAATCATCATTTTAGAATTAGGTTGAAATTATTCTTATTTTAGGGATGATGATTACACGAATGTATTTCTATAAATTGGTAAAACAAAATTTATTTTTATCAAAGCGTATATTTATGAATACATAACACTAAAAATATCTGTGTATATCTGACCTCAAATAATCTTGTCATAAAGTCATGTACGACCATTATAGTTTCGAAGATGCCGCTGCTTATCAGATTGAACTTGCCAGGCAATTAAAGTTTCAGCCGCTGGATAAAATTGAAACAATTGCAGGCGCTGATATCTCTTTTAACAAAAACAGTTCAACCATGTATGCTGGAATTGTAATACTCACATATCCAGGCATGGTTTTGAAATCATTTGCATTAGAAACTTACGAAACCAATTTTCCATATAAAGCCGGATTTTTGGGCTTTAAAGAAGTTCCCGCATTATTAAAAGTGTGGGAACTCATCAACAATAAACCAGATGTTGTGGTGCTTGATGGGAATGGAATTTTGCATCCCCGGCGCTTGGGCGTTGCTTCTCATTTTGGGATTCTGGCCAATCAAGCTACCATTGGCTGCGCTAAAAGTCTTTTACACGGCAAAAACCATATTCCTGAAAACATAAAACTGAAAACCACAGAAATTAAAAATAACGCAAATGAATTGCTCGGTTTTGCATTTAGAACAAAAATTAATTGTGCACCGGTATATGTATCAGCAGGCCATTTAATTACTGCAGAACAAAGCCTTGATATTATTAAAAACTGTGTTGGAAATTATCGCATTCCTGAACCTACACGCATGGCTCACAATATTGTGAATGATTTTAGGATTGGCAAATTAAAAGCTGGTTTTCATGAGGTATCAACACCATTAACTTTGTTTTAGAGCTTGCTATATTTACATATGAACGCTTATTTAGTAATCCTCGCCATTATCGTAATGTTTATCATGTTGGTAAACATTTATGTTATTTTAGAGATCTCTAAATTTCCATATAGCAAAAGAAGGCAAAAATGGATGTGGACCAATTTGGTGTTGTTTTTGCCGCTTTTTGGTTCTTTGATTTACTTTTTGATTGGAAAAAAAATGCTGAGAGAAAATTAAACCCGACTTAATTTAAACTGCAATGCGCCAAATTACCGTCCCAATTTTCTTTTTCGTTTGTTAAAATTTCTAAAAAATCTATTTTACCGTTTGTAATGTCCAGGCAATAAGTTAATTCCTTTTTGAGGCTCGGATTAGTTAGCTTAGGTTCAGCACTGAGTAAACCATTGGCAAATTCTTCCTCTTCAAAGTCTTTTAAGTACACAAAATTTATATACAAACCTGTACCTGTTAACCTGGTAGTTTCAATCCTTATGAAGTCTAAATGCGTTAGCAAATAATTAAATTTATCTGAATTATCATTTATTATTGTTTTAAGCAGCAATAGCTCAAATTCGCTTAATTCAGTCATTTAAACCCAGTTAATTCCTTTTTTTAATAGTTGCACTGTTTTATATTCCTCCGAATCAACTTCCGGCTGAACATTATAACCCCAGTTGGCCTGTGGCGGCAAACTCATTAGAATAGATTCAATCCTTCCATTGGTCTCCAAACCGAATTTGGTTCCCGAATCGTAAACCAGGTTAAACTCTACATAACGGCTACGGCGTTGGTATTGCCATTCTTTATGCGCTTCAGTAAATTCTTTATCGCGGTTTCGATCAATCAGTTCGGTATAAACAGGTAAAAATGTTTCGCCAACATTCGCAGAGAAATCTAAAATCTGCTCCCAGGATAAATTGGTATTTTCAGGCTTTAATCTGTCGTAAAAAATACCACCAATGCCACGGGTTTCTTCACGGTGTTTGATGAAGAAATAATCATCGGCATGTGTTTTAAATTTTGGATAAAAATCAGCGCTGAAATCGTCGCAAGCCTGTTTTAATTTGTGGTGAAAAAAACGGGCATCGTTTTCGAACACGTAATGCGGGGTTAAATCGATGCCACCGCCAAACCATCGGGTTTCTTCGTTTAATTCGAAATAACGGATATTCATGTGGATAATCGGAACCAATGGATGGTTTGGATGGATCACAATGGAAACACCCGTTGCAAAAAAATCATCTTCAGTAACATTAAAAGCTTTTTTTACGGCTTCAGGCAATTTGCCATGTACTGCAGAAAAATTAACACCACCTTTTTCGATAATGGCGCCATTTTGCATGATCCGCGTGCGGCCGCCTCCCCCACCGTTTCTTTCCCATAGTTCCTCTTCAAATTTTCCTTTGCCATCGGCAATCTCCAATCCACGGCAAATTTCATCCTGAATTTGCTTATATCGCTCTGCTACTTCTTCTTTAAACATGATGGCTCTTTCTAATTCATACAAATTTACGCCTATTGAAGCAGCTATATTGATTTATGTTTAGATAGTACATTTTATTGACATTATTTTTTAGTCCGGAGTCAAAAGTCGTGAGTTTAGCGTTCGAAAAACTTCTAATTCTCTAAATAATCAAGGTCTTTATTGAAACTTTCCTTTAAATAAGATACCGAAATCATGGCAATTACCGTTACAATCCCCATTACAATAAATCCGGCTGAAACAATGTTATAACGGTGAACAAAAAATTCGAAAACAAATGTGATTGGAATTAAAGCACCGCGTACAAAGTTTGGTGCTGTGGTTGTTACGGTTGAACGGATATTTGTACCAAACTGTTCGGCTGCGATGGTTACAAATGTTGCCCAATAGCCAACCGCAAAGCCCATAAATAAACAAATCAGAATAAAACTGCTTTCGGTTAAACCTGTACTGGTTAAATAAACAATTACAGTAATTACAGAGAGACTTTGAAAAATGAGTACCGTTTTCTTACGTGATTTTAAAACCTGTGCCAGAAAACCACACACTACATCGCCGATGGCAATGCCAAAATAAGTGTACATAATTCCCGTACCGGCATTTAATAAATCTTTTGCACCCAATGCCTTTCCTATTTCTGGCGATTGGGTTACCAAAATACCCACAATAAACCAAAGAGGGAGACCCAAACATATACAGGCAAGGTATTTTAAAAACCGTTTTCTATTGGAAAAAAGCATAAAGAAATTGCCTTTGGATACTTCTTTACTCTGCTCAGCATGTTTGAACATCCCCGATTCGAAAGTACCAACGCGTAAAAGCAATAGCAATATTCCCATTCCTCCACCTACAAAATAAGATGTTTGCCAGGTAAAATGTTTTCCTATCGTTGCCGCTGCCGCTGCACCTAACAATCCAATTCCAGCAACAACCATGGTTCCATAGCCACGTTTTTCTTTATCCATGGTTTCAGTAACCAATGTAATTCCGGCACCAAGTTCACCTGCCAGACCAATACCTGCTACAAATCTGATAATTGCATAAGTATGCACATCTGTAGCAAAACCATTGGCTATATTCGCCAACGAATACATCAATATTGACCCGAATAATACCTTAATACGGCCAAATTTATCGCCGATAATGCCCCAGAGTAAACCTCCAAGTAATAAACCGAACATCTGCATATTAATCACATACTCCCCTTCGGTTCGCATGTGCTCGGCAGAAACACCGATATCAGTAAAGCTTTTAAGACGGACTACAGAGAATAAAACAAGATCGTAAATATCAACGAAATAGCCTAGAGCGGCTACGATGACTAAGAAAATTACATTACGGTTGTTGGTTTTTGCTTGATGATCCATTTAATTATTTGGTTTAAATGCTGAAAGTACGCAATAACACAAATATTTAAAATAGATTTTAAAAATAAAAAGCCACCCTGTTTAGAGTGGCTTTTAGGATCCTACATAGGAGGATTCTTTTTTGTTGTGTCAGGTGGCATTTTCGTTGTCGTGTCTGGCATCTTTTTAGACGTTGTATCCATCGGTGCCGTAGTTGTTGAATCCGCCTTAGTACTGTCTGAAGAACCAGCCATATTTTTTGACGAATTGCATGCTGATGTGGCTATCATAAGAGAGCCTGCAAAAGCAAGACTTAAGATTATTCTTTTCATAGTTTTTATTGTTATCTATCAACCTAACAACCTTATAATCATTTGGTTTTATTTTTTTTCTTCAAAAAAGTTTTTATTTCTTTGATTACCTTGATTATTAAGCTTTTGCGAGGATTAACAATAGACTATTCGTGATGGATTTTTAACTTATTCAATAATTCCGGAGATACATTTTCGGCGTATACCCCATAACCATCAACTAAAACACCTTTCAGATTGCCAACATTTGATGAAATGGCATAAACTACCGAACTATCCGCAGGATCGGTCATGCCTTCAAAACGGTAAACCTCCTCAATTTCAAATTCCTCGGGCATCAGGAACAGATCAATTGATTTGCACTCCAAACCATCAGGTGTCAAATTGAAATCCAAATTGTAACCGCGACTATCTAAATCTGTTAAAGCGCCGCTAATCGTATCGTAAACATGCATAACCTAAATTACGGAAATATTACTAAAACAACATGGCCAAAACTTTAAAAGGTGATAAAACTTTCTGATATTAGTAAATATGATTATTTCTCAAAACACCCTGAAATGGGTAATGCGCTTTTACCCGCCTTTGTTTTTCCAGCGCATTTGGGTTCAGAAATTTGAAAATGAATTTAGAAGCTGTACGGTTAAGCTCAGCAAGAGTTTACTAAATAAAAATTATAATGGTTCTATTTTCGGTGGGACTATTTATGCTGCTACCGATCCTTTTTATGCTTTATTATTCGATCAGTTAATGCAACGGCGCGGTTTTAAAGTTCGTGTATGGTTAAAAAGTGCCTCTATACAATATTTAAAACCCGGACGTTCTACCTTATATTTTACCATCACGGTAACCGAGGAAATGCTTAACGAGGCCGAACATGCACTAAAAACCGTTGGGAAGTTTGTAAAAGCCTACCCTATGGAAATTACCAACAAGGATGGTGAGTTGTGCGCTACCGTAATGAATGAAGTATATATCCGAAACCTGCACCAGGGCGAAACGCCCAGGGTTGCCTACTAATTTTTAGATTATGCCGAGTATTAAGAATTTAATTTTGCAGGGCGAGGGTGTGATGCTCGATTTTAAAAAAACCATTACCAGTACCGAAAAAATTGCTAAGAGCCTGGTGGCTTTTGCCAATAATAAAGGCGGTAAGTTGTTAATAGGCGTAGCCGATGATGGTTCGATAAAAGGTGTAAAATCGGAGGAAGAAGAAAAATACATGATTTTAACCGCTGCGCATCAATGCTGTAAACCGGCAATTGAACCTTATTTTGAGGAAATTTATGTAGATGAAAAACTGGTTTTGGTGGTAAACATCCCTGAAAGTGACACCAAACCACATTATGCGTTAGATGACCAGAAAAAATGGTGGGCCTACATCCGTATTGATGATAAAAGTGTATTGGCTAGCCGCATCATCGTCGAAGTATTAAAACAGGAATATAAAAACGATGGCGTGCTCATCTCCTATTCTGATAACGAAAAAAAATTGCTCGAATACCTGGAACAAAACGAAAAAATAACCCTGAAAGAATTCAGCAAGCTGTTGCGAAGTTCTTACCGAAAAGCCCAAAAGGTTTTGGTCAATTTAATTTTAACCAACGTAATCAAATCGCACACCACTGAAAAAGAAGAGTATTTTACAGCGGTGAGATAGTTAAAATATGACTATAACAGGATTTAATTAGGATGGTCGTCATTCCCGCGCAGGCGGGAATCTTAATCTTTAGGCTTATTGCATTAAAATTCCCAATCGACCCGATAGCTATCGGATGAAGCGCAATCCGGAAAGTTCGAGAGAAAGATTTAATTCTGTAGATTTCTCGGCTCCGTTGCACTACGCTCGAAATGACGATAACTTGGGGAATTGTAGATTAACTTTTCTACATTCCTATTTTTTGAGGTTTAAAAACCCGACCTTTGCAAACTATGTTTTCTAAAATTTACACCAGGTATAAACCATATTACAAAGAAAATCTTCATTTGGCGCTGCCGATTGTAGGTTCGCAGGTAGGTCATACACTGGTGCACATGGCCGATAGTATTATTGTTGGTCATTTTACCGATACCATTCAATTAGCAGCAGTTTCGCTGGTTAACAGCATATTTATGCTCATTTTAGTGATTGGTTTGGGCATTTCCTATGGCTTAACACCTTTGATTGCCCAGGAAAATGGCCGTCAGAATTACGATGAATGCGGAAAACTCTTATCAAACAGTTTAATCATTAACATCTGTGTTGGATTATTCTTATACATATTGGTGCAATTGGGGATATTCTTTGTAATCGATCACCTGGAACAAACACCGGAAGTGGTGTGTTACGCAAAACCTTACCTCAACCTTTTATCTGTCTCCATTATTCCTTTATTGGTTTTCCAGACTTTCAAACAATTTGCAGAAGGCCTTGGCTTTACCAAACAGGCCATGTTCGTTTCTATCTGGGGAAATGCTCTCAATATTATTTTGGGGATCATTTTCGTTAAAGGCATGTTTGGCATTAAATCAATGGGTGTGAGTGGTGTAGGCTTAAGCACCCTGATCGACAGGATTCTGATGGCGACGGTAATGTCATTTTATGTGTTGCGCTCAAAACATTTTAAAAAATACCTGATTAGTTTTAAAGCTACATTTTTCGATAAATTAAGGGCCATTAAAATTGCAAAAATCGGAATGCCCGTTGCCATGCAATATTCTTTCGAAATCAGTGCTTTTAGTGGCGCTGCTGTACTGATTGGTACCATTGGCGCAGTAGAACAGGCAGCACATCAGATTGCAATCAGTCTGGCTGCCATGACCTACATGATTGCCAGTGGTGTGGCTTCTGCAGCGACAATTAAAACCGGGAACAACTTTGGTAAGAATAATTTCGACGATTTACGTAAATCAGCAATTGCGAGTTATCATGTAATTTTGCTGTTTATGTCGTGTACCGCAGTCATTTTTGTAATCGCTAACAACATCATGCCCTTTATTTATACCGAAGATGCAGCCGTAATTCCCATAGCAGCGCAGCTATTAATTATCGCAGGCTTTTTTCAACTGTTTGATGGTACACAGGTGGTGGGTTTAGGTGTGCTGCGTGGCATAGGCGATGTAAATATTCCAACTTTTATCACATTTCTGGCCTATTGGGTTGTTGGAATCCCTGTGGGATATTTATTGGGATTTCAGTTTGGTTTGGGCGTTAACGGAATCTGGTATGGCTTAACATTAGGCTTATTGACTGCCTCTATCCTTTTATTTATGCGTTTTCAGAATAAAACGAAGAGTTTGAAGGCTGGTTAATTGTCATTCTGAGCGCAGCGAAGAATCCCTAACCTACATAACACCCGATGAACGATAACCGCAGGTTTAATAGTAGCGTTAAATTAATGCATATTGCTTAATCAAGACAGATTCTTCACTGCGTTCAGAATGACAGCACCTGTTATTTCCCGCCAACATTCACCACAACACCAATAGTGAAGATAGAATTGCCCGCAGACATGTATTTACGCTTCTTTAAGCCAATATTACTACTGGTGGTGTATTGTAGCTGAAAAGTCTTACTAAGCGCCATACGTGTAAAAAACACAGGCTCAAAGAAAATATTATCTTCTTTTGGTTGCACCACGCCATTTAAAAAGAACCGATCCATTTTAATATGACTAATCCTTAATGCCGTACCGTAATTGATCGGAAAGTCAGTTCCGAATAAACGCAGGTTATTTTTCTTTTTAGAGCTGTAGTTTACCTGTAAAAATGTTTTTCGGTAATCTACATCCTGAACCTCATTGCTAATGAGCACGTCATCTTTAAAGTCACGGAAAGTGATATCGCTCCAGCCCTTGCCTACTCCCGCATAAACTTCTATGATCCGGTTATTATCCGGTCCGAAGGTATCAAAGTAACCGCCGCCGATCTCAATTAATTTGTGACCAAAATCTTTGGTTCTCCTTTCACTGTTCATTCTTGATCCACTAAACAGCAATCCAATGTGATCTGAAACGGCATATGCGCCGTTCACGCTGGCGTTGCCTTTTAAAGAAATGTGCGCACCTCCACTAAATTCGCCTTGTTTGCTTAACATGGGCGTATTTGGAACATTTGGCATATAAACAGAAGAACAACTGGCTGCAAAAAGCGCTAAAACTGGGAGTGTAAATCGTAAGTATTTAATCATAGATGCTATATAAACAGATTTTGATGACAAAAATTGTGTTAGTGTTCCATTTTCATGAAATCCATTACCCTTTTAAATTCGTCGTGTAAACCGGCTCTTAAATGTATTTTTTCTTTAGTAACGGGGTGAATAAACTCCAGCTCAGAGGCGTGCAACAACATGGTCGTCATGTCCCATTGCTCTTTGAAAAATTTATTCTGTTTGTTGCAACCGTGAGTGCGATCTCCAATAATCGGATGAAGAATATGACTGAAATGCCTTCGTAGCTGATGCATTCTTCCGGTTTTAGGTGTAGCTTCTATCAATGAATACCTGGAAGTTGGGTGTTTACCAAAAGCCACTTCAACTTCTGCCCGTTGGAGCGTTTTGAATGATGTAAAAGCATCCTGCATCGTTCCGTTCTCTTTGGCTAAAGGATAATCGATATCCATTGCATCAGGTGTAAAACCCCGTAATATGGCTAAATATTTTTTATCGGTTTCTGCATTCATAAATTGCTGATGCATAGCAACTTCAGAATGCTTATCAAAAGCAAACAATAAGATTCCGCTGGTTTTCCGGTCTAACCTATGCACCGGGCTAACATGTTTCCCCACCTGATCCCTAAGCAGCTGTAATGCAAATTCAGTCGCATCCCTTGCAATTGAAGATTGATGAACCAAAAGGCCATGCGGCTTGTTAATTGCAATTAAATGCTCGTCCTGATAAATAATTTCCAACATATTGCCGCGAAGATAAGGATATTATGTTTTTAGCGTAATGGCTTATGCAAATAAATCAAAAGCCAGGCGATAGGTATTGCAATGTGCATCAACAATATCTTTAATATCAGTTGAGTAACCCCCACCCATACTTACCTGTAGCGGCAGGTTTTTATCTTTACAAGCTTGAAGTACGACCCTGTCACGTTCCCTGCAAGCGGCTTTGCTTAACGATAGCTTACCCAGCTTATCAGTAGAAAGCACATCTACACCTGAAAGATAAAATACAAAATCAGGTTTTGATCTCTCGAATGCTTTTTTAAGATTGATGTTCAGAATCGATAAATACTCCTCGTCTTGCAGCCCGTCATCCAATGGCACATCCAAACTTGAGATTTCTTTTCTGAAAGGAAAATTTTTATCGCCATGCATCGAAAAAGTAAATACACACGGCTCATGTTGAAAGATTTCTGCTGTACCATTGCCCTGGTGTACATCTAAATCAATAATTAAGATACGCTTAGCTAAACTATTATTTAATAAATAGTTAGCAGCAATAGCCTGATCATTTAACAGACAAAATCCCTCACCCCAATTGCTACCTGCATGATGTGTTCCGCCGGCTACGTTAAACGCAATCCCATTCTCCATGGCGAAATGAGCGCCATCAATTGTACCTTGTGCGATCCTCAGCTCACGTTCTACAAGTTGAGCATCTAATGGAAAACCGATACGCCTTTGGTCTTTAGCCGAAAGTGTCAGATCCCTCAACTGTTCCCAATAAGCTTTTTGGTGTGTCAGCAGCACAATTTCTTCCCTTACCGGTTCGGAACTGAACAAATATTGCTGTTCTATAGTACCTTCATGCAAAAGCTGTTCGGGTATCAGCTCATATTTTAACATAGGAAACCGATGCCCCTCAGGTAAAGGATGTGCGTATATCGGATGCCAGGCAATTTTGATCATTAGCCTAAAATCTCTCCAACATGTTTTTCGATATTGTTACAGATCTGGTCTACCGGAAGATCATTTGCATCATAGCCAAACGGGTTCTCTATTTCTTCAGCTATCAGCTCCAAACTCGCTAATACATAGAGGATAAAAGGAACGATTGGCACTACAAAATAACCTAAACTAAATACCCAGCCAAAAGGCAAAGTGATCACATAAACAAAAATAAACTTTTTAATAAATGCGCTGTAAGAAAACGGAATCGGTGTGTTTTTGATCCTTTCGCAGGCACCACAGATATCGGTAAACTGATTAAAGTCGCCCGAAAGAACAATAAACTGCTCCTGCGAAATAGAACCCTTCTCCAGCAAGCCGTAAAACCGGTTGATTAAACTGCCTGCTATCTGGTTAGGAACGTGTTTACCTTCTTCAACTTCTATCAGCAGGCTGTTCTTGCCAAAATACATCTTTTCCCGTAAATGTTCTTTTAACGCAAAAGCATATTTCGGGATGCCATATTCAAAAAAGCGGACGTCATCTTCTTCCAGCTTAAGTGCTTTAATTTTTATGGCCAGGTTACGGCTTACATTGGTTAGCGATCCCAGCAATTTCCTGCCTTCCCACCACCTGTCATAAGCCGTATTGGTTCTGAAAACCAACAACAAAGACAAAACGAAGCCCAATAAGCTGTGCATCATGCCAATATTGGTTACATTACTGGTTTTAGAAAGCTGAAAGTAATTTAGTTCGGCATAGGCCACTAACCCCGAAAAGCCAGCCACTCCAAGCATCAAAGGCCAAAGTTTTCTAAAGGTATCGCTTTTATCAATATGAAAAATGAAGGTACTCCAGTCTTTAGGGTTGTAGTTGATCATTTTTTTATTTCTTCTTTACTTATAAAATATCTTTACTCACTTTTAATAATGCTTGTCCGGCCAGATAAACATCCTCATAAGAATTATAAAGAGGCACGGCACTTAAACGGATTACATCTGGTTCGCGCCAATCGCCGAGTACATGATTAGCCATTAATCCATCAAAAATCTGCTTACCATTGCGCTCGGCAATGATGGATAACTGAGCGCCTCTATCATCAGGATTTTTCGGCGTTATAATTTTGTATTGATCCAAACCTAAATCCTTATTTACTTCATTTATAATAAATTCAAGATACTTAGTTAAAGTAATACTTTTATTTCTGAGGGGTTCGATAAAACCAGCCTGTTCAAAAATTTGAAGAGATGCGTGATATAGTGCCATAGGCATTACCTGTGTACAGCTTACCTGCCAGCCATCTGCTCCAGCCTCGGGAACGAAACCCTTTTCCATTTTAAAACGTTTGCTTTCCTGATAACCCCACCATCCTGCAAAACGGTTTAAACCGGTATTATTAAAATGTTTTTCATGAACAAAAATTCCGCTTATACCGCCCGGACCTGAATTTTGGTATTTATAAGAGCACCAGCAGGCGAAATCAACACCCCAATCATGAAGTTTCACGGGGACATTCCCGGCAGCATGCGCCAGATCCCAGCCAACAATGGCTCCAATTTCATGACCGGCTTTGGTAATGGTTTCCATATCGTACCATTGTCCCGTATAATAATTAATCCCACCAAACAACACCAATGCAATTTGATCTGCATTTTCTTTGATCTGAGCAACGATATCCTCTGTGCAAAGCACTTCTTCGCCCTCACGAGGAAAAACCTCTATAATCGCTTCTTTTGGATCAAAACCACGAAACCTCACCTGACTCTCTATAGCGTATTGATCAGACGGGAACGCACCGCCTTCCATAATAATTTTAAAGCGTTTGCCTTTAGGCTGGTAAAAACTCACCATTAAAAGGTGAAGGTTTACAGTTAAGGTATTCATCGGACAAACTTCAGCTGGTGACGCGCCAACAATTGGCGCCATTAACTTTTTGAGTTCTTTATGATAGAACATCCAGGGTTCATTTCCATCAAACCAGCCTTCAACAGCATAGTTTGCCCAATTATCAAGCTGACGCTTTAAAACTTCACCTGCTGCTTTAGGTTGAAGCCCTAATGAATTACCACACAGATAGATAAAATCTTTCCCGTTATGGCTTGGAAATAAAAATTGAGACCTAAATTGATGGAGCTGATCAGCCTCATCTTGTGCTTTGGCAAATGAAAGGGAGTTTTCGAAATTCATTGCCCCAATATTACAAAAAAAGCAGGCATTGTTTCCAATCCTGCTTTCCAATTTATTGCATTTTGTTAAAATTTTATGGTGTCGTGCTTACCTAAATCAGGTGTATCACCAGTTACCACTGCTTTTAACATACTGAACAACACTACAATTTTTGAAGATGATGCATCCCAATATTCCGCTTCTTCTGGTGTAACTTTTATCAGAATTAATCTCGGATCTTCAATGCCATCCGGAAACCAGGCTTTAACAAAGGGCGAGAAATAAGCTTCTTTACGCACTTTGTCATCTACAAGCTCTGCTTTACCCTTAACGGTTAAATAAGTATTTTTAGAAGGATCGCTATAGGCCAGCAGCACATTATTTTCTTTTGAGATCTCTTTGGATTTAGGCGAATACTCATTGGTGTAAAACCACAAACTGCCATCGTCTTCTATTTTTGCAGTGCCCATTGGTCTGCTTCCAAATTCGTCTCCCGAAGAAAATGTAGTGAACATACAGGTTCTAACACTTTCTGCCATTTCTTTAAGGATTGCTATATTTTTCTCGTTTTTCATGATTTTTAGTATATGAAAGAAAAACAGGAAGCAACCTAAAAGGTTTGCATGAATTAAATCTTATTTGGTTTGCTTACATATTTATTACCTTTTACAAAGAAACGCCAGGGCAGCAAGGCATGTTCTTTCGCATAGGCAATACCCACACGGGGTGTTGCAGCAATATCTTCTTCTTTATATTGGATATGATGATCTTCAATCCAGATATCATCACCAGAAAGATTTTTTGCATTAAAGCTTTTATCGATCCCTAATGCTTTTGCCGCAGATCCCGGTCCAGCCGAAATAGCCCCCTTTGTATGAGGCATGTTTCTCCGTTCTTCAATAATTTCTATACCAATCAGTGGCTCTATCCCCCTGATCAAAACTGCATGAGGATCATTTTTAACCGAAGTAACCACATTAAAAAGATGATGCATGCCATAACAGAGGTAAACATACGCAATGCCACCAGTACCATACATGGTTTCGGTGCGGTTGGTGCGGCGACCGCCATAGGCATGAGATGCTTTATCTTTTATTCCGAAATAGGCTTCCGTTTCTACAATAATACCAGCAGTGATTTCATCGCCGATTTTAGTGTATAAAACCTTACCAAGCAAATCTTTGGCAAGACCTACTACATCTTCATTCAGGTAATATTCAGGGTTTAATTTCAATATTTGATATGAATTATCTGTTTAATAAAATATTGATAACCTGCTCTAAATAAATATGATCTGTTGAATCAAATTTATTAAACACTTCACTATCTACATCAAGCACACCAATTACTTCATCATTAACAATTAAAGGGAGAACGATCTCAGACTTTGAAGCTGATGCACAAGCAATATGCCCAGGAAATTCATCCACATCGGGAACGATGATGGTTTGCGCTTCAGCCCAGGAAGCACCACAAACACCTTTTCCTTTTTTAATCCTTGTGCAGGCCACCGGACCCTGAAAAGGACCAAGCACCAGCTCATCCTGCTTAACCAGATAGAAACCTACCCAAAACCAACCAAACTGCTCTTTAAGTGCTGCAGCAACGTTTGCCAGGTTAGCGATAAAATCTGTTTCGCCACGCAACAAAGCTTCAATCTGAGGAATAATGGATTGATATTGTTCTTCTTTCGAAGTATCTCTGGTAATAACTAAATCTTCTGCCATTTTATTTTTTGTGTAATTCAAAGTTAATCATGATTTGTGAGATGTACAGAAACTTTGGTTTTAATGACGAAAATTTGAACGATAAGCTATCTTTAAATTCCTTAGTTTTGGCAAATCAACCACTAATTTATGATTGTAGCATTAACCATTACCAAATTCCGTGGCTTCACCATCCCTTTTGCCTTTATTGGGATGGCGATTCTCAGGATTCCATTATGGCTAAACAAACGCTGCAGATTTTGGAAACTGATGGGTAGCGGTAAAGATGCACAGGTAGACCTGCCTCCTGACTATAAACACTGGGCGATATTAACTACCTGGGATAACCGGGAAGATTACAACACCTTCTATCATGAGTCATTTGCAATGAAATGGTTTAATTTCTTTAGTATTGAAAGCTTTACGATCTTACTTAAGCCTTTATCAAGCCATGGCTTATGGTCAGCAAAAGAACCATTTAAGGTACAAAAAACAGATCAAAACCATAGTGGTAAAATCGCTGTGATTACCAGGGCTGCCATCAGGTTTAATAAGTTAAAAGAATTTAGGCACAATGTGAAAAGGGCAGCGGACGCCATGAGAAACGCTCCTGGTTTTATTCTTTCGGCTGGCATTGGCGAAAATCCATTTTTTGACCAGGCTACGTTTTCCATCTGGGAAGATGCGGAAAGCATGAAGGCTTATGCTTATCAATCACACGATCATTCAGATGTTATTAAACTTACCAGGGAGCGCAAGTGGTATAAAGAAGAGCTGTTTGCCCGTTTCGGGATAATCGATAGCTGGGGATCATTAAACGGCGTTGAAATCAATACAAATAATTAAAAATAAAACTAAAGCATGAGAGTAGTAGCAGAACTTCCACACCCGGAATGTAAGATTACCATTTTTTCGATGAACCAGAAATTTATCATCAAGTTTGAACAGGGCACTTTTGAACAAAGTTATAAATTGGCAGAACTAGACCTGAGTGGAGGAGGTGTAAATGATGTGTTCGAAATTTTGGATGAAGAATTTATTCAGACTGTTATTGCAAAGTTTAAGATTATGCGTACTGACTTTACAGCGGCATACAAGAGGCATCAATATTAGAGAATAAATGCGTAATTTCCTGATATTAAGTTAGTTAATTATTAAATCAGAATTATATTTTGAATTTTAAGGTATTTTAGGACAATTAATATGACCTTATAAAGAGTTTTTATTTATACAAACAAGCATAACTCACTGATATATTGGTTTTTAAAATCATTCACAAAATATAATTTCGCACTGTGATTTCGCCAAATAAATGGGAGGTTTAGTGATTTTAAGATGAAATTATGATTAGAGATAAGCTTAAGATCATTCACCTAACAACAGCTTGTCCTGCCTTGTAAGCATTAGCAAAACTCCAAATTAGAAAGATCGTCATTGCGAGGCACGAAGCAATCTTACAACGACCGATACTAGCGCCCGCATTAAGATTGCTTTGTCGGCTGAAAAAGCCTTCTCGCAATGACGATCCATCGAAACGTATCATCGCCTTAAATCAGTGTATTATTCCAATTGATTTTTGATGCAATAAATCATCCCTCAGATAACATTACTAAAAACCTAAACAGTCGGTCGTTCTAATTAACTAAATGAGCTTTAAACAGAAACTACCGTATCGTGCACCACTACCCTGTACCAGTTTTGAGAGAATTTTTCAACCGCATCTAAATGTGTTTTATCTTCCTGATAAGCATTGTGATCTGCAATGTTTGCAAAAGTAATGGTAAGCGAATAGGTAAATGAATTATCGGTAACTGGGCGCACAGGCGTATTGGCAGCTAGACCATAACTTAGGGTTTTAATATATTTAATCGGTTTTAAGCTTTCGAAAAAGTTAGCAAAGTTTTCTATTTCATCTTTGGTAAGTTGTGGTTTTAACCAGAACATTACAAAATGTTGAATCTGGCCTTTATCTGCGGTTTCTGTCATGGGATCTTTTTTCGCTAATATATTAAACCTTTTTTACTGGGCATAAAAAAGTCCCGATGTAAACCGGGACTTTAATATTTTGATTAAAACTTATTAGTTTTTAGGTTGCACACGGCCAGATTTTCTGTCTTCGCCTCTACCGATTAAATAACCGCCACCAGCTCCAACTAATCCGCCAATAATAGCACCTCTGCCTTTTTTCTTATCGATTAAAGCACCACCAACAGCACCACCAACTCCACCGATTACTGCACCTTTAGCAGCATCACTCCAGCCTTTTTTCTTTGCAGTTGGTTGCGTACCACCATAAGCAGCACTTGAACTACCACCCGAACCCGAGCTTGCATAAGATCTTGACGATGCTGCTCCTGCTCTTCTTGCTGCTACTAATTCTGCCTGGTGTTTAGCTTCTTTTTCCTGCTCTACTTTTGCTGCAGCAGCTTTATTAAAGCTATCTAATCTTAAACTATCTTTTACGGCTTTAATAGCTAATTGTTTTTCTGCCTGTTGTTGTTTTAATGCTGCTTCTTCTTTTGCTTTATTGTTACATGCAAACAAAACAGATGAACTTAATGCGATTACTACCAATATCTTTTTCATAACATTTAATTTTTACATGACGCTTGTTCAGCTACCTAACCTCGCTAAACAGGTTTCATTTGGGATGTGTGATTTAGTTAATTATATGTAGTAAAGAAAAAATGATGCCAAAATGTTTTGAAAATGAAAAATTATGGCAATAAATCGATATACCAGAAGCCGGAAAGTGTTGTGGATGAGCAAGGTGAATCATCATCCGTTGTTTTTTGGGCAGGTGCATTATAGGTGCGGAATACCTGCTCTCCGATGGTGAATGGCATTTTATTCTTGAAAACAGGTCCTTCAAAAGCGAAAGTATGAAACTCTCCGTTTTCGCCACAAGGGTCGATATCTGCAGGAAGTTTGCTGATTAAATCCATACTGATTACTTTTCCACAAATGCTTTCCAGATTTTGTTGTACGCAGACTATGATGGTTTTATAGCGCAGGTTTAAGAATTCTTCTATCAGATTTTTCGTGTTTTTCTGCCATAAAGGGAAAATTGCCTGAAGGCCAATTTCAGCCAGTTTATTTTCGCGGTATTGGCGAAGGTCTTCTAAAAAGATATCGCCAAAAATAGAATGGGTAATACCTTCTTCTTTGAATTTTGTTAAATGCTTCTTCATGGCACTATCATAAGTATCCATATCAGGCATTTCGCCCAGGCGGATCTGATGCAATGGGATACCAATGCTTTCGGCCTGTTTAATTAACAATGCTTCTCTAACACCATGCATGGAAACACGGTTATATTTTTCAGTAACTGTAGTAACAAGGTAACGGATTTCGATGGTTGGATCCTGTAAAACATAATGAAGTGCCAAAGTACTGTCTTTACCTCCGCTCCAGTTAAAAATACAGATTTTTTTATCGGGCATTGGCTAAGATTGCTTTAAGTTCGGCTACACCTTCTACGGCATTTTTTTCAATATTGATCACGTTTTTATACCGCTTTACATCTGGTATGCGGGGATCGATGATGTATTTATCTACAACAGAGGGCACAAAATCGATTAAGCCCGCAGCAGGATAAACAGCTAGTGAAGTGCCGATCAGCACAAATATGTCGGCCTGTTTGCAAATTAGTGCAGCCACATCGATCATCGGTACAGCTTCGCCAAACCATACTACATGAGGCCTGAGCTGAGATCCCAATTCACATAATTCGCCCATTTTGATTTCTGTTCCTTCTATGGGATAGGTTAAATTAGGTCGTAAATCGGACTGTGATCTGGTAATTACCCCATGGAGATGGGTAACTTTGGTAGAACCAGCCCTTTCGTGCAGGTCGTCAATATTTTGGGTGATGATCTCCACGTCGAAATCTTTTTCGAGTTCAGCCAGTAATTGATGGGCTTGATTAGGCTGGGCAGCTAAAACCTGTTTTCTTCGCTCATTATAAAACTGCTGAACCAATTCCGGATCTTTTTCCCAGGCTTCGGGGGTAGCAACATCGTAAACATTGTAACCTTCCCATAATCCATCGGCATCCCTAAATGTTTTTAACCCACTTTCGGCGCTGATCCCTGCTCCTGTTAAAACAACCAGTTTTAATTTCATTATTTAATATTTTTAATTCCTGCTGATCTGAAAAGCTTGGCAAGAAGTTCGTATTTCCCAAAACAGGTATCGTATAAAGACGGTCCGTGTGTACCCTTATATCTGTCATTTACCCATGTACTATATCCTGTTTGAGAAAAACAAATGTTGATTGCGGCAATTGCATTATTATTCTCATCGAGATAAACAATTGCATTCTCAGCTGTTTTACATTCGAAAACTAAAATCTTTATCGGATAACCTTTATATTTATAATTAAAGAGCGTTTTGTTCAATGAATCAGTTTCCTGACTTGACAGCAAGTGTTTTTCTTTTATAACTTCATCGTTCAACAACCCGTTTTTAAAATATGGTGTATGATTAGATGTGTCAGTATTCTTAAAAGATATGTATAAAATTTTCTTCGCGAAATTATAAAAATCCGTTTTTCTAATCCGTTTAAAATCAGTTGCTTTTCCATCATGTGATTTCAACACACACTTACAAGCTTCTATATATTCTGCTACTGCAGAATCTGTATATTTTTTATCCTGCGCTTTACCAAATGAATAAATAAAAATACTAATAAGCGTTAAAAAGAGATATTTCATTTTTAGGACTGGTAGTCTTTTACAGTATCTAGTTTTACAAATTTTTCAGCAATATTTTCCTCAGCTTTAAAAATTTCCGGATGGAACATACAGGCTAAAGCTTCAATACCTTCTACCAAAGTGCCGATGCTTGGCTGAGTAAACATATCGAAATCGGCAATATAAACCTGATTGCTTTTTACCGCTTCAAGATTATCCCAACCTGGTTTTGATGTCAATAGTTCCATTTCTTCCATGCTTCTTTTCTTATCGAAACCACATGGAGCAATCACCAAAACTTCGGGATTGTATTTTAAAATTTTATCCCATTGGGTAACAATAGAATCACCGGCAGGATTTGAAAGCATATCTACCCCACCCGCAGCAGCAATTTGAAAAGGAATCCAATGACCACAATTATAAATCGGTTCGATCCATTCCATCAGCATCACCCTTTTTAAAGGTGCGCGGTTTGCCCTGAGTTGATCTAAAATACAATCAGTTTTCTTTTGTAAACCTGAAAGATAATTTAAGGCCACTTCTTCTTTGCCTAAAGCTTTTGCAATCGTAATGGCGCATTCAAAAACATCCTGAAGGTTATTGGGTGATAGAGGAACGAGCGTAGGCTGCTTGCTAAGCTTCATTACGGCAGTTTCGGTGCAAACGGTATCGATGTTGCAAACCTCGCAGATATCTTGTGTAAAAACCACATCGGGTGAAATACTTTCTAAAAGCTCATCATCTACCCAATACAAACTTTTGCCCTGTGCTTTCGAGGCCGAAAATATACGGTCGATTTCGATACTGGAATAATTTTTACCCTCTAATATGCAGCGAACAACCTTTGGCTGATCGGCAGCTTCTTTAGGACATTCGAAGGTTACGCCATATAGGTATTCTTGTAAACCCATATCGTAGATCATTTTAGTGGCAGCGGGTAAAAAGGAAACGACTTTCATCTCAATATTTTTTATGCGTCATCCTGAACTTGTTTCAGGATCTATTATTCTTAACGTCGGATACCCTTACGGTAAATCCAAATCGTTTTTATAAGAGCCTCCTAAGATAAATAAAATCTAATCGTCATGTTATTAAGATACTGAAATAAATTCAGCATGACGACTATTTCTAGGTTAAAAAAAATCCCCTTCTGAATTAAATCAAAAGAGGATTTCTGTTTATCTTTTATTTTGATTGGTGAGCCACCAACCAGGTAATTATAATTTTTGCGTTTGCAGTTTTAATACCGGGTATTTTGCTTTTAAGATTTCGAAAGCACCGAAAAGCAATGCGCCGTAGATTACTGTTCCTTCTAAGAATCTGATTTCGAATGGAATTGCTTTAACCAAACATGCCCAAAAACCTGCTAAATCTTGTGTATAGGCTGGATTTTTAAACCAAACACCGATGTCGCTCACAATCCAGTGGATTAAAACAATCACAAGGGTTGAAGCCAATAAATTTACCACGTTCACTTTTTTAAGCAATATCCTACCCACTAATACCATTAACGCGAATGCAATATAGGTCCAGTACCAGCCTTCGTATAAAAAGCCGCTGCTGTATTTACTAAAAATAGTGATTGATAAAATGAAATCGCTTAAAAACAAGCTCAATATTGGAAAGGCAAAAGCTTTAAGATGATCTTTAAAATATGCTCCTCCAAATAAAGCTACAGCTCCTATTGATGAGAAATTGGCAAACTTTAATTCATCAGAGTTGAATGTTACCAGCAAACGGAAAGCCGTTATGGCCAGAATCATCAGCAACAAAATTAAAGTGCGTGGATTAAATTTTAAATGAGACATTTTATTTTGGTTAATATTTATACTGCAAAGTTAAATTTTATTAGTGTATATTAAAAATTACGCCGGTATTAAAGTTGAAACCTAAGCTGTTGTAACCAATAATCTCATTGTATTTTTCGTTCAGGATGTTTTTGGCATCGAAAAACAGCTTTATGCGTTTTTTAGCCAAAGCATATTCTGCGTAAGCATTCAATAATTTATAAGCAGGTAAATTATCTACTGTATAGGTGGTAAAATTACCATCGGTACGCTTACCGAAATAACGATAGTTGGCGCTCACATATAAATTGCTGGTCGCTTGTGCACCTGCGGTGATTCCGAAAGTATGTTTTGGTCTGCGGAAAAGATAGTCGGCAACAGCATTATCAACAAAGTTGAATTCATTACCTTCTACATAAGCATAATAACCATTGATGTTAAACACACTGAATTTAACTGCTGGTTCAACTTCGAAACCTTTGGTTTTCTGACTTACCTGGTTAATGTATCCGTTAGGGTAAGCATAAATGATAGCATCGGTTAAATCGCGTTTATAACCTGCTAAACGTAAGCTAAATTTATCATCAGCCAAGCTAAAATTAACACCAGCTTCATAATTCTGAGATTTTTCAGGCTTTAAGTCCAGATTTGCACCAAACTGACCAAAAAGCATGTTCAGCGTAGGAACTTTAAAAGCTGTTGAAACCGTTCCGAATAATTTTATTTCTTTAATAATGTTGATGCTTGGGGTAACTGAGTAAGTATAGTTTTCGCCATATTGTTCGTGTTTATTGTAACGTCCGCCAACTTCAAGATTAAATACACTTAAATCGTGTAAAAACAATGATCCGTAAGCGGCAAAAATGTTGGTTTCCGGTTTATTGGTTGCCGATGATAATTTCATTACACGGTTATCGATACCCACCAATAAATCGAGTTTATTGCCCAATTTTTGGTTGTAGAATAAATCCAATAATGATACACGGCCTTCGTTAACACTAGGGTATTGGCTGTGCGCATCATTTCTTGTACTTTCAAAACTATAATTCAAGGTTACTTTACCGGTTGCAAATTCATATTTGGCATTGGTACCTGCAGCAAAGTTTTTCAGAATCGAATAATTGTTTGCATCGGTAAAAGCGCCTCCATCAAACTTGTAATTGCCATAATAATAACGCACAAATGGATTTACAGAAAAGTGATTATCCAGTTTGATCCCGAAATTTGCATTCAACGCATCGGTTTTAAATCCGTCTTTATCAAATGCCGCTGTACTGCCTACTGGTGTAGCCGCTTCAGAAATTCCATCGGTTTTGGCATGGGTATAGTTAATGTTATACGAAAACCCCTCAATACCACCATTTAATCCAATGGTTCCTTTGTAGGTTTCGTAACTGCCTGCACTGGCCACACCATATATAGTATTTCCTTTAGGTCCACCTTTTTTAGTGATGATATTGATTACCCCAGCAACGGCATCAGAACCATAAATGGTAGACTGACCGCCCCTTAAAATTTCGATGTGATCAATCTGATCGATAGAAATCAATCTTAAATCGAATGCGCCTCCGTTTCCTGATGGATCGTTTTGCACAATACCATCAATTAAAACCACGGCATAAGCACTTCCTGCGCCTCTAAAAAACACCGATTTGTTTAATCCCGGATTGCTGCTTGAGCCTGCTACAATAATCCCTGCCTGCTCGCTAATAAGTTCAGGCAATGATTTACCATTACTGCGATCCAATACTTCGCGACTGATGATGGTAACCACTTTACCGGTTTGTGATTGTTTCTGGTCATTTTTAGTTGCGGAAATTACAACATCTTTGAGCTGCAAACTGTCTTGAGTTTGAGCATTAGCCACCTGGCCAATCATTAACTGTGCGAGCCCCAGCCCTGCTACAGTTAGCATACTTTTTTTGTTCATTTGATTGTGAGTTTTGCCCACAGCCAACAGATTAGAAAAGGAAATGAAAATACGAACAACGTTAATATCTCAATCCTAGCTTCAATCCCCGAAAGCTATGAAATTAAACGCTAAAGGCAGGTCTTCTGACTTACTCCCGGTTTTCTGTCTTCCCGCTCAGTAGTTACTTGGGCAGTGACTTATAGATTGAAAAACGTTACAGAGCTTACAGCTGCGGGACAGTTACAGATTTTCACTGTATTCCCTTTTAATCCCGGTTGTAAGGCCGGAAACCAAAAGCAGTGCAAAGGTAGTAAAAAGAGCTGATAGCGGAAAGCGACGGGCGAAGAGCGAATTGAAATACAATTTAGGGGATAATACCTAGCGAGGCATTCCAGTGGCGTAAAATAATTATTAGATGGACTAAGAAATTAAAGATTTTTTTTTGGAAATGAAGGTTGGTAATCCTTTGGAAACAACAGTCCCGTTATCCGCTGTAGCTCCGATAAAAATCGGAGGCTGCCGCTATTACCGGGTTTATGAACGAGGGCTTGTAGTATTAAAATCAAGCGTCATAAAAAAGGCCTGCAACGATGATTTGCAGACCTTTAACATTTGAGGCATTATAATATTTTAATGGAAGATGGCTAAATCATTAAAAAATATCTTTGTAAAATCGGTAGTAACGCCATCTCCGCCATATTTAACTTTTTTAACTAAAGTACCTGTTGATGCATTATAGATTAGTAAGTAGTTTACAGTAGAAGCTGCTCCATAGCCCTGAATTCCGTTTACCACAATATAATCTTTGTTTTTATCGTAACGGATAGCGCCGTAAACCATAAAAGGATTTTCGGTAATGGTGATGAAAGGTTGCGCTAATGATGATACATCACCATCTACATATTTATAGATTGTTTTTCCTGAATGATAAAAAATTGCATTTTCTTTCGTTGAAGCCGTAATGCGGGTTGGTTCATCAAAAAGAAAGATACCTATTGGCACTTTTAAGGCAACACCTGTTGTATCCAGATTTTTATCGATGGCTATTAAACGACTACCAGTGGAAGTCCAGACTTTACCGTTTGGTGTTTGCGCAAAACCACGATTAATATTCGAAAAACTTTTTATTAGTGAATAGTTATTTGCAGATACAATTTTAGCACCATTACTCTGCAACAGATAAATATAGTTGTCTCTTTTCCACATCTCACTCGTATTTAAAGCGCCAACACTCGTAAGTTTATTTTGCACAGCCAATGTATTCAGATCAATCTGGTAAACACCATCATTTGCACTCACAAGACCCCTATTTCCATCAACTTGTATGATACTTCTCCAGTTGCTGGCTTCCTGTACATACCTTGCTTCTTCTTTTAAGGTATATTCATTTATTTTTACAATCGGGCCGTTAACCTTGCTCATTAAATAAATGCTTCCGTTTATTATCGAAGCGAACTGCAACGTACTGGTTTTAGCCGCATTTGATAATATTTTACCTGGGTTTTCCTTTTCATAAGCCCTGATATTAAGCGTATCATCACCATAACGGTAAAAGCTCACTGCACCTGAATTCTGTGCATAAGAACCCTCTCCGATTACAAAAAAGCCGTTATCATATTTACCTGCAACCGGATCTATCTGCAGGTTTTCTACATTGTCTTTTTTACAAGAATATAATCCTGTAGTTAAAACGAATGCCCCGATCAGTAGTTGTTTAAAGTTTAATTGTTTCATTCTAATATGGTGTTATTTATTTCTTTAAAAGTTTAAGGTCTATCGCTCCACCGAATTCTGTTGAAATTTCACCCAGGTATCGTGAACGATCATTATTATTATCCGGACTAAAAGGATTTCCATTACTATTTTGCCCGGTGTACACTTTTACAAAATCAATAGCAGTGAGATTTACTTTTTTTCCCGCGGCATCAACTGCCCAATCAATGTCAAAGGTGTTGTATCCCCTTCCCAGCGACTCTTGCAAAGCGATGTACTCACTTGATCCATTATCCGAATAGCCAAAAGCGAAAGGTTTGTTGGTGATGATTTCGCCAGGGTTAAGTGTGTTTTTAAGCAAAGTTCCGGTAAAAGAAATTTCATTAGCAGTTGCCCATGAAGGAAAATAATCCTGTGCATGGAACTGATTTCTCAACACCAATCCTTCTTTTCCCTGATTATCCGTCCAGCGGATATCATCAGTTATTTTTGAGGGTTTGTAATAGGTAATTTTATAGTTTTTGATGCTGGTTGAGGCATTGTATTCACTTCCGGCAAGTTCGTACCAAATATCATCAGGTAATCCATTTTTGTTTACATCCTGCATTACAGACACAATGCCTGGTTCTGAGAATTCCATATCTACACCAATTAACGGATTACCGTAAATGCCAAGATCGGCTCCGGCTGCATTGGTAACGCTATGATCGAAACCAAATACGATAAAACCTCCATAAGCACCAAGTGAAACCAGGCCATTACCGGCACTACCGATTAGTATATCGGTTTTAACAAGATCGTTGGTAAACTGCCCTGGCGCCTGCTTAAATTCGTATATTTTGCTTAAATAAGGTGATTGAGTAGCAACAGGCTTTTCCCCATCGCCTTCTTTTTCAACTGCACTTTCTTTTTTACACGAAAAAAGCACAGCTGATAAAAATGCGAAGGTTATTATAAATTTTGTTTTCATATTAAGATTATTGAATTAGAGAGCGTTAATTCAGTATAATCTTTTTCTGCGAAAGCTATTTGATGCCTAAATCCATTGCACCTTTAACTTCGGTGGATATTTCTCCTAAAAGTGTGTTTCCTTTTTCCCGCTGACCAGTGTAAACCTTTACGAAATCAATGGTATTTAAAGCGATTTTCTTTCCGTTTTTATCAACTGCCCAATCTAAATCGAAGCTATTATATCTTTTAGTGGCATAATCATCATCTATCGACCAGCTGTCGGTATAACCCCACGGAAAGGCGCTATTAATAAAAATACTTCCGTTTTTACCCCAGGTAGATGGAAGCATGGTTCCTTTTAGTGTTAATTTTTCCTGGTCGGGTGCAAATTCAGGGTAAAAATTATGTTTGTGAAAATTGTTTACATCATAAGTGCCACTATTGCCTTGATTATCTGTCCAGCTTACATTGGCAAAACCTTTCGGATTGGTATAAGTGATTTCGTAATTTTTAATGGTTAATGGATTGTTGTATTCGCTACCGGCCAATTCATACCATTCATCATCAGGTTTACCGTTGCCGTTTACATCCTGGCTTACCATCACGATACCTGGCTCGGCCCATGGGGTTGTACCACCGATTGGGTTACCGTAAATGGCCAGATCGGCACCGGTATTGTTTACTACAGAGTGGTCGAAGCCAAAAATAATGTAACCACCAAAGCCACCTAAGCTGATGAGACCGGTTTTGCTTACATCGCCAATAATTTTTTGTGCACCTGCAAGGCTTCCTAAACTTTCGTTAACAAACTGGCCTGGAGCTGGCAGGTAATCGAAAACCGTGGTGATAAATTTGGTACTGTTTGGCGTAATCTCTACCACAGGAACTGGAACAGTAACGGTATATTTATGAGAAAATGAACCCACACTATTGCTCGCCTTATATTCAATTACATAAGTGCCGGCTGTGGTTGGAGTAAAGCTATAATTGTAAACTTCACTTACCACTTTACCATCAAGTTTCCATTGATGGTTAAATCCTTTACCGTTATTTGTTCCGGCGGCAAAAGCAACTTTAGTATTTACTTTAGCCGTCATGGTTTCCCCTTTAATAGCGAGATTTACATCAGGAGCCGATTCATTATCTTTTTTACAACTGTAGATCAGGGTTGCAATACCGAGCATTACTATTAGATAACTTTTTTTCATGTGTTATTATTATATATTGTTATTTAGATGTTTCTATTTATTCTTACTTATAATTGTAGTTGAATACAGCATGCTGTGGTAATCCGGCAGTTTCGAAACTGAATTTTACCTTTCCATCTGTCCCGATACAATAAGCAAATCCCTGGCTATTGTTGTAATTATTGGCATCAGCTACTATTACCTCTTTGTTAAATGGATTAATGGTAATTCCATAAATGGTATTGATTACTTGTCCGCTGGTGATTAAACTTGCACCAAGTGCCCCGCTGGTGGTATTTAGTGCTTTGATATCAGGGTTACTGTATACATCTTTTGATACATAAGCTGTGGAACCGCTGATAACGATAGCGCCCAGATCATAATTGTAAGAAGCAGTTTTAGTGTCGCTGGTACTGTTGATCCTATCAAGCGAAGGATTATTATTGATGATATAATCGTTCCAGCACACCACGAATAAATCACCATTATCAGCAGTTTGTATTCTTACCGGATTATTGTTTACGGTAATATCTTTTGTTTTGGTAAAGGTTGCGAGATCGATAACTGATACTTTATTTTTAGCACCGTTCTGGTAATATGGATGTGATGAATTGCATACATAAAGCTTTCCATTAGCTACAGCCAGTTGCTCCAAACCTTCTGACAACATAATTTCTCCATCAATTGCCATTGATGCGGTATCGATACGGCTTACTTTTCCATCATAACGCGATACGTAAGCCTTATCTTTATAAAAAGCTACAAATCTTGGGATATAACCATCGGTGGCCGAATTGAATGAAATTCTTTTTAGTGATTTACAGGTTTTGGTATCGATAATATCCAGAAAAGATTGTTTGCTCCCTTGAATACCTGCCACAACACAGTACATCTTACTTCCATACTGCTCCAAATCATTTGCAGTTTCTCCAAGTGATACACCGTTTACCTGTTTGTAGTAATCGGCAACCGTAGTATTGGCGGCAATATCATGGTAAGAAATTGCACTGTTACCATTACCCATAAGCCCTTCGCAAAGCATATAAACGCCTTTAGTGCCAGAGATTACTGGAACTTTTGCTACCGGTATTTCCGGTTCTTCCACGCTTTCCTTTTTACACGATGAAACGAGCAAAACTGCCGTGACCAGAATAATTAAACTGTTGTTTTTGTAAAGATTTCTCATATGATTAGATTTAATTTGTAAATGCAATGTGAGCTGGAATGTCGCCCGTTGTAACCGACCATTTTAAGCGACCACCCGGGCTGTAGCAATGTAATTTGCCAGGTGTTACATAATCTTTGGCATCGGTTACATACACATCTTTACTGTTGGGGTTAACTGCAATGCCGTATGGAATTTTAATATTCTTTTCAGTACCATCAATAATAAATTTACGGTCCATCAATGTTTCATCTTTTACGTTGATCATTGAGTAAGTAATGGTATTTTTCTGTTCAATATAATTCCATTCGGTGGCGTAGATGTAAGCATAATCATCATCTATGGCCAAATTGCTCGCAGCAATGTCGAATACCTTTTTAATTTGGTCGGTTTGGGTATCAATTACAAAAAGCTTTGAAGGGATATTGTAGTAATCGCCACGCGAGGTAACATACAAATCACCATAACGGTCGGCCTTTATGCGGTGAAGGTTAATGGCCACTTCAATCCGTTTAATTTCTTTAAAACTAGGCAGATCAATCACTGAAACAGTATGTTCATAATCAGGCGGACTGTAACCGCCAGAATTGGCCACATATAATTTGCTACCAATAATAGCCATTTCTTCAGGTTGCCTACCCACTTCAACAGTACGATTTACACTTAAAGCCGTTGTATCTATTTCGGCTACAATACCATTTGGTGCTTTAGGATCGCCAACTTTACCCAAATAGGCACTTACGTAAGCCTTTCCATTACTAAAGGTAACATAGCGACAGTTGGTAATATTGATCTGACCGATTTTTTTACCAGTTTTAACATTTAAAACTTCTACTTTATTGGATACGTTAACCACAACATAAAGTTTGGTTCCATAACGGCCAATATCATTCCCAACATCACCTAAACCTTTGGTTACTTCCGGATTTACCTGGTTGTACAAATTGCGGGTATAAATGCCATTCACCAGATCAAGGTAATCTAACGAGGCTTTATTCATATTCATATTGCCCTCATTAACTAAGTAAAAACCTTTAATGGCCGAAGTTGGCTCTGGCTCTACCTTTGTGACTTCGGAAGGCAAAGGCTTTGGATCTTTTCTGCAGGAAGTAGTAATTGCCCCTAAAAAAGCTAATATATATATCGAAAATTTTAGCGACCTCATAATTTATAATTTAAGGTTAACCTGTAGTTTCTTCCGGGCATAGGGAAATTCGGGATAATATCAAATTGCTGATTAAGCAGGTTATTTACCTCGCCATTCACACTTACGCTTCCTTTTTTCAGTTTAAATTCATAACCAATTGCAGCATCATGGGTATACCACGGTTCCATATAGTTTTCTATAATATTTGCTTTTTGATTGTAACGAAAACCGGTGTAAATGAAACTATAGTTTGCCCGCCAGTGGTGATAATCCAGCCTCGTTAAAAAAGAGCCGCTGTTTTCTGGTATGTAAGGAATCTGGTCTTTATACTGATCCTCTAATTTTGAAGTAATATCTATGGCTTTTTGACAGGTGTACGTAAGGCCAAGGTTCACCATCAGATCGGTAAAAGGTTCAAATGCTGTTTTTGCATTGATTTCTAAACCACGGATATCAACCAGACCAATGTTGTACATAATCCATCGGTATAAGTTTGCACCTGGTTGTGCTACAATTTTGTCTTTTACACGGTTATAATAAACATCAGATTGGATATCGATAAACTTTAATTTCTGGTTTTTAAAGTTTTTAAAATAGGTTACACCAACATCATACTGTTTGGCATACTCAGGCCTTAATAAAGTATTGCCGATGAAAGTATAGTACAGATCGTTAAATGTTGGCATTCTGAAGATATCCTTATAAAAAGCGCGGATTCTGATGTCCTTATCTTTTAGCAGTTTCCAGGAAAGCATAACCGTTGGACTAAAAACCTGTTTATCACCTGATGAAGAATAAACTTTTACCCGGTCAATTACGGTGGTACTTAATATACTTGCCTTTACATTAAGCTGATCGAACGTTAACGATGAACTTAAAACATTTAAAAAGGTATTTCTGGTGGGATAAGCAAACCTGTAAATATTAGCATCTAAAGTCTGGTAAGTAAAATCAGATGCGTAAGCGGCTTCCCATATCGAATTGATTTTATATTTACCAGAAACGGAGAAGTAAGCTTCCTGTTCTTTAAAACGGTTATCTAAAAGTCCTGTGGTAGTTACAAAATCAGGATCCAGGTAGCGTTGGTATGCATAACTGTATTTTCCATTAACAAGAATTCTCAGTTTACTGGAAAGTTGTTTTTCTGCACTTCCCTGAACAAAAAAGTCACGGTCCCAGATTCTCTGTGTAAAATCAAACCTATTGGATACAATCGCACCGGGCAGGCCTCTCTCTGATAAAAATGAGTAAGCCTGTGCCTGCCATTTTCCATCTTTAAATTTACCAAACAATGCTGCCTGAAGGCGAAAACGTTCTACGTCAGCATTATTTCTTACCGCTGTTGTATCGTAAACCCCATTGGTGGATCTAAATTTGTATTTTCCGTCAGCATGTATATATTCGGTATTGATACTGGCGTTCAAATGGTCATTAACCTGATACTGATAAACCAATGTTGGATTGATGAGACCGAAGGATCCGCCTTTTAACCCCAATTCTAATTGTTGATGCTGATTTTTTTCAAATTCAGGTACCCTGGTTTTTAGGTAAATGCTACTGGCCGAGGCATAAGCCCTGGCCGGCAGAAGCAGTTCTGGCTTTTGTCCACTATATAAAGAAATTTCTTCAAGGTTGTTCAGTGAGAATTTCCCCAGATCTACCTGACCGTTCTGCGCATTGCCAATCTGGATCCCATCTAAAAAAACAGCGGTATGGTTGGTACCTAAACTGCGCACATTAACGGTTTTTAAACCACCTATGCCTCCATAATCTTTTAACTGTAAACCCGAAAAATAACGGAGGGCATCGGCAACCGAAAGGCTGTTCATCCTTTTAAGGTCTTCGCCCGATAATATCTGGAGCGGTGTAGGTGATTTACTCTGCTCAGTTAACCGGTATTCCCTAATCCGGATCTCCTTAAGTTGCGTGCTTTTCTTTGTGCTATCTGTTTGTGCCCAGGTATTTAAAGGCAATAAAAACCCTGTCCACAGAATAGAAGAAAATATAAAAAACCGCATTGTGCCCATATAGGCAGAATGTTTTTTAATCATTTTGATTGTGAGTTTAACCCACAGCCAACAGATGGAAAAGAAATGAAATACGAAAATACGCTTTACTTCACCCCTAGCTTCAATCCCCGAAAGCTATGAAATATAATGCTAAGGCAGGTCTTCTGACTTACTCCCGGGTTTCCGGCCTTCCCATCCCAACAAGTTGGAACAGTGGCAGATTGATTGGAAATCCGTTAAGGAGCTTACAGCTGCGGGACAGTTACAGATTTACACTGTATTCCCTTTTAATTCCGGGTGTAATGCCGGAAACCAAAAGCGCTGCAAAGGTAATAAAATTAAGCAACATGTAAAATGGATGATGGAAAACGGTCTTTATAACAGAAAAAGCTAAATTAGGAAACAAATTTTCAACCATGAAAGGGATTTTAATTATTGCATTTTCTTTGATCAGCTTATCTGTTATGGCGCAAAAAACCGATACCGTTTTCCTGAAAAAATTGATGGAAAGCAAACCTGAACTTTTTTCTGCTGTGCTCAATCATCCGGATCATAACCAGGTGCAGATTCTTTATACTCAGGTAAACCGCGATGCGAGGAATAACCCCACATTTAAAACCTTCAGTTATCAATTAGATCCGCATCACTATTTTTATCCTGCCAGCACGGTTAAGCTTGCTGCGGTAATTTTCGCCTTAGAAAAGGTAAACCGGTTAAAAGGTACTGGCCTGACCGTTAAAAGTACCATGATTACCGACAGCACCTATAAAGGACAGACCAAAGTTTTAAAAGACAGCAGTGCTAAAAACGGTTTACCTTCTATTGAGCATTATGTTAAAAAGATCCTGCTTACCAGCGATAACGATGCATTTAACCGTTTGTTTGAATTTATTGGCCGGGCAGAGATTAACGAAAAACTAAAAACAAATGGTTTAAACGATAGCAGGATCTTGAACCGTTTGGCCATTGGCGATGCCGGCGAATCGGCAAAACACACTAACCTCATTAAATTTTATAATAACGATAAGTTAATATACGATCAACCGGCACAATATGATCCAAAAGAATATGAACTGCAATTAAGCAACCTTGTTATGGGTAAAGGTTATATGGACAGCACCGATAAACTGGTGAATAAACCATTCAGTTTGGCAGGAAAAAATGCATTCGCCATAAACGATCAACAAAAGTTAATGCAGAAACTGATTTTCCCGGAAGCTTTCGCAGTTAAAGAAAGATTTAACCTTACTGCAGATGATTATAAGCTGATTTATACCTATATGAGCAAATATCCAACAGAAAGCGATTTTCCTAAGTATAATCCTAAAGAATTTTGGCCTACCTATGCAAAAATGCTTTATTATGGACGCGAGCAGGTAACACCGGATCCAAACATCAGAATTTTTAATAAATATGGCGACAGTTATGGTTATATCATCGACAATTCTTATTTCGTCGATTTTAAAAATGGAATAGAATATTTCTTAACCGCAGTGGTGCAAAGTAATGAAGATGGCATTTTCAATGATAATAAATACGAATATGATGCGGTTTGCTTTCCTTTTATGAAAAACCTTGGCCGTACCATATACGATCTGGAGTTAAAAAGAACCAGAAAACATAAACCAGATCTGAGCAAATTTAAAATGGATTATAATCATTAAAACCTTTCCCCTACTTAATGGTTTATAGCCTATAAATTGTATAAAAAACTATACATTAATTAAAAAATAATATATTCGCATCTGAAATAAAAGAATACATCTCTAATGGCTAAACTATTAATAATTGACGATGAACGTGCGATAAGGAGTACCTTACGCGAAATTCTGGAATATGAAAATTACGATGTTGAAGATACCGATAACGGTATTGATGGACTCGAAATGATCAAAAAAGGAAATTTCGATCTGGTACTTTGCGATATCAAGATGAATAAAATGGACGGGATGGAAGTGCTGGAACAGGCACAGATTATTAAGCCTGATCTGCCTTTCATTATGATTTCCGGTCATGGAACAGTTGAAACCGCCATCGAAGCCAGTAAAAAAGGAGCTTTCGACTTTATTTCGAAACCACCAGATTTAAACCGTTTGCTGATCACCGTACGAAATGGTTTAGACCGTGGGAATTTAGTTACTGAAACAAAGGTTTTAAAACGTAAAGCCAGCAAAACCCGCGAAATTTTAGGCGAATCAGAAAGCATTTCTAAAATTAAGGAAACCATAGAACGTGTTGCTCCTACTGAAGCCCGGGTATTAATTACCGGAGCTAATGGTAGCGGTAAAGAATTGGTAGCCCGTTGGTTACACGAAAAATCGAACCGTGCCGATAGCCCTTTAATTGAAGTAAATTGTGCGGCAATCCCTTCAGAACTAATTGAAAGTGAATTATTTGGCCACGAAAAAGGTTCATTTACCTCAGCTGTTAAACAGCGTATCGGTAAATTTGAACTGGCAAATGGTGGAACTTTATTTTTGGATGAAATTGGCGACATGAGCCTGTCAGCCCAGGCAAAAGTTTTACGTGCCTTACAGGAACATAAAATTTCGCGTGTAGGTGGTGAAAAAGAAATTGAAGTAAATGTGCGTGTTTTAGCGGCGACCAATAAAGATTTATTAAAAGAAATTGAAGATGGTAATTTCCGTATGGATTTGTACCACCGGTTAAATGTAATCAATATCCATGTTCCGCATTTAACAGAACGTACGGATGATATTCCTGTAATTGCACAGAACTTTTTAGAGAGTATTTGCAGCGATTATGGAATGCCGGTTAAGAAAATAAATGATGGTGGAATGGCCGCATTACAGGCTTTACCATGGACAGGTAACGTACGTGAATTGCACAATATGATTGAGCGATTGATCATATTGAGCGATAAGGTAATTACCGAAAATGATGTACGTGCATTTGCCAACCCAGGCGGCGGAACAAATATTGGTGCTGCAACCAGTGCGCAGATTGCCGGAGCAGGTGGTTCTGCATTAACCTCTTCTTTTGATTCATTTAATAATTTCCAGGATTATAAAGACCACGCAGAGCGTGAATTTATCAAATTTAAACTGGAAAAAAACAATTGGAACGTATCAAAAACTGCTGATGAAATTGATATTCAAAGAAGTCACTTATACAGTAAAATAGAGAAATTCGGCTTAAAGAGAGCGGAATAAGTTGAAAAGTTTGAAGGTTAGAATGTTTAAAGGTTCTCCGGACAACATTCCAACCTTTTTTATTTTAGCTGAGATGTTTTAAAGGTTGAAGGTTGCAAGGATTTCCGAGCTAGATTAAACGTTATAACACAACATTTCAACTTTACAATATTCAACATTCCAACCCTTCTTACCCCATATAATCATTCTGCCTCATCAGCAATGCCCTGTATTTATTAAAGATTGCTGTTTTAGAAACAAAACCCAAATATTGGTTCTGCGCGGTTAATACTGGTAAAATCCATACATTATCCTGTTCCATTTTCTCCAGTACCATTTTAAGATCATCATTTTCTGTAATCGTATTTGGTGCAGGCTGAACCAAATGAGCAGCCATTAAGTTTCCTTTATCCGGATGATTGATCATCTCATTAAACAGCTCTTCAATATAGATAATACCTTTAAAATCACCCAATTCATCGGTAACCGCGCAAATATTTTTATGCGATTGCAAAATTTCATTCATTTTAACCGAAATCAGGTCATTCATCTGTAACTGAGGATAACTTTTCTCGATCAGGTATTTCAGTTTCATCTGGTTTAAAACCGTGGTATCCTTATCTTCATGGGATAATAATTCTCCTTTATCGGCCAGAGCTTTGGTATAAATGGAGTGTTTTTGCGAGCTTCGGTTAATGGCGTAAGAAATTGCAGTGGTAATCATCAATGGCACCATTAAAATATAGCCACCAGTAATTTCGGCAATCAGAAAAATACCCGTTAAAGGGGCGTGCATAATGGAACCTAAAGCCGCAGCCATACCAGCTACAATAAAATTAGATACGTTTAACTGAGCTATCCCCGAGAGGTTTACCACATAAGCAAAAATAAACCCGATTAAACCACCCATAATTAAACTGGGTGCAAACGTTCCACCATTACCGCCCGCGCCTAAAGTAACCAGTGTAGCGATCGATTTCATAAAAATGGTGACTACTGTAAATAGTATAACCACAGCTGAAATAGAGTTATAATCAGCAAAAATACTATTGTTGATTACCGTATGATAGTCACCTTTTAGCAAGCCTTTTATTGTGATGTATCCCTCACCATACAATGTTGGAAATAGGAAAACCAAAGCACCAAGCATTAAACCGCCTACAATAACCTTAGTATAAGGATGTTTTATTTTGTAGAATAATCCTTTTACAGCATAATTGGCTTTGGTAAAATAAATTGAGAATAAACCAATAAAACAGGCCAATATTACATAATAGAATAAAGCGTTTACTTTCCAACCTTCTGTAACTAAAAAGAAAAGCTGTTGGGTGTAAAATAACCTCGCCACTACTGCAGCTGTTGCGGCTGATAATAAAAGCGGTATAAAGGCTGGAATGGTAAATTCTGGCAATAAAATTTCGATGGCGAAAACAATCCCGGCCACAGGGCTATTAAATGCACCTGCTATACCTGCCGCAGCACCACATGCTACCAGCATGGTAATTTCCCGATAAGATAAGCCCAATAAACGACCAAGGTTTGAGCCTATTGCCGATCCACTGGTAACAATTGGCGCTTCCAATCCCGTCGATCCACCGAAACCAACGGTAACGGCTGCCGTTATGATCTGCGAATAAATATTATGGGCTTCTACCTTACTCGATTTTTTTGAAATGGCATAAAGGAGCGGTGTTAAGCCAGTTTCGAATTTTGTTTTGCGTATAAAGTATTTAATGTACAAAACAGTTAAAAAGATACCAATCATTGGAAAAATGAAATACAGGTAGTATTTATATTTCCAATGCCAATCAGACTGAAGAAATTCTTCGATGTGGTGGGTTAAACTCTTTAAAACTGCGGCAGCCAATCCGGCTAAAATCCCGACAATTACAGCAAGGATAATTAAGAAATTACGGTTTGATATTTTAGATTTTCGGTACTGGTTTATCTTATCAAGGTAATTTACAAATCTGATGTACATTCTATTGTTTTTTAATAGAGGGCGAATAACCCAAAAGTAACAAAAACAAAGCGATAAGCCAATTTAAAGGCTTCTTTTATGCATCAAATTTATCCAATAGCTTAATTAGGGTAGCAAAATCTTTTGGGTACGGTGCGTCGATTATTATATCCTGATCATCTAATCCTTTAAAAACCAAATGACGGGCATGTAAAGCAAAGCGTTTCATAATGGGTTGCTCCTCTTCGCCTTTGGTTAATTTATAACCTCTCTTAATTGAGGAAAGAAAAACTGGTTTTCCTTTGTACATATCATCACCAACAATGGCGGCCCTTTGCGTAGCCAGGTGAATTCGGATCTGGTGCATCCGGCCGGTTATAGGCTTACACTCTACCAAAGTATAATGTTTGTAATATTTTAAGGAGTCGAAAATGGTTTCTGCTCTTTTACCTTCTGCCCTATCAATGGTTACATTTTTATTGCCATCATTTAAGATTGGAAGATCAACCGTTAACTGATCAAAAATTACATGACCATCTACCACTGCATGGTAGGTTTTATTAACCTTTCTTCTTTCAAATTGCATGGAAGCATGACGATAGCCTTCAGGATTTTTTGCAATAATTAAAGCGCCAGAAGTTTCTTTATCCAAACGGTGACAAACCTGTGCATCATCACTGTATTGTTTCGCTAAGCGCAATACATTGGTTTCTCCAGACCCACCACGTTCATCGAGCGAGGCTAAAAATGGAGGTTTATTGATAACAATAAAATCGTTGTCTTCGAAAAGAATAAGGTCTTTAAAATTAGGAAACTTCAAACTGTGTGTAATTAATGAAGCGCAAAAATACGATTTTATTTTTTATTGGTTCAGAAATTAACCAAAGATAAAAAGGATGAACACAGATACGGAAAGGGAAAGATCCGCGATAGCATGACGGTTTTGACTTGAGTGCCGTCTTCCTGGCGCATTTTGTCATTCTGAATGCAGTGAAGAATCTTCAAGACATAGAATGTGTTGTAAAATAAAAGCATCGGAAAAAAGCAGCGGTATTTTAGCGGCAGAGCTAAAATGTAAGAGATTCTTCGTACCTCAGAATGACAGCATAAAAAAAACACAGATTAAGCACCAGAAAAAATCTGTGTTAATCTGTGTTTATCTGTGGTAAAAAAATTAAGACAACTCAAACTTATAACCTACTCCTTTTACAGTAGATACATAAGTTTCGCCCAATTTTTCCCTTAGTTTACGGATGTGAACATCAATGGTCCGGTTGGTTACCACTACCGAATCTTCCCAAATATTTTTAAGGATCGATTCACGGGTATAAACCTTTCCAGGTTTTGAAGCCAGCAGGTACAACAGTTCGAATTCTTTTTTAGCCAATACTACTTTATTTCCGCTTTGAAAAACCAGGTAAGCTTCGCGGTCGATTACTAAATCGCCGATTTCCAGTTTATTTTCAGATACTTCTTCTGTTCCGGTGTTTCTTCTTAATATCGCATTAATGCGGCTAACCAAAGCGCGTGGTTTAATTGGTTTTGCGATATAATCATCCGCACCAACATTAAAACCTGCTATTTCAGAATATTCCTCACTTCTGGCAGTTAAGAAAACCATAAAAGTGTTCTTAAATTCAGGAATTGCACGCATTAAACGGCAAGCCTCAATCCCATCCATTTTAGGCATCATAATATCCAGGATTATTAAATCCGGATGAACCTTTTTCGCAACAGTAATTCCTTCCTGGCCATTGGTAGCTGTGAAAACCTGATAACCTTCTTTTTTTAGGTTATATTCAATAAGCTCCAGAATATCTGTTTCATCATCAACAATTAATATTTTCTGACCTGCGTTGTTCATAGTTAAATATTTGTTACGAAAGTAGTGTCTATGATGCAATATTTAGTTAAGCCTAAGTTAAGAAATTGTTAATTACTTAAATTAGTTTAACATGGAATTTGTTTTAACGTAACGTTTTAGCTAAAAACGCTTCCAATTCGTCGCCACGCAGGTTTTTTGCTACAATTTTTCCTGATGGATCAACCAGGTAAGAAGTTGGGATGGCTTGTACCTGATATTTTTTAACCGTTTCGCCATTAAAATCTTTCAATTCCGAAACATGTGTCCAGGTTAATCCGTCTGCTTTTACCGCACCTAACCACGCTGCTTTGTCGGTATCCAGCGAAACACCAATGATATCGAAGTTTTTGCTTTTGTATTTATTGTAAACTTTAACTACGTTAGGGTTTTCCTGACGGCAAGGCTGGCACCACGAAGCCCAAAAATCGATCAGCACATATTTTCCTTTATAATCTGATAAACTTACTGGTTTATTATCTGCAGTATTAATAGTGAACGCAGGCGCAACCTGACCTACCTGAACAGCCTTTAATAAAGCCATCTGCTTTACAAAAGCATCAACTGTGGCATTACCTTTTATTTCTTCTTTAACTTCATCTGCAAACTGCACCAGTTCGGCTTCAAACTCCTGTGGACTTAAAGTATTCATCGCATAAAAACTTGCAAGTGTTCCTTTATTATCTTTCGCAAATTTAATGATCTGTGTATTTAGCTGATTGATATAAGATTCGTACTGTGGCTTCATCGATTCTAACACAGCAGCTCTATTTTGTGGTTGAGTTGCTACTTTTGCTTCAAAATCTGCCTGCAATTTTTCTACTTGCTTTGCAAAATTGTTTCTAATGCCATTTAATTCTGATAGTTTATCTACCTCATTTGCGCCCGAAATTTTGTAAGCCATCGTTTTATCTGCTATATCAGCTTCAAGTTTAATGTCGTCACCATTTTTTGCAATCAGCATAAATTCATGGTTACCTAACGATACCCTGAAAAAATCAACTGATGGAGTTTTACGTGTAAACTTAAATTCTCCCTTTTCAGATAAATTGGTCGAATCAATTGCAACCATATTGCTGTTTTGCATGCCATATAAAAACACTTTCTTCTCCGTTCCGGGATTTTTGAAAGTTCCATCAATGGTAAAGCTGTCTTTTGGTTTACATGCAGTGAAGGCAATCGCGATCAGCATGATCAGGCTCAATTCTTTTAGTCTCATTATTTCAGTTTTTCAAGTATTAATTCATTTAATTTTTTAGCATCGGCTTTACCTTTAGCTAGTTTCATTACATCGCCAACAAATAAACCTAAAACGCCTTTTTTACCTTTCTTATATGCATCTACCTGTTGTGGATATTTATTTAACACTTCATCAATAAAACCACTCAATTCATCTCCATTTTCAGAAATAAGCAAGTTCAATGATTGAGCAAGATCAGTAACATTTGTATTGCCCTGCTGTTCTAAAGCAGGTAATAATTGTTGAATAGCAATTTGCTGGGTAATTTTTTTATCATCAACCAGGTTAATTGCCTCAGCCAATTGTGGAGGATTTACATTAAAATCAGTGATGGCAATTCCTTTTTCATTTAAAACAGCCCTTATTGGACCAATTAACCAGTTGATCAGGCTTTTTTTATTGTTTACAAGAGATTGCGCTTCGTTAAAGTAATTTAGCAGATCCAAATCCTCTGCAAATAATGCTGCATCGGCCTTGCTGATTCCAAATTCAGCAATCATTTGCTTGGAAATTTCATTTGGCAGAGCCGGCATTAACGATTTGATCTCTGCCAGCCATTCATCCGAAATATGAATAGGCTGTAAATCAGGATCAGAAAAATAACGGTAATCGTTGGCTTCTTCTTTCGTACGCATTGGAGAAGTAGTGCCTTTATCAGCATCAAAATTCAAGGTACTCTGGATAATCCGTCCACCATTATTGATCACCTCTACCTGACGGCCAAATTCAAAATCCATAGCCCTACGTACGTTGCGCATTGAGTTTAGGTTTTTTACTTCGCAGCGGGTGCCAAACTCAGTAGTACCCTGCGGACGTATTGAAATATTGGCATCGCAACGCAAACTGCCCTCTTCCATGTTGCCATCACTCACATTTAAATGCCTTACCAGTTTCCTGATTTCGCTCAGTAATACCGAAGCTTCTTCCGAACTGCGGATATCTGGCTCGGTTACAATCTCAATCAAAGGTACACCGGCACGGTTTAAATCAACCAGCGAATAGTTATCATCCTGATCGTGGATGCTTTTACCAGCATCTTCTTCTAAATGGATCCGGTTAATACCGATCTTTTTTGTAGAACCATCAGCAAGCTGAAGTTCCAAAAAGCCATTTATACATATCGGCTGATTGTCCTGTGTAATCTGATAGCCTTTTGGCAGATCGGCATAGAAATAATTTTTTCTATCGAAATGGTTAACCTGGTTGATGTTGCAATTTAAAGCCAGACCAATACGGATGGCTTTTGCTACCACTTCTTTATTAAGCTTAGGTAATGCACCAGGCAAGGCTAGTGAAACAGTTGATATATTTTGATTAGGCAAAGCCCCGAAAGATGCACTATCAGCAGAAAATATTTTAGTGTTTGTATTTAACTGAACGTGTATTTCCAGTCCTGAAACGAGTTCGTAATTGTTTTCGGATGTTCCTAAACTCATATAAAAATGATGCCTTTAAATGTATTATGCAGGCAAATATAGTTAAAGAATGTTAAAAGAGATTGCCGCAATTAAACTACGCTGTAATGGAGATGTCTATTTCAGTAATTAAACACACACAAGAAACCTTTAATTAAAAAAACGTATGAAAAAGTTAGTTTTATTTGCCGCAGTTTTGATGGTTTCATTATCCGGCATAAATAGTGCAAAAGCCCAGGTTAGCTTAAATATCAATATCGGTTCGCAACCAGTTTGGGGCCCAACAGGTTATGATCATGTAGATTATTATTATTTCCCTGATATAGATGCTTATTATTATGTGCCTTCTGGCCAATACATCTATGCCAACGGTGGTCGCTGGGTTTGGACAAACAGTTTACCTGCACAATATGGAAACTTTGATTTATACCGCGCTTATAAAGTGGTAATTAATGAGCCTAAACCCTATTTGAGAAATAACATATATGTAACCAGATATAGTAAATATAAAAACTATGGTGGCCGTCAAACCATTATTAGGGATAGTAGAGATACTAAGTACTATGTTGTAAAAGGACATCCAAATTATAATCAAAGGCCTACAGTTGTAGTACGTAATAACAACCGTCCTACCCGTGTAGTGGAAAGAAATGTTACAAGACCCGCTCAAAACGGTCGCCCACAACGTAACGATAATAAAAATAACCGCCCTGAAAGAAACCGTGGAGAAGGTCGTGGGAACGAACGCCATTAAATTAATATTTAGTTTTGAGAAGGGAGTGCCGGGAGGTACTCCCTTTTTTCATATCTCTGTTACAATAGAAGTTTTGGCACAGCGTTTGAATTACTGAAGTACACACAAATAAAATAGATTATTATGAAAAAGCTATTCATCATCTCCGCGATTTTAGGTATCGTGGCTTTAACATCTAATCAATCTAACGCTCAGGTAAGTATTAATTTAAATATTGGCGCACAACCTGCCTGGGTTCCTGCAGGCTATCAGAGCGTTGATTATTATTATCTTCCAGAAGTACAATCCTATTATTATGTTCCGCAAAGACAATTTGTTTATTTGAACGGAAACAGGTGGACACGTTCGAGGTACTTGCCGGCCAGATACAGAGGTTATGATTTACATCACGGACGAAAAATTGTAATGTATGGCAACAGCCCCTACCGCAACTATAATTCGCATAGGGTTACTTACGCGAGCAGAACCAATTACTATCGCTCATCTTATGGAGGCGGTGATAGGATCAGATACCGCGCACCAAGAAATAATTATAGATCTTATCATGTAGATAACAGGCATCACGACAGAAGGGTAAATTCAAGTTTATTCTCCAGAGGACACCGAGAAAAACATGGCAGACATTAAAATAAAAAAGAGGCTTTAGGGCCTCTTTTTTATTTTAAACACATTTGATTTATTTCAGTGATCATTAATTATGTGGAATAAAACTTTCTGCTTTTTCCAGAACGACTTTTAACCCTGCCGGATTTTTACCCCCTGCGGTAGCATAAAAAGGTTGTCCACCGCCGCCGCCCTGAATTTCTTTACCCAATTCGCGGACAATATTTGAAGCGTTTAATCCTTTTTTAACCAAATGATCAGCAAGCATTACAGTTATGCCTGGCTTACCATCAATCTCAGTAGTAAAGACAAGGAATAGGTTGTCGATCATGTCTTTTAGAGAAAAAGCCAGGTTTTTAACAGCCTCAGCACTTTGCAGATCAATGTGTTTTGCAATTAAGTTGATTCCGTTAATTCCCCTTACATGATGTACAATTTCATGTTTTAAGGTATTTACGCGTTCTATTGTCGATTTTTCGATTTCCTTTTTCAGTTTCGCATTTTCATCCAATAAAGCCTGAACAGAAGCGGATAAATCCTTACTTCCGTTTAATAATGCTTTTAAATGACCTAATTCTTTTCTCTGATCCAAGAAATATTGTTCTGCTTTATCAGCAGTGATGGCCTCAATACGACGTACACCTGCGGCAACAGCACTTTCAGAAATAATTTTGAATGAACCGATCTGTCCGGTAGCTTTTACGTGTGTACCCCCGCAAAGTTCTTTAGAGAAATGATCGTCAAAAGTAATCATGCGGACAAAATCGCCATATTTTTCACCAAATAAAGCCGTTACGCCACTTTCAATAGCATCCTGATAAGGAACATTTCTTTGCTCCTTTAATTTAATATTCTGGCGGATTTTTTGGTTTACAATCACTTCAATCTGAGCCAATTCTTCGTCAGTTACCTTCGCGAAATGAGAAAAATCGAAACGCAGGTAATCAGCATTTACCAATGAACCTTTTTGGTTAACATGTTTACCTAAAACCTGTTTAAGGGCTGCATGCAATAAGTGAGTTGCCGAGTGGTTATCTTCCGTTAAAACACGTTTATCTTCATCTACAACTGCCCAAAATTTACCTTCTAAATGATCAGGCAATATATCTGTAAAATGAACCGTTAGTCCATTTTCCTTTTTAGTATCGGTAATATCTACCCAGAATTGACGGCTATGGTCTTCTAAACGGCCGGTATCTCCTACCTGACCACCACTTTCTGCATAAAAAGGTGTTTGACGTAAAACAATCTGATATTGTTCTTTACCTTTGGCTTTAACTTTACGGTATTTTAAAATCTCGGTTTCAATTTCTAAATCATCATAACCCACAAATTCGCTTTGATCTTCTGTATTAACCACAATCCAATCACCTGTATCAATGGCTGTTGCGGCGCGGCTATCGTCTTTTTGTTTTTTCAAAGCTTGCTCATAGCCTGTTAAATCAACACTCCAGCCTTTTTCTCTTGCCATTAACTCAGTTAAATCGATCGGGAAACCAAAAGTATCTGATAATTCAAAAGCAAAAGCGCCTTCCACTACATTATTAGCAGCCTGATATCTCTCAAAACGCTGGATTCCCATAGATAAAGTCCTTAAAAATGAGACTTCTTCTTCTAAAACTACTTTCTGAACAAAATCCTGTTGTGAAATCAATTCATCAAATACCCCTTTAAACTGCTCTGCCAATAAAGGTACCAATTGGTTTAAAAACGGCTCTTTAAAGTTCAAAAAAGTGTAAGCGTAACGTACGGCACGACGTAAAATCCTGCGGATTACATAACCTGCTTTATTATTTGAAGGTAACTGCCCATCGGCAATGACAAACGATATAGCACGGATATGATCAGCCATTACCCGCATAGCGATGTCTGTTTTTTCATCGGCACCGTATTTTATTCCCGCTTTGTCAGAAATAAACTGGATCATTGGCTGGAAAACATCAGTATCGTAATTTGAAGTTTTTTCCTGTAATACACGCACCAAACGTTCAAAACCCATTCCGGTATCAACATGTTTAGCTGGTAAACTTTGTAATGAACCATCTTTTAAACGATTGAATTGCATAAATACGTTGTTCCAGATCTCAATCACCTGGGGATGATCGGCGTTTACCAGGGTAGCACCATCAACCAATGCTTTTTCTTCATCGGTGCGGCAATCTACATGGATTTCGGAACATGGTCCGCATGGCCCTGTATCGCCCATTTCCCAGAAATTGTCCTTTTTATTTCCTGGTAAGATGTGGCTTTCATCCACATATTGTTTCCAAAGATCATAAGCTTCCTGGTCTTTTTCCAAACCTTCTTTCTCATCACCTTCGAAATAAGTAACATATAACTTTTCTTTCGGGATTTTATAAACCTCCGTCAATAATTCCCAGCTCCAGGCAATGGCTTCTTTTTTAAAATAATCGCCAAAACTCCAGTTGCCCAACATTTCGAACATGGTGTGATGGTAAGTATCAATCCCCACTTCTTCGAGGTCGTTATGTTTACCAGAAACACGCAGGCAGCGTTGCGTATCTGCAACACGAGAATATTTTACGGCGGCCTCTCCTAAAAACAAATCTTTAAATTGGTTCATACCCGCATTGGTAAACATCAATGTTGGGTCGTTTTTAACCACAATCGGTGCTGAAGGAACAACATGATGTTGTTTCGATTCAAAAAAACTAAGGAAAGCCTGTCTAATCTCTTTTGCTGTCATTTCAATATTATTGGAGGCAACAAAATTAAAATTTTATTGCGTTAATAAGGAAAAATCGAGCTACATTTGAATACTTTAATTAATCGATATAAAACACTCATAATCAAGCACAAGTTATGCCGTATAAAGAAAGAGACATTAATAAAATGTATTATACCATGGGCGAGGTGACTGAAATGTTTAACGTAAACGCATCTCAGATCCGTTTTTACGAAAAAGAATTCGATATCCTTCAGCCTAAGAAAAACAAAAAAGGCAACCGTCTTTTTACTCCGGAAGATATAGAAAACCTGAAAATTATTTTTAATCTGGTTGATGAAAAGGGTTTTACTTTAAAGGGTGCAAAAGAGTACCTCAAAAACAATAAATCGGATGTGAAAGAAAACCAGAAAATTATTGATTCATTGGAAAAACTGAAAGGTTTTTTAGTTAACCTTGCCGACGAGCTTTAATACCCCATATCACTAATCACAGCTTAATCATACAAAATAGTATTTTTATATTTATTTATTTTTGTAGTTTTTAAAATATATTTCTACATTAGTTTTAATTAATCAACCATCACCCTATTTTCTTTAACTGGCTTAATCTCCGCTTATGAAAATATGGTATTTGCTGTTGATCGATTTTTCCTTCAACTATTTTTCTCTCCAGAATAATCTGCAGACTAGCTTTAAACTAGTCTACAATGGCTGCGTGGCCATCACTAAAGTTCTGTTTTTACTGGCTAATCTTTCTACACATGCGCGCTAGGATCTTAATTATCGCTTTTGTGATGATAGGATTCATTGCAAATGCACAGCAGAACAACGAAACGGAAATTGATATCCGCGATATTCTGGAAAGTGTTACCGAAAGTTTGCCGGATGATTATGACATGACTGAATTGGTTGACGTGTTAATGAGGTATCGTAAACATCCGATTGACCTGAACTACACTTCTCCGGAAGAATTAAAAAGCCTGGTCTTCCTATCTCCTTTGCAGATCAGCAACTTTTTCTCTTATGTTAAAGAAAACGGACAATTTGTTGATGCGCTGGAATTACAAAGCGTTGATGGTTTTGATGTTAAAACGGTACAGAATTTATTGCCTTTTGTGGCGGTAAACATTCAACCAGAGTACCAGCAGCTTAATTTCAAAAACATTTTTAAGCTTGGCGAAAATGACCTGATGATGCGCTATGCACAGAACATAGAAAAGCAAAAAGGCTTTACAGATTTGCCTGGAAACCGATATTTGGGCACTCCGGAAAGATTTCAAACACGTTATCGGTTTAATTATAGTACCATACTTTCAGCTGGCATCACAGTAGACAAGGATGCCGGTGAAAAATTTATTGACAAACCTTTCGATTTTTACTCGGCCAATGTGGCCTTATTTAAATTAGGCAGGGTCAAAAAACTGGTCGTTGGCGATTATACTTTACAATTTGGACAAGGTTTAACCTTATGGTCGGGCTTTTCTTTTGGTAAAGGACCGGATGTAACCAGTGTAGCAAAAAAAGATCTGGGTTTAAGGCCATATAATTCTACCAACGAATATTCCTTTTTTAGGGGCGCATCGGCAACAGTTAACCTTTTCAAAAATATAGATATCACCCCATTTATATCTTTCAGGAATCTTGATGCAAGCCAAAAGACGGATAAGGAAGGAAATTTAGTTCAATCAACCATTAATCAGACAGGATTACACCGAACGCCCTCTGAAATAAAAAATAAAAATGTTTTAAAACAGCAATTATACGGAGCTGTTCTCCAATATACCAAAAATGAATTTGGTATAGGTGCAGTTGCTTACCAGAGTACTTATGGGAATGATTTTGTGGTACAAACCGCTGCTTACGATCAATATAGTTTTACAGGCAAATCATTAACCAATTTAGGGCTTTTTTATAATTACACCTATAAAAATATGTACCTCTATGGCGAAGGGGCCAAAGGTTCAGGTGGTGGCTTTGCTTATATCAATGGAGTACTCATTAGTTTATCAAAAGCGGTTTCTGCTGCTTTAACCTACCGCGATTACGCAAAAGATTATCATAATTTCTTTAATCAGGCCGTAGCCGAATCCAGCGAAGCGGTAAATGAAAAAGGTTTGTATGTAGGCTTAAATGTTAATCCAAATAAAAAATGGGCTTTTTCAATCTATGGTGATTATTTTAAGTTCCCATGGTTAAAATACCGTGTCGATGAACCCTCTAAAGGTTACGAAGCATTAGGACAGGCCATTTACACGCCCAGCAAAACCTTTAAAATTTTAGCCCGGTTTAAAATGGAAAAGAAACAGCAGAATACCGACCTGGATGTACCCATCAATTTTTTAGATGATGTAAAAAAACAAGGCTACCGCATTGAAGTAAATTGGCTACTTAATAAAAATTGGAGCTTCCAAAACCGAGCAGAAGTTTCTCAATATAAAAAGGGTGATGCCAATAAAGAATTCGGTTATCTCATTTATCAGGACGTTGATTATTCTCCCCTATTCTCTAAAATTACAGGAAATGTGAGATTTGCTTATTTCAATACGCCAAGTTACAACAGCAGGATCTACGCGTATGAAGATGATGTATTATACAGTTTTAGCTTTGGTATGTACAGCGGAAAGGGTTTTAGGACTTATTTAAACCTGAAATACAACTTGGCTAAAAAGTTAAATATCTGGATACGTTATGGTCTGTTTATTTATCAGGATGTTGAAACGGTAGGCACTTACCTGGACGAGATTAAGGGTAATCGAAAATCGGAGGTTAAAGTTCAGGTACGCTACCAATTTTAAGGAATGTTTAAAGCCGAATACGTTTTTGTAAGGATATTATTCCCTTTTCTGATCGGGATAGGTATTTTTTATTTTTTTCCTTCAAAAGTGTGCCTGCAGTTTTTGTCTATTGTAGTTTTGCTAAATTTTTCATGCATTTTGAGTTTAAATATTATCTATAAAAAGCTAAATATTTATCGCTACAAAGGAACAATTGGTATTTTACTCTTTATATTTTTCTTAAACCTTGGAGGCTTACTTTGTTTATTAAATAATCAGACACTTAAAAATAACTATTTCGGAAGCGGCAATTATACTTCCTTAAAAATTTGGGTAAAAGATGAACCGCAGCAAAATGGAAATATCATACGTTTTAAAGCAAAGGTAATTTCTGGTTATCAAAAAAATAAACAGCTCAGGCTATCAGGGCAATTGCTGGTGGCTTTAAGATTAGATAGCCTAAAACCAATTCAGTTAAGGTATGGCGACGAAATCATCATCTCTGCAAAATATGCGGAAATAGAGCCGCCATATAATCCGGCCGAATTTGATTTCAAGGCCTGGCTCTCCCATCAGAATATTTATCATCAGACTTTTATTGATCAGGAACACCTCATTAAAACCAAATATAACATCGGTAATCCAATTATCATGCAAGCTTTAAGCTTAAGGGAAAAACAGGTAGAAAAATACCGGAAACTGATTAAAAGCAACGAAGCTTTTGCAGTGGCTTCTACATTGATATTGGGTTATCGGGCCGATTTAAGTAAAGAAACCTTGTCGGCATATACTAAAACCGGAACCATACATGCTTTATCAGTTTCAGGTGCACATGTGGCAATTATATATGTGGTGTTAGATTTCCTGCTGATGTTTCTGAACAGAAAGCGTTCATTAAAAATTATAAAGCTTATACTGATCTGTACGTTAATATGGGGTTACGCTCTGTTAACAGGCTTATCTCCTTCTGTTGTGCGTTCTGCAATTATGATCAGTATTTTAATAACGGCAAAAGTTCTATCCAAAAATACCAACAGTTATAATATTTTGGCATTCTCTGCATTTTGCCAATTGCTTTATGATCCGTTTTTAATCTGGGATGTTGGCTTCCAACTCTCTTATCTTGCTGTTTTCGGTTTGATTTATCTCCAGCCAAAAATTTATAACCTGGTTTACATGAAGCACAAATGGACCGACAGGCTGTGGAGTTTTATCGCCATGTCGTTAGCTGCACAAATCGTCACTTTTCCTTTAAGTATTTATTATTTCCATCAATTCCCACTTTATTTTCTTTTCGGGAATCTTTTCATCACGATACCCTTGGTACTCATGATGTACCTGGGGATTGCTGTTTTGGTTCCATGGTTTAGTTTTTTAGCGCCGGTTTTTGAATGGCTCATCAACTTTACCAATTCCGTATTAAAATGGATTGCTGATTTGCCCTATGCTACTTTTTCATCAATATGGATCAATCTGCCCGAATTTATTTTATTGAGTTTAGCACTTGGCTTGTTTATATATGGTCTGGCAAATTTTAACAAGCACTTTATATTTTCATCCCTCCTGACTTTTGCCTGCTATCAGGTGTTAATTGCTTATGATGACCTGACTGCATTCCATCAACAAAAGATTATTTTCTTTACGTTAAGGAAAAACTATGCGGCTGCATTTATTACCGGAAAAGAAAGTATTCTGGTTACCGATTTAAAGATTACTGATAAAAATTATGACTTTTTTGTAAAACCGGCACTCACGCAACTACAAATAAATAACATCTGTTTTGTTAATTTAAAGAAAGATACAGTGCTTAAGAATTTCATTTTAAAAAATAATCAACTTGTATTTCATCATTATAAGATTCTCGTGGCTGATGAACGTTTAAATTATAAAAAACTGAGTGGAAGTGGTACATTTTCCAGCCTCTGGATTAGCGGTAATACAAGATTTAAGTTAGAAGGATTAGCTCCTGAAATAAAATATAAAAACCTCATCATTGATGCGACCAACAAAGATTATAAGATTGATATGCTAAAAAAAACTGCAAAGAATAATCATTTAGATTTCTATATTTTAAAGAAAAATAAAGCATATTTGGTGCAACTAACCCAATAACATGGAAAATCTGGTTTTATATCAGGTTGCAGAAAGAATTGCGACCATAACCATTAACCGGCCTGAAAAAAGAAATGCCTTAAATCCACAGCTCATATCTGCCTTAACAGCAGCATTTATTCGTGCAGCAGAAGATGACCTGGTTAAGGTAGTTGTGCTGAATGCAAATGGTGATTCATTTAGTGCCGGTGCCGATTTAGGCTACCTGCAACAATTACAGCACAATACTTTTGAAGAAAATGTTGCTGATTCTAATCACTTAAAAAAACTGTTTACCACCATTTACTACCTGCCAAAAGTAGTTATAGCGCAGGTAGAAGGACATGCAATTGCCGGTGGTTGTGGTTTAGCTACAATCTGCGACATTGTTTTTGCAACCCCCGAAAGTAATTTTGGCTATACGGAAGTTAAAATAGGCTTTGTGCCCGCTATTGTTTCCTGTTTTTTAAAACAGAAGGTAAGCGAATCTGTTGCTAAAGAAATCCTGTTAAGTGGAAAAATCTTTTCTGCCGAACAGGCACTGAAATATAATTTGATAAATTTTGTAACAAATTCATCCGAAATTCATCAAAACGTAAGAGAATTTGCATTAAGTTTGTGTAGCGGTAGTTCTGGTAATTCGTTAATGGTTACGAAACAATTGATTACGCAAACGACCAATCCCCTGCTTGAAAAATGCCTGGAAACTGCGGTACAGATAAATGCCCGTGTACGGGAGAGTGAAGATTTTAAAAAAGGAGTTTCTTCATTTTTGAACAAAGAAAAAATTAACTGGTAAATAACTAAACTGAAATAAAAAACATGTTAAAATCAATCAAAACAAGCGTTGTTGCTTTAATCTTAGTAAGTAGCGCGATTATCGCCCATGCGCAAAAGAAAATATCCGAAGGTACAATTATCTATGGCTTAGCGTATAAATTAACCGAAGAACAAAAAGCTGCAATGGGCGGACAAGAACCACCTGCAGAATTGAAAGTTAAATTTAACAATGGTTTAACCAAAATTGAAATGGAGCAAGGTCCTGCTTTAATTGGTATCGTATCTGATAACAATGAAAAAACAGGTTTGCTTTTAATTGATGTACCAGTTGCCCAAAAACAATTTGCGGTTAAACAATCAAAAGCTGATATCGAAAAAGCAATGGGTGCTATCCCTAAATATTCTGATTTCAAAGCTACAGGCGTAAAACAGACTATCGGTGGTTTTAGTGCTGAAAAATATTCTTATAAAGATGATAAAGGTACAACACTTGAACTGTGGGCTACAAAAGATATTGAACTACCAAATGTAGGTTCTCAAAACTATTTCCCTGGTTTAGCTGCTTTCCCTGTAAAATATACATTGGTTCAAAGAGGTGTAGAAACTACTACCACATTAAAATCAGTTGCAGAAGGTAAAGTTGGTGCAATTTCGAAAGAAGTTCCGGCAGGATACGAAGTGGTAACCATGGAAGATTTAGCAAAAATGCAAGGTGGTGGTGAATAATTAACCAATTCCTGCTAATTAATGGCTTTTTAACTGCCGGCTTTTTACTTAAATTAGCCGAAAAGTTAAAAAGCTTTTTTTATGCTATAAATTATATATGATTAAAAACTTATTATTCAGATTATCAATTGCCTGCATCGCATTATGTACGTTAATTGATGCAAAAGCCCAAAGTATCAACTGGGCAAAAGATGGTAACTCTTACTACCAGATAGCAAGCGGAGAAATTATTTCGGTAACCCTTCCTAAGAGCGATAGAAAAACAATTATATCAAGGGCGCTGTTAACGCCAGCCGGAAAAGATAATGCGATTGCTGTAAGAAGTTTTCAATTGTCTGATGATGGTACAAAAGCATTAATCTACACCAACAGTAAAAAAGTTTGGCGTTACGATACCCGTGGCGATTATTGGTTAGCTGATTTAACGGCTAATAAGATTACCCAAATCGGAAAAGATAAACCTGCATCATCTTTAATGTTTGCAAAGTTATCGCCCGATGGAAGTAAAGTAGCTTATGTAAGTAAACACAATTTATATGTAGAAAACATCGACGGAACCGGTGCTAAAGCTTTAACAACTGATGGTACAGACCGGATGATTAATGGTACTTTCGATTGGGTTTATGAAGAAGAGTTTGATTGCCGGGATGGTTTTAGATGGAGTCCTGACGGGAAATCTATTGCATACTGGCAAATTGATGCAACCAAGATCAAAAACTTTTTGATGATCAACAATACGGATTCGATTTATCCTTATACCATTCTGGTAGAATATCCAAAAGTTGGCGAAAATCCATCTGTATGCAAAGTTGGTGTGGTTGATGTTGCTACTGCAAAAACAAATTGGTTAAATGTACCTGGTGATAATATCCAGCATTACATTCCACGCATGCAATGGGTACCAAACAGCAATAACATCATTTTACAACAGCTTAACCGCGAGCAGAACGAAAGTAAAGTATTTATCTGCAATTCAAGCACAGGTGATGCAAAAGCCATTTATACTGAAAAAGCAAAAGCATGGATCGATCCACAGGATGAGTGGAAATGGTTAAACGACAATAAAGAGTTTACCATCGTATCTGACAAAGATGGCTGGAACCATTTGTACAGAATTAGTCTTGACGGAAAAAAAGAAACTTTGGTTACAAAGGGCAATTACGATGTAATTGATGTGAAATTAATCGATGTTAAAAACAATACCGTTTATTTCCTTGCCTCGCCAACAAATGCTACTCAGAAATATCTTTTTAAAACCAAATTAGATGGAAAAGGAAAACTAGAACAGGTTACTCCTTCTATCCTTCCTGGAACGCATAATTACGATATCTCTCCAAATGCAGCCTTCGCCCGCCATACCTATAATAGTTCGATTGTAAGGCCGATTACCGAATGGATGAACTTTACCACGGGCAATCCATTTACTATGGATGGAAGTATTACCACCCAGTTATCAAAACAGGAAGCTGCCAAAAATAAGGTTGAGTTTTTCAAAGTAACTACTGAAGATGGTATTGAAATGGACGGCTGGATGAAAAAACCAGATAATTTTAATCCTTCGAAAAAATATCCTGTAGTATTTTATGTTTATGGTGAACCTGCTTCACCAACAGCAGCAGATACCTATGGTGCCGGAAGAAACTTCTTATATGCCGGCGATATGGCTAAAGATGGCTACATCTATATTTCAATGGATAACAGAGGTGCACCTGTTCCAAAAGGAAGTGCTTGGCGTAAAAGCATTTATAAAAATATTGGTGTAATCAATATCCGCGATCAGGCCATGGCCGCTAAAAAATTATTGGCTACCAATGCTTTTATGGATAAAGACCGTGTTGCTGTTTGGGGCTGGAGCGGTGGTGGTTCGTCTACCTTAAACCTAATGTTCCAATACCCTGATATTTACAAAACAGGTATTGCCATTGCAGCGGTTGGCAACCAGTTAACTTACGATAATGTTTATCAGGAACGTTATATGGGTACGCCTTTCCCCAGCAAAGAAGCCTATGTTAAAGGTTCTCCTATTACCTATGCTAAAAACTTAAAAGGAAATTTATTGTACATACATGGTACTGGCGATGACAATGTTCATTACCAAAATGCCGAAATGTTGATTAATGAACTGATTAAAAACAGAAAAGTTTTTCAATTAATGAGTTACCCTAACCGTACACACAGTATCTCTGAAGGTGAAGGAACAAGCGAACACCTTTCGCTAACTTACACCAAGTTTTTAAAAGAAAACTGCCCTCCGGGAGCAAGATAGAAAATTTAAAAAGCAGCTTTAGGGCTGCTTTTTTTATGCGATAAACTTTTGGGTAAGTAGGATATGATAGTCTTGCTATTAAAGTTTTAGGCGCTATTGTTTCAAAACCAATCCCTAAAACTATTGTTTAGTAGCTATGGCGTTAATCGAATTTACCAAAAGGGGCATTTATTGTAAACAAGGCGATTTTTATGTTGATCCCTGGTGGCCTGTAGATTATGCCGTAACTACGCACGGGCACAGCGACCACGTGCGGTTTGGAAATAAATATTACCTCTGCCATACTTTAACGAAACCCATAATCAAACGCAGGATTAGCGAAGATTTAAACGTTGAGACATTAGAATATGGAGAAAGCATTACCCGCAACGGCGTAAACATTTCTTTTTTCCCCGCCGGGCACATTATTGGCTCAGCACAGGTACGCTTAGAATATAAAGGCGAAATCTGCGTAATATCAGGCGATTATAAAATTGAAGATGACGGCATTACCACACCTTTTGAACCTGTAAAATGCCATTCTTTTGTTTCGGAAAGCACTTTTGGTCTACCTATTTACAAATGGCAAAAACAGGAAATCGTTTTTAACGGAATCAGGAACTGGGTGAATGATAATATCAATCAACAGAAAACAAGCGTATTGATTGCCTATAGTTTGGGCAAGGCGCAGCGCTTAATTAAAAATTTGGCCGGCGATACCCCTATTTATGTACATAACAGTATTGCCAACCTAAATGAAGTGATTATAGAAGCTGGCGTAAAGCTTCCAGAAACCATCAGGATTACTCCTGAAACTACTAAAGATGAATTACAGAAAGGAATTGTGATTGTACCGCCTGCGATGCGTGATAGCCGCTGGATCAAGAATTTATCACATCCGGTTACTGGTATATGTTCTGGCTGGATGCAGGTAAGGGCACACCGCCGCTGGCAAAGTGCCGATGCTGGTTTTGCATTAAGCGACCACGCCGATTGGCCAGGTTTAATGGAAGCCATTAAGGCAACAAGTGCAGAGAAGGTTTATGTTACCCATGGTTTTACCGCTGCTTTTAGCCGCTTTTTAAATGATGAAGGTATAGAAGCCGCTGAAGTTTTGACCAAATTCGGTCAGGAAGACGATGAAGAAAACAAAGTGGATTTAGCAGAACAAAACGAAAGTAAATAGCCATGAAACGTTTTGCAAAACTCATCCAGCAGCTCGAACTGAGCAATAAAACCAACGATAAAATCGCAGCATTGGTTGATTATTTTAACCATGCCGATGATAAAGATAAAGTATGGGTAATTGCCTTATTTACTGGTAAAAAGCCTAAAAGACCGATTAAATCGGCCTTACTAAAATATTGGGCGATAGACATTACCGAAACACCCGAATGGTTATTTGCAGAAAGTTACGCCAATGTTGGCGATTTAAGTGAAACCATTGCGCTGTTATTACCTCCTGCCGAAAACACATCAGACTTTCAATTACATACCTGGATTGAAGAATTGCACGATCTGGAAGGTAAAGATGATGAAACCAAAAAAGATTTCATTTTAAGTGCCTGGAACAAACTCGAAACCCAGGAACGTTTTATTTTCAATAAGTTGATTTCCGGTAATTTCAGAATAGGCGTTTCTAATAAGATGCTGGTAAATGCACTGGCCAAACAAAGCAGTTTAGATAGTGCGCAGATTATGCATAGCATTATGGGTAAATGGAATCCTTACGAAATCACCTTTCATGAACTGATAAATGGCATCCATGTAAATACCGATAACTCCTGGCCCTACCCCTTTTGCCTGGCTTATGCTTTAGAACAGGAACCAGAAAAACTGGGCGATATTTCGGAATGGCAGGCCGAATGGAAATGGGACGGCATCCGTGGCCAAATTGTAAAACGGAACGGCGAACTTTTTATCTGGAGCCGTGGTGAAGAACTGGTTACAGAGCAATTTCCTGAACTCCATTTTATGATCGATGTGTTGCCAGATGGCGTGGTTTTAGACGGCGAAATTTTGGCAGTGCAGGATAAACAGGTATTGTCATTCAGCACCTTACAGCAGCGTTTAAACCGTAAAACGATTAATAAAAAGCAACTGGAAGATGCCCCTATAGGCTTTTTTGTTTATGATATTCTGGAATATGAGGCAAAAGATTTCAGGGAGGAACCATTAAGCGTAAGGCGAAAAATATTGGAGCAATTGATTGGCGGATTAGACGAAAGTCCGGTGATTATTTCTCCTGTAATCAATTGTAATACCTGGGAGGAACTGGCAGAATTAAGACAAACTTCGCGGTCGATCAACAGCGAAGGGATCATGCTCAAAAAGCTGAGTTCCCATTACCATAGTGGTAGGAAGCGCGGCGATTGGTGGAAGTGGAAAATCAATCCCTACACCGTTGATGCAGTAATGATATACGCGCAAAAAGGAAGTGGCAGAAGGGCGAATTTCTTTACCGATTATACTTTTGCTGTTCGCGATGGAGAAAACCTGGTAACCATTGCAAAAGCCTATTCGGGTTTAACAGATAAAGAAATAAAAGAAGTAAACAGCTTTGTAACCCGTAATGCAATTGAGAAATTCGGTCCGGTACGTACGGTAAAACCTGAACTGGTTTTCGAAATTGCTTTTGAAGGAATTGCGGAAAGTAAAAGGCATAAAGCAGGTTTAGCTTTACGTTTTCCACGTATATTGCGGTGGCGAAAAGATAAAAAAGCAGATGAAATTAACACTTTGGAAGACTTGAGGCAGTTGCTGCAATCTACCTTGTAATGCGATTCCATGGTTTGTGTCCTCACAGACCATTATGATCATAACTCAAAGATTTCGGTCTGTGGGGACACAGACCGAGGGAGATTTAATAGAATTGTTATTAGAAAAGCAGGTTTCTGTGTGCATCGGAACCGAAAGTCCTGCCATTCGCTTTATCCCGATGGAAAAAATCGGGATGCTCGCTACTGTCAGGTTTAGCCTAAATAGGTTTGCCTGGCGATTTTAAACCCGACAGCAGCGATACCCTTTTTTGCTGAAATATAATTAATGTTAAAAGAATAATCACAAAAAAGGTAAAGCGTATGGCGGGGCTGCTGTTATAGAAGACCTACCATTATTGCTTTTCAAAACTAAAACTTATCAATATAAAACCTATAAGGAAAGACATTAAGTATGGACCAAACCAAAACCAAAGGTTATAAAAAGATAAAAGCCTGGTTAAAGGCTAATAAACGCAGGCCTTTCCAGTTTCAGGAAGATGCCTGGCAGTATTATCTTAATGGCTATAGCGGTTTGGTAAATGCACCTACAGGCTTCGGAAAAACCTTTTCCCTATTTTTAGCGGTGGTGATTGAGGCTTTAAATGCATCAGAAGCCAGTAATAAAAAAGCAAAAGACCGCTTACAATTAATCTGGATTACCCCGCTCCGCTCCCTGGCCAAAGATATTGCAAGGGCCATGCGTGAAACTTTATTAGAACTGGAGCTGGATTGGCATGTAGGTGTACGCAATGGCGATACTTCTCAGGCAGAAAAAGTACAGCAAAAAAAATCGATGCCCGAAATTTTATTGATTACTCCCGAGAGTCTGCACCTGTTGCTGGCACAAAAGGGCTCTTCTACCCTGTTCAGAAACCTTAAATGTATTGTTGCTGATGAATGGCATGAACTTTTGGGCAGTAAGCGAGGGGTTTTGGTTGAATTGGCGGTATCGCGGATTAAAGGCTTACAAAAACTGGAAAAAAACCAGTTTTTAAGGATCTGGGGAATTTCGGCTACCATTGGCAATATTGATGAAGCTTTAGATGTGTTAGAACCCAATTTGGAAGCTAAACGTATCATTGTTAAAGCCGATTTAGAAAAGAAAATTATCATTAAATCAATTTTACCCGATGATATTGAAACACTGCCCTGGGCAGGTCATTTAGGTTTAAAATTGGCATATAAACTTTTACCGATCATTGAGAAAAGCAAAACAACCTTAATTTTCATCAATACCCGCGGACAATCAGAAATGTGGTACCAGCATTTACTGAATATCGAACCTGAACTGGCCGGTCGCATTGCGATACACCATGGTTCTATAGATTTTGAACTTCGTAACTGGATTGAGGATGCCTTGCATACCGGGCAACTCAAAGCAGTTATTGCCACGTCATCGTTAGATTTGGGCGTAGATTTTAAACCGGTTGATACCGTTGTACAGGTAGGTTCGCCAAAGGGCGTAGCGCGTTTTTTGCAAAGGGCGGGCCGCTCTGGTCACTCCCCTCACGAAACATCCAAAATATATTTCTTACCCACCCATGCGCTTGAACTTGTAGAAGCAGCAGCTATTAAAGAAGCAGCTAAAACTAATAATATAGAAAGCCGAGAACCTTTTATTATGGTGTTTGATACATTGGTGCAATACCTGGTTACATTAGCCATAGGTGATGGATTTGATGATAAAATTATTTATGAGGAAATTAAAAATACACATGCTTTCAAACTTATTCTCCCTGAAGAATGGACCTGGGTAATGCAGTTTATTACTTCAGGAGGCGATAGTTTAAGTGCTTATACCGAATTTAAAAAGGTAGTGAAAGATGAAGATGGCCTTTGGAAAGTAAAAAGCAGGCAACTGGCCATGCGCCACCGTTTACACATCGGTACCATTGTGAGCGATGCCATGCTGAAAGTAAAATTCATTTCAGGCGGATACATCGGCATGGTGGAGGAATATTTTGTTACCCGTTTAAAAGCCGGCGATAATTTCCGCCTGGCGGGAAGGGTTTTGGAATTTATCCAGGTGAAAGACATGACTGTTGTGGTGAGGGTGAGTAAGCAGAAAAATGCCATTTCTCCAAGCTGGAACGGTGGCCGCCTACCCTTATCATCCAATTTAGGTTCTGTACTACGTAAAAAATATAATGAAGCTTTGGATAAAACCCATCAGGACGAAGAATTGGATTCAGTATACCCATTGTTTTTACTACAGGAGAAACGCTCTCACGTGCCCAGAAACGATGAATTGTTAATTGAGCTGATCAATAATAAAGAGGGTTTTCATTTATTTGCCTACCCTTTTGAAGGCCGTTTGGTACACGAGGTTTTAGCGGCTTTGGTGGCTTATCGTTTAAGTAAATTGCTACCCATCAGTTTTTCTATAGCCATGAACGATTATGGTTTTGAATTGTTAAGTGAAACGGAAATCCCTATGGATGAATCGATTGCCTACGAAGTTTTTTCGCCTAAAAATTTAACGGAAGATATTACTTTGAGTATTAACTCCACTGAAATGGCGAGGCGGAAATTCAGGGATATTGCCTGTATTTCGGGTTTGGTTTTTCAGGGTTACCCAGGCAAATACGTCGCTAACAAACATCTCCAGTCATCTGCTGGTTTGTTTTTTAATGTTTTTAGTGATTACGACAAACATAATTTACTTTTGCGCCAGGCTTACGACGAGGTTTTTTATCAGCAATTGGAAGAACCACGATTAGCGGCAGCATTAGAACGGATTCAGAATGGAGCAATTATCATCACCAATCCGAAAAGTTTTACGCCACTGTCTTTTCCGATTAAAGTAGACAGTTTACGGGAGAATATGAGTTCGGAAGAGTTAGAACAGCGGATTGCCCGAATGAAGGCCGAATCAGAGAAAATTAAATAGATATACTATCTTGTGGCCAGTCAGAAATTAAAAGATCCTTCGACAAGCTCAGGATGACAATAGCAAGAAATAAATGACCATTACAAGCCAGGGTGAAGAACTGATTTTAGATAAAGAAAGGGCTTTATTTTTACCCAAACATCAACTTTTAGCGATTAGCGACCTACATTTGGGCAAATCAGCTCATTTCCGTCAGGCAGGCTTGCAGGTCCCTGCTACCATTGCTCAAACAGATTTACAGCGCTTAAGCCTGTTAATTAAGCAATATACACCTAAAACATTGCTGATTAACGGCGACATGTTTCATCATGGTTTAAATACAGATATTGATGAGTTTTCTACATGGAGAAAACAGTACGGGCAATTGGATTTTTTATTGGTAAAGGGTAATCATGACCGGCTTTCGGATGCGAATTATGCTGCAATGGATATAGATATACATGAACCAAGCTTTTGCTTAGGCCCATTCTGTTTTATCCACGATGCGCCAAATTGTACTGAAGAAGAATTGTATCCCATCAGCGGACACATTCATCCTGGAGTTACCATTGTGGGGAAAGCAAAACAACGGTTAAAATTCCCCTGTTTCTATTTTGGAAAGGATTATGCGGTATTACCAGCTTTTAGTTTATTTACAGGGCTTTATAATATAAAGCCAAAAGCGAGTGAACGTATTTTTGCGGTTACACCAAAAAGTGTGCTGGAAGTTTAGCCTTAAGTGTGTGCATCAATCACCTGCTTCAATTGCGATGCCTGTAAAACGCCACTTTGCCTCCAAACCTGTATTCCGTTTTTGAAAAGGATTAAAGTAGGAACGCTCTGAACGTTGAACGATGAAGCGGCAGGTTGATTCTTATAGATATCTACTTTAATAATGGAAACCGAATCGCCAACTTGCGACTTTAACTGCTCTAAAATCGGTTTCATCATTTTACATGGGCCACACCATTCTGCAAAAAAATCAACCAACACAGGCTTATCGCCATTAATTAAATCTGAAAACTTAGCCATGATATTTGTCTTTATTTAAAAACAAAGATTAACCCGATTGGTTTTAAACGAAAATTCGTCATTGCTGAGGAACGACGAAGCAATCTTCATATAGTTCTTAGAAACTTTCAATCAATAAGATTGCTTCGTCGGCTGAAAAAGCCTTCTCGCAATGACGAATATCTGAGTTTAAGCACTTACAGGAAGTTCTGCCGCTAAGGCAGTAACCCAATTATCAAATAAAGCTTTTTCGATCTTAATTACTTCGGCCGCATGATTTTCCCAATCATCAGAAAAGCTAACCAATTGGTTCATCATTTCTTCTAAATGACCTTCTTCTTCCAGAATGATCGATTTCACATTTACCTTGCTTTTCGCCTCATCTAAAACGGCTTGGTAAATTGGATACAGCTCATCAGCACGGACTTCGATGGCGTAGGTAACAAATAAATATGCAGCAAATTTTAAGTCGTAACCTGACAGATTAAATACAGCCTTTAAGTAACGACAAACTGCTATATCCAAAGCATGTAAATAGTATTTGGTATGGTTTGGAGAAAGCAGTTCAGCATTGGTGTAGGTTTTACAAAGTGCCTCATCAACCTTCGAAATCTGTTTTTTTAAGTAATAAGCGTGGCGGTGTTCCTCTGCCGCGTGTTTTAAGATGATCAGGTTTACATTTTCTTTATGTTCAGAAGCTGAAATCTTCTTTGCACCTGCATTTTCCATATATGACAAGGTATTTAACCATTTGGCATGCAATACATTATCTGAAACTATCGATTTTAAATTTGAAGCTAACATTCTTAATTGTTAAACTGGTAAATTGTTGGCGTACAACCAACTGAAAACTTTTAATTGAAAACTGTAAACTGATTAAATCTCTCTGTTCAGGTCCCAGCTTTCCAAATAGTCAGCTACCCTACGCACAAACATTCCGCCTAATGAACCATCTACTACCCTATGATCGTAAGATAAAGAAAGAAACATCATGTGCCTGATTGCAATTACATCACCGTGTTCGGTTTCTAAAACTGCCGGTTTCTTTTTAATGGCACCAACCGCTAAAATAGCTACCTGTGGCTGATTGATAATCGGTGTGCCCATTACGTTCCCAAAGCTACCCACATTGGTTAATGTAAAGGTTCCGCCCTGTGTTTCATCTGGCTTTAATTTAGAATTTCTTGCCCTGATGGCTAAATCGTTAACTGCTTTTGTTAGGCCAACCAGGTTTAGCTGATCGGCATTTCTGATTACAGGAACAATTAAATTTCCACTTGGTAAAGCAGCAGCCATGCCAATATTGATATTACCCTTTTTGATGATCTGTGTTCCGTTTACCGAAACATTGATCATCGGGAAATCTTTTATTGCTTTTGCAACAGCCTCTACAAATATTGGTGTAAAAGTTATTTTTTCATTTTCGCGTTTCTCGAAACTGTTTTTTACTTTATTACGCCATAAAACCATATTGGTTACATCGGCTTCAACAAACGAAGTGACATGTGGTGAGGTGGTTTTACTCATTACCATATGATCGGCAATTAGTTTACGCATCCTGTCCATTTCAATGATTTCGTCAGCACCACTTACGCTGGTGGTAGATGTTTTATTAGAAGAAGTTACAGCCTCAGAAGTTTGAGCAGTTTTAGGTACTGCTGTTTCGCTTACAGGAGGTGCAGGTGGAGTTAATATCACTGTCTTAGTTGCAGCAATTGCTCCTCCGTTTTTATTGGCAATATAATCCAGTAGATCGTCTTTATTTAAGCGGCCATCAGCACCTGAGCCTTTAATGGCATCCAATTCTGCTAACGGGATATTTTCCTGGGCGGCGATACTTTTCACCAATGGAGAATAAAAACGTTCAGAAGCACTAAAATCTGGTACTGTAGCTTTATTTTCTGATGGAAGCTGTTCAATTCCAGGAATAGTTTCTGCCTTTTCTTCAATTACCGGGGTTTCAGCAACAGGGCTTTCCACAATTATATCATCTCCGCCTCCGGTTTCTATTATGGCAATTACATCACCAACCTGGGCAACTTCGTCTTCCTTAAATAACTGTTTTACCAATTTACCGGCAACTGGAGAAGGAACTTCAGAATCGACCTTATCAGTAGCGATTTCCAGAATGGTATCATCTAAATCGATAGTATCACCCGGTTGTTTTACCCATTTAATCACCGTTGCTTCCGCAACACTTTCACCCATTTTTGGTAACAATAGTTCGTATTGAGCCATATTAAATTACAGTATTTTATATTGGTAACGCCACAAAAATACAGTTTTTATTCGTTCTAAACTGTTTCTTTAAGTAGATTTAATAGCATGGTTAATGCAGATGCTGCCGAACGTTCGATGTTTTGGATGCGTTTGTTGCTGAAATTAAACACCTTAGCTACCGTTTTATGTTTTGAAGAAATTGCAATCCACACCGTACCAACCGGTTTATCCTCTGTTCCACCATCGGGACCAGCTATGCCGCTAACAGCAATGGAATAATCGGTTTTGAAATGTTTTATTGCCCCTTCAGCCATTTCGGTAACTGTTTGTTCGCTTACCGCACCGAAAGTGGTTAAAGTATTTTCTTTTACACCAAGGATCGATTCTTTTAGCTCATAAGCGTAGGCTACTGCCCCGCCCCAATAAACTGAAGAACAGCCAGGATGTTGCGTAATCAGATGAGCAATGTATCCACCAGTACAGCTTTCTGCTGTTGATAAGGTTAAGCCTTTTTCTTTCATGATATTCAGAATGGCCTTCTCGAGTGCTATATCTTCATCAATCACTACAAACTTACTTACTTTAGCAATAATCTTTTTGGCGTAAACCTCAACCTCTGTTTTTATGTCAGTTTCATTATCACCCTTGGCTGATAACCGTAAACGCACCTGACCTAATTTGGGTAAATAAGCCAATTTGATATGTGCTGGCAAACTGTCTTCTATTTCTTCGATTTCTTTGGCTAAAAACGACTCGCCGATACTTGCAGTAAGGATGGTTTTATGCACGATAGCAGGAAGTTTAAACCTGCTGGTAATCCTAGGCAAAATTTCGTCGTCCATTAAATACATCATCTCGTAGGGTACACCCGGCATAGAAACAAAAATCCGGTCATTTTGCTCAAACCACATACATGGTGCCGTGCCGTTTCTGTTTACAATCACTTCGCAACCATCTGGAACATCGGCTTGCTGAATATTAACATCCAATAAAGGGCGTTTGAATTTTTCAAAAATCTGGCGGACCATTTCAAGTGCTCCTGCATCGTTTCGGAAACCCATATTAAAATATTTCGCCAAAGTTTTTTTGGTGATGTCATCTTTTGTTGGGCCTAAACCTCCGGTAATCAAAATAATATCAGCACGTTTTTCGGCCTGAGCTAAAGCTTCGAGAATATGTTGCTCCTCATCAGAAACAGATGTAATCTGTTTAACGGAAACGCCAATCAGATTTAATTGTTTCGCCATCCAGGCAGAATTGGTATCCACTATCTGGCCTATGAGAATCTCATCGCCAATGGTAATAATTTCGGCTAGCATAAATTTATCGGTATGTGCTGTAAAAACCCTGTCTTTTGCTCAATTTCAAATCCTGCAATATTGATGCTTTAACTTTAATGGTTACCGAATAACTCTTGTAAGCGCCGTAAGGAACCCAGTTTACACTCATATCCCAACAATGCAAATCGCGGTATATGGCCAGATTCATCGGCGTTAAACCGTTATTCTTAAAATCATAACCGGAATTAAAGGTAACTTTCCACTTTGGTGTTAAGTTTACATCGCCATTAAAGTTTAAGGTGTTTGAAGTTGTAGTGGTGTTTCCATCATTTGTGTATTGGAAACTATAAGAGAACGAGAAATTCCATGGAATATTAAAATCAACAAAGGCATTCGGGTCGCGGCTAATGGCTGCCAGTTGCTCCGACTGAATATCAGTTAAACCTTTTTTATTTGCCGCTTCCCCCAGTTTGTCATTAGCATCATTTTTACGTTTTAAAGCTTCTGGATTTAAACTATAATCGAAAGAGAAACCAAAATTAGCTAAACGTGGCAAAAATTTACCAGTCTGCCAGAAATAACGGTCCTGCCTGATTTTTAATGTTGAACCCGGCAAAGTGTCGTTCCTTAATGAATAAGGATCTAAAGTTCCGTTATAGTTGATCCCTAATTTATCGGTAAACTGCGAACGCCCGCTGAAACCAATGTTTGATAATTTGTAAGAAGTAGCCAGGAAATTGTATGAACCGCTAAAACTTAAACCCTGAATGATCGGGATTTTTTTAGAACCTGTGCCGGTTGTATCGTTCTTATTCCGCACTTTCAACTCAACGGTATTATCCAAACCAAACCCAATGGAGGCATTAGGGCCACCAAACGATCCTGGCTGTGCCATCCCATCAAATATTGAATATTTTAAAGGTTGTCCGCTAATTATAATTGGGTCGCCATTTTGGTTTATCGCAGGTTTGTAAGGTCCTGAACCTGCTTGGGTAAAATCGGGAGAATAAGAGAATGAAACGTTCGGGGTCATTACATGTCTTAATGCCTGGATTTTCCCCTGTGGGTTAAAATCTCTTCTTCCGTAAATCTTAGTCGACAAACTGGTTGATAAACTATAACTGCCAGCTCTTTTAAAACCGCTCAATGTATCTTCTCTAAAGCTATAGGTATTATCAGCGAACTGGGTATATCTTCTGTTTACACTCTGGAAATTCCAAACCTCGTTATAAGTACCACCCAAACTAAAATTTAAATATTTTAGGGCAGTAAACGACATATTTACAGGAATGCTATGAGAAAAGCCACTTCTTAAACGTTTTAAACCATCGTTTTGGAAAAGTAAACTATCAAAAGTATCAATCCGGTTTGTTCCCTGCAAGCTATAGCCCACCGTTATTTTCTGATACCATTTTTGCTCCCCAACTGCATTTTTCGAGCTAAAAGGGTTAAAGGTAGGTACGTTGAATGTTACTTCAGGCAACCTTAAAGATATGGCCCTGGTACTTAAGGTCTGATCACTTGAAGCCGCCATAGAGAAGTTCATTCCATTTGAAAAGGCTTTGGCGTAACTCACGCTACTACTTGTAGAGTTTGTTGCAATGGTATTAATATCGTAAGTGGTTCCTGCTGCTGTGTTTTTGTAATAACCTTTTCTTCCGGTTGATACCAACCTTACACTTGCACTAAATGTAGTTCCGGGATTGGCGTTAGCATTTTGGCTGTGGCTCCAGTTAATGCTAAAGTTTTTGGTTGGGTTTGCAAATGCTTCGGTACCTTCTAAACCATCTTTAAAACTCGAGTAAGATAAATTAATGTTACCGTTATATTTATAGCGTTTAGTGTAATTACTCAGTACACTGGTTTCGTAAGAACCGTTCGTGTAGATTGAACCCATTAACTTGGCGTCCCAGTAATCGTTTAAACCAAGGTAATATCCACCATTCTGCAGGAAAAAACCCCTTGTGGCATCTTCACCCGGTGTAGGCAAAATAATACCTGAGGTTCGTTTATTCTGCTTGGGGAAAAATGCAAACGGAAGGCCCAAAAAAGTAGGAATATCCTCAATAATCATATAAACCGGCCCGGTGATGATCTGTTTTTCGGTTACCACACCTTTAGATATCATTAATCCAAAGTGTGGATGCGGCAAATTACAGGTACTGTACATTACATTTTTAATATGCAGTTCATCATCTATCTGCTTTTTACTTTGCCCTCCGGAGAAAAACCCACCCTCCTGTTCAGAAAAAACGCCATAAACTTTAGCTCTTGTTGTTTCAGAATTGTAAAAAATAGAATCGGCAATTGCAGTTCCGTCAGCGCCTGATTTAAAAATCGGCCTGCCTGTATATCTTCCGGTTTTTGGATCTTTAACACCTCTTGCAAAAATGGTGTTCTGCTTCTTATCGTATTTGATATAACTCGCATCCAGCTCAAAATCACCATAAATAACCCTGGCATTACCGTATAAATACACAATATTTTTATCGGCACTCATTTTTACGGAGTCTTCCGCTTTGTACTCCACTTTTTGATCGATACTGCTGTTATTCTTGCCCGTTTTTTTGGTCGTATCCTTTTTTGTGGTGTCTTGTTGAATAATCTGTTGCAATGAAAATCGCGAAAATGCGTTAGCTTTACCAACAACAAGTGTTAATAAAATGACAGAAATTAGTAAAATAGAGCTCTTAAGAAGTTTCAAATTCGTATTTGAATGTTATTTTTGCACAAATGTTTAATCAAAAACGTTCAAAATTAGTGAAAAATATACCATTGATGTATCTTAAATCCATTTTAACATTTATTATTTATTTAGTATTGTCAAATACAATTGATAATCAAGCGCTTGCGCAAGAATATAAAATTAAAACAATTGTAATTGATGCTGGTCACGGCGGCAAAGATGGCGCCACACATGGCGTCTATTCAAAAGAAAAAGACGTTGCACTTAAAACTGCATTAAATCTTGGAAAAGCGCTTCAAGACAGCTTAAAAGATATCAAGGTAATTTATACCAGGCAAACTGATGTTTTTATTCCATTGTATGAGCGTATCAACATCGCTAATAACGCTAAGGCAGATTTATTTATCTCTATCCACTTGAATGATATGCCTGTGCGGGTTTCAAGGGTGGTTGATTATTACAAAAAAGTGAGGGGCAGAAAAGTTCCGGTTTATACAACAGTTACTTCGAAAAGTACTTCTACAAGGGGCACAGAGACTTTCGTATCAGGAACAGGCCGCCTAGGCGAGCAGGATGAAGTAATTAAAAGGGAAAATGCATCCATGTTTCTTGAAGATAACTACCAGAAAAATTATGAAGGTTTTATAGCAAATACGCCGGAAAACGACATTATGTTATCTTTAATGAAACAAACGAACAGGGATAGGAGTTTAAAGTTTGCTTCTATGTTACAGCAAGAATATGTTAACGCAGGTCGTACCAACCGTGGTGTACAGGAAAAAAGTTTAGCGGTGCTGGCCAGGGCAGCCATGCCGGCAGTTTTAACTGAAATTGGTTTTGTGAGTAATCCTGAAGACGAAGACTATATGAACTCGCAGGAAGGACAGAACGAAATTGTAAGCGGTATCATCAGGGCAATTAAAAATTATAAACGCATAGCCGAAACATCATTTTAATATTTTATAAATGAAGATTAAACTTCTGATAACGATACTTTTCCTCTCAATTTTTACTGCTAAACAATCGTCTGCCCAAGGGTATAAAATTAAAACCATTGTAATTGATCCAGGACATGGGGGTAGAAAACCAGGTGCTTCGGGCAGTTTTACAAAAGAAAAAGATATTTCGTTAAAAGTTGGATTAAAGCTGGGCGAACTCATCAAAGAAGAGCTGCCTGACGTTAAAGTGATTTTTACCCGTAAAACCGATATTGATGTCGACCTCTACCGCCGTGCAGAAATTGCAAACGAGGCCAATGCTGATCTTTTTATTTCTGTTCATTGCAATTCGATGCCTCCGGGAAACAAACATATTAAAGGAGTAGAAACTTTAGTAGCGGGTTCGCACCGGTTAAAAGAGCAGGATGCTGCTATCCGTGAGAACGCCGATATTAAACTGGAAAAGAATTATAAAAGCAAATACGATGGTTACGACCCCAATAACCCCAGTAGTTTTATCCTTTTGTCGCTATTAAAAAACACCTTTCGGGATAAAAGCATTAAATTTGCGAAACTGATCCAGAATAGCTACATCAGCAGGGATGAAAGACTCAGTCGTGGTGTTAAAGAACAGGGGGTTCTGGTATTGCAACGTTGCGGTATGCCTGCGGTTTTAACAGAGGTAGGTTTTATCTCCAATACCGAGGAAGAAAAATATATTAATTCGCAAAAAGGTCAGAATGAAATTGCTAATTCTATTCTGGAAGCAATAAAAACATACAAAAAAAATATTGAAGTTAAATAAGTGGCATTATAAATGATAGTTATTTTAACTTTACAAAAAATATAAACAGATACCGAACAAAACAATTGCGTAAGCTTTGTGTATTTATAAAGTTTAACGTTACAAAAAAGAAATTACGCTCCAGCGGGTTTTAAAAACAAACTGAAATCTGCAGCATTAAATAACAACACTTATGAAGATTAAGAACGAAACCAAAGTAGGTATTTTAGCCGCATTTGCCATAGCTTTATTAATTATTGGATATAATTTTTTAAAAGGTAATTCCATTTTCTCAAACGAAACAACATTATATGCTAAATACACCAGGGTTGACGGTTTAACCGTATCAAAACCGATACTAATTAATGGTTATCAGATAGGGCGTGTTGCTAAACTGGAATTACAGCATGATGGTACCGTTATTGCAACCCTAAATGTAAACAGCAAATACGAAATTCCTGAAAACAGTATTGCCCGTTTAGAGGGTACCGACCTTTTAGGCAGTAAAGCGATTGTAATGTCGTTAGGTAACTCTAAAAAAATGGCTGAAGATGGTTATACCCTAAATGCCAATGTAGAAAAAGGATTGATGGAGCAGGTTCAGCCGGTACAGAAAAAAGCTGAATTAATTATCGGTAAAATGGATTCTATATTGAGCAGTGTAAATTCTATTTTGAATCCTAACTTTCAGAAAAATGTGGATAAGAGTTTTAACAGCATTGCAGGTACTTTAGCATCATTAGAAACTACCTCTAAAAAAGTTGATGGTTTGGTTGGTTCTGAAAGTAAACGTATTGAAGCAATCTTTAAAAATGTAGAAGGCATTACCGCTAACTTAAATAACAACAATCAGAAGATTAGCGATATCTTAACCAATATCAATACGGTTACTGATAAGTTTGCTGCTGCTAATTTTAAACAAACCTTAGATAATGCAAACAACGCCATTGCCGATTTGCAAAGTGTAATTTCGGGCATTAAAGGTGGAAAAGGTAGTTTAGGTTTATTGCTAAATGACGATAAAATGTATCAGAATTTAACCAATGCATCAAAAAATCTGGATGAACTAATGATCGATTTAAAAGCAAATCCTAAACGCTACGTTCACTTCTCGGTATTTGGAGGCGGAAACAAAAAAGACAAGTAATCAATTTTAATAAATTCGGAAGCCTTGCAGTTTTAAATTGTAAGGCTTTTTTTATGCGCTATTTTTTGTCACAGAGGCACGGATAAACAGAGAATTTCTCTTTTAGCTGTCATCCTGAACGCAGTGAAGAATCTTTAATCAGGTAAGAACTTTTTTTTGACACGGAGGCACGGAATGTTTATTCGATCGTCATTCCAAACTTGATTGGGAATCTTAAAACACCTGTATTAAGATTCCCGCCTGCGCGGGAATGACGACACGTACTAAGTGAATTTGATCTATGGTAGCGGAGTGCAACATAGTCGGGAGCACAAACCATTCTATGGGATGGAGCTTTTAAAAAAATTAAAGCTGGAAAGTCCTGCCCTCTACAGCCAACTCGGTATTTTCAAAAACTGATTGCGCTTCTTCCAAAAGCATTTGTAAAGTCTTGTAACGCGAAGAAAAATGTCCGATGAGTAATTTCTTAGCTCTTGTGATTTTGGCCACCTCTCCTGCCTGTAAAGCCGTGGTATGGTGTGTTTCATTAGCCCTATCTAAAAGGTCATGCATAAACGTAGCCTCGTGATATAATGTATCGCAGTCTTTTATGGTAGAAAAATAACTTTCATCAAATAAAGTATCAGAACAATAAGCATAACATCTTGGCGCATCAGCCTCAGTGGTGTAATCCGCACTCCGTAAAATATCGCCATTTGGCAGTTCTACATCATTCCCTTTTTTTAGTGTAGTATAATAAGCCATTGGCACTTCATCAGCTTTTTCTTTGATTAATTTGCGTTGCCTTTTCTTTTGCTGAAAAATAAAACCAGTGGTTGGGATACGGTGATTTAAAACAATGGTTTTAACTACCAGATCGCTGTTTTCGAAAATCTGGGTAGATTGATCTGCTTCGATCGGGAAAAACTCTATTGGATACCTTAATACTGTATCAGAATATTTAAACTGAATCTCTAGAATCTCCAGTAAAGGTTTTGGACCAAAAATCTGCATGGGTTTTATCCTGCCATTTAAATGCAGACTTGATAACAGCCCGATCAAACCAAAATAATGATCACCATGTAAATGACTGATAAAAATATAATCAATTCGGGCTGCCTTAAGGTTAAACCTGGTTAATTGTTGTTGTGTACCTTCACCACAGTCGATCAAATAGTATTTTTCGTTACAATTTAAAAGCTGTGCTGATGGATTCCTGTTAAACACAGGTGTTGCAGAACTGCTTCCCAAAATGGTAACTTCAAATTTCATCATGATCAGATATAAAAAGCCCCGTAGATTTTTAGAAACTACGAGGCCGTAATGTTATTTAAATTATTATATTATTTAGCGCCTCTAAACTCTTTTTCCAACTCATCCATAAAGATGAAATCTGTTGCTTCGTCTAATGTATTAACAAACGTTACAGATTGAAATATGTTTGATAATTCGATAATTGAAGCCAGCTCATCGTTAATCCCGGTTACGATAAATAATCCACCTGCCGATTTGCAAAGCCTGTCGCCAACCAATAAGCAGCTTAAATCCTGTGCATCATTACACTCGGTAACATGACTTAAATCAACAACAATATTTTGAAAGCCCTCTGCATTAAGTAAATAGAATTCTGATTTTAAGCCTGGGGCATTATCATTTGTAAACTTAGTTTCTTCTAACTTTAAGGTTACATATTTATCGTGTTTATCTACTGAAAATTTCATCTCTCTAATCTTTAATTTTACTAATGTATAAATTTCTTTCGAATTTTATAAGGTTTCTAAAGCCTTTAAAACATTAGCCTCAATACGGCTGGAAATTGCATCAGCATCAGCTTTTATAAATGTCTCTCCAACAATCTGTTCGTAAAGTTCAATGTAACGTTCAGAAATCGAGTTTACAATTTCCGGTGTCATTTCTGGCACAACCTGACCATCTTTTCCCTGAAAACCGTTTTCAATTAACCATTTTCTTACAAATTCTTTCGAAAGTTGTTTTTGAGGTTCATTGTTGTCCTGACGCTCCTGATAACCTTCAGCATAAAAATAACGGGAAGAATCTGGCGTATGGATTTCGTCGATCAGATAAATTACACCATCTGCCGAACCAAATTCATATTTTGTATCCACCAGAATTAATCCGCTCTTGGCTGCAATTTCAGTTCCACGCTGGTACAGTGCGTAAGTATATTCTTCTAATTTTTCGTAATCTGTAATCGAAACAATACCTTTTGCCAAAATATCTTCTTTTGAGATATCCTCATCATGCCCTACTGAAGCTTTTGTTGTTGGGGTAATGATGGGCTGAGGCAATTTATCATTTTCTTTCAATCCATCAGGTAAAGCCACACCACAAACGGAACGCTTGCCTTCGCTATATTCTCTCCATGCATGACCAGCTAAATAACCCCTGATCACCATTTCTACTTTAAATGGCTCGCAAATACGGCCTATGGTGACCATTGGATCCGGAACAGCTAAAACCCAGTTAGGAACGATATCTTGCGTTGCAGCTAAAAATTTAGCTGCAATTTGGTTCAACACCTGTCCTTTAAAGGGAATTGCCTCAGGCAACACTACGTCAAATGCAGAAATACGATCTGATACCACCATCACCATGGATTGATCAGCAATAGTATATACATCACGTACTTTACCTTTGTAAAAATTACTTTGATTCGGGAAATTGAAATGGGTTTCTTTTAGTGCTTTCATGAGGGCGTAAAAATAGGAAAAAAGTCGGAAAGTCCGAAGTCGGTAGTCAGAAGTCCGATGATATAATTTATTAAAAACCCCCGCAGTTAATAAGCTACGGGGGTTTGATTATTTTAATTTATTCAATACCTCTTTAAAAATTTTCGCTGAAATTGTGCTAATATTTTTATTCTTGATCTGAATTGTAATACGATCATCAATTTTAATCAACTGAAGCCTTCCTTTAAAGACGTGTGCCTGATCAATATTAACAAATTCGAACAGCTTTTTTAGTGTTTCCTTTTTACAAACCCATTCTTCATCAGTTTTTGAAATGATCAGCCGTATGGTATGAGGCAATTTTTCAAAAGAAAGCTTCAAATCATTTTCTAAATTAATACTTTCCATAATATTCAATCTGAATCATAACTTCGGACCTCTGACTTTCTGACCTCCCAACTTATTGAATATCGCCGTAAGCTTTCAGGATATCTTTTACCAGTTTATGCCTTACCACATCTTCTCCGCTTAGGTAAATAATATCGATTCCTTTAATATCTTCTAAAATTCTAAGTCCGTTAAATAAGCCAGACATTTGTTTTTTAGGTAAATCGATCTGCGTAACATCACCTGTAACAATAAACTTTGCGGTTGGGCCCATACGGGTTAAAAACATTTTTAACTGCATATCAGTCGCATTTTGAGCTTCATCTAAAATCACAAAGCAGTTATCTAAAGTACGGCCACGCATAAATGCCAATGGAGCAATTTCAATTGTACGGTTTTCGATATAGAATTTTAATTTTTCTGCAGGGATCATATCATCCAGCGCGTCGTAAAGCGGACGTAAATAGGGATCGATTTTTTCCTTTAAATCACCAGGCAAAAAACCAAGGTTCTCCCCTGCTTCAACAGCCGGTCGCGTTAAAATGATCCTTTTAATTTCTTTATTCTTTAAAGCTCTAACCGCTAAAGCAACCGCGGTATAGGTTTTACCTGTTCCGGCAGGACCGATGGCAAAAAGAATATCGTTTTTGGCAATACTGCTCACCATTTTACGCTGATTTGCTGTTCTTGCTTTTACCAGTAACCCGTTAGTACCGAAAACAATTACTTCTCCGCCACCTCCGGTTGGTTGTTCTACATCTTTTTTTGCAACACCAGCTGCCTTGGCACCCAATATCGTTTCTACATCATTATTGCTTAATGAGCTATATTTTTCGAGGTGTGCAATCAGTTGGTTAAACTTCTCCTCGAAAGCCTTAAGTTCCTGTTCATCACCGAGAACCTTAACATCACTACCTCTCGCTACCAGTTTTAACTTCGCGAAAGCACCTTTAATCATTTCGTAATTCTCATTGTTCGGCCCCCAAAAGTGAGCAGGATTTACGGTATCCAGAGTTAATTTTAATTCGTTCAAACTGTAGTATTTTAAAAAGTTATCGGGGTATATTAATTAAAATTTGAATATTTGCAGACGCTTAGGCCTGTACACAAGAATAAGCAATAATAATGAATTTTTAATGGGGATAATTACTTTAACAACAGATTTAGGTTCAAAAGATTTTTACCAGAGTGCTCTTAAAGGTAGTCTGTTGAGTCTTATGCCTAATGTTAATTTAGTTGATATTACCCACGAAGTTCCTTCGTTCAATATTTCATATGCCGCCTTCGTTTTAAAAAACGCATATCCTTACTTTCCGAAAAATACGGTGCATTTAATCGGTATTGATTCTGTGTATAGTGAAAACACCAAATACATTGCCGTAAAGCACCGGGATCATTATTTTGTTGGTGCAGATAATGGCATCTTCTCCCTTCTTTTTGATGATGTTCCTGAAGACGTAGTGGAATTGAATATTATGCAGGATTTAAAATACCTGCACTTTCCATTGGTTGATATTTTTGTTAAAGCAGCAACACATTTGGCTAAAGGAGGCAAACTAAAAGAGATTGGTTTACCTGTAGCAGAGATTGAGCAAAAGATGCTTTTGCATCCTGTTATAGAGCGCGATGTGATTAGAGGAAGTGTGGTATATATTGATACTTTTTGTAACGTAATTACAAATATTACCAAGGATCTTTTTACCAAAATCCAAAAAAACCGCGACTTCACCTTACACTTTAGAAAAAGCGAAACCATTACTCAATTGAGCTGGCATTACAATGAAGTGCAGGAAGGTGAAAAACTTTGCCTCTTTGGTATTAGTAACCACTTAGAAATTGCCATTAACAAAGGAAAAGCCAGTGGATTATTGGGCTTGCATCTTGGTGATATTGTGAGGGTTGAGTTTCATTCGTAAAAAGGGGAAAGACTAAAATAAAGTATCGTCATTGCGAGAAGGCTTTTTCAGCCAACGAAGCAATCTTACTACTATGGGTTATAGCGATCGTTGTAAGATTGCTTCGTCGTTCCTTCTCGCAATGACGACCGTTTTTATCATACGCTGCTATCGGAACGAGATGACGATCATTTTGCATTACCAATAAACCAATGCCTAATGACCCAACTAAAACAACTTCTACCCTTTTCGCGTTTATATCCACATGAAGAAATATTTTTATCTGCTCTCGGTTATCTTATTTAGTTTTCAAGCCTTTGCCCAACAAGATACGGCTGCTTATGCTGCACAACGGGTTAAAGTAAATTCATTACTTCAGGAGCGAAGTGCAAAATTTGGCCAATATGATGAAAGCTTAACACAGCGTTCGGGTATTTTTGGCTGGCAAACGAAGAAAGATATCAAAAATTCAAATGAAATTCTTCGTCAGGTGGTATTAACCGATAATAATATTTTTAAGGAACTGAAAATATTAATGGATTATAAAGACCTGCAAAACCAACAGAAAGTGGCCGTTGCAGATAACTCTCAGGAACGGATTGAAGCCTATATGGGAACCATTAAAAAACTTCAGGATCAAAATGCGCAGCTCAAAGAAGACCTAGATAAAAAGAACAAAGGAAGTTTATCAAACTACATCATTGCATTTTTGATTTTGGTGATGGCTGGCGGATTTTATTTCTTCAATAAAAAACTGCAGAATTATGAAACCGCGAAAATCAAGCCTTAAATTACAATAAGATTTTAGCAGCTTCACTACCTTTAAAAGCAATAACAAATTATGAAAAAAGGACTGTTTAAAATCCTGGCGAAGATAAACAAAGTAGTTTTGCCAAGTTTGTATAAAAAAGATCCGAATAAGCTGACTACTTTCCAAAAAGCAATATTGGGTTATCGTTACTGGGTTACAACGAACGCGTTAGATTAAAAATGTAAAGACCAATCAAATCAATCGGTCTTTACACTAAATCCGTCATGCTGAATTTATTTCAGCATCTATCTCGAGTGAAAGACCCTGAAACAAGTTCAGGGTGACGACATTATTTTATTTCTTAAAATGTTCAATAATTAACGTAGCCAATTCCGTACCAATACGTTCTTGTGCTTCGTTTGTTGATGCGCCGATGTGCGGTGTTAAAGAGATTTTAGGATGTGTTAAAATTTCTGCCAATGGCGTTGGTTCGTTATCGAAAACATCTAAACCTGCAAAAGAAACCTTACCAGAGTTTAAAGCTTCAATTAAAGCCGGCTCATCAATTGTTCCACCGCGTGAGCAGTTTACAATACCTACACCATTTTTCATCTTCGCAAATTCCTCAGCGCCTAAAATCGGTTTATCTGCAAATGGTGTGTGTAAACTAAAGAAATCACTTCCGGTAATTACTTCATCCAATGAAACCGTTTTAACTGGAATACTTACAGATTTTCCACCCTGGAACTCTAAAGTAATTTCAGATTCTGAAGGATATAAATCGTAAGCTAATACATTCATACCTAAACCTAAAGCCACTTTTGCAGTAGCACGGCCAATGCGGCCAAAGCCGATAATACCAATGGTTTTACCACTTAATTCAGTTCCTTTAGCATAAGCTTTTTTAAGGTTATTGAATTGCGTAGCACCTTCAACAGGCATTTTACGGTTAGCATCCTGTAAAAACCTGATACCGGTAAATAAATGAGAAAACACCAACTCGGCTACTGATAATGAAGATGCAGCTGGTGTATTTACCACTGCAACACCCTGACTGCGGGCATATTCCACATCAATATTATCCATACCTACGCCACCTCTACCAATTAATTTGATATTTGGAACCGCATCAATTAATTCTTTTCTAACTTTTGTTGCACTACGAACGGTAATGGCATCATAGTTTTTTAATGCTTCGGCTAATTTATCTTGCGGAATGGTTTCTGTATCAACCTGGAAACCTGCTTTTTCTAATAATTCTTTTCCGATCGGATCAATCCCATCGTTTGCTAATATCTTAATCATTGTATGTATGATTGCACAGATTTGATTGATTACACCAATTAAATAATCGCATAATCATCTGCGGTTATAATTAATTCTTAATTTGCTTTTGCTTGTTGTTCTTCAAATACTTGCATCGCCTCAACCAGAGCATGAACACTCGTAATTGGCAACGCATTGTACATCGAAGCACGGAAACCACCTACACTTCTGTGTCCTTTAATACCCACAATACCTTGCTCTTCGGCATACTTCAAGAATGGTTTTTCCAATTCAGGATTTTCCATTACAAAACAGATATTCATTCTGGAGCGGTCTTCAACTGCGCAAGTTCCTTTGAATAATGGATTACGGTCTATCTCTCTGTAAAGTGCTTCTGCTTTTTGTTTGTTTTCTTTTTCAATTTCGGCAACACCTCCTTTTGATTTTAACCAGCGAAGGTTCAACAATGCAACGTAAATTGAGAAAACCGGCGGTGTGTTATACATTGAACCGTTATCAATATGCGATTGATAGTTCAACATCGATGGAATTTTACGGTCAATTTTACCTAAAACTTCATCTTTCACAATAGCGATAGTTAAACCTGCAGGACCAATATTTTTTTGTGCACCGGCATAAATTAAATCGAATTGAGAAACATCGATTACACGGCTCATAATATCGGATGACATATCGCAAACTACTGGAACATCAGTTTTAGGCACTTCGAAAAGCTCAGTACCGTAAATGGTGTTGTTCGAGGTATAGTGGAAATAGGCACTATCAGCAGGGATTTCAAAATCTTTTGGAATAAAAGTATAGTTTGCATCTTTTGAAGAAGCAACCACATTTACATTACCAATAAATTTAGCTTCTTTTAAAGCTTTAGTTGCCCAAACGCCCGAATCTAAATAACTTGCAGTTTGTCCATCGCCCAATAAGTTCATCGGAACCATTGCAAACTGTAAACTTGCACCACCTTGTAAAAATAAAACGGAATAACCGGATGGCACATTTAATAATTCTTTTACCAACTTATCAGCTTCAGCAACAACTGCCTCAAATTCGGTTGTTCTGTGCGAAATTTCTAAAATTGATAATCCATCGTTAAAATCTAAAACAGCCTGAGCTGCTTGTTTAAACACTTCTTGAGGTAAAATACAAGGGCCTGCGCCAAAATTATGCTTCATCTTATTATATAATGTTTTATGGCGGTAAATGTAAAATTTTTAAAGCAGTTATGCCCATAAAATCGTAACCAAAAAAATTAAATTTTGTTAAAAAAAAGCCATAAATTGATTGATTTATTGCAGTTTTTGCAATTAAAACGTTTTACTAAAAATACCCTGTTCATTTTGGTTTTAGTAGCTTGAATGAATGCAGCAAAATAGATCCTGATACGGGTTTAAGATGACGATTCGATTTGAAAAATATACAGTGAACTTACGATTTTAAGAAACCTGCCGGGCTCTTGAACGCGGTAAGTCTGCGTTAGGGATTGTAAGGGTTCAGTGCCGGTTCTTCATCGGTACCGGAGTGAAGCGCAGCCCTGAAAAGCCTGCCCCTTTCCCGTATTTCACGGGATTGGGTAACGCCCAAATCAGTTTTGCAGTTCTCAGTTGGCAGTTTACAGTTTTCAGTTTACCATTAGCGGTTTACAGTTAACGGACACTTAATTTTTTAATTTCACAATCAATTTTAAATTAAACTGCCGGCCGGTTAAATAATTTGGAATGGCATACTGTACATTATCTACATCTTTTAACCAGAGATAAGAAACGGTATTATTGATATTCAACATATTAAAAACCTCGAAGAACAAAATAACCGAACTGAAGTTTTTATCCAGAAATTTTGGTTTATGCAAAGCTGCATCATCGAGAAAATCTTTTGAAAAACCGATATCTACACGTTTATAAGACGGGATGAAAAACTTATCCAAATACCTTGGTGCTTGCGACGGACCGATTGGCAACCTGGAACCGTAAAGGGCATTTAAGTGCACTTTATACGTTGGGCTATTTAACAGCTTATCCTGAAAAAATATAGAAAAATTTAAGCGCTGATCGGTTGGCCGCTTTAAATAACCAGGGTAAACCGTTGTACCATTTTCAATATAGCTATCTCCGATAATATCTTCATTAGCATGCATTACCGACATCCTGAAATAGGAAACAAGATCCTTTACAAATTCGCCGCCAATACTAAAATCCGCTCCATAAGCGTAACCGCGTGATACTTCGTTTGCGAGGTATTTAATCCTGAGGTTATCAATTTTATAAGGAATCAATCGGTCCGAATATTTAAAATAGGCTTCAGAGGTAAACTTCAACCTTGTGCCAAAGGCATCAAAAGCATATTCGTAACCCAAGGAGGTATTATAAGAACTTTGGGCCTTTTGGCTGATATTTAACTCCCCGGAAAAATCGCGTATGGTGCGGTATGATGGTGGTTGTTTATATACGCCTGCAGAAAACCTCAGTATCTTATTGTTCGAATTTGGCCGGTAAGCGATCAATAGCCGCGGGCTGATTAACAGTTGTTTACTTAAAGAACTGTAAGTTGCCCGTGCACCTAACTGTAATTCTGCTGAACTGGAAAGCGAATAACTATCCTGAATATAAGCGCTATAATTTCTAATATCAATATCGTTCTTTACATTGATTACGTTCTGTAAAACAATGTTTTTAGTGTTATTGGGTAGAATAAATCCCGCAGAGTCGGTGTAGTTATATTCGTTTAACTGATCGTTGTAACTGGATCTATCGAATTTTAAACCCCAGGAAAAAACGTGGTTATCAAAATTCTGATCAACCTTTATTTCTGAAGCGAATACCTGGGTATTCAAGCTGTTTCTACCATAATTATAATAGCTGCCAATCCCTCTATTTTTACTCACTGGCCCAAAATTCTCTCCTGGAAAGCTATTATCCACTTCATCAAAAATATAACTTCCGTTGATATCAAAACGTTCCCTTTCAATGGTATTAAAAAAGCTATTGATAAATTTGATGACCAAATTTGGTTTTGGCGAGTATGTTGCGGTAACAGCGCTACCTAAGGTTTGGTAATCATCAATTTCCTGTCCGGTATAATCGACATTTAACCTTAAGGTAGTGCTTAAAGTCCCAAATTGTGTTTCCCTGTTAGTGGGTACCAATTTAAACTGACCAAGATTGAAACTCCCTAAATAACTAATATTGAATTTTGGTGAAAAATCGTATTGATAAAGTAACTGGGCATCAGCAAAATTTGGGCTATAACTTCCTTTTTCGTCTTGTTTAATCAATACACTCGAATTGTTCTTGTAACGCAAACCTGCCAAGAGAAAACTGTTTTTAAACACCCTTTTAGTGGTTAATGAGGTATTTAAAAGGCTGGTGCTGAAAGTAGTTTGGTTACTATCGGGTTTATCGTATTTGATATCTAAAATAGAAGAAAGTTTATCGCCATATTTCGCTTCGAAGCCACCAGCTGAAAATTTTGCCTTACTTACCAGGTCTGAATTGATAAAGCTCAGGCCCTCCTGCTGCCCATTGCGGATTAGCACCGGACGGTTAATTTCTACATCATTGATGTAGATTAAATTTTCATCAAAATTACCACCTCTAACACTATACTGCGCACTTAATTCGTTATTGGTAGATACCCCGGGCAGGGTTTTGAGCATGGTTTCGAAATTACCCGAAACCAATGGCATTGATGATACATCGGCAATATTTATGGTAGTGGTATTACTTAACTGGTTCTGTTTATTGGTGATATTAACCTGTTCTAACTCATTAATATTGGCAATTAAGTTTACCTGTTTAATAATCCTGGCGCCCGAACGCTCATTAAATTTAATGGTTTGCGGCTGGTAACCCAAAAGCGAATATTTTATACTAAATGTTTTCGATTTTGAATAAATGGTATAAACGCCAAATTCATCCGTAACTGTAGATTGTGCCTGCCCTAAAACAATAATGGTAACCTGCGAAAGGGGCAGTTTTTCATCACTATAAACTATGCCCGAAACCCTAACTAAAGGCTGAGCCACAGCTAAACTGCAACAAGCCATTAGAAAGAATAGGATTAGCCGAAATTTGAGCATTTTTAGTATCTAGATGTAGTGTATCAAGATAAAAGTATTAAGTATCAAGATAAAAGTACGGTATAAGGGTATTATGTATCGAGAAAATTATAACGTTATACTCCTTATCACTGGAACAATTTAGCAATAAAACAATTAAATGCTTATACTACTGGTTAACTGTTTCATCTTAGTAATCGTTTCCGTTGGATTATCTGTTGCAAAAATCGCATTTCCGGCAACGAAAGCATTGGCACCTGCTGATACTAATGTAGCAATATTTTGTAAACCCACACCACCATCTACCTCAATAACCAAATTTTCATTTACACCTTGAATTAAGCCTTTTAAATCTTTAATTTTCTTGTAGGTATTATGGATAAAGGCTTGTCCGCCAAAACCCGGATTAACCGACATAATCAATACCAGGTCCAGATCTTCAATCACATCCTGCAGTAAGGTTACAGGAGTATGAGGGTTTAAAGCAACACCTGCTTTACAACCAGATGCCTTGATCAACTGGATAGTTCTGTGCAAATGTGTACAGGCCTCGTAATGTACGGTGATCCGGTCTGCCCCTGCTTTAGCAAAATCCTCAATGTATTTATCAGGTTCTACAATCATTAAATGTACATCCAATGGTTTGGTAGCATGCTTTTTTACAGCTGTCATTACCGGGAAGCCAAAAGAAATATTCGGTACAAAAACACCATCCATCACATCAACATGAAACCAATCGGCTTCACTTTGGTTAATCATTTCAATATCGCGTTGTAAGTTGCCGAAATCAGCAGAAAGTATGGATGGGGCAATAATGTATTTCATTTAATTATTTCTTAGTTTCTTAATATTTTCCAGTTCAATGATATCAATCTGATCTTTTGGTCGATTAGCTGCCTTTTTTGAATCGATTAGTTGATTAATATGTAGGAACGGTATTTCCAGTTCGTAAATTGTTGCAGTAGAGGCATACTCTAAGCATTTATCAAAACCAAAATCCTCTAATCCTTTTACTGAGGTCATGATATCCATTCGCAAGCTGTTATCAAGATAGAAATCTGTCCAGCCTGGGATAAATTGAATAGTTTCCAAGGCTTCAAAATCTCCAAGGCCATATTCTTTAAAAGCATTTCTCAAGTTTTTTCTGTTTTCGAGGTTATCTTTTATCCAGATATCAATATCATCGGTTGTCCGATGAAATCCATGCAGATTTGTTGCCACTCCACCTATCATGATAAACATTACCTTGTTTTTCAAGAGGGAACGCCACAACTTTAGTATTTCATCATCAAAAACATCCATTTATTAATCTATTTTTTTATGGACAATGGTTGCTGATTTTAAGATCATGTTTAATTTCATTAATCTCGCCATGGTATGAAAACGCTCTGTATATGAACTGGATAGCGCTTTTTTCAACAGATCTTCTTCAGCTTTTAGATAATTAGCAGCTGGTTCTTCAACAATATGATTTCCTTTTTTCATAGCAATACTGCAAGTTACAAAAGAACTGCGAAAGTTTTTAGTTAGAAAGGCCGAAGTTATTTTTTCTACAAACAAAAAACCCTTCCAGTAAACTGAAAGGGTTTTATATATTTCCGGACTTCCGATTCCGGACTTTTTCTATGCTTGTGGCGCAGCTGGTTTTTCTGGTCTTGGCAATAAAACTTTGCGAGAAAGTTTCATTTTACCTTGTTTATCGATGTCTAATAATTTAACCTCGATTTTATCACCTTCTTTTAATACACCATCCATGGTTTCTAAACGTTCCCATGAAATTTCAGAGATATGTAATAAACCATCTTTACCTGGCATAACCTCAACAAATGCACCAAACGGCATAATCGATTTTACTTTACCTTGGTAAACTTCACCAATTTCTGGTTTCGCAACAATGTTACGGATACGGGTAACTGCTGCATCAATAGCTGCTTTGTTATCTGCAAATACTTCTACAATACCTTTACCATCAACTTCTTCGATTGAGATTGAAGCACCGGTTTCGCGTTGCATTTCCTGGATAATTTTACCTCCAGGGCCGATAATGGCACCGATAAATTCTTTATCGATAGTTAAAGATACGATACGTGGAGCATGTGGTTTGTAATCTTCATTAGGCGAGCTAATGGTCTTCTTCATCTCGTTTAAGATGTGTAAACGACCATCTTTAGCTTGTAATAAAGCTTTTGTTAAAACCTCGTATGATAAACCATTGATTTTTAAGTCCATTTGACAAGCAACAATACCATGTTCAGTACCCGTTACTTTAAAGTCCATATCACCTAAATGATCTTCATCACCTAAAATATCAGAAAGGATTGCATATTTACCGGTTTTCTCATCGGTAATTAAACCCATTGCAATACCTGAAACAGGAGATTTAATTTTAATACCCGCATCCATAAGTGCCAGTGTACCTGCACAAACAGTTGCCATTGATGATGAACCGTTAGATTCTAAAATATCAGAAACGATACGGATGGTATAAGGATTTGCTTCACCTTGAGGCAATACTTTTTTCAATGAACGCTGTGCTAAAGCACCGTGACCAATTTCGCGACGGCCAGCGCCTCTGTTTGGTCTAACCTCACCAGTTGAGAAACCAGGGAAATTATAGTGCAATAAAAATTTGTTGTAACCATTAAAGAAAGCACCATCAATCATTTGCTCATCATCTTTGCTACCTAAAGTAACCGATGTTAAAGATTGAGTTTCGCCTCGTGTAAACACAGCAGAACCGTGAGCAGCAGGCAAATAACCAACTTCGCTCCAGATTGGACGGATCTCAGTAGTTTTACGGCCATCTAAACGAATACCTTCATCTAATAATAAATTTCTGATGGCATCGTACTGAACATCATGGTAATAATGTTTAGCCATTGCTTTGGTTAAATCAGCAGTATCTTCTGGCATCGCCTCGAAGAATTCGTTAATGATTGCTGTAAAACCTTCTTTACGAACATCTTTATTGCCACCAGCTTTTGCTACAGCATAAACTTTATCGTAAGTATCAGCATAAACTTTAGCTTTTAAATCAGCATCGTGGTCTTCGTGGTTATATTCACGTTTAACGGTTTTGCCGGTAGCTTCAGTTAATTCAACCTGAATGGCACATTGAACTTTAATTGCATCATGTGCAAATTTTAAAGCTTCAACCATTTCGTCTTCCTGAATTTCATCGCACTCACCTTCAACCATGCCTATATCATTGGCCGAACCAGCAACCATGAACTCTAAAGTTGCGCGTTCTAATTCGCTGGCTTTAGGATTGATAATTAATTTACCATCAATTTTAGCAACACGTACTTCAGAAATCGGGCCATTAAAAGGAATATCAGAAACTGATAATGCAGCAGATGCTGCTAAACCTGCCAAACAATCTGGCATAATATCTTTATCAGCAGAAATTAAAGAAATCATCACCTGCGTATCAGAGTGATAATCACTTGGGAACATTGGACGTAAAGCTCTATCAACTAAACGAGAGATTAAAACCTCATAATCAGATAATCTTGCTTCACGACGTAAAAAGCCTCCTGGGATACGGCCTGTAGCCGCGTATTTTTCCTGATAATCAACCGATAATGGTAAAAAATCAGTACCTGGTTTAGCACCAACAGTAGATACAACAGTTGCTAACAACATGGTATCGCCCATTTTTACCACAACCGAACCATCAGCTTGTTTAGCCAGTTTGCCAGTTTCAATTTCTACAATTCTGCCATCGCCCAAATCGAACGATTTTTTTATTACATTCATTTAATTAGAATTATGGTGTGTTTTCCTCTTTCTACACACCGTTGTTTATATATGTTTTTGTTTTTGCAAACGAAGATAAGATTAAAAAAGCCTATCTATAATAAAACCCGTTAAAAAAATTAACAGGGAATTAAAAAGCCATTCCCTAAAGAATGGCTTTCGCTGATAAAATTCGCTTATTTTTGTTTAATGATATCACGAAGCGATAAAGCTTTGATGATAGCACGATAGCGCTCAATATCTTTTTTGTATAGGTAAGCCAAAATACCGCGGCGTTTACCTACCAATTTTTGAAGTGACAACTGAGTAGAAAAATCCTTACGGTTTTTCTTTAAGTGTTCTGTTAAGTGCGCAATACGGTATGTAAATAACGCTACTTGACCTTCTGCAGAACCAGTGTTGGTTTCTACTTCGCCGTGTTGTTTAAAGATTTCGGCTTTCTTTTCTGGACTTAAATACATTTCTTGAATAATATTAAAGCAATAAAAATTAATTAATTGTGGCGCAAAGATAAGGTTATTATTGGTTAAAAACAAGTATTATTAACCGATTGATTATTTGGAAAGCAAAGTCTCGTTTTTATCGGTTGCTTCACTCCCGCCCTCGCTGCAATCTTTTAAAAACACCTGTCATTCTGAGGCACGAAGAATCTGTTTTATCGGCTGCACATTCTTCGTGCCTCAGAATAACAGCTTATTCAAGGTTGCTGCATATTTTAAAAGGATTTCCGCTAAGTCGTGTTTAGAGAACTTAAGACGGTGCAATAGACCTAGTTTTTCTTATTAATACGCTCCAAATTAACCTGCTCAAATGTTTCCAGCAACAAAAGCATTTCAGGATTTTCTTTATCAAAAGACATAAAGCAATTATATGGCTGGCTTACGGATTACAAGCCCTTTGCCTTGCGGAAATTTTAATGGCTTGCCGCCGTTCATGGTAACCGAAATTTAATTAAGCTGTAGAACGCTAAAAAAACGCTGTTCAGGGGTACGGCTCAAATAAACAGCATCACGTTCCTCAACAATTGTTTCGCGTGGAGTATTAATATCATATAATTTGAGTTTTCCCATTTCATATCAAAAATACGAAAAATCAGCAACTAATACATTACATTTTTTAAGCATTAAGCAGGTAATACTTTACAATCAAGCTTTATTTATACTTTTGCTGAAAACATTTTACCATTGGAAAAGAATCAATATAGCATTTTCGAAAGCAAATTACGTGTCCGCCCGGATGATATAGACATGTTTAACCATGTACATAACAGCAAATACCTGGATTATGTACTGGCTGCACGTTATGAACAGATGGAAAAGTTTTATGGTATGCCCTGGGAGCATTTTACCAAACAAGGTTTAGGATGGGTAGTGAGCCATGTAGATATCAATTTTAAACGTCCATTATTGATAAATGACTTAATGCTGATTAGAACCGGGATCTTAACCATGAATGATAAAGGTTGTTCAGTACAATTCGAAATCATCAATCAAAAAACAGGTAAAGTAGCATCAGATGGTATTTTTGATTATGTATTAATTGATTTAAATACCAGTAGAGGTACAAAAGTTACCGAAGAAATGATTAAAGCATACAGCATTTAAAAGTGATTACACCGGTTTGGGAATTACACAGATTAATGAGATTATAAATCCGTAAGTTCCGTGTCTCCGTGGCAAACATTTACCATATAAAAATGGGTCTTAGCGAGACGCTAAGACCAGACTAAGCCTACAGCATTTAAAAGTGATTACACCGGTTTGGGGATTACACAGATTGATGAGATTATAAATCTGTGAGTTCCGTGTCTCCGTGGCAAACATTTACCATGTAAAAATGGGTCTTAGCGAGACGCTAAGACCAGACTAAAGTGATTTCCGTATCTCCGTGGCAAAAGATCTCGCGAAAAATTAATCGCTTTCACAAAAATTGGTCATCAAAATTTGACAATTCAAAATTTTACCTATATTTGCATCATCAAAAAGACCAGAGCCATGATAGTATCTGCAATCCGTTTGAGGTTTTAAACAACCAAGGATTCCCTCCATCTTAATTTTAACTATATACGCCTAACAGCGTACTATTTGGTTTATACATCACATTTTATTTATACTATATGTCACAGTCTTCAAAGGCAAAGGGCAAACTATCGTCATTTTTCGATATTCTGGTCCAGTCTTTAAAAGGTCACGAAGTTGACCTAACTTCAATCAGTATTAAAAGGGCAATTGTTTTATTGGCTATCCCGATGATGTTGGAAATGGCGATGGAATCGGTTTTTGCTTTAGTCGATCTATATTTTGTAGGTCATTTAGAAAATAGCAGCCATGCCATACAAACGGTTGGTTTAACCGAATCTGTTTTAACCATCATTTATTCATTAGCCATTGGTTTAAGCATGGCTGCAACTGCAGTTGTTGCACGCCGGGTAGGCGAAAAAAATCCGGAAGCAGCCGGTAAAGCCGGCATGCAAACCATCATCATTGCTGTAATTATTAACCTGATGATCAGTGTTGCAGGTTTTATCTACGCACGGGATATTTTGTTGATTATGGGCGCATCTAATGAAACAGCAGATCATGGCATCACTTTCGTCCGCATTATGATGGGTGGCAGCATTATTATTGTATTGCTGTTTTTGATTAATGGTATTTTTCGAGGTGCTGGTAATGCAGCTATAGCCATGCGCAGTTTATGGATCGCAAATATTGCAAACATTATCCTATGCCCTATTTTTATTAACGGCCTCGGTCCTGTGCCTGCATTTGGTTTAACTGGTGCAGCTATTGCTACTACCATTGGTCGTGGGCTTGGTGTGAGTTATCAGATTTATCATTTGTTTAATGCCAAAAATACGCTAAAAATCAGGTTAAGCTTTCTTATACCCGAATGGGAACAGATAAAAGCCATTATTAAAATTGCAGCGCCGGGTGTCTTACAATTTGTTATTGCAAGCTGTAGCTGGGTATTTTTGGCACAACTGGTAGCTAAAACAGGTGGAGATCATGGTTCGGCAGGTTATCAAACTTCATTGCGCTTGATGATGTTCTTTATGCTTCCGGCCTGGGGACTGAGCAATGCAGCTGCAACATTGGTTGGACAGAACCTGGGTGCAGGAAGCACAGAGCGGGCCGAGAAATCTGTATTTCAGACCATGAAATATACCGTTATATTTATGGCGGTAGTAAGTGTGTTATTTTTAACCTGCGGACAATTCTTTGCTGCATTTTTCACCAAAGATCAGGAAGTGATTAAAGTAGCCAGCAAAGCACTGAAAATTATGAGCGGTGGCTTTATTATTTATGGTGCCGGGATGGTATTTACGAGTGCATTTAATGGTGCAGGAGATACCTGGACACCCACCAAAATAAATGTATTCGCCTTCTGGCTGTTCCAGATTCCCTTTGCTTACTTTTTGGCAAAATATTTAGAATTGGGTCCAACCGGTGTTTTTATTGCTATCCCAACCGCAGAAGCAGGAATTGCAATAGCAGCATTTATCCTTTTTAAAAAAGGGAAATGGAAGAAAATTAAGGTTTAATTGTTTTACCACAGATAGACACGGATGAACACAGATAGAATAATGTTATCCGTGTTTATCCTGTTAATTTAGCTTCTGTAGCTTCCAACTTCACGTCGGAAAAGCATTAAACCAACATCGGGATAAAGTGAAAGCAGGGCTGTAGTAACCGGAAAACTGCTGCTTTTGCTTTTCAAAACAATAAAAATTCAGCCCTAGCAGCATTCCACTTTCCCTCTTACATTTTCCATTAAAAAGCATATCTTTGCGCAAAGATGAAGCATATACGTAATTTTTGCATTATTGCACATATCGACCACGGTAAAAGTACTTTGGCTGATAGGTTATTAGAATACACCGAGACAATTTCTAAGCGTGAAGCACAGGCACAATTGCTCGATAACATGGATTTAGAGCGTGAGAGAGGTATAACGATTAAAAGTCATGCCATACAAATGAACTATAAAGTTGGTGATATTGAATACAACTTCAATTTGATCGATACACCAGGACACGTAGATTTCTCATACGAGGTATCTCGTTCCATTGCTGCCTGTGAAGGTGCTTTACTTATTGTAGATGCTTCGCAAGGTATTCAGGCTCAAACCATTTCCAATCTATATTTAGCTTTAGAGCACGATCTTGAAATTATCCCGATTTTAAATAAAATGGACTTACCGGGGGCAATGCCTGAGGAGGTAAAAGACCAGATTATTGATTTAATTGGCTGTAAACGTGAAGATATTATTCCAGCGTCGGGTAAAACCGGAATGGGAATCCCCGATATTATCCAGGCGATTGTAGACCGTGTTCCAGCCCCGGTTGGCGATCCGGAAGCACCACTGCAAGCACTAATTTTCGACTCTGTTTTTAACTCATTCAGAGGGATTATTGCTTACTATAAAGTAGTAAACGGCGAGATTAAAAAAGGTGATAAAGTAAAATTTATCAATACAGGAAAAGAATACCTGGCTGACGAGGTTGGTATCTTAAAGCTTGATATGTCGCCACGTAATGTGGTTAAAACCGGTGATGTGGGTTACATTATTTCTGGCATTAAAGAAGCCCGGGAAGTAAAAGTTGGTGATACAATTACGACTACTGCAAGACCATCATTAGATTCTATTCAGGGATTTGAAGAGGTAAAACCAATGGTATTCGCAGGTATTTACCCTGTTGATACTGATGAGTTTGAGGAACTTCGCGAAGCAATGCACAAATTGCAACTAAATGATGCATCTATTGTTTTCGAACCTGAAAGCTCTGCAGCGTTAGGCTTTGGTTTCCGTTGCGGTTTCCTGGGCATGTTGCACATGGAAATTATTCAGGAACGTTTAGAGCGTGAATTCGACATGACGGTAATCACTACCGTTCCCAACGTATCGTACATTGCTCATACAACCAAAGGCGATGAAATTTTTGTAAATAATCCATCTGATTTACCCGACCCAAGTAAATTAGATTCTGTTGAAGAACCATTTATTAAAGCTAACATTATTACCAAAGCTGATTTTGTTGGCCCTGTAATGTCACTTTGTATTCAGAAAAGGGGAACGATTATAAATCAATCATACTTAACATCTGATCGAGTTGAGTTGGTTTTTGAAATGCCAATGGGCGAAATTGTATTCGATTTCTATGATAAATTGAAAACGATTTCTAAAGGATACGCCTCTTTCGATTACCATCAGATTGGTTACCGTAAATCGGATTTGGTTCGTTTAGACATGTTAATAAATGACGAGCCTGTTGATGCATTATCATCTTTAATTCACCGCAGTAATGCTTACGATTTCGGAAAGAAAATCTGTGAGAAATTAAGAGAATTAATTCCACGTCAACAGTTCGAAATTAAGATTCAGGCATCTATCGGTGCTAAAGTTATTGCCCGCGAAACACTGAGTGCTTTACGTAAAGATGTTACTGCAAAATGTTATGGTGGTGATATTTCCCGTAAACGTAAATTATTGGAAAAACAGAAAAAAGGTAAGAAACGCATGCGCCAGGTTGGAAATGTAGAAATTCCACAAAGTGCATTTATGGCGGTTTTGAAATTAGATTAAAATAAGATTTGAGATGTTAGATTTGAGACGTGAGACTAGAGCCCTCTGATCCCAAATCTAATATCTAGTATCTCTCATCTCAAAAAATGAAACTATTAGACGGTAAATACGTATCAGAAAAAGTTAAAGTTCAGATTGCAGAAGAAGCTGCAGAATTTTTAAATAAAACAGGCCGTAAGCCACACCTGGTTGCCATTTTAGTGGGTAACGATGGTGGTAGCGAAACTTATGTGGCCAGCAAGATGAAAAACTGCGAAAAAGTAGGTTTTAAATCTTCGCTTCATCGCTATGATAATTCGGTAACCGAAGCAGAATTATTGGCTAAAATTGAAGAAATCAATCAGGATGATGATGTAGATGGATTAATTGTTCAGTTGCCTTTGCCAAAACACATCGATCCGGAAAAAGTTACCGAAAAGATTGATCACCGTAAAGATGTAGATGGTTTTCACCCGGTAAACCTGGGCAGAATGATGCGTAACTTACCTTGCTTTATTCCGGCTACACCTTATGGTATTTTGTTGATGTTGCAAGAATATGGCATCGATACTACTGGTATGCATTGTGTAGTGGTTGGCCGTAGTAACATTGTGGGCAGTCCGATGAGTATTTTAATGGCACGTAATGCTAATCCTGGTAACTGTACGGTAACACTTACCCACTCGCGTACCAAAGATTTAAAAGAACAGGTATTACAGGCTGATATTGTGATTGCTGCAATTGGAAAAAAGAACTTCGTTACTGCTGATATGGTTAAACCTGGCGCCATTATTATTGATGTAGGTATTAACCGTGAAAATTCAACAGAAACAAAATCTGGTTTTAAGTTATATGGCGATGTAGATTTCGAAAACGTAGCTCCAAAAGCCTCTTACATTACCCCTGTTCCAGGTGGCGTTGGTTTAATGACGATTGTTGGTTTATTGAAAAATACATTGGCATCAGCCAGAAAAGAAATATATTCTTAAGGTTGAGGGTTTAAAGGTGTAGGGTTGAAGGTAACCCAAAGCCATAAAATATTTAAAAAGCGGTTCAAGAAATTGGATCGCTTTTTTTTGTTTAGTGCTTGAAAGCCACCTGCCTATTTGAGACCACATAGGTTCTAGACCACAAAGGCACGAAGGCACAAAGAGAAGGTTTATACTGCCCTATCTGTAATCCTGAACACAGTAAAGGATCTTTAATGATAAAAATAGAAGATAAACAAATAGATCTCTCCACTCCGCGATGCTCCGGTTGAGATGACGTTTTTTTTGTTGAGTATTTGAAAACAGTATTTAAACAATTAACCAGTTAACCAAAATATACTAATCAACTCCACAATTTACTCCACCAGCTTTCTTCAAAACCGATGTACAATCCATCTTCACATAAGTCTGTTGGGTAGATATTGATATAATCTCCCTGACCTTCAGCCCCTCTTCCATTCGTTAAACTATACTCATAGCGATGGATCGGGCAAACCAGGTTTCCGTTTTTGCACCAGCCACCACTAAAATGGCCACCAGCATGCGGACAATATGATTGGGTTGCAATAATTTGATTTGCATTATTAATAATGCAAAGTTGTTTTCCATTCACCTCAATTGTTTTAATTGAATCAGGAGCTGGAATTTGAATCTTATTTAGCGCTTTAAACCACTTCATAAAGCTAAAATACAGCAAATAAATATCAGTCTTATTTCATCTTTCCATTAAATTTCCAAAGAGGAACCACATCACCATATTTTTTTAGGATATTTGCATCCTCAAAAATGAAACAAAACATACCAGAAGACGGCACATTACTTCCTTTAATGGAAGAATTTTATACCATACAGGGCGAAGGATTTAATACAGGAAAAGCAGCATATTTTATCCGCCTGGGTGGTTGTGATGTAGGTTGCCACTGGTGCGACGTAAAAGAAAGCTGGGATGCCGAAATGCACCCACTTACGCCAGCTGATGTAATTGTAGAAAATGCTGATCAATTTCCTGGTAAAGCTGTTGTGATTACCGGAGGAGAGCCGCTTATATATAACCTGGATTACCTGACTAATAAATTAAAAGAAAGGGGCATTTTAACTTTTATCGAAACCTCTGGTGCCTACCCCCTTTCGGGCAACTGGGACTGGATCTGTTTGTCACCAAAGAAATTTAAAGCACCAAGGCCAGATATTACACCTTTTGCGCATGAGTTAAAGGTAATCGTTTTTAATAAAAGTGACTTTAAATGGGCAGAAGAATATGCGGCTATGGTATCGCCTACCTGTAAACTTTATCTTCAGCCAGAGTGGTCTAAATCAAAAGAAATTACACCTTTAATTATAGAATATGTAATGGCAAACCCAAAATGGGAAATTTCTTTACAAACGCACAAATTTTTAAATATTCCTTAAAAACAATACATTAGCTTTATAACCAAATGTTAATGTAATGAAATTTCGTTTAGTCCTCTTCTTTAGCATATTGAGCATTTATTGTTTCGGGCAAAGTTCCTCTAACAAAAAAGCACAGATTTCTTTTGAAAAAGCAGGTCCACTGATTGATAAACTGGATTATGTTGCTGCCGAGCAAGTATTAAAAAGTGCTGTAGAAATCGATCCTTTATTTCAGAATGCCTATATCGTACTTGCTGGCGTTTTTAAAGCACAGAAGAAATATCCCGAATCCAAAACTGCTTACGAAAAAGCCATATTAATTAATAAAACGGTAGCTCCTGCTGTAATTTATGGCCTGGCCGAAACCGAATTTGCTACACAGGACTACCTAAAAGCAAAACAGCATTTCGAAGAATTTTTAGCTCAGGATGCTTCCTCTGATCGCACTAAAAAAGCAAAAAAATACCTTTTAGATTGCGACTTCGCTTCCACTGCGATAAAGAAACCAGTAAAATACACACCAACCAATTTGGGCGAGGGTGTAAATACAACAGATGCTGAATATTTTCCAGCTTTAACGGCCGATGGAGAAACCTTGGTTTTTACCCGCCAGATGAATGGAAATGAAGATTTCTGGACCTCGCAGCTTAAAAACAATAAATGGGAGGCCGCTACTCCTTTATCTAGCAAAATAAACACTACCCGGTATAATGAGGGCGCACAAACAATCTCTCCAGACGGTAAATATTTATTCTTTACCGGTTGCAACCGTCCGGATGGCTTAGGCCGGTGCGACATCTACGTTTCGCATCGTGAGGGAAAAGATTGGGGCGAACCTTATAACATAGGGAAGCCTGTTAATTCAGAATATTGGGAATCGCAGCCTGCAATCAGTCCGGATGGAAGAACATTATATTTTATTAGTAACCGGCCAGGCGGATCGGGCGGTTATGACATTTGGAAAAGCACCATTACTGAGGATGCCAAATGGGGGCCAGCAGTAAACCTTGGACCAGACATCAACACCATTTATGATGAGAACACCCCTTTCCTTCATGCTGATGGGCGAACCTTATATTTCTCTTCAGATGGATGGCCCGGTTTTGGGAATAAGGATATCTTTTACAGCCGGATGGATAATGATGGTAAATGGCAAAAACCTGTTAATATTGGTTACCCGATCAATTCTTTTGAAGATGAAAGTGGTTTGGTGGTCAGTGCAGATGGAAATTTTGGATTGTTCTCTTCAAATTTAAAAGGTGGCTTTGGCTTGCAGGATATCTATAGTTTTGGCATTCCTGAAACAGCCAAGCCGTTAAAAGTTTCTTATGTAAAAGGAATTGTAAGAGATAAGGACACTAAAAAGACCATTGAAAGTAACGTTCAGGTAGTAGATTTAAAAACCAATAAAACGGTTTTTGATGACTATACCGATCCTGAAACCGGTCAGTTTTTAGCTGTAATGCCAGTGGGTAGCGATTATCTTTTTAATGTAAATGCTGAAGGTTATATGTTTTACTCCGAAAACTTCGAGCTTAAAAGCGGAGATATCAATAAACCTTATCAGATTGAAGTATACATCGAAAAAATAAAACAGGGCGGAAATGTTACGCTGAGAAATATATTTTTCGACACCAATAAGTTTAACCTTTTGCCTGCTTCTATCCGGGAACTGGATCTACTAATTGATTTCCTGCATCAAAATGAAACTGTTCAAATCGAAATTCAGGGCCATACCGACAATGTTGGAGATGATAAGTTGAATCAAAAACTCTCATTTAACCGTGCAAATGCGGTTTATGAATACCTGATCAAACACAATGTTGATGCTAAAAGACTTACATTCAAAGGTTTTGGAGCAAGTAAACCTATTGCTGATAATAAAACAGAGTTAGGGAGAAAAAATAATAGGAGAACTTCTTTTGTGATTACGAAGATATAGCATATTCATTTATGGAAAAAGAAATTGAAATAGAAGATTACGACATAGAAATTATTATGATGGAGCAGTATGAGCACCTCAATATTATATTAGAAAATTCGTATTGTACTACATGCAAAAAGACTTCTACTATCACAAATTATAAATCTTATTTAAATAATTTGAATGATATCATTTTGAGAGGCTTTTGTCTTAAATGTGGAGGTCCGGTAAATCGATATATCGAAACTGGTGAAAATCTTCAAAGTGCAGAGGTTGCAGTGCACATCAAAAATGTGCTTCAAATTTCTAGAAAGAAAAAGAAGTAATACAACTTAATAAAAATGTTTCAGCATTACGACAACCATAAAAGATCATAGAATCTACCATGGATCTCTCCACTACGGTCGAGATGACGGTTGCTTTTATAGAGGTTTTTTTATTAAGATGTCATTCTGAACGTAGTGAAGAATCTCAACCAATGGAATACAGTCCAAAATATAAAAGATTCTTCATTGCATTCAGAATGACAATAACATTACAGTATCGCTTGTCTGATCCTGATCAGTTTGGTTAAAGTTTCTTCCAACAGATCTAAGTGCAACATATTAGCTCCATCTGACTTCGCATTTGCAGGATCAGGGTGAGTTTCGATAAATAAACCATCAGCGCCAACCGCAATTGCTGCTTTAGCAATGGTAGAAATTAATTCGGGTTTACCACCGGTAACACCACTGCTTTGATTAGGTTGTTGTAAAGAATGCGTACAATCCATCACCACAGGAACACCAAAACTTTGCATTTCGGGTAAACCACGGTAATCAACAATTAAATCCTGGTAACCAAAGGTATTGCCTCTATCCGTTAAAATTACTTTGTTGTTGCCTGCTTCTTTTACTTTTTCAACGGCGAATTTCATCGAACCTGCAGAAAGAAACTGCCCTTTTTTAACATTCACCACTTTTCCGGTTTCGGCAGCAGCGATCAATAAATCTGTTTGGCGACACAAAAACGCAGGTATCTGCAATACATCTACATAAGCAGCAGCCATTGCCGCTTCGCCACTTTCGTGAATATCGGTAACGGTTGGCACGCCAAATTCTCTACCGATTCTTTCTAAAATGCGTAAAGCTTTCTCGTCGCCAATGCCTGTAAAAGAACTTCCTTTACTTCTGTTTGCTTTTCGGTACGAACCTTTAAAAATATATGGGATCTGAAGTTTATCGGTAATGGTAATAATCTTTTCAGCAATTCTCATGGCAATATCCTCGCCTTCAATAGCGCATGGACCAGCCATTAAAAAGAAATTTCCTGAATCTGTATTTTTTAATTTATCTAAATAGTTTAGCATAGTTGAGATGTGAGACATGAGATGTGAGACATGAGATGTGAGACATGAGATGTGAGTTTATCTCAAATCTAACTTCTCATATCTCACGTCTAATTTTTAATTTCCTAGTTCTGACATGAATTTAATCCGCATCAGTTGAATTTCTTCGCGGGTATAATCGGTTTCGCCTAATTCGTTTAGTGCTTCGTCGATAGAATCGCTTTCTGCTGCCCTGAAATAATCGAAAACTTCATCCTGGCGATCATCATCAATTACTTCGTCAATGAAATAATTGAGGTTAAGTTTAGTACCAGAATTTACAATTGATTCTACTTCTTTAAGGATTTCTTCATAAGTAATGCCTTTTGAATCCGCAATATCTTCTAAACCAATCTGTCTGTCTATATTTTGGATAATTGAAACCTTCATCTGCGATTTATTGGCCTGGGTTTTAATAATCAGGTCAATCGGACGCTCAATATCGTTATCCTCCACGTATTTTTTAATCAATTCGATAAAAGGGCTTCCGAATTTCATGGCTTTACCAGAACCTACACCCGAAATCTGGCGAAGTTCTTCCATCGTAATCGGATAGTGCGTACACATTTCTTCTAAAGATGGATCCTGAAAAACAACAAATGGTGGAACACTTTTCTGCTTAGCGATTTTCTTGCGTAAATCTTTAAGTAAAGATAAAAGATGGGTATCTAAAGCACCTGTACCCTGTTTTACATCGTCATCATCATCGTCGGCACCACTTTCTATCGGTTCGTTTAAGATAAATTTAAGGCTGTAAGGATTTACGATAAAATCTCTTCCCTGTTTGGTTAACTTTAGTAAACCGTAATTGTCGATATCCTTATAGAGGTAGTTATTCAGCACAGCCTGGCGGATAATTGATTTCCACATCAACTCCCCGTCTTCCTTTCCAATACCAAATTCGGGTACTTTACTATGTTCGTAGGCAATGGTCTGTGCAGTTTCTAAACCTAAGAAAACGTTTAGCAAGTGAGCGTCATCAAATTTTTCTCCCGATTTTTCTATAAACTTCAATACGGTAGACAATTGGCTTTCGGCATCAAACTGCTTTTTAGGCTTTTTACAGTTATCGCACATGCAGTTACAGCCTGTTTCGTTAAAGTTTTCGCCAAAATAATGAAGAATCTGCTTACGACGGCAAACGCCGGACTCCGCATAATCAATCACTTCTTTTAATATCTGGGTACCAATTTCGCGTTCCGAAACCGGTTTATCTTTCATAAACTTAGCCAGCTTATCTACATCCTTTTGAGAGTAAAAAGCAATACATACACCCTCGCCCCCGTCACGACCAGCCCTACCCGTTTCCTGGTAATAACCTTCCATGCTCTTAGGCACATCATGGTGGATTACAAAGCGTACATCCGGTTTATCAATCCCCATACCAAAAGCAATGGTGGCTACAATAACCTCGGCATCTTCCATCAAAAATTTATCCTGCGTTTCGGCCCTCACTTTTGGGTCTAAACCCGCATGGTAAGGCAAAGCACTGATTCCATTCAGGTTCAACGCTTCTGCAACTTCCTCTACCTTTTTACGGCTGAGGCAATAAATAATTCCTGATTTGCCTGGATTTGATTTGATATACTTGATAATCTCTTTGGTAATATCACGTTTAGGGCGGATTTCGTAAAATAGGTTTGGCCTGTTAAACGACGATTTGAACAACGTTGCTTCCGTCATTCCCAGGTTCTTCATAATATCCTGCTGCACCTTTGGTGTAGCGGTTGCAGTTAATGCAATAATGGGAATATTATCTCCTAAACCTGCAATAACCTGTTTAATTTTTCGATATTCTGGTCTAAAATCATGCCCCCATTCAGAGATACAATGCGCTTCGTCAACTGCAACGAAGGAGATTTTAATCAGATTTAAAAATTCAATATTGTCCTGTTTCGCCAGGGATTCGGGCGCAACATACAATAATTTTGTCTGACCGCTTAAGAGATCAGATTTAACTTGAGTAATTTCAGATTTATTTAGGGATGAATTAAGAAAATGAGCAATACTGTCATTTCCACCAAAAGCCCTCAACTGGTCTACCTGGTTTTTCATCAATGCAATTAATGGAGAAATAACAATTGCTGTTCCCTCGCTCATTAAAGCGGGCAACTGATAGCAAATAGACTTCCCTCCACCTGTTGGCATAATAACAAAAGTGTTATTGCCTTCTAAAATATTTGTAATGATCGACTCCTGATCACCCTTGAAATTATCAAACCCGAAGAAATTTTGTAGGTTATCAAATAACGACTTTTTCACGTCCATTTTGTGTAATAAAATATGCGATGCTATTTTTGTATCCAAAATAACATAATTTTACAAGAATTTCAAGTATTAACAGACAATTATTTTCTCTTTGAAAAGTAAAAAATCAATAATTCAGTCGGCTGTAAGCACATTAGAGCTCGAAGCAGCAGCAATATTAAATGTTGCCAGGAATATCAATAACGATTTTGAAAAAGTCGTATCAAGTATTTTACAGGGTAAAGGACGGGTAATTGTAACAGGTATCGGAAAAAGTGCAATTATAGCACAAAAAATAGTCGCTACTTTTAATTCAACTGGTACTCCGGCAATTTTTATGCATGCTGCTGATGCCATTCACGGCGATTTGGGTATGATTCAGGTAGATGATATTGTAATTTGTTTATCAAAGAGCGGAAATACACCAGAAATTAAGGTACTGGTTCCGTTGCTAAAAACTGCGAACAATCTTTTAATCGGGATGGTTGGCGAATTAAATTCATTTTTGGCAGAACAGGCCGATCTGATTTTAAATACATCATTCGAAAAAGAAGCTTGTCCACATAACTTAGCTCCTACCACCAGCACAACTGCGCAATTGGCATTGGGTGATGCATTGGCCATCTGCCTGCTCGAATGCAGAGAATTTAATGAAGCCGATTTTGCAAAATACCATCCTGGTGGATCGCTGGGCAAAAAACTTTACTTAAAAGCGAGAGATTTAGCCTTATCAAACGAAAAACCTTCTATAAGCCCAACCGCTTCGGTAAAAGATGTACTGATTGAAATTAGTAAAAACCGTTTGGGGGCTGTAGCTGTTGTTGATTCAGCTAACCACGTATTGGGTGTTATTACCGATGGAGATATCAGGAGAATGTTGGAAAACAATAATTCCATAGCCGGTTTAACAGCCGAAGATATTATGGGTAAAAACCCCAAAAGCATACAATTTGATGCTTTGGCAGTTGATGCCTTAGACATTATTAAACAAAACAACATTACACAATTGTTAGTTCTAGAACAAAATACTTACTTTGGCATCATCCATTTACACGATCTCCTCAACGAAGGCATAGTGTAATTTTCAAAATAAAAAATGAATAAAAATTATTATGCATTAATTATGGCCGGTGGCGTCGGAAGTCGCTTTTGGCCGGTAAGCAGAACAGAATACCCAAAACAATTTATCGATTTTTTCGGTGTAGGTAAAACTTTAATACAAAGTACATATGACAGGTTTTTAAACATTTGTCCCCCTGAAAACATATTTATCGTCACCAATGAAATATATTCTGATTTAATTAAAGAACAATTACCACAATTATCAGACAACCAGATTTTAGCTGAACCTTTAATGAGGAATACAGCGCCATGCATTGCTTATGGCAGTTTAAAAATTGCCGAATTAAATCCTAATGCAACCATTGTTGTAGCGCCTTCCGATCATACCATTGCCAATATTGATGGTTTTGTACAATCTATTGAGCAATCGTTGGATGCCGCATCTAAAAACGACTGTTTAATTACTTTGGGAATTAAACCAAACCGTCCGGATACTGGTTACGGATATATACAACACACGGATTATGTACTTAATACCGACACTGATCTGCATAAAGTTAAAACCTTTACCGAAAAGCCAAATCTAGACTTAGCAAAATCATTTTTACAGAGTGGTGATTTTTTATGGAATGCCGGAATTTTTATCTGGTCGGCAAAAACCATTTTGAGTGCTTTTGAGAAACACCTGCCTGATATGTACGAAATATTCAGTTTAGGCCGGTCGGAACTCAATACCGAGAACGAAAAAACTTTTATCAATAATGCCTATTTACAATGTACTAATATTTCAATCGATTTTGGCATTATGGAAAAGGCGGAGAATGTTTATGTGCTTCCTTCCGATTTTGGGTGGTCTGATTTAGGTACCTGGGCTTCTATTTATGAAATGGCTGAAAAAGATTATGTAGGTAATGCTGTAATCCCTTCAGAACAGGTAATTATGTTCGATTCGTCAAACTGCATGGTAAATGTTCCGAAAGATAAACTGGTTATCTTACAAGGATTACACGATTACATTGTGGTAGAAAGCAACAATATGTTAATGATCTGCCCTAGAGACGAAGAACAACGTGTTAAAGAGTTTGTTGCAGAAGTTAAATCACGTTTCGGCAATAAGTTTATATAAATATTAACGATGTGATATGTAAGATGGATGATGTAGCATAGTTGCAATCATCCATCTTACATCATCCATTTTACATAGTTCTCTGCCTAACCGCTTCGTATAAAATTACACCTGCAGCTACAGAAACATTGAGCGATTCTATTTTACCTGCCATTGGTATTTTAGCCAGATGATCGGCAACACGTAAAAGTTCATTAGAAATACCCTCATCCTCCGAACCCATTACAATTGCAGTAGGCATGGTATAATCAGGGTTATAAATAAAATCATTTGTTTTTTCGGTACAAGCTACGATCTGCAAACCGCTTTCCTGTAAAAACAGACAGGTTTTGTGTAAGTTGGAATGACGACAAATCGGAATGCTAAATAATGCCCCTGCTGAAGTTTTGATCGCATCAGCATTGATCTGTGCAGCATTTTTTAAAGGCACTACTATGGCATGTACACCCACACAAGCAGCTGTACGGGCTATCGCCCCCATGTTACGCACATCTGTTACACTATCTAAAACTAATATTAATGGCACCTCTCCTTTTTCGAAAACTGCCGGAACAATATCTTCAATGTTCTGATAAGTAATTGGAGAAATGACCGCAATTACACCCTGATGGTTTTTCTGCGACATCCGGTTAAGTTTTTCCACCGGAACCGAATTTAAGGGGATCAGTGTATCTTTCAAAAGCGCTTTTAACTCCAAAAACAATTCGCCGCCCAAACCACGTTGCTGGTAAATGGTTTCAATATCTCTTCCTGCTTTAATGGCTTCTATTACGGCCCTGATGCCAAATACAAACTCATTATTCTCTTTTGCGCGTTGCGGTCTTCTAAAATTATCCATGTTTTGAAATTGTTAGGCAAAAGTATTCAAATAAATGTTTTAGCCCTAATCTATATTCTTCTTATTAACATTTAATTGTTTAAAAATTTTTACGATTTAATAAAACCCTGTAAAATTTAATCTGATTATACTTCAATTTGTTAACAAACAACTAGTAACTAATTCAAACAACCCCGTCAAAATTTGATTACTTTTGTTGAATGAGTATCGATAATGAACAAGGCGGAAAGAACAGTATGACTGCTAGAAAAAGCAGATTAAGCAATACCATTAGTTCACAGGGGAAAATACCCCCACAGGCACTAGACCTGGAAGAAGCCGTTTTAGGTGCATTGATGCTCGAAAAAGATGCCCTATCTGCTGTTATCGATGTTTTGAAGCCTGAAGTTTTTTATAATATCGCTCACCAGAAAATCTTTGAAGCGATCCACATTTTATTCCAGAAATCGAAACCTGTAGATATTTTAACAGTAACCTCTGAGTTGCGTACCTTAGGGTCTTTAGAAATGGTAGGTGGTGCCTATTACATTACGCATTTAACTAACCGTGTTGCTTCTGCAGCGAATATTGAATTTCACGCGAGGATTATTTCGCAAAAATATATCCAGCGCGAACTGATCAGGATCTCCACAGAAATTATTACCAATGCTTACGAAGATACTACTGATATTTTCGATTTATTGGATCAGGCTGAAAAAGGACTTTTTGAAATCGCCCAAAACAACCTGCGTAGAGATACACAGAAAATGGACGATATCATCAAGCAATCTTTAGCCACACTTGAAGAACTCCGTACCAAAACAGATGGTTTAACAGGTGTGCCAACAGGTTTTACGGGCTTAGACCGGATTACCGGTGGATGGCAAAAACAGGATTTGGTGATTATCGCTGCACGTCCGGCGATGGGAAAAACGGCATTCGTACTAACTTGTGCAAGAAATGCCACCGTCGATTTTGCAAAACCAACAGTAGTGTTCTCACTCGAGATGTCTTCAGTTCAGCTGGTTAATCGTTTAATTTCAGGAGAAGCAGAAATTGAGCAGGAAAAGATCAGAAAAGGAAATTTACAGGAATGGGAATGGCAACAGCTGCACAGTAAAATAGGCCGCTTAACCGAAGCTCCCCTGTTAATTGATGATACCCCGGCGCTAAATATATTTGAATTCAGGGCAAAATGCCGGAGATTAAAATCGCAGTACGATATCCAGCTGGTAATTGTCGATTATTTGCAGTTGATGCATGGTAAAGGCGAAGGAAAAGGTGGTGGTAACCGTGAGCAGGAAATCGGTAGTATCTCAAGGGCACTAAAATCAGTTGCTAAAGAGCTTGATGTTCCGGTACTGGCACTTTCGCAGTTAAGTCGTGCGGTAGAGAGCAGACCTGGTTTACAGGGAAAAAGACCAATGTTATCCGATTTACGTGAATCGGGTTCAATTGAGCAGGATGCGGATATGGTATTGTTCCTGTACCGTCCTGAATATTACGGTATTACCGAAGATGAACAAGGAAGATCGCAAGCGGGTATTGGTGAGGTAATTATTGCAAAACACCGTAACGGTGAAACTGGTATTGTACCACTTAAATTCGTTGGTAAATTTGTGAAATTTACAGATTTAGAAGATGATTTTAATGCACCGCCAAGTTCGTTTGCTGCAGATCCATCGGCTGGAATGTATCCTTCACAGGATTTTGAAAAACAGAGCAACGTCATTATCCGTCCTTCAAAAATGGATGACTACAATGATGACGATCCACCGTTTTAAAAATATAACTTCATAAAAAAATGCCTCCAACTTTGCAGTGCCCCCAAAAAGTTAGACACTTTATGGGGGCATTTTTATGAGTAGAAAAGTTAAGCATAGCTTAGAATTTAAATTGGCTATCGTCAATCAGATCTTAAAAGGAGATAAATCTCTGGCCACAATCTCAAGAGAAAATGGTATTGAACGTCGCATGGTGCTTC
>NZ_AYMG01000035.1 GCF_000633455.1 Pedobacter jeongneungensis
TGGGCTTAACTTCTCTGTTCGGAATGGGAAGAGGTGGACACCACCGATATAGGCACCTAAATTTCTTTAGATAAGCTATCTCGAGCTTAAATGACATATTATTGAAAGAAGTTAGTTTGAAGAACAAACAACAGTCTGTTTGCTTTGAAAGCTTCGGATGATTAGTACTACTCGACTGTGCTGTCGCCAGCTTTACATCTGTAGCCTATCAACGTAGTAGTCTGCTACGGTCCTATATGGAATTCTCATCTCGTGGCTAGTTTCGCACTTAGATGCTTTCAGCGCTTATCTATTCCCAGCGTAGCTACTCTGCAATGCCCCTGGCGGAACAACAGATTCACTAGAGGCTAGTCCAACCCGGTCCTCTCGTACTAAGGTCAGCCCCACTCAAAATTCCTACGCCCACAACAGATAGGGACCGAACTGTCTCGCGACGTTCTGAACCCAGCTCGCGTGCCACTTTAATCGGCGAACAGCCGAACCCTTGGGACCTTCTCCAGCCCCAGGATGTGACGAGCCGACATCGAGGTGCCAAACCTCCCCGTCGATATGAGCTCTTGGGGGAGATCAGCCTGTTATCCCCAGCGTACCTTTTATCCTTTGAGCGATGGCCCTTCCATGCAGAACCACCGGATCACTATATCCGTCTTTCGACCCTGATCGACCTGTATGTCTCACAGTCAAGCAAGCTTATGCTATTGCACTCCGCGTACGGTTACCAAGCGTACTGAGCTTACCTTTGAAAGCCTCCGTTACCTTTTTGGAGGCGACCACCCCAGTCAAACTACCCATCAAACAATGTCTCCCACTTAGTAGGATTAGACACCGAATACAGAAAGGGTGGTATTTCAACGTTGGCTCCACGACGCCTAGCGACGCCGCTTCAAAGCCTCCCACCTATCCTACACATCCTGTATCCAATGTCAATGTTAAATTGTAGTGAAGGTGCATGGGGTCTTTCCGTCCCGTTGCGGGTACCCGGCGTCTTCACCGGGACCACAATTTCACCGAGCTCATGGCTGAGACAGCGCCCAGATCGTTACACCATTCGTGCAGGTCGGAACTTACCCGACAAGGAATTTCGCTACCTTAGGACCGTTATAGTTACGGCCGCCGTTTACTGGGGCTTCGATTCAATGCTTCTCCTTGCGGATGACATCCCCTCTTAACCTTCCAGCACCGGGCAGGTGTCAGGCCTTATACTTCATCTTTCGATTTTGCAAAGCCATGTGTTTTTGTTAAACAGTCGCCTGGGCCTTTTCACTGCGGCTGACATTGCTGCCAGCGCCCCTTCTCCCGAAGTTACAGGGCCATTTTGCCGAGTTCCTTAGCCATGATTCACTCGAGCACCTTAGAATCCTCTTCCCGGATACCTGTGTCGGTTTGCGGTACGGGTTTTTATAACCTGAAGCTTAGCGGTTTTTCTTGGAAGTCTGATTACCTGCGCTATCCACTCACCCGAAGGCTTGCGGTACTATCGACTTTCAGCTAGACCGGCGGATTTGCCTACCAATCTAATACCTACTGTCTTTAACGATCTATTCCGTCAGATCGCGGCAGTGTCACTACTCCGTCCCCACATCGCAGTTATAAAAAGTACTGGAATATTAACCAGTTGTCCATCGAATTTCCCCTTCGGGTTCTCCTTAGGTCCCGACTAACCCTGATCCGATTAGCGTTGATCAGGAAACCTTATCCTTTCGGTGGCGGTGTTTCTCGCACCGCTTATCGTTACTTATGCCTACATTTGCTTTTCTAGAAGCTCCAGCACCCATTACCAGATACCTTCGCTGCCGCTAGAATGCTCCCCTACCGATATATTTCAATCCCATAGCTTCGGTGTACAATTTAATGCCCGTTTATTATCCATGCCCGATCGCTCGACTAGTGAGCTGTTACGCACTCTTTAAATGAATGGCTGCTTCCAAGCCAACATCCTAGCTGTCTGTGCAATCGGACCTCGTTAGTTCAACTTAACTGTAACTTGGGGACCTTAGCTGATGGTCTGGGTTCTTTCCCTCTCGGCGCGTGACCTTAGCACCCCGCGCCTCACTGCAGATCATATTTCATAGCATTCGGAGTTTGTCTGGATTTGGTAGGATTTGACTCCCCCGCACCCAATCAGTAGCTCTACCTCTATGAAACTTAATATCCACGCTGTTCCTAAAAACATTTCGGGGAGTACGAGCTATTTCCCAGTTTGATTAGCCTTTCACCCCTACCCACAGATCATCCGGAAACTTTTCAACGTTTATCGGTTCGGTCCTCCAGTACGTGTTACCGCACCTTCAACCTGTCCATGGGTAGATCACAAGGTTTCGCGTCTACCCCCTCTGACTATACGCCCTATTCAGACTCGCTTTCGCTTCGGATCCGTGCCTGAAGCACTTAACCTTGCCAGAGAGGAGTAACTCGTAGGCTCATTATGCAAAAGGCACGCCGTCACACCACTTGGATGCTCCGACCGCTTGTAAGTACACGGTTTCAGGTTCTATTTCACTCCCCTGTTCGGGGTTCTTTTCACCTTTCCCTCACGGTACTGGTTCACTATCGGTCTCTCAGGAGTATTTAGCCTTACCGGATGGTGCCGGCAGATTCCCACAAGGCGTCTCCGACCTCGCGGTACTCAGGATACTACTAGCCTAGCATTCTATACGTGTACCGGGCTATCACCGTGTATCGCTGGGCTTCCCATCCCATTCCACTTCTGTTTGCTAATGACACATTGTAGTCCTACAACCCCACTAATGCCGTAACATTAATGGTTTGGGCTCTTTCCCTTTCGCTCGCCACTACTCAGGAAATCATTGTTATTTTCTCTTCCTCTGCTTACTTAGATGTTTCAGTTCGGCAGGTTTGCTCATTATATGTGACATGTCTTCAACATGCCGGGTTGCCCCATTCGGAAATCTTCGGATCAATTCCTATTTGCAAATACCCGAAGCTTATCGCAGCTTATCACGTCCTTCATCGCCTCTGAGAGCCAAGGCATCCCCCGTGTACTCTTTATTACTTTCTTCTACTCATATGCCTTTTGCGCCATATGGTATGCTTTTTTTGCTCTTGTTATGATGTCTCATACCTTCCTTTGGGTTGCCCCTTGGGTTGGTGAGCACAAACACAACAGTCGCCTATTGTTGTTTGCTCTTCTTTTTTAACTTCTTCCAATATGTCAAAGAACTTTACTAAGGTGTAAGGTTTAGGGTATAAAGGTATAGGGTTTCATTGTCCTACGCCTAAGCCTAAGCTTATCCTTGTTAGTAAAAAACTGCGGTCTCGAACCGTTTCATACTTTTGGTATGTGCCCCATGGCGTTTTCTTCTTTCTTAATCTTTATGTCAATGTATATTACCAATCCTGGTAAGCTTTGTATTATTATGTTGTGGTTCGTTTCAGCTATGGGTTTACCCTATACCTTCAACCTTTTAACCATCAACCTTTATAGTGGAGAATAACGGAGTCGAACCGTTGACCTCCTGCGTGCAAGGCAGGCGCTCTAGCCAGCTGAGCTAATCCCCCAGAGTAGTAGTCCTCAGTCTTTAGTCAACAGTCCTTAGTCTTATCGACTCAAGACTTAAGACTCACGACTTATGACTTTCAATGGTAGTCCCGTCCAGATTTGAACTGGAGACCCCTACATTATCAGTGTAGTGCTCTAACCAGGCTGAGCTACGGGACTGTTTGTTTAAGGTAGGCTTTTATTTAGTCGCAGTATATAGTATCTTACCGCTACTGCTTCCCTTTTTGGCTTACCCTTCCTGTCTCCGTTGTGCTTACCTTTTATAGTAGCCCACCGTTTTCTTCTGGGTGTTTCTTTTTTCTCTTTTTTTAAAGTATTGGTATCGTGTATCAAGGCCTTCAGCCTCATTACCCTTTACCTTATACCTTATTTGAAATATCATGTTGCGTTGCGGGTAGGCGGTGCTACTCCAGAAAGGAGGTATTCCAGCCGCACCTTCCGGTACGGCTACCTTGTTACGACTTAGCCCCAGTTACCGGTTTTACCCTAGGACGCTCCTTGCGGTTACATACTTTAGGTACCCCCAGCTTCCATGGCTTGACGGGCGGTGTGTACAAGGCCCGGGAACGTATTCACCGCGTCATTGCTGATACGCGATTACTAGCGAATCCAACTTCATGGGGTCGAGTTGCAGACCCCAATCCGAACTGTGAATGGCTTTGTGAGATTCGCATACTGTTGCCAGCTAGCTGCCCTCTGTACCATCCATTGTAGCACGTGTGTAGCCCCGGACGTAAGGGCCATGATGACTTGACGTCGTCCCCTCCTTCCTCTCTGTTTGCACAGGCAGTCTGTTTAGAGTCCCCACCATAACGTGCTGGCAACTAAACATAGGGGTTGCGCTCGTTGCGGGACTTAACCCAACACCTCACGGCACGAGCTGACGACAGCCATGCAGCACCTAGTTTCGTGTCCTTGCGGACTCATCTATCTCTAAATGATTCACTAACTTTCAAGCCCGGGTAAGGTTCCTCGCGTATCATCGAATTAAACCACATGCTCCTCCGCTTGTGCGGGCCCCCGTCAATTCCTTTGAGTTTCACCCTTGCGGGCGTACTCCCCAGGTGGAACACTTAACGCTTTCGCTTAGCCGCTGACTGTGTATCGCCAACAGCGAGTGTTCATCGTTTAGGGCGTGGACTACCAGGGTATCTAATCCTGTTTGATCCCCACGCTTTCGTGCCTCAGCGTCAATAGGACCATAGTAAGCTGCCTTCGCAATCGGTGTTCTGAGACATATCTATGCATTTCACCGCTACTTGTCTCATTCCGCCTACCTCTAGTCCATTCAAGCCCATCAGTATCAAGGGCACTGCGATAGTTGAGCTACCGTCTTTCACCCCTGACTTAACAGGCCGCCTACGCACCCTTTAAACCCAATAAATCCGGATAACGCTTGGATCCTCCGTATTACCGCGGCTGCTGGCACGGAGTTAGCCGATCCTTATTCTTCCGGTACATTCAGCTACTTACACGTAAGTAGGTTTATTCCCGGATAAAAGCAGTTTACAACCCATAGGGCAGTCTTCCTGCACGCGGCATGGCTGGTTCAGAGTTGCCTCCATTGACCAATATTCCTTACTGCTGCCTCCCGTAGGAGTCTGGTCCGTGTCTCAGTACCAGTGTGGGGGGCCATCCTCTCAGATCCCCTAGTCATCGTCGCCTTGGTGGGCCGTTACCCCGCCAACTAGCTAATGACACGCATGCCCATCTTTATCCCATAAATGTTTGATCATACTATAATGCTATAACATGATGTTATGCGGTATTAATCCGGATTTCTCCGGGCTATCCCCCTGATAAAGGTAGGTTGCATACGCGTTACGCACCCGTGCGCCACTTTCTCTTCCAGCAAGCTGGAAAATATCGTTCGACTTGCATGTATTAGGCCTGCCGCTAGCGTTCATCCTGAGCCAGGATCAAACTCTCCATTGTAAAATGTGTTGTAAGATGCTGACCAGTTTTAACTATTGTTAAAAATAGTCTTCTTTTTGTTATGTTGTCTGTTAGACACCACCTTTAAAATAAAGCAAAATAATCATGTACTTTGATTAGTACTCCATTACCCCGCTACGCTACATTGACATCTCTTTTAAGAACTTTATCGGCAGTACCTCACGGTTGCCTTTTTATATCGTTTGATCCTCAGTTGCAGAAAGTCTTATTCGTCTCTCCTGTGTTTCGGCCAATTTCAATCTTGTTTTTGTT
>NZ_AYMG01000036.1 GCF_000633455.1 Pedobacter jeongneungensis
TACTATTGCCGAAATCCCCACCACTTATAAAATACTAATTAATATTGAAATTACGTTTAATATATTTTTATTCATTAAAAAAACAATTATCTTCACGAATAATTTAACTTTATACATGAAAAGAAAAGCATTAAACTTTGACGAATTAGGCACATTCGAACACTTACAAAAAAGTGAACTGCTTTCCGTAAAAGGCGGAGAGTGGGAATGGGGAGTAGATCCTAATGGTAATTTTTACTACAGAGCAGTTGGAAGTGATACATGGGTAGGCTTTCAAACACTGGAAGCTACTGCTTCAGGTAGCTCAAATTATTCATCAATTAGTTCAACAACGCATCCGACATACGGTAATGTAAATATGACTCCTGGCCTAAGCGGGGCAGGTGGTGGTACTGGTGGATATACCGGTACATATAATCCTATTCTAGGAACGACATCAACGACTCTTTTTGGACATACAAATACAGTATTTGAAACGGCATTATTTGATAAATTATCAACAACAGTTTATAGCGGTGTGATAATGGGAGAGGAGGGATCCGCAGTTACGATAAATACAACATTGCTTAATGGTAAGCCATCTAGTTATAATTTGACGATTGGTAGTCAAACATTTTCAATATTGACAGATTGGGGAATTGGCATGAGTAATACTAGCGGTAATGTAATAACCAGTACTAGTATATCTTTGGCGGGGATTACCAATGGGTATGCCACATCTCAAAATGGTGTTGTAAATGGAGTTGATATTACCTTCAGACCTGGTGGGGTTACTGTAGGAGCAGCACTGTTAATTGCATTTGCACCAGAATTGGCGGCATGGTTTGCCGAGGTAGGCGCTGCACCAGCTTATGTTCCTGCATTCTAATACTACAAATGCGAGTTGCAAAAAGAATTTTTTTCTCGATAGCGATAGTATTAGTTGGTATATATATATTTAGTCTATCATCTAATATAAGCAAATTGGTAGTCTTACAGAAAGATGTGAAGCTACCAAACAAATCCAATCTATATAATTTTTTATTTAAAAATGATGTCAAGAAACTGAAATCTGGTTATACCTTCTATACTTCAAGCCGTAATCCTGTTTCAGTCTATTATTTAGATGACAATAAATATGAAATTATAATTACAAAGCTTGATTACAGCTCAACCATAGGGTTGTCCAAATCTCTAATGGTTAAACAGAAGTCATCTGCGCCGACCAGAGAGGAGGTTTATGACACTTCAATCATGTTAAGCACATTAAATTATGCAAGATTAGAACAACGGCCTAATTATGCAAAGTTATTATTGAATATTGATGGTGAAAATGAGATGATTGCAAGAGATGAAAATAATTTTTATCTCCGTTTTAATGTAAATAAAATTGGGTTGATAACGAACACAGGTGAAACTGATTATTATATTGAGAAGAAGTTTAATTTTGGTTCCAAAAAACCTTATTCTGAATTATTAATCTCCAAAAGACAAGATTCATTTTATCTTATATTACTAAGTTCTACTGAATTTTCAGCTGTCAATAGCCCGGACATCCTAAAAACAATTTTGAAATGAACTTTAATTTAAAACAATATTTATTAGTTAGCCTGATTTCAACTACTACGTTAATTTCTTGCAAATTTAACGTCACTCGTACTAATAATAAAGATGACATTAATGCCGCAAACTCCGTTGTTGACAAATATTATAGCTATCTGAATGACAAAGATTACCCTAAAATAATAACAATAATGGGCCCGACGTTTTTAAAAAATAATAACGTAGAACAATTTCTTAAAAATATCCAGACTGCAAATGTTGTCCTTGGTAAACAAAATGGTAAGTCATTATTAAATGCTACCTCGAAAATCACTAATGAGGTTGGAGGTTGTGTGCTAAGTTATAAGGTTTATTATCAAAATGATTCGACAAAACAGGATTTTGTTCTTGAAGATTCAAATGGCATTTTTAAAATCGCCAGTATGAGGATAACGAAGCTTTAAGTAAAGTTTACTAGAAGTGAGGATGCTCATGATTTAAACCATGAGCATCTATCGTTTAAGTAAAATCAAAACTATTTTCTTAAGGCATATCTTAAGTTATCAAATAGTCTTTCAATTAAACGACGATTATTCGTCACTATTTCAGCAGTTCCTTTGGTTTCAGCTTTAAAATTTAACTGGCTGCCATAGTTGGTTTTCATTTGGTTCGGGAAATTTACGAGGATCATATAACTTTCAGTTTCTGTTTTATCTATGTGAATGGAACTGCTGGCGAATGCAATAGCTGTGACCCTACCAGTTATAGAGCCATATTCCATATAGGGAAACGCATCTAGTTTTACAATTACTTCCTGCCCTTTTTTAATTTTTCCGCTACCTAAAGAAGGAACGATAACTTGCCCGATAAAACTTTGATTTTCTGGTACAATCGTAATTATTGGATCACCCGACTGAATAAATTGATTGTCTGCGTAAAATTTTTGGAATTGTAATTTCCCATCAAACGGGGCTCGGAATGTATACTTTTCAATCCAGCTTTTGATCCCATCATCTAAGTTGTTGTAGCTTGATATTAGACTAATCATTAATGCTTTTTGTTTTTCAGGTTTTTGAATTTTTATCTCTTGCAGTTTGCCTAAAGTTTGTTGGTAAGCTTGTTTTGCATTGATCATGCTATTTAACGCGTTTTGATAACCATCTCGACTTGATAGGTAATTTAATTTACTTTTGTCAAACTCGGATTCACTAATTACTTTTTTATGGAAAAGAATAGAGTCCCTATTATAAGATTTATGTATGAACTCCATGCTGCTGGAAGATAAGCTTACTTTCTCTAAAGCAGACGTTATGGCTTTCTTTTGTTCGGTCAGGAGCATCTGATAATTATTTTCCCCTTTCTCTAGAAGCCTATCCTCCTGATAATTTAACAATTCTTGTAGACTATTCGTAAACTCATAATATCTGGCATTAAGCTCACCTAATGAAAGGTTGATAGGCAGGGTTTTCTTAAAGTGCGAGAGATTTTCGTCATTCGGGTTGAAATTTCCCATGAGACTATCAATATGCAGGACTGTCTTGGCATCGGCCGAATTGTCGATGTAAGCAATAAGATCCCCCGCCTTTACGGAGGCCATTGATTTTAATTTGCCAAGTTTTAGTTTCCCGGAAATATTCGCAACAAGTTTCAGCGGGGCGCTTTGCGAACTGACGTTTATTTGGCCTTTAACAACATCAGGATACCTGATTAGATAGCCAAAGGTAATCAAAAGAAAAAAAATCAAACCTATAATCAATGAAACAATAAAGCTAAATCGTGTAGGCATTCGTTCGATTATATTCTGTACCTCTTCAGTTCTATGGTTTTGGAAATCTAAATTGTCGGGTTTCATTAATTTTGTAATTGCATTATAGATAATTAACTTTTAAAAATACAGATAACTACATTGTTTCAGTCAAAGAGATATGTAATTGGGATTGTACGAGCTGGTTGTAACGCCCATTCCGAGACACAAGATTCTCATGTGTACCGATTTCGACTACCATCCCATTCTGCATTACAACAATCTGGTCTGCCTTCCTTATGGTACTCAGCCGATGGGCTACAACAATAACTGTTTTATCTTTAAAAACATTATCTAAAGCGTCGACTATTTTTTGTTCATTGATTGAGTCCAAGCTATTTGTAGCCTCATCAAAAAATAAATATTCCGGATCCTTATAAAGCGCACGAGCAATTAAAAGCCTTTGCTTCTGACCTCCGCTGAGGCCTCTTCCCTGTTCTCCCATCATAGTATGATATCCTAATGGTAACTGTTCAATTTCTTGAGCGATATTTGCTGCATCCAAAGCTACCCTCAATCTTGTATAATCTATTTTTTCATCGTCCAGAACAATATTATTCATAATAGTGTCGTTAAAAATTTTACCATCCTGCATAACGGCGCCGCACTTATCACGCCATTGGCGCAAGTTTATGTTATTGATGTTCATGTTTCCGATCATAATATCTCCATGGCTGGGTTTATACAAACGGAGCAGAAGTTTTAATAAAGTCGATTTTCCACTACCACTGTCCCCAACAATTGCCGTGACCTTTCCTTCTGGTATAATCAACCTAATTCCGCTTAATACAACACGCCCGTTAGGATTATATTGAAAAAATACGTTATTCAAGGATAGACTCTTGTTTTGTGGAAGATCAGCATCGTTGCTTCCGACATTTTCGTGTTCGTCCTCTAACTGGTGAATTTCATTCAACCTCAGAAAACTTGTCTTAGCGAATTGAAATGAAATTATAAACTGTATGAATTGAATAACAGGAGCATTCAACATTCCAATAATAAATTGAGTTGAAATCATTACGCCGAATGTGATTTCACCTGAGATAACTGCTTTTGCACAATAAAAGGTTATAAATAGGTTTTTCATACTGTCAATGAACTGGGCTCCCAGATTTTGAGTATTTGTAACACTTAAAACCTTTATATTGACCTTATACAAACGGGCTTGGATATCTTCCCATTTCCAGCGTTTTTTCTTTTCATAATTGTTAATCTTGATATCCTGTATACTATTTATGGTTTCAACCCAATAGCTTTGATTTTTACTGACAAGATCAAAATATTGCCAATCTAATTTTTTACGTAACCGCATAAATGCCATTACCCAAATAATATATATAATACTTCCCGCCAGAAAAATATAAAAAATTACAGAGTTGTAGATGAACATTATAACTGCAAACACAAGAAAAGTTAATGTTGAGAAAATCATGTTCAATGAATTGTCCATTAAAAAACTTCTAATCCTTTCATGGTCTTGTGCTCTCTGCAGTATATCACCCGCCATCTTGTTCTCAAAAAAAGTTATTGGTAGCCGCATTAACTTTATTAAATAATCAGAAATTAACGCAACATTGACCCTAGCTGTAATATGAAGCATAATCCAATCTCTAACTAAATTGCTGAGTAGGACACTTAGGACAATAGATATATTGGCAATTAATACAATATTTACAAAATCTATATCCTGAGTCTGAATGCCTACATCTATAACGGCCTTACTGATGAAGGGTAAAAAGCCCTGTAATATTGTAACAAGAAGCATAACAATAAACAAATTGATGAAGCTTTTTTTATAGAGTGTAAAATAGCTTAGGAAATTTTCGAAAGTTTTTTTCCGCTCGATTTTTTCGTTTGCTTCTTTCTGGTAAAATTCCGCTTGAGGTTCCAGAGCCATCAATACACCTTTTTTGCTATCGCCCTTGATCCATTTTTCAGAAAATTCTTTAACATTGTATTTGACATGGCCTCTAGCAGGGTCAGAGACATATATTGTCGCATCAATAGGTAAGTCATCATCCCTTTTTTCTCTTGCGATTGTCTTTATATTATTGACTTTGTAAACGATAACGAAATGACTATTATTCCAATGAATTATAGCTGGAAGTGGCACCTTAAGTACTAAATCCTCTACGGTACATTTTATTGAGTGGGTCCGAAGACCTATTTCTTCTGCGGCATGGCTGATGTCTAAAAATGAGACGCCTTCCTTTGAAATACCACACTTATCACGTAAATATTGCAAGGAATAGAATTTCCCATAATATTTTGCTATCATTTTTAGGGTTGCTGGCCCACAATCCATCATATCAAGTTGCCTGTCGTTCGGAAAAGAGCTTAGTCTCATGTTGGGTATCGGTTATTGTTTTTGCGTTAAAAAAAATATGTAAATCATCCTTGCTTGATTTCAGGCCTTTACATATATCCTATAATAAATTTTTCACTGAAATGAACTTTGAGAATCTTTAGATTTCACGAGTTTCCTCAAATAATGATCATTTTGGATTGAGACAGTTACTAGGAATCACTAGTTATTGGTCTTAACTTAGTTGAGCGAAGATAAAACGAATTATTATTATTATCAAATCATTTGGCAGGCTGGGAATCTCGCCGAAAATGTATGCGCCTGTCAGGTTCCGGATAATCTGCAAATATTAAACTTATCCTGCATTTAGAGAAAAAAGAATTACCGCCACCATTTCTAACTGCCGAGATGGAGAGAAGCAGGGCAGAGAATGAAGCCGGCAAATCTTTGACAGGTTTTGACCGGAACAGACCGTGCATTTCCGTTATGGTACGCTACTAAGGGCTAGCTAACGTAGTAATATATTATTAATCACTCCCGGATGTGCACTTCGGAATGAAATGATGTGGCTACTTCTGGGTTCTTCTTCGGTTTTGTGCTACCCGATAACCATATTTGAATGCATCCAATAAAAAATCTTTACCACGGATACTCTAAAATATTCGACAGGCGGATCAGCTATTCCATGACAAACTGTACGCGCCGAACGAAGAATCAAACTTTTCTTCTAGGGCACCTCCCCCTAATTTTTTTAATTCAGTCCAAAATAAGGGCTTAGGCGTTAAAACCGCATTTAACATGATTTTATTGTTTAATGGGATTTGATTGCTTCAGGGTATATTTTAAGATATCCATCTATTTTTCCTGCTGTGGTACATTACCGGACTGAAGGAAGGGAAGGATGTCGTATTGACCGAGTTAAAGTGAGGGCCTGCAGGAAGAAAGAAACTTGAAGCCCGTGATCTTATGCGTTCAGAGGGAAAGGGACAATTTGGAATTGCCGGGCAATCAAATCCCCGTATAGTTCGACCTGAAAAAACTTTACAGCTTTGGGTTCTTCCCCACTTTTGCCGAAATACCCACTTCACAAAATAAACCATAATTATTGAACGCTTGAGATCGTATTAAATGCAACAGTAAACTTTGTGTCAAATCTGGCATCAAGAAACTATATTTCTTCAGTCAAAGATCTTTTCAGTACAAAATTAAAAATGCCAGTCTTTTAAAGGAGGAAGCGAGTATTCCTGGTAAAGAGGTGGCGTAGATCTTCCACTCAAATTCAACGTTTGGAAATAAGTCATAGGCAGTAAATCCAGAATTCCTTAACACTATAAATGCCCTTTGGTAGATTGTGAGAACCTCTTTCTTTGCATTGCTTAACAGTAATGCCATATGTATTTGGTTAAAGTCCCGTACAATCGGCCAACGAAATATTATAAAATGTACAAAGCCGCATATAGTTTTTGTGGCTTTGTACATTTATTAAATTATATTTTATATGTGGCTGAACCGCTGTTTAAGCTTGCCCATATCCTGGCTGACCTTGATGTCAAGAACCTTTGCATAGTGCTGAGTAGTTTTTAAAGCAGTATGTCCAAGTATTTTGCTTACTGTCTCGATTGGTACCCCATTCGAAAGCGTGATAGTTGTTGCGAATGTATGCCTGGCGATATGGAATGTCAAATGTTTATCTATGCAACAAACATCTGCTATTTCTTTTAGGTAAGCATTCATTTTTTGGTTGCTTAATACTGGTAATACCAAATCCCTATATTCGCATTCAGGATTTTCCTTATAACGATTTATTATTTCAAAGGCACTTGGTAAAATTGGTATATGGGATGATGTATCAGTTTTTTGTCTCCTTGTAAATATCCACTTTTCGCCATCTATCCCTATAACGATTTCTGTCCGTTTTAGTTTTTTGACATCAGCATAGGATAGTCCTGTAAAGCAACAAAAAATGAAAATATCCCTAACTTGTTGCAACCTCCCTATAACAAACTCTTTGACTATAATCTTATCTATTTCCTCTTGGGTTAGGTAGCTGCGTTCTTTGGCTTTTGCTGTTGATTTATAACCGATAAAGGGAGCGTGTTTTAGCCAGCCATTTGCCATACAGTGGTTGACCATCTTTTTAAGGTGTTTAATATATTTTGCGGCAGAAATATCGCTACACTTGCAATCGGCCCGTAGATAATGTTCAAAATTGTTAATGAAGGCATAGTTTAGTTCACTTATTTGGATATCATCCTTGACGTACTGTTTTCGAAGGAAACCTGTTAAGTGTTTTTCAGATGTAATGTAGCCTTTTAGTGTATTGGCTTCAAAGCCATTGCCAATTAATTCCTTTACCCTAGCATTGTGTTCTGTAAATAACTTCATTAGATAGATGCTTTTTTTTGATTTGCCGGTAAACTGTCCTTGTAGGCTCACTGCTGTAACCTGTTGCCCTGTGTCGAGTAAAGCCTGGTGAGCTATCCTCATCTTGCTTTGCAGACTATCGAGATAGGTGTTGAGTGTTCGGACATCTTCCTTTGTGCCAACAGCACGTCCGGCTGAACTATTCCATTTTCCGGGTTCACATTCACGGCCTATAGACATTTCCGCCCGTTTACCGCCTACGGTAATGCGCATATAAATGGCTTTTGGGCCTCCTTTGTAGACTTTTTGCTTTCTTAGATAATAAAGCAGATGGAAATTACTTTTCATAATTACTTACTTAGAGTGAAACAAAAGTAAGACAGCAGCTACCCCATGTCAAGATGTTTAGCGACTGAACATGTTAGTGTACAGTTTGTTATTGGGAATTCGGTGCGTAGTATTTTCCATTTTTGATACACACCGAAATACACACTTTTTTATTGCAATTTGGTGTGTATTTTAGGTTTTTGATATCAATAAAAAACCCTGCAAATGTTTGATTTGCAGGGTTTTGACATCATTTGACATTGATTTTTGTAGCCCGTAGGGGAATCGAACCCCTGTTTCCAGAATGAAAATCTGGCGTCCTCACCCCTAGACGAACGGGCCATTTTTCAGTTTCAAATTTCCAATTTTCAGTGGGCAATTAAAACTGCCAACTGAGAACTACCAACTGAATTGGTAGCGGGGACACGACTCGAACGTGCGACCTTCGGGTTATGAGCCCGACGAGCTACCAACTGCTCCACCCCGCACTCTATACAACTCGTTTTTTCTTTTGAATTAAATCCTTAACTCTGTTTCCGAATTGGAATGCAAAGATATAATTCGTTTCTTTGTGCTGCAAATTTTTTTTAAAAAATATTTTAATGGCGCATAAAGCAGGTTTTGTAAGTATAATAGGTAAACCAAATGTAGGTAAATCCACCCTCATGAATGTGCTTGTAGGCGAGCGGCTTAGCATTATCACTCCTAAAGCACAAACCACAAGACACCGCATTTTAGGGATCGTAAATGAAGAAGAATATCAGATCGTTTTTTCTGATACCCCAGGTATAATTAAGCCAAAATACATTTTACAAGAGAGTATGATGAGCTTTGTTAACGGATCTTTAACCGATGCAGATGTACTTTTATTTGTAACTGATATTAATGAAGAACATGATGAGGAAGACGTTCTGGAGAAAATCCTGAACCGCAATATCCCAACAATTGTACTCATCAATAAAATTGATCAGGCGAAGCAGGAAAAGGTTGAAGAGAAGATTGCTTACTGGCAGGAGAAGTTAAATCCGGTTGCGATTTATGCAATTTCGGCTTTACATAAACACAATGTAGACGGATTATTGGATCGCGTGTTGGAAATGTTGCCAGAGCATCCGCCATATTACGACAAAGAAGATTTAACCGATCGCTCTGAGCGTTTCTTTGTTTCGGAGATTATCCGCGAAAAAATCTTCCTCAATTATCAGAAAGAAATTCCTTACAGTACCGAAGTAATTGTAAAGAGCTTTAAAGAAGAGGAAATGAAAAATGGTAAAGGTGCAATGATCAGGATTACCGCAGAAATTGTGGTAGAACGCGATTCGCAGAAGAACATTTTAATCGGCACGGCTGGTAGTATGCTGAAGAAAGTTGGTACAGAAGCACGTTTGGAAATTGAGAAGTTTTTAGATAGCAAGGTTTTCCTGGAAATGTTCGTAAAGGTTATCCCTGATTGGAGAAGTAAAAAGAATTACCTGAAAAGCTTTGGTTACGACAATTAATTTCGATTTTTAGGGTATGAAAAAAAGTCTGACGTTTCTCCTGCTTTTAATTGGTATAGCGGCCTTCGCTCAGGAATCTAACAATGGTAAGAAATTGTGGGCTAAATCCATCCTGAATGAAAAAGCGCCGGAATTTGTGGTTGAAAAATGGATTTCAAAACAGCCCGATACCAAAGGAAAATTTGTGCTGATTGATTTTTGGGCAACCTGGTGCGGGCCATGCAGGGCATATATTCCTACCTTGAACGATCTTCAGAAAAAATACGCAGATAAACTTATAATTATTGGTGTTTCTGATGAGACGGAAGAAAAAGTTGAAGCTTTTGACAATCCAAAAATAAATTATTTTGAAGCCATTGATACCAAAGGAACAATGAAAGATCTGATTGAGGTTAAAGGCATTCCACACGCCATTTTTATCGACCCGAAAGGAATTGTAAGATGGGAAGGCTTTCCTTTGTTGCAGGGGAACCAGCTGACAGAAGAAGTAATAAAAGGACTTTTAGATAAGTATAAAAATTAATATTAATGGAGGTTACGAAAAATAACCGTACCTTTGCAGCCCGAAATAAATCGGTTAGTAGTTGATAGTCAATGGCTGATAGCCAAATAGTTTGAGCAGCTTGCATAAACATCACGACCGTTAACTATAAGCCATTAACTATCAATAGAACACCCATGAGTAATATTATAGCCATCGTAGGCAGGCCAAACGTAGGCAAGAGTACCCTTTTTAATAGATTAACAGAAAGCCGTAAGGCCATTGTAGATGATGTAAGCGGTGTAACCCGCGACAGGCATTATGGTGTAGGCGAGTGGACAGACAGACAATTTACAGTAATTGATACTGGTGGTTATGTAGCCAACTCGGAAGATGTTTATGAAGCTGCCATCCGCGAGCAGGTAATGATTGCCATAGAGGAAGCCAGTGTATTGATCTTTATGGTTGATGTAACTACAGGCATTACCGATCTTGATGATGATATTGCCCAGGTACTTCGTAGAAGTAATAAACCGGTTTATGTAACCGCAAACAAGGTAGATAATACCGCTTTATATAACGAAATTCATACTTTTTATGGTTTCGGATTGGGTGAAGTTTATCCATTATCTTCTATGACTGGATCTGGAACAGGCGAGTTGTTGGATGAAATTGTTAAAAATTTCGAAGATATTCCAGAAGAGGAAAATCAGTTGCCTAAAATTACAATTGCAGGTCGCCCAAATGTGGGTAAATCTTCTTTGGTTAATGCTTTAATCGGTAAAGAGCGTAATATCGTTACTGCAAATGCAGGTACCACCCGCGATTCGATCAAAATCCATTATAACCAGTTTGGTCATGAATTTATGCTGATCGACACTGCAGGATTACGTAAAAAAACCAAGGTTAAAGAAAACCTGGAGTTTTATTCGGTAATGCGTACCATCAAAGCTTTAGAAGAGGCTGATGTTGTGGTATTAATGATTGATGCGGTAGAAGGGATCGAAAGTCAGGATATCAATATTTTTCACTTGGCTGAGAAGAATAAAAAAGGTATTGTAATTTTGGTTAACAAATGGGATTTGATCGAAAAAAATACTCAAACGATGAAAGCTTTCGAAGAGCAGATTCACGAGCGTATCCGTCCTTTTACCGATGTGCCGATTGTATTTACTTCGGTATTAAACAAGCAACGTATTTTCAAAGCCATTGAAGCGGCTTTAGAGGTTTATAAAAACCGTAGTAAGAAAATTCCTACGTCTAAATTAAATGATGTAATGTTGCCATTGATCGAGAAATTCCCACCACCGGCATTAAAAGGAAAATTCATTAAAATTAAATATATCACTCAAATTAATGCGACTTCGCCAATGTTTGCTTTTTTCTGCAACCTGCCACAGTACATTAAAGATCCGTATAAACGTTTCATCGAGAACAAATTGAGAGAGAACTTCGATTTTTCTGGTGCACCAATTCAGATTTATTTCAGACAGAAATAGGTTTGAGGTAGAAGGTTTAAAGGTGAAGGACTTAAGGCCATATCCCTAAAAACAATATTATTTAAAAACAGAGTTGCATTCTATATGAAAGCAGCTCTGTTTTTGTTTATACAGCATTGTCATTCTGAAAGGTTTTTTTTAAGGAACATTGGGCTGCAGCGATTTTTATAGTGAGATCGTCATTGCCAACCCGATAGCAATCGGGTTGATTGGGAATCCTAATGCACTATTCAAAAGACGGGATTGCAAATCCCGACTAACGAGATAAAAATTTACCTTTACCACATGCAATTACAAGTAAAAAATAGCCAGCCAACAGATATCGATACCATTTTTGAATTTTATGATATGGCCATTGCCCATCAGAAAAAGGTTTTTAACAAGCATTGGCAAGGCTTTAGCAGAGAAATGGTACAAACTGAGATTGATGAAAATCGTCAGTATAAGATTTTGGTAGATGGCGTTGTTGCCTGTGTTTTTGCGGTTACGTTTAACGATCAGTTAATCTGGGGCGAACGCGACCATGATGCGATTTATATTCACAGGATTGTAACCCATCCCGAATTCAGGGGCTATTCTTTTGTAAAGGAAATTATTAAATGGGCTAAAGTTTTTGCTGCAGAAAACGGGATTAAATTTATCAGAATGGATACCTGGGCTGATAATGAAAAACTGCTCGAACATTATACCGCATGTGGTTTTGATTATGTTGGTGTGGTAACCATGGATAAAACCGAAGGATTGCCAAAACACTATGAAGGCATTAGTTTGAGTTTATTTGAGATTGTATTGTAATAAGCAATGGCAGGGAACAAGGTAGTCTTTATGCTATAGCTGTGCAAGCGAACATTATTCCGTGATTTTCCATGTCTACGTGGTAAATTACTCAGCGTAAGCAAACTTACTTCAACTCAATCTTCCAGCTCAACATATCATCTACTTCTCCAATATGGATAAAGTTGTTTTTTTCTAAAATAGAATAAGAAGCCACATTATCTTTCGTAGTGGCCGCAAAAACTGATTTCACCTTAGGTTGCTCCTTTGCCCATTCGATTATTCTGCCAACAGCCTCTGTCATAAATCCTTTACCCCTAAATTCTTCATAAGTACCATAACCGATTTCAATTTCACCATTTGGATCAGGTTCGCCTACGAAGCAGATATCGCCCACCATTCTATGATCAGGTTTTGATATAATGGTCCATAGCGTATGGTAGAGGTAATCTTTGTCTTTATCAAAAACATTAGGCAGTATGGTTTGCTCTAAAGCATCATGCAGAGAAGGTGAGATATTTTTTCTGGTGGGTAAAAGATCAAATTCCTTTTCCAGCGAATGATCGTCTTTAATATATTTTAAGAGCTGATTGTGTGTTAAAGGTTTTAAAATGAGGCGTTCAGTTTCTATCATAATTGCGATTGTTAGATAGACTAATATAATAGTTTGGCTTTTGAATAAGCAAAATTTTAGAACAAGCTTTTGTTAAAAAAAAATGGGATTAAAAAATATAGAGGATGTATCATAAATATTGAATTGTCAGCCTGAGCTTGTCGAAAGGCCTTCCCTAATCGCCTTTCGAGGCGTTTCGACAGGCTCAACGTGACAAACTTAGAGATCAAGTATGCTTATGATACAACCTCTTTTAAAAGAAAATTAATAAACTTTAATCACCTGTCCGGTAACAATACCCAGCACACTTTTCTCAAAAGCTTTTACTACTTTCTCCATCGTCACCGGGATTTCCCCTGGGAATGAATCAAAATAGGCCGGCGAATCTTCCACTACATTTGGACTGATTGCGTTTATACGTACCTCATTTTCGAGCTCTGGAGCGGCTGCCACTACAAAAGAATTTAAACCTCCATTTACAGCGCTTAGTACGGCTCCGGCAGCTATCGGATGATCGGCCAATATTCCGGAGGTTAAGGTAAACGAGCCACCTTTGTTAATGTAGTGCTGACCAATAAGTACCAGGTTAACCTGACCTAATAACTTGTCGAGTAATCCGCTTTTAAATTTTTCGCCTGTCATTTGCTTTACGGGTACAAAGGGGCCTTTTCCACTCGTACTGATCAGCGCATCAAAAGCGCCAATTTTTTCGAACATGGCTTTGATGGAGGATTCATCTGTAATATCAACCTGAACATCCCCTTTTGTATTCCCTACTCGGATCACTTCATGTTTTTCGGCGAAAGCATCGGCCACCTTTTTGCCCAATGTTCCTGTTGCGCCCACAATTATTATTTTCATATGGATCTGTTTAATGTTTATACCTGCTAATTTAACATTTGCTATTAAACACTAAGGTCATTTAAAAGTTTGTATTGACTCAATCCTGTAAGATCATTTCTGCTTTTAAGTCGTTGATAAAAAGATTGATATGCGCCTCGCTTACATTAGGCATGCATATGATGTGAGAATTTCCCTGTTCGGCAGCCAATTGCCACTTTTTACAAATCGGAGCAGATGGGGTAGGGAAATTCACGGTAATGGCATTTGGGTTCCGCCATGCAGCTATGCCCATTTCCTTAAGCTTCTCTTCAGTATAAGCTGCTGTTGCCAAACTGTACATCGCCCTGGCTTTTAAACCCGCAAGTCCCAGCCGCTTAATGGTGTGCCATAAAAATAGAGGGCTATGCCCGTTTCTCGATCCGGTAATGGTGGTATCAACACTTCCGATGTAAGCAACAGAACGGGCAATCCGATCGCGGTTCGATTTTTTGGCAACTACCACACCGCATGGCATTGGTGAACCGAAAAACTTATGCCCGCTAATCGCGATGCTGTCTGCACCATCTTCAAAGTCGAAAGCTGGCCTGGGTTCGATCAAAGCACTATAGGTTCCCGATAGTGCGGCATCGGCATGGATGTAATAATGCTGGATGGCCAGTCTTTTTAAAATAGTTTTGATCTTGGCCACATCATCACGGGCCTCGGTCATGGTGGTACCAATATTGGCCATAATAATTACTGGCATGTGGCGGTTCATCCTGATGGTATGTTCAAGATCCTCGTAATCGATTTCGCCGTTTTCCTGTGTGCGTATTACAATGTTACCCATATTAAGCAGGTGCAGGTTTTTTTGTACGCTATAGTGTGTGGCTTCAGAATAATAAACCATTCCTTTTGGATGTAGCTCTCTGGCCAGGTATAAGCCGTACAGATTGCCTTCTGAGCCACCATTGGTTACATAACCCCACCAATTATCTGCGGGAGCACGGAATAGTTCTGCAAAAAACTGTACGACTTCTTTTTCCAGTTCACGTGATCCAACACCATAGGTAGAAGTAACAAAAGGATCACCCAGGTTATTCATCGGATATTTTAAAAAATCAGCTAGTGCCTGATAATCAAAATCTTTCGAAACCGGATAACCCAGAAATAATTCGGTTTGTACCTTAACTTTTTCCAATAAATCGTTTAAAACTTCCTGATCTTTTGCCTGTAATTTTCTCGCGTCCATAACTGATGTGATTTGCAGACAAAATTAGCTAAATCAAAATATAGTATTAATAATTTAGCTTAAATAAGAATATTATGTTGATTTTTAAGTTAAATTCGGAATTTAAATCTAATTTAGGTTGTTGATCTAACCCAGGTGTAGTATAAAATATGGCTATTGCAGGTTAAGCAATGCCTGCCTTACCGCATTATCGGTTTGGTTTGCTGCTTTATAATAACCAACATCACCCAAATAGTACCGGCAAAGCAATGCTTTTAAATCATTTAATATTACGTTTTTTGCGCTGTATAATTGAAAACGATCTATAGGGACATTTTTACGTTGAAGAAATCCAATAAAATCTTTGAAGTCGTTATCATTTATGGTGAAAATATTGATGTTCTGTTCTACAAAACTGGCGTTATACTTTGTGGTTAATACATTAAATACATAATCAGAAAGTACCTTTTTACTCACCAGATTACTGTAGAATTTATTGTAACCAGTAGTATCCAATTTTACAAATACATCAGGCTGAATACCTCCTGTAGGTTTAATCTTTTTCGATGGCTGAACATTTACGCCTTCTGTTTTTTCAATAGAATCCTGAAAAGAGGTACGGTCACCTGTAAGTTCTCCGTCCATCATGCGTTCATCCAGTTCATGTTTGTAGGCGTCGTATCCTTTTTTGTAAGATTTTTGGATGCTGCGGCCCGATGGGGTATAATACCTGGCAATGGTTAAGTTAAGTGCTGATCCATCGTCGAAAGCAAATTGTTCCTGTACCAAGCCCTTACCAAATGAACGGCGGCCAACAATAATGCCCCTGCCTAAGTCCTGGATGGCTCCGGCTACAATCTCACTGGCGGAAGCCGTATTTTCATTAATCAATACTGCCAGTTTGCCATTTTGAAAGGCGCCTGTGCCGGTAGAAAAATAATCCGTACGGGGTTCGTGTTTGCCCTGTGTATAAACAATGAGTTTGTTTTCTGGTAAAAACTGATCGGCTAAGCCAGTTGCTGCGGTGAAATATCCCCCACCATTATCACGCAGATCGAGGATCAGCTTTTTCATGCCCTTCGCTTTAAGGTTGTTTGCCGCAACAGAGAAATCGTTATCGGTATTGGCCCCAAATTTACTGATGCGCACATAGCCTGTTTCATTATTGATCATGTAAGCCGCATCAATGCTGCTGATGTTAACCTTGCCGCGGGTAACCATAATCCGGTTACTTTGCAGGGCGTTGGGATGTAAGAGAACTACACTTACACCGGTTCCTGCTTTGCCTTTAAAACGGCCTGTAAGCTGATCTTTCGGCAAGTTTCTTCCACTTACGGTAGCGGTATCTATGCTAAGGATTTTATCTCCCAATTTTATACCTGCCTGGTACGCCGGACCATCTTTAACAACGCCCGTAACCATCATCGTATCATTAAGCATATAGTATTCTATACCAACACCTTCGAAATTGCCTTCGAGGTTATCGGTCATATCCTGCGCATCAGTTGGAGGCAGGTAAACGCTATGCGGATCGAGTTGATGTAAAACGCTGTCTATCGGTAAATTTTGAAGTGAATCGGTATTGATGTCATCAACATAATTACCGTTGATGATGTGAAGGATCTCGTTTAATTTTTCGTCGCTGTTTGCAGCAAGCTGCGGACTTTTTTTAACGCCAAATCCTTGATCTTTAATAAATTTTATGCCCAAAAACATGCCCGCTATTAAAATTACAGAATAGCTCGTGGCGATCAGTATGTTGTTCCGGGTATTTTTTTTCATCAGCGTTATGCAAATTTATGAAAATTAGCGGGTTGATATATTTTTTAACTGCATTTTAGTGTCTTTTGTTTCTAATTTTTAACATTAATTAACGCAAAGAATGGATTGATTGAAATTTATGAGCGATATTTTTGATTTTTTAGGGTAGATTTTAGAAAGAATTTACCGAATTTTATCAAAATTAAATTTATGAACAGAGTTACCGAGCAAGAATCTAACTATCAGCACATCGATCAGATGTCGGTTTTGGAAGTTCTGCAGGGCATTAATAACGAAGATAAAACAGTTGCTTATGCAGTTGAGAAATCTTTGCCTCAGATCGAAAAATTAACATCGGCAGTTGCTGAAAGGATGAAAAAAGGTGGCCGTCTTTTTTATATTGGTGCAGGTACCAGTGGCCGTTTAGGTGTAGTTGATGCCTCAGAGTGCCCGCCTACCTACGGTGTTCCCTTTGATTGGGTAGTGGGTATTATTGCAGGTGGAGATACGGCGATTAGAAAAGCAGTAGAATTTGCAGAAGATGACGCCGAACAGGCCTGGAAAGATCTTCAGGAATTCAATATCAATGAAAAAGATTGTTTGGTAGGTTTGGCTGCTTCCGGCACTACGCCTTATGTTATCGGTGGATTGAACACGGCACGCAAACATGGTATTTTAACCGGTTGTATTGTTTGTAATACTGGCGGACCAATAGCGGCAGAATCGGATTTTCCGGTTGAAGTGGTGGTTGGCCCTGAGTTTGTTACCGGATCTACCCGCATGAAATCGGGCACGGCACAAAAAATGGTTTTAAACATGCTGAGTACCACCGTTATGGTGCAGTTAGGGCGCGTGGTTGGCAATAAAATGGTCGACATGCAGTTAACTAACCATAAATTGGTCGATCGCGGTACACAAATGGTTGCCGACGAACTGAATATCGGTTATGATGAAGCTGCCGAGTTGCTAACCCGTTACGGTAGCGTACGTAAAGCAGTAGAAGCAGGACATTAAGAAATAAGAGAAGGATAGAATAATTGAATGATAGAAGGATTGAAGAAACGAGTGGGCGATGAAAATAAAAACATTCACTCATTCAAAACTCAATCATTCATTAATTACAAAGAGCATGCACGAGATTGAGCCTTATTACCAATGGAGAGATGATTATATTTCGGCAGAAGATGAGCGTTCGCCATTTTACAATACCGAATATTCGGAACTTTATTTTGATAAGCAGATATATAACTTTTTATTGCACCCTCAATGGGATGAATTTGGTTCGAATACGCTTTACATGAAGGTATTGTACGCCGATTATGACCGCAGTTATGCCATCATCGAATTTATAGGCGAATGGAACGACGCCATTAACAACGATATTATGCTAATGAAACGTGATATTTTAGAACTGATGATGGATGAAGGCATTAATAAATTTATCCTGATTGGTGAAAATGTATTGAATTTTCATGCCTCTGATGATAGTTATTATGAAGAATGGTTTCAGGAAGTAGAAGATGGCTGGATTGTTGGAGTAAATTTCCAGGAGCATGTAATTACTGAGTTTAGGGACAATAACATCGATTATTACATTAACTTTGGGGGCGCTTTTGATAACCTGCCCTGGCGTACATTAAAACCCCTGCAGTTCTTTAAAAAAGTTGAAGAACTGCTGACAAAAAGATTAAACTAAATACTTATTTTTATATAGTTAATACACAAAATTTAAAATGGAACAACAAAATTATCAATATCAAGACAACAGTGTTTTTGTACAGGAAAAATCTGTTTCTAAAAAATTCTTTGCAAACGTATTCTTATGGATGTTCGTTGCATTAAGTTTATCTACAGTAGCTGCGTATCTTTTTGGTACCAACGAACACTTAATGCAGTATCTTTTAAATATTAACCCTGCAACCGGAAAAGTGAGTATGTCAATCTTTGGCTATATCGCTATGTTTGCACCACTTGGCCTTGTTTTATTGATGGGTTTTGGTTTAAGCAGATTATCATTACCGGCATTAATTGGGGTATTTGTGCTTTATTCGGTGCTAACAGGGGTAAGTTTAAGTTTTATTTTATTAACCTACACTTCAGGTTCAATAGTGAGCTGTTTTGCTGGTGCTGCCGGTATATTTGGTATCATGGCCGTTATGGGTTATACAACTAATATCGATCTAAGCAAGTTTGGCCCCATTTTAATGGTTGGTGTAATTGGTTTAGTGATTGCGAGTGTAATTAATATGTTTATCCAGAGCGAACAGTTCAGTTTGTTTATGGCTTTCATTGGTATTGCCATATTTACAGCGTTAACTGCTTACGATGTACAAAAAATAAAAAGGATCGGTGAAGGGATTGAGGCTAGTGGCGAGCAGGTTCTTCAGATCGAATCTAAGAAAATGGCTATTGTTGCCGCTTTATCTTTATATCTGGACTTCTTAAATATCTTCCTTTTCCTATTACGTATTTTCGGGAGCAGAAAATAATGAATAAAATTTTAGCTGTTATTGGTTTCATATTAGTTGGAGCAGGCATTCAAGTGCTCATCAAGCTTTTTATAACAGAAAACATCTTTGTAGTAAGTTTAGGAAGTGGGATTTGGATAGGCTATATGGCAATTTGGTATAATAAGAAATTTGGGAAAAAGATAGTCAGCTAATTTTAGAAAAACAGAACAATATTCTTAAGGCTGCGCAGTTTTGCGTGGCCTTTGTAATTTTATTTGGTAGCGAAGCGATAAATTTTGGAATTGATGTAGCTTTGTTGCATTTTTGTATGCTTATTAAGAAAGACGGAGGGATTAGACCCAACGAAGTCTTAGCAACCTGTAACCATACAAGGTGCTAAATTCTATCCCGAATAAATTCGGGACCAGATAAGTTTAGGATTACGATTCACGTACCAACTTTTTAGATAAGCCTTTCAGAGACTTGAGATAACAGATTTGAGATTTGAGACAATGCGTCTAATCAACTCTCATATATAACCTCTCATATCTCAAATCTTACAACAACAAATGGGTATAAGAGAAGAATTAGAGAAACGTATTTTGGTGATTGATGGTGCAATGGGTACCATGATTCAGCGATATACTTTAACCGAAGAAGATTTTAGGGGAGAGCGATTTAAGGACCATCCCTGTGATGTAAAAGGCAATAATGATTTGCTTAACATCACACGTCCGGATATTATAAAAACGATACACCTGGAGTATATGGCGGCTGGTGCCGATATTATCGAAACCAATACTTTCAGTACGCAACGCATTTCCATGGCCGATTACCAGATGGAAGACCTTTCTTATGAAATGAGTTTCGAAGGGGCACGCGTAGCAAAAGAGGCTGCAGATGAGTTTATGGCTGCAAACCCAGACCGTAAATGTTTTGTAGCTGGTGCCATTGGCCCAACTAACCGTACCCTTTCTATGTCGCCAAATGTAAACGATCCAGGTTTTAGGGCAGTTTATTTTGACGAGTTAGAAGAAGCTTATTATGAGCAGGTACGTGGTTTGGTAGATGGAGGCTCTGATGTATTATTGATCGAAACCATTTTCGATACTTTAAATGCTAAAGTGGCCATTGTGGCCATTAAAAAATATGAAGAGGTTATCGGCCGTAAACTGGAAATCATGATTTCCGGAACAATTACCGATGCCTCTGGCAGAACGCTTTCCGGTCAAACGGCAGAAGCTTTTTTGAACTCTGTAATGCATGCTAAACCATTAAGTATAGGTTTTAACTGTGCATTGGGGGCAAAAGAAATGCGTCCGCACATTGAGGAGTTAGCCGCAAAAGCGGGATGTTACGTTTCAGCCTATCCAAACGCCGGTTTACCGAATGAGTTTGGTGCTTATGATGAGCAACCGCACGAAACTGCACATTTGGTAGATGATTTTATTGCCTCTGGTTTTGTAAATATTGTAGGTGGTTGTTGTGGTACCACGCCAGAACATATTGGCTGCATTGCCAAAAACGCCAGAAAAGCTGAGCCGCGCAAAATTCCGGTGCTCGAACCTTACATGCGTTTAAGTGGACTTGAACCAGTTACCATCACCCCAGATAGTATTTTTGTAAACATCGGAGAAAGAACGAATATTACCGGATCTCCGAAGTTTTCCAAATTGATTTTGGGTGGCGATTACGAAGCCGCATTAGCCGTCGCTTTACAACAGGTTGAAGGCGGTGCACAGGTGATCGATGTAAACATGGATGAGGGGATGTTGGATTCGGAAGCAGCAATGACCAAATTCTTAAACCTCATCGCTTCTGAACCTGATATTGCTAAATTGCCTATTATGGTCGATTCATCTAAATGGTCGGTTATTGAGAATGGCCTAAAATGTTTACAGGGAAAAGGAATTGTAAACTCCATTTCCTTAAAAGAAGGAGAGGATAAATTCCGTGAGAGTGCCCGTAAAATTATGCAATACGGTGCTGCGGTTGTGGTAATGGCTTTTGATGAACAAGGTCAGGCCGATAATTACGAACGTAGGAAAGAAATCTGTAAAAGAAGTTACGATATACTGGTACATGAAATCGGTTTCCCACCAGAGGATATTATTTTCGACCCGAATATATTAACCGTTGCAACCGGATTAGAAGAGCATAACAATTATGCTGTCGATTTTATAAATGCCACCCGATGGATCAAAGAAAACCTCCCATATGCTAAAGTGAGTGGAGGGGTTTCGAACATCTCCTTCTCTTTCAGGGGGAATAATACTGTCCGCGAAGCGATGCATTCTGCATTTCTTTATCATGCTATTCAGGCCGGTTTAGATATGGGTATCGTAAATGCGGGTATGTTGGAGGTTTATCAGGAAATTCCACCTGAGCTACTGGAAAGGGTAGAAGATGTACTCTTAAACCGTAGAGATGATGCAACGGAGCGCCTGGTAGAATATGCCGATACCGTAAAATCGAAAGGCAAGGAGGTTGTTAAAGACGAAGAGTGGAGAAAAGGATCTGTTGAAGAAAGGTTATCACATTCTCTGGTAAAGGGAATTGTGGAGTACCTGGATGATGATGTGGAAGAAGCCAGACAAAAATATGCCCGCCCGATTCAGGTCATCGAAGGACCATTGATGGACGGAATGAACATTGTCGGTGATCTTTTTGGTGCCGGAAAAATGTTCTTACCTCAGGTGGTGAAATCGGCAAGGGTAATGAAAAAAGCAGTAGCCTATTTATTGCCGTTTATTGAGCAGGAGAAACTGGATAATCCTGATCAGGATCAGAATTCATCAGCAGGAAGGGTATTAATGGCTACGGTTAAAGGCGATGTACACGATATCGGAAAAAATATTGTCGGCGTGGTATTGGCCTGTAATAATTTCGAAATTGTGGATATGGGTGTGATGGTTCCTGCACAGGAAATTATCAAAAAAGCCAAAGAAATTAAAGCCGATATTATTGGTTTAAGTGGATTGATTACGCCATCGCTGGATGAGATGGTTCACTTTGCCAAAGAAATGGAGCGTGAAGGTTTCACCATTCCATTGATTATTGGTGGTGCCACAACTTCTAGGATTCACGCTGCAGTAAAAGTAGCGCCCAATTATTCCGGGCCAGCCATCCACGTATTGGATGCTTCGAGAAGTGTTACTGTTTGCAGTACCCTGATGAATCCTGAAACAAAAGATGATTATGTTGCGGGCATTAGGGCCGAATACGATAAAGCACGTGAAGCGCATTTAAATAAGCGATCTGATAAACGTTTTAAAACCTTAGAAGAAGCGCGTCAAAATAAATTTAAGATTGATTTTAAGCAAGACTTGCCTGTTCCGGAATTTACGGGTACAAGGGTTTTTGATAATTATCCTTTAGAAGAACTGGTTCCTTACATTGATTGGACACCCTTTTTCCACACCTGGGAGCTTCGCGGCAGTTATCCTAAAATTTTCGATGATAAAAATGTAGGCGACGAGGCAAAGAAACTTTTTGATGATGCACAGACTTTGTTAAAACGGATCCTCGATGAGAAATTATTAACCGCTAGAGCCGTAATCGGTTTCTGGCCGGCGAATGCTGTAGGAGACGATATTCAGTTGACAGTTGATAGTTCCCAGTTATCAGACGGCTCCAAACTGAAAACTGAAAACTCCCAACTGGTAACTATCCATACCCTCCGCCAACAGGCCGAAAAAGTAGATGGACAGCCATACTATGCTTTATCTGATTTTATTGCGCCAAAAGAAAGTGGAATCCAGGATTATTTTGGTGGTTTTGCAGTAACAGCGGGTATTGGGATTGATGAACTGGTAAATGAGTTCGAATCCAATTATGATGATTACAACAGCATCATGGCTAAGGCCTTGGCCGATCGTTTGGCTGAAGCTTTTGCAGAACGCCTGCACGAGCGCGTACGTAAAGAATATTGGGGTTATGCACAGGATGAAAATCTGAGTAACCAGGAACTGATTAAGGAAGAATATGCAGGTATCCGCCCGGCACCAGGTTATCCTGCCTGTCCGGAACACACCGAAAAAGGAACTTTATTCCAATTGCTGGATGCAGAAAACAAAATCGGATTGCATTTAACCGAAAGTTATGCCATGTATCCAACAGCTGCGGTAAGTGGATTTTATTTCGCACACCCCGATTCGAGGTATTTCGGATTAGGAAAAATAACCAAAGACCAGATTGAAGATTACGCCATCAGGAAAAATATGCCGGTTGAAGAAGTGGAGCGGTGGTTAAGTCCGAATTTAGCTTATTAACCTATCGCTTTGTCATCCTGATCCGATAGCTATCGGATGCAACGAAGGATCTCTAAGCGAAGAACATATCATTTTGATGTTAGCAGTCATCAAAAAACAGGAACTGCCATTATGTTTGAGATGCTTCATAAGCATTCAGCATGACAACCAAACCAGGTTATGAAGATTACAGACCATATAAAAAACGCAAAGGGTAAAACCTTATTCTCTTTTGAATTATTACCACCTGTAAAAGGACAAAGCATCCAATGGATTTACGATGCGATAGAACCACTATTGGAATTTAATCCTCCTTTTATTGATGTAACATCGCTTCGTGAAGATTATATTTATAAAGAGCAGGCAAATGGTTTGCTCCAAAAGGTATCTTATCGCAAGCGCCCGGGTACCATTGCCATTTGTGCGGCCATTATCCATAAATATAAGGTTGATGCAGTACCACATTTAATCTGCGGTGGATTTACCAAAGAGGAAACCGAAAATGCGCTCATCGATTTACAGTTTTTGGGTATAGATAATGTTTTGGCATTACGTGGTGATGCCCGTAAAGCTGATGGAAATTTTGTTCCAACTCCTGGCGGACACTGTTATGCTACAGACCTGATTGAGCATATCAAAAATCATAATGAGGGTAAATTTCTGCATGAAGATGTAGAAACTTTTAAAAGTGATTTTTGTATTGGCGTTGCAGGTTATCCAGAAAAACATTTTGAAGCCCCTAACATGAGCACCGATTTCAAATACCTGAAAAAGAAGGTAGAGGCAGGTGCGGAGTTTATCGTAACCCAGATGTTTTTCGATAACCAGAAGTATTTCGATTTTGTAAAGAAATGCAGAGAGAACGACATCAATGTGCCGATTATACCAGGCCTGAAACCAATAAGTACCCTATCGCAGCTAAATGTGCTGCCTAAGATTTTCCATATCGATTTACCTGATGAGTTAACCGATGCACTATCGCATGCCAAAAATAACAATGAGGCTAAAGAAATCGGTACAGAAGCCATGATCAAACAATGTAAAGAACTAATTGATTTCGGTGCTCCGGTATTGCATTTTTACACCATGGGCCGCCCCGAGCAGACTAAAAAAATTGCGAAAGCTATTTTTTAGTAGACCATCGTTAGTCGGGATTTGCAATCCCGTCTTTAGATATCTTTTAATGGATTTCAAATCCACAGCACAGTGCGACGAGATTGCAAATCTCAACGAACAAAAGAGGCACGAAGCAATCTAAAGCACTGGGTTAATTAGCGATCGTGTAGGATTGCTTCGTGCCTCGCAATGACATATTTTTCTTTATTCCTTAAACAGATCACTATGAATAATTTAAATATCGACCAACAAAATCTCGATGCCATACTAGCCGAGGTTAAAAAACAAGGAATTGATTATTTAAACCATATTCATGAACGGTCAACAGCCAGTTCGGGAGAAGTGCAGATTATTGGTGATTTAAACGAGCAAGGTACTGGTGCTATTGAAGCCTTAAAGCAATTTAATCAGCGTTTTGAGCCCATTATGGTGGCATCATCAGGACCGAGGTATTGGGGTTTTGTAACCGGAGGAACAACACCTGCTGCTATCGCAGGCGATTGGCTCGCAACCATATACGATCAAAACACACAGAGCGCAAAAGGAGGCGGAGATATTTCTGCTACAATCGAACTCGAAACCATTCAGCTGTTGCTTTCGCTATTTAATCTCCCTAAAGATTTTTTTGGTGGATTTGTAACGGGAGCCACTTTATCAAATTTTACTTGCCTGGCCGTTGGCAGGCAATGGATTGGCAAGCAGCTGGGTAAAGATTTTGCGAGAGAAGGGGTGTCGGGTAATGTAAAGGTACTATCTGCTACACCACATTCATCTGCTATTAAATCATTGTCGATGTTAGGTTTGGGCAGTGGCAATTTTATTCAGGTAAATGTAATGCAGGGTAATCGCGAAGCTTTGGATGTTGCTGATCTGGAACTGAAAATCAAAGCACTAAATGGCGAACCATTCATTTTAATTTCAAGTGCCGGAACAGTAAATACGGTCGATTTCGATGATTTTGAAGCCATAAATGCATTAAAAGAGAAATACAATTTCTGGTGGCACATTGACGCAGCATTTGGCGGTTTTGCGGCTTGCTCTCCAAAATACGACCACTTGGTTAAAGGCTGGGGAAATGCCGATAGTATTACGGTAGATTGCCATAAATGGTTAAATGTACCTTATGAAAGTGCGGTATTTTTTGTAAAGGAAAAACATCAGCTGTTGCAGGTAGAAACCTTTCAGAATTCAAATGCGGCTTATTTGGGAAATCCTATGGATAACTTCAGTTATCTTAATTTTCTACCCGAAAATTCCCGCCGCTTAAGGGCTTTGCCTGCTTGGTTTACCTTAACGAGTTATGGAAAACAGGGTTATCAGGAAATTGTAGAGCGGAATGTTGACATGGCTCTACAATTTGCCGGTTTCATCAGCGAAAATCCAAACTTCGAGCTGTTAGCGCCTGTCCGTTTAAATACGGTTTGTTTTTCTTTAACAGATGAAAGTTTAGTTCCATCATTCTTAACTAAACTAAATGCAACCGGAAAAGTATTTATGACCCCTACATTTTATAACGGAAAGAAGGGGATCCGAGCCGCTTTTGTAAACTGGAGGACAAAAAATGAAGATATTGAACTGGCTACGGTTGCCATGAAAGAAATTCTTACAGAACTTTAACCTTAAATTTATTGTTTTAAGGGCGTATAACTTATATTTGTATCAATGAAGTTTAATACCCTTAAATACATCATCATTAGCTGCATTGCACTAACTTTTTTTCTAAAAGTAAGTCATGTGATTTCGTATTTGAGCTATTCTGCAGATTGTATTGAGGTTTTATCTACTAATGATGATGCTACCGAAAAGGAAGAAAAGAAAGTAGAAACCGAATATGCTATAAATCAGATCTTACTTCATACCGATATTTATTTCCCGCTCCAAACTGTTAAGAAGGTAATCATTCCTGGTCACGCTTTTAAATTGGCTTATTTCCCCGAAGTTTTAACGCCACCTCCTTCTATTTAGCATATCCTTTCAGTTTATTCTTTGTTTCGCATAACAGTGAAGCAAATAGTCTATTTTAAAAATTACAAATAATAAGATATGAAACGAGCAATTTCATTCGCAGTGCTGTTAGCCGCTGCTTCATTAAAAATCAGTGCACAAGAAGTTGTGCAAAACAATATTAAACCTGTAGAAGATGCTTTAAGTCGGGTTACTAAGCTCGAGCCGGTAAGTTTTAATTACGATAAAGCCTGGGCCGAAAAATTAAAATTATCTGCCAGGCCACAATATGGTTTCATAGGTGCTGATGCTAAAGCCACTGTTCCGGAAATCGTTTCCGTACAGGCTAAAGATTATCCGGCAGGTAAAAATGCATTTAAAAGTGCAACCATTACCAAGGTTGATTATGAAAGTTTAGTTCCGCTTTTGGTAGCGAGTATAAAAGAACAGCAGCAACAAATTGAAGAACTGCAGCGTGAGCTGAAAACATTAAAATCGCGAAGCGCCAAATAATAATAGATCCCGATGAAAATCGGGATTTTTTTGTCTGATATTAGTTGCTGAAAGTAAAAAAATGGTAACTAATCTGTGGTTAAACCCTCCTAATGTAATTATTGGGCTAGCTTTACCCAATTAAATAATTTAAATATAAATGAATAACAAAATTGCCGAAAGCCAGTCTCGATCAAATTACGCCGTTCCCTTAGTTACCATTACCCTTTTATTTTTCATGTGGGGGTTTATCACCTGCATGAACGATATTTTGATTCCATATTTGAAGCAGCTTTTTAAATTGAGCTTTTTTGAATCGATGCTGGTGCAATTTTGTTTCTTCGGTGCTTATTTTGTAGGTTCACTGATTTACTTTTTGATTTCTTATACCAAGGGTGATCCGATTAATAAAGTCGGGTATAAAAAAGGAATTCTTTTTGGAATCGTACTCGCCGCCATTGGCTGTGCTTTATTTTTCCCAGCAGCAACTTATTCGGTTTATCCATTGTTTTTAGGAGCATTGTTTGTATTGGGTTTAGGATTTACCGTCCTTCAGATTACGGCTAATGCCTATGTTTCATTATTAGGCCCGGAGGATAGTGCCTCTAGCCGTTTAAATTTAACACAGGCCTTTAACGCTTTTGGAACTACCATTGCCCCAATTTTAGGTGGCCACCTGATTTTCGAATTCTTTTCGGAAGCCGATGGAAGTTTCAGTGCCTCTGCCACACGTATTCCTTATTTAATTTTTGCCGCAATATTATTATTGGTTGGTCTGCTTATTTTTTATGTAAAACTACCTTCATTTCAGCCTGAAGAGGAAGAGCAGGTAAAAGGCTTGGGGGTATTAAAATTCCCGCATTTAACCAGGGGAATTATAGCCTTGTTCTGTTATGTTGGTGCCGAAGTCGCTGTGGGCAGTTTTATCATTAGTTTTTTAAGGTTACCAGAAATAACCGGATTGGATGAGGTGGTGAGTAAAAATTATTTATCCCTTTATTGGGGCGGGGCAATGATTGGACGTTTTGTAGGCTCAATTTCCCTTAACCATACACTAAGCCAATCGAAAAAGATTATTTATATGTTGGGAACTGCTGTTTTGGTGTTTGCCTTAATTTATGGCATTGTTGATTTAACTTTTGCACAGATCAGTTTTTTCCTGGTATTTATTGCTTTAAATTTCTTAGGATTTTTAGTTGGTAAATCTGCTCCAGCAAGAACGTTAGCAATTTTTTCTGCTATAAATGTACTGTTGTTGATATCAGCAATGGTAAACAAAGGCGAATTGGCGATGTACAGCGTTTTGGGGATCGGGATTTTTAATTCGATTATGTTCTCGAATATTTATACGCTGGCGATTGCTAAACTGGGTGCTTATACCAGTCAGGGATCGTCGCTATTGGTAATGGCCATTTTAGGAGGTGCCATTATGCCGCTTATTCAGGGGGCTGTTGCCGATAAAATCGGTGTTCATCATTCATTTATATTGCCATTGATCTGCTACCTGTTTATCTTGTATTTCGGTATTTATTGCTCGAAACGGTTGAAAGGTATCGAGCAGACGAGTATGAAATCAGGACATTAATTTCAAAATACGTCATTCCCGCGCAAGCGGGAATCTTAATGCTTATTCATGTGCATTAGGATTCCCAATCAGGTTGGGGATGACGATCAATATAATTATTACCCTTTAAGTAAGTAACCCTTAAATCCTTCAAAATCCACACCCAACTGATCTGCATGTTTAGGTCTGCTTTCCAAAGCTTTTACCTGATCTGGGATTTCTATTTTAGCTGCAATATCCGCCGGGAAAATATCCGGGAACTTACAGGCATGTGCAGTAGATAAGAAAACAGCCACACTTTCATCAGATGGATTTTCGTTTCTGTATTTTTCAATTGCCAAATACGCAATCGCTGTATGCGGACAGGCAACATAATTTAGTTTATTGTCGAGTTCTTTAATACCTCGTAATGTTTCTTCGTCAGTAAAGCGATAAGAAGTAACCACTTTTTTAACCGCTTCTACATCCTGATCAAAAAGATCCATAATACGTACCCAGTTGCTTGGTGCACCAACATCCATGGCGTTTGAGTAGGTTTGTGTAGACGGTTTCGCTTCATAAACACCACTTTCTAAAAAGCGGGGAACCGTATCATTAACGTTGGTAGCGGCAATAAACTGTTTAACTGGTAATCCTAGTTTGTAAGCCAGCAGGCCAGCACCGATATTTCCGAAGTTTCCACTTGGTACAGAAAATATTACATCATTTAAGCCTTGCTTTTTCAGTTGGGCATAAGTATTGAAATAATAAAAGGTTTGAGGAATCAACCTTGAAATGTTAATTGAATTGGCTGAGGTTAACCGGAATTTTGCATTCAGTTCATCATCTGCAAAGGCTTGTTTTACCAAAGCCTGGCAATCATCAAAAGTGCCTTTAACTTCAACGGCTCTTATATTTTCTCCATTGGTAGTCAATTGTAATTCCTGTATAGGGCTTACTTTTCCCTCCGGATAAAGGATCGTTACCCTGGTATTCGGAACGCCTAAGAAACCCAGAGCTACAGCTCCGCCGGTATCACCAGAAGTAGCGACCAAAACATCCAAGAGTTGTTCACCATCTTTTAAGAAATAAGCCAGTACACGGCTCATAAAACGGGCGCCGAAATCTTTAAAGGCCAAAGATGGACCATGAAATAATTCCAGAACAAAAGTTTTATCATCTAATTTTACCGCCGGAGCTTCAAAATTAATCGCATCATCAATTAAAGCTTTTAGATCTTCTGCAGGAATTTCATCTTTTAATAATGTCGAGGCTACTTTATAAGCAATTTCAGGTAGAGAATACTTCTCAATATTTTCGATAAAATCTGTATCAAGCTGCGGGATTTCTACCGGCATATATAAGCCTTTATCCTGCGGCATACTGTTAAAAACGGCTTCTTTAAAAGAAACACGTAAATCTTTATTATTGGTTGAGTATAGTTTCATGTTTAAGAGGTTGGGGGGCTGGAAGGTTAAAGGTTGAAAGGTTTTGGGCTTTTAACCCTCAGCCTTTATGCCCTCTACCTTCCAGCCTTATTTACATCACCTTCGGTCCTTCCGCGTTAACCGGAGAAACAAAAGCTTTGCTGTTAATATTTATTTTATGTAGGTGTTGCTGTTGCGATTTGGTTATTTTTCTGGCCGTCTCTTCGTCTTTGGTTAAGGCAAATACAGATGGGCCAGAACCTGAAATTCCGAAACCGATTGCCCCGTTTTCCATTGCCAGTTTTCTCATTTCTTCAAAACCAGGAATTAGTATCGAACGTGTCGGTTCTACCAAAACATCTTTCATACTGCGGCCAATCAGGTCAAAATCATTCATAAACAATCCGCTAACCAAACCTGCCACATTTCCCCATTGGGTAACAGCATCTTTTAAAGCAACCTTACTGCGTATCATCTGGCGTGCATCTTTGGTAGGTACATCTACTTCAGGGTAAACAATTGCGGCATACATGCCTGCAGGTGTGGGTAACGAAATTACATCGAGTGGCTCGTAACTTCTCACCAACACAAATCCGCCCAATAAAGCAGGCGCAACATTATCGGCATGGCCATAGCCACAAGCCAGTTCTTCGCCTTTCATGGCAAAAGGAACCAATTCTTTGGCCGTTAATAAATCGCCCATTAATTTGTTAATGGCAAATAAACCTGCAACTGTACTGGCCGAGCTCGAGCCCAATCCGCTACCAATGGGCATTTTTTTGTGCAGTTCAATTTCTACACCCACATCTAAACGATCGATATGTTTTAAATAATGCTGCACACTGGCACTTACCGTATTTTTAGCAGCATCCAATGGTAAACGGCCGTCATCGCCGGTAATTCTTTTGATCACTACTCCTGGTGTATCGGTAAAACGCATTTCCACTTCGTCACCCGGTTCATTTACTGCGAAGCCCAGTACGTCGAAACCACAAACAACGTTTGCTACAGTTGCGGGCGCAAATACCCGGATAGAAGTGCCAACTTCTAAATCCGCTGGAGCTAGCTCATTATCATTTATATTCTTTTGCATCTTTTAATACTGATTGCCTTATTGGCTGTTTGGTAAAACTTAAATGTTATTTTTTGGTTAAGGCTATTTTTAGCCCCAATAGAATAAATACTACCCCTGAAGTTTTGTTCATCCAGATCTCGATATTTTTATTTCGGTTAAAGTGCTTAGCTACGTTGCTTCCTGTTAATGCTAAAAATGAACACCAGATTAAGGTAATGAAGAAAATAATAAGACCAAGTAACAAATAGGGGACTGGATTATTAATCTCTTTGCTATTGATAAACTGGGGTAGAAATGCAAGAAAGAAGAGGGCTATTTTAGGATTTAAAATATCACTAAGAAGCGCCGTAAAAAACATTTGTTTCATTCCGGTAACTTTACTTTCAACGGGCTTTATCTCAACGTGTTCATCTTTGCTGGCAAAAGACCGGTAGCCCAGGTAAATGAGATAGGCTGCGCCCAGGTATTTAACTATGCTAAAAGCAATGGCTGATTTCGATAAAATTTGAGAAAGGCCAAATGTAGCTGCACAAGTATGTACAAGCAAGCCCAAACTCACGCCTAGAGCAGAGTATAAACCTGAATTTTTCCCTTTAGAAATACTTCTTGTTAAAACCATTATGGTATCTACACCGGGCGTAATAACCACTATAATAGCAGCTAATATAAATGCACCTAAATTTTCGATTCCTAACATAGCCATTATACCGTTATTTGCTTTAAATGATATTTTAAATGCAACACATAATCTTCAATAAAGTAAGAAAGTGTGTGTAGATCTATTTTCCCTTTACCTGTATCGCAATTGTTTTGCAGCTTTTCTTCCGGAATATTTTCAATTACCCGGCAAATCTGATCATTCAACAATTTCCAAAGCATTTTAACATCAGCGATATCAGTTCCCTGATAATTTTGATAAAGCACCCATTCATCCTGATGATAAACAATTTTAACACCCTGCTCATACTGGCCAACAATTAACCGACGGATATTATTCGATGCACTATCGATCAAATGACCCAATAATTCTTTTTTAGACCATTTTGAGGGTTGCGGTTTATCGTTCCAGGCTTTTTCCGTGATGTTTTCAAAATCAATCATTGCCTGATCAACCAGGCTTAGGATTTCATTTTTATGCGTTAAAACCGGATTCATTACACTAGTTGTTTAAAGTACCAACGTTAATGATATCCGCAAAAACACCGGCGGCCGTTACTTCTGCACCTGCACCAGGACCTTTTACCACCAACGGACGGGTTTTATAACGGTCAGTAGTAAAAGAAATAATGTTGTCACTTCCCGATAGCATATAAAAAGGATGAGTATCATCCACCATTTGCAGGCTGATCTCTACATTGCCATCTTCCAATTTACCGATATAGCGTAAAACCTTTCCCTCACTGGCTGCAGTTTGTTTCAGGTTTTCGAAGTAAGCCGCATTAGCTTGTAGTTCCGAATAAAAGTCTTCTACCGATGTCGCATTTAAACAGGCTTCTGGCAAAATATTATCGATTTTCACATCACTGGCTTCTAAAGGATAACCTGCATCGCGGGCAAGGATCAGCATTTTACGCATAAAATCTTTTCCATTTAAGTCATCGCGAGGGTCTGGTTCCGTATAGCCTAGTTCTTGTGCTTCCTTAACTGTTTCATAAAAACCGGCTTCTCCTTTAAAATTATTGAAGATGTAAGAAATCGTTCCTGATAAAATAGCTTCAATCCGGGCAACCTTATCGCCGCTCATCATTAACTCTTTAAGTGTGCGTATAATAGGTAAACCAGCACCAACATTGGTTTCATAATAAAAATCGACACCAAATTTACGGGCGGTATCTTTAAATGATTTATACTGCGCATAACCTGCAGAGTTTCCTTTTTTATTACAGGTTACCACAGAAATGCTGCTTTCGAATATGCCCTGATAAAATTCTATTGGCGATTCTGCAGCGGTATTATCCACAAAAACACAGTTGGGTAAGTTTAAAGCTTTCATTTTGGCTACAAAACCTGCTAGATCTGCTTTTTCACCATTTGCATCTAGTTCGGTTTCCCAATTTTCGAGCGATAAACCATCTGCACTGAAAATCATTTTACGGGTATTACTAATGCCGGCAACCTTAACCTGTAAATCGTTATTGGCCGCCAGGAAGGGCATTTGCTCTTTTAATTGATTAAATAAGGTTTTGCCAATGTTTCCTGTACCTAAGCAGAAAATATTTAATGTCCTTTTCAGGTCGGTAAAAAAAGCATCGTGTACCGCGTTAACCGCTTTCGATAAATCATCTTTACTAATGATTACCGAAATATTATATTCAGATGAACCCTGTGCAATAGCCCTTACGTTAATACCATTACGGCCCAATGCATTGAACAAACGTCCGCTCATCCCTGGGGTACGTTTCATGTTTTCGCCAACTATCGCCAAAACAGAAAGGTTATTTTCCACTTCTGGCAGTTCTAATTTTTTAGCATCCAGTTCCAGTTCAAATTCTTTTTTGATTAAAGCAATGGCCTGCGAAGCATCTGTTGGTTTAACTGCGAAGGTAATGCTATGCTCTGATGAAGATTGTGTAATCAATACTACATTGATCTGCTCGCGCGAAAGCAGTGAAAATAATCTCCCGCTAAAGCCTGCCTTGCCAACCATACCGCTACCCGTTAAATTAATGATGCTGATCTGATCGATAGAAGAAATTCCTTTTATCGGCAAACTCGAAGTTTTTACGTCGCTTTTAATATATGTTCCACTAAAATCCGGTTCAAAAGTGTTTTTGATCACAATCGGGATTTTCTTCATAAAAGCAGGGATCATTGTTGGCGGATAAATTACTTTCGCCCCGAAATAACTCAATTCCATGGCTTCAGTATAACTTAACTCCGGTAACGAGAAAGCTTTTTTAACAATACGCGGATCAGCCGTCATCATACCGTTTACATCTGTCCAGATTTCTATTTCCTCTGCATTTAAGGCTGCCCCCCAAACCGCTGCCGTATAATCAGAACCACCACGACCTAATGTAGTTACCCTACCTGCCGCGTTACTGGCAATAAACCCGGTTACAAAAAGTACCTTGTCTTTATTATCCTGGTAAAAATTGTTGATCAGCATTTCAGTCAGCTCCGTATCTACTTTTGCCTGACCAAAGTTGCTATCGGTTTTAATCAGGTCAGAACCATTTACATAAAGTGTTCCACCAAAACTTTGCGAAGCAATATGGCTGATCATAAAGGTAGAGCAGCGCTCCCCATAACTTAAAATCTGGTCTTTCGTTTGCAAACTTAGCTCACGCAGATTAGTTACCGCCTGCAGCAGATCTTCCAGTTCGTTAAAAAAGATTTTTAAACGCGTAAACACCGGGTTCTGTGCTGCAGCAGGTAAAAGCGTGCGGATTACAGCAAAGTGTTTTGCTTCAATTTCTTTTAAATGGGCATCATAATCTTCACCCCGTTCGGCCATTTCGGCCATATCGGTAAGCAAATTGGTTACACCGCTCATTGCCGATAATACAACTACCGGGCTGTTCTTCTGTTTTTCTTCGCCAACCAGGCGTAAGAGGGTTTTAATGTTCTCGGCCGAACCTACGGATGTGCCGCCGAATTTGAGTACTTTCATTAGTTTATATTAGGTTAAACTGTTTGTTGCCGTACCGATCTGTGGTTTAAAATGCTCGTTCGTACAGGTTTCATTCAGCATGGGTTTAAAAAAAAAGCGTCCCGATTTTCATCGGGACGCTTTCTGTGTTTTATGTTTTTTCAATTTACAACAAATTAGCCCCGCTGGTTTATACCGGTGGTAATAATAATCGTTGTAATAATTGAAGTGTTAAATTTCATCTTGTCTTCGTGTACTTTGTACACCGTAAAGTAGAAGATTATTTTTTTAAAATGCAAATGTTTTTTCAATTTTATTTCGAAATTTCTATTAAAACGTTTAAGTAAATGAAATAGCCGCATTATTCATTCTGCTGCTTTGGAGTGCTTGCTCGATTCTTTTCGGAGGGTAACCAAAGGGCGGGGTGGTTTTTGATAATTTGAAAAGATCCTTCAGTATTCCTCCCGATAATGCAGCCCTGCTAATCGCTATAGTCCCGATGGGAGTGCTGTTTTGTTGTTGGGGATTCGGGAGCTGCCGCTTTTATCAGGTTTAATTAACGTGGGCTGGTGCTACTATTTAAGTTGGTTGCCTTTCCAGCGTCTAATTATTCCCCTCTTTTGGAGGGGTGCCCGCAGGGCGGGGTGGTAAATTGATGTTTTTTATCTAAGATGCATAACTTACACTCAATCCCATATAGGTGTGTACTAAAAAGAATTCAAACACACTAAAACCATTTACCAAATTTAACTTAGTGTATTTTTTTAAATTTTTTATGTTCAAAAATACTTTTTAAGTAATTGTAAATGAGATATATAAATCATAGTGTATTTGCTACAATATGTAAAAAATTATGTTTTAAAACTCGTTTTTGTGCAACATAAGTCTTTACCTTTGCTCCACTAACTAACTTATTGTTATGAGCAAAAAGAAACTGCAAGCGCCAGATTTAAGCTACTTAAATCTAGGCGGGAACATTGCTGTAAAGTACCAGTTATCTCCAGAGGAGTTAATTGATGATGCATTATTAAATAATGAAGGTACAATGGCTGCATCGGGAGCGCTGGCCATTGATACAGGGAAATTTACCGGACGTTCGCCTAAAGACAGGTTTATCGTGTGCGATGACGTAACTGAAGACCAGGTTTGGTGGGGCGATGTAAACATTAAAATCAGTCCTGAAAAATTTGATCAGTTATTTGATAAGCTCACGAGTTACCTTGGCGATAAAACAATTTATGTAAGGGATGCTTCAGCATGTGCCGATCCGGATTATGCAATATCCATCCGCGTAATTACAGAAACGGCTTATCAGAATCTTTTTGCTCATCATTTATTTATCCGCCCTGATGAAGATGCTTTAGTCAGTAGGCCAGAGTGGACCATTATTGCTGCGCCAGGCTTCCTGGCCGATCCTGCTGTTGACGGAACCCGTCAGGAAAATTTCTCTATCATCAATTTCACCAAAAAAATGATCTTGATCGGTGGAACAGGTTATACTGGTGAAATTAAAAAAGGAATCTTCTCTGTACTTAACTTCATTCTTCCGGTATATAAGAATACACTTTCTATGCACTGCTCTGCAAATGTGGGCAAGGATGGAGATACCGCTATCTTCTTCGGCTTGTCTGGAACGGGCAAAACCACTTTATCTGCCGATCCCGAGAGAGGTTTGATTGGCGATGACGAGCATGGCTGGGGTAGTGATTCCGTATTCAACTTTGAAGGAGGCTGTTATGCAAAATGTGTTGATTTAACGGAAGAAAAAGAACCTCAGATCTTTAAAGCTATTAAATTTGGATCCTTATTAGAAAATATCAACTTTTTCCAGGGAACAAAAGATGTTGATTACTCCAATATCGATAAAACCGAGAATACCCGCGTAGCCTATCCTATAGATTATATTGATAATGCCATCCTGCCCTCTGTGGCTGCGGTACCGAAAAATATTTTTTTCCTTACCGCTGATGCATTTGGGGTATTGCCTCCAATATCCAAATTAAACGTAGAACAGGCCATGTTCCACTTTATGAGTGGTTATACCGCTAAAGTTGCGGGTACAGAAGCTGGTGTTACTGAGCCCCAGTTAACCTTTTCGGCATGTTTCGGTAAAGCTTTTCTTCCATTGCATCCTTCAAAATATGCAGCTTTATTGGGGGAGAAGATGAAAAAGCACAAAGTACACGTTTGGCTGGTAAATACAGGATGGAGTGGGGGAGCTTATGGCGTAGGTAAAAGGATGAAATTAAGTTATACCCGTGCTATGATCAAGGCTGCCCTAAACGGAGATTTAAATCACCATCATTATAAACAGCATCATGTATTTAAATTAATGATGCCGTTAATTTGTCCGGGGGTGCCCGACGATATTTTAGATCCGTCTAAAACATGGGATAATCAGGAAGAATATTTTTTAAAAGCTTATCAGCTCGCAGATGCCTTCTCAGAAAATTTTAAGCAATTTGAACTGACAAAAGTACCAAAAAGCAGACACGAAGCGTTAAAATTATGTTAAATGCACTTTAAAATGCATTTTTTGAGCGAAAAATTTGCAATTCGATTTTTTTTTAGTTTTTATTGTGAAAGAATTGCCTCGGCTGGGGCAATTTTTTTGTTATACACCCTATGTGGTTTACCGAAACTAAATTCTAAGTAACGATTTAATTGCTTATTGATTTATTAATTTGTAATTTAAAATCAATTTATAAATTTGTTTTTCGCAACAATTTCGGATAAGAAACGTTGAGTGTATTACAATAAGAAAAAACAGCTAAAAATTAAAAACAAGAACTAAAACTAAAATTTCAAAAAAAATGGCAAACGCACCAAAACCAACAACTGTTAAAAAAGAGAGCTCTTCTAGTGCTTCAAACGTATTTGCAACATTCGTTATTCCAATCTGTATCGTTATTGGATTCTGTGTTTGGAGATTCGTATTCGGAGAAGGAAGTAACTTTATCGATGGTGACAGAGAGAAATTACCATTAGCTGGTAACTATCTTGGAACAGCTTACAAAGGAGGCCCTATCGTAGCAATCTTAGTTGGATTACTATTAGTGGTAATTGTATTCTCTATCGAACGTTTCATCGTTATTGGTAAAGCAAGTGGAAAATCTAGCTTAGATACTTTCATTCGTAAAGTACAAGGTTTATTAAGCGCAGGTAACATCGAGGCTGCAAAAGCTGAGTGTGATAAACAACAAGGTTCGGTTGCTAACGTAATTAAATCTGGTTTGAAAAAATACAGCGAAGTTGAAGCTGATACCAACATGGATGTTGAGCAATCAATCGTTGCGATCCAAAAAGAGGTTGAAGAAGCTACAGCTTTAGAAATGCCAATGTTAGAGCAAAACTTAACTGTTATTGCAACTTTGGTATCAATTGGTACATTAGTAGGTTTATTGGGTACAGTAACAGGTATGATCCGTGCATTCGCCGGTTTAGCAAACTCTGGTGCTCCAGATCAGTCAGCATTAGCGGTAGGTATCTCTGAGGCACTTATCAATACTGCAACAGGTATCTTGGTATCTACTGTAGCAATTATCATGTACAACGTATTAACTTCTAAAATCGATAAGTTAACTTACGCAATCGATGAGGCTGGTTTCAGCATCGTTCAAACATACGCTAGTTCGCATAAATAAGAATTTTGAAAAAATTTTTGCCGGCTTTATGGAAAACCGGAAAAAAGATCATCATTATTAAAAACTAGTAAAAAATATTATGCCTAGAATTAAAGTTAAAAGAACAAGTACAGTAACAGATATGACCGCCATGTGTGATGTGGCATCATTGTTACTTACTTTCTTCATCTTAACTGCTACAGCAAGGCAACCAGAACCACTAGCCGTTTCTACACCTTCATCTACGTATGAATTTAAGGTGCCGGTAGAAAACAATGCAATATTAACCATTGGGCAGGGTAAAGTTTTCTTTGAAGTAGCAGGGGTCAAAGTAAGAGCGAAAACATTAGAACTAATGGGCGAACAGTATAAAATATCGTTCACTCCATTAGAAGTACAACGCTTTTCTTCGATAGGAAGTTTCGGTGTTCCGATCCAGAATTTAAAATCACTTATTGCCTTAAATGGTGCTGACCGTATGAAACCAGGGATTCAACCTGGAATACCTTCAGATTCGACTGACAATCAGTTAAATGCATGGGTGTTAAATGCCCGTAGAGCAACTAAGGAGATTAATAATCAGGATATGCGTATCAGTATTAAAGGTGATGCCAAAGAAGAATATCCGGTAGTTAAAAAGATTATTGATGTACTTCAGAAACAAAGCGTAAACAAGTTTTTATTGGTTACCAACTCTGAAGCTAAAAAGAAATAAGAAATGGCAGAATTAAACACAGGCGGGAAGAAAGCCACCCCAAGGGTTGATATGACTCCAATGGTGGATCTAATGTTTCTTTTGGTAACATTCTTTATCTTAACAACAGTAATCTCTACGCCACAAGCGATGGATATTGCAAAGCCAGATAAAAACGAAAAGTTACCTGAGAACAGATTGGAGCTGAAAGCAAGTAAAACAATGACAATTTTATTGGGTAAAAGCGATAAAGTTGCATGGTACATGGGAGTAGCTGGCGAAAGCGCACCAACAATAGAATCTGGTTCACAAATCGAAGATGCTATTGTTAAAAATAGAAAAGCAGCTGATGCCTCAGGCGTTGCCGGAGACTTTGTTGTACTGGTAAAACCAACATCAGGTTCTACATTCCAAAACTTTGTAGATATGATGGATGAGTTGGAAATTCTTAAAGTGAAGGTTCGTCAGATTGATGATGATAATATCCTTGACAATGAGAAACAGTTCATGAAAGAAAAAGGAATTTTATAATCAGTAAAACCAATAGTTATGTCGAAGTTAGATATATTCAGAAAAGAATGGCTTGAAGTGGTTTTTGCCGATAAAAACAAAAACTATGGTGCGTACCAATTGCGTAAAAGCAATGGTGCCAACACTACAAGAGCCTTAATTATTGGATCTATTATCTTCCTCGTTTTATTTTTCTCTCCAAAAATCTATAGCCTTATCAAAGGTTCAATGGATCAGCAGGAAGATCAGGTAAAAGCACAGGAAGTAATTTTAGCTCCACCACCACCGGTAAACCCGGAAACACCTCCACCGCCACCGGTAGAGCCACCGCCACCAAAGGTTGATCAGGTGAAAATGCCACCTCCAATTGTAAAGCCCGATATCGAGGTTCGTGATGAACCACCTACAGTTGAAAAATTGAAAGAAGCTGATCCAGGTCAGAGAGATATCAAAGGTGATCCAACAGCAGATATTGTTATCGCTGAACCGGTAGGTGAAGGACCAAAAAGAGAAGCTGCTGTTGCGGTTGATGATAATAAAGTTTACGACTTTGTTAGTATCGAGAAACAACCGGAGTACCCAGGAGGTATCGCTAAATTTTATAAATACCTATCGGGAGCAATTAAATACCCGCCAATGGCACAAGAAAACAACGTTCAGGGTAAAGTATTTTTATCATTCGTTGTAGAGAAAGATGGTAAATTAACAGATATCCAGGTTACCCGCGGTTTGGGTAGCGGAACTGATGAAGAAGCTATCCGTGTATTGAAAGCTAGTCCACGTTGGAACCCAGGTATCCAAAATGGTAAGCCGGTAAGGGTAAAATACAACATCAACGTTAACTTTACATTGAACTAATAGTAGATGTTAAATTTTGATATTTTTAAGCAAAAATCGCCTAAACAGCGGTTTTTGCTCATTTTAGGCCTTATCATGTTCGTCTTTTATGTGATATTGGGCTTCGCATTTATATTTTACGAACCAATTGCCCTTCGTTTAAGCACTATTCCACAATGGGGCCGCATCGCAATCGGTATCTTTTTGATTATTTATGCTTTTGTAAGACTTTTAAGCCTGGGTAGGCGCGACTAATCATCTCAATGAAAAATTTCCTTTTAATATTTTGTGTATTAGCTTTACTTGTATCCTGCAAACGCAAAAACAAGGCAGATGCAGTTAAAGAAACCAGAACAAGCGGTACCTTAAAAATATTGGTCGATGAAAGTGTTGGGCCGATTGTTCAGGATCAGATCGATATTTTTAGTCTGGATTATCCCGATGCAAAATTTGAATCAACTGTAAAACCTGAAGAAAAATTATTGCCTGCATTTCTAAATGATAGTGTAAGGGTAATCGTTTTACCAAGGTTATTAAGCAAAGCAGAAGAAAAGTATTATAACCAGCGTAATATTAAAATCAATACTTCACGTTTTGCTATTGATGGCATTGCTTTAATTACCAATCAGGGCAATATTGATAGTACAATTAACGTTAAAGAGGTTATTGATATATTACAAGGGAAGAAATCAGATAAGAAATTGGTCTTTGATAACGCTTATTCAAGTACCTTTCAATATTTTAAAGAATTGGCTCATATCAGTCAATTTCCAGCTACAGGTGTTTATTCTAAAAATTCGAGCAATGAAGTAATTAAACTTATTGCTGAGGATAAAAATTTTATTGGTATTTTGGGCGTAAATTGGATTACCAGTAAAAATACCGAGGTAAGTGAGTATCTTTCTCAAATAAAGGTATTAGGTGTAAAGAATGTGAAGGGTGGGCCTGGCGATGACAAGTTTTATAAGCCAACTCAGGATAATTTGATTAATGGTGTTTATCCTTTCTTAAGAAATATAAATATTATAGATTGCGAAGGAAGAGATGGTTTAGGCACAGGATTTGCAACATGGTTAAGAAGTCAGAGAGGACAATTGATTGTACTTAAATCTGGACTCGGGCCACATAAATTAATGCCGAGGGAAATTAACCTGACAAAGTAAAATTAAATTAAAAATTATAAATTGAACCACGAAGTAAATCTAAAGAGACACTTCATTTTTATTAAATAAAAAAAACAGAATATCCGATGAAAATTTTAAAGAAAGCAATAACCTTAAATGTAGGTTTGGTGTTGATGGGTTCTGCAGTTTTTGCTCAAGATTTAAATGACGCGAAAAAAGCCATTGACGCTGAACAGTACCAAAAAGCATCATCAGTGCTTAAATCATTGGTGAGCTCAAAAGCATCAGATGGTAATAATTATTACAATCTTGGTTTGGTTTATTTGAAAACCGGTTATATCGACTCAGCCAGAGCGGTATTTACCAAAGGTGTTACCGCTGATCCTAAAAACAACCTAAACCTGATTGGTTTAGGTGAAGCAGATATGTTGTCAAACGATCCAACTTCTGCGAAAACTAATTTTGATAAAGCTGTAGCTTTGGCTCCAAAAGATTACAAAACTTATTTGTATATCGGTAAAGCTTATTTAGCGCAGGATAAACCAAGTGATGACGTATCTAAACCTGATTTTACCAACGCTTTAGCTAACATTACTAAAGCTGATGAGTTAGATTCTAAAGATAAAGATGCCGAAGTTTTCTTGGCCCAAGGTGATGCTTATGCTTTACAGAAGAAAAACTCTGAAGCTTTAGGTCCATACATGCGTGTTGGAGATGTTGACCCGAACAATAGAAGGGCTAAAACTCAGATCGGTAAAATGTACAAGGAGTCCAGAGCTTTTCCAGAAGGTGAAAAAGAATTACAGGATGTAATTGCTGCTGATGCAAATTATGGCCCAGCCTACCGTGAGTTAGGTGAGTTATATTTACAGTGGAGCAGCTTTGGTACCGATAAGGAAAAAGCAGCAAAAGGAATTGAGAACTATAAAAAATACATGGATTTAACAGATAAATCTTTAGAATCTCAATTGCGTTATGCTCAGTTCTTGTTTTATGCAAAAGATTTCCCAACCTTAGAGCAAGTAGCTACAGCAATTCAAGCACCTGCTAATGATCCTAAAAGTGCAATTGTATCAAGGATGAAAGGCTGGGCAGCGTATGAAAATAAAAACTATCCAGCGGCTTTAACAAGCATGAATGAGTTTTTTGCTAAAGAAAAAGATCCAAATAAAATCTTAGGATTTGATTACTTATATTTAGGTAAAGCCCAGTTAAAAGCAGGTCAAGACAGTTTAGCTTTAATTAACATCACAAAAGCAGTTGAAAAAGATTCAACAAATGCTGACGCACTAGCTGAAGTCGCTAAAAGCTTCTATGATGCTAAGAAATATGCAAAATCTTCTGAGATTTACGAAAAAGCCATAAAAGCCAATCCTAATGGAAAAGGTGCTCTTTATAACTACTATTATAATGCAATGGCGAATTATTTTGATTATGCAGCTAAATTAACTGCTAAGCAAAATCCTTCAAAAGATATTTTAGTAAAGGCTGATTCTTCAATTGCCAAAGTAACGCAATTGGCTCCTGAAACTTATGATGCTTATTTAACAAGAGCGCGTATCAATAGTTTGTTGGATGACGAGAAAGAACCGAAAGGTTTAATGCTTCCTTTTTATGAGGAGTATATCAAAAAAATAACTGAGAAGCCAGAATTAGCTACAGCGAATGCTAAAAAACTTTCAGAAGCTTATGATACTATTGGTGGTTTTTACTACTATAAAGACAAAGAAAAAGCTAAAGAATATTTTAACAAAAGTGTAGCTGTTTATCCTTCTGGAACATTTGCAGCTGCTAAATTAAAAGAGTTGGCAGCACCTGCACCAGCAAAAGGTAAAGGCAAATAATTAAAAAGTTAAATAATTTAGAAAAGGCAGAGTTTGGTTACTCTGCCTTTTTCTTTTTAAATTGATTTAAATGTTGAGTTAGTAAAAATTATCTTTAAAAGGTTTAAAGATTTTATGTTTTTATTCTAAAAAAAATTAAATTAAAAAGATTTTGTTGTATTGGTACAATGAAAAGATCAATGTAATTGGTAGTTCCAACCTAACAAATAATTATTTATTTTATGACAAAAAGAGCTTTTAAATTATATAGACAGCTTGACGCAATGGACTGTGGCCCTACATGTCTTCGAATGATTGCCAAGCACTATGGAAAGAATTTTAGTTTACAAAAGCTTAGAGAATTTTCTGGAATAACACGTGACGGCGTATCATTGTTAGGAATTAACAATGCAGCTAAAAAACTAGGCTTTAGGTGTTCAGCCGCTAAAATATCTATTTCTAGTTTAAATGATCTTACATTACCCATGATAATACATTGGGATCAAAATCATTTTGTTGTTCTATACAAAATTAAGAATGGTTTTTATTATGTAGCAAATCCCGCAAAGGGATTATTAAAATATAATTATAACGACTTTTTACAACACTGGCTTGGAGATGACGAATTGGAAGGCATTATCCTTTGCCTGGAGCCAACTGAAACCTTTTATCAATTAAATAGTGATGAGCTTGATAAGTTGAATTTGAAATATTTGTGGGGCTATATTAGGGCATACAAGCGTTTGATAATTCAACTATTTGCTGGTTTAGCTTTTGGGATAGTAATTCAACTTACATTGCCTTTTTTAATGCAGGTTATTGTAGATATAGGGATTAAGACCAAAGATTTAAATTTTATTTATATAATACTTCTGGCTCAAACAATGTTAACCATAGGAAAGGTTAGTATTGATTTTATTCGATCTTGGATCTTATTACATATCAGCACTAGAATAAACATTTCGATTCTTACTGACTTTTTTATAAAATTAATGGGATTGCCAATGAGTTTTTTTGATACTAGAATGACAGGTGATATAATGCAAAGAATTGATGATCAGAAACGTATCGAATCCTTTTTAACTGGTTCAACTTTAAGTGTTGTATTTTCATTTTTTAATTTAATAGTTTTCGCACTAATCCTGTCCCAATATAATCTAAAAATACTTTTAATTTTTTTAGCTAGCAGCATTTTATATTGTCTTTGGATTATTTTCTTTCTGAAAAAAAGAAGAACTCTTGATCATGAAAGATTTGATATCTCTGCAAAAAATCAAAGCGCGATAGTTCAGCTTATATCAGGCATGCAAGAGATAAAGCTTAATAATAGCGAAAAGATAAAGAGATGGGAATGGGAGCGTATTCAATCGAAATTATTTAAATTCAATGTCCAGAGTCTAACATTAGGACAATATCAACAAGCAGGGACAGTTTTAATAAATGAAACCAAAAATATTCTTATAACTTTCTTAGTTGCAAGTTCAGTTGTGAAAGGCGATTTAACGTTAGGAGCTATGATGGCCGTACAGTATATTATTGGACAGCTTAACAGTCCAATTGATCAAATTTTGGGATTTGTTCAACAATTCCAAGATGCAAGGGTCTCGTATGAAAGACTGAATGAAATAAAAAATATGGCTGGTGAGGATGATGATCAGGAAAGCGTGGCTAAAGAATTAGGAGATAATAAAAGCATTTTGTTGAAAAATTTAACATTTTCTTACCCAGGTTCTTCAGCTCGTCCAATTTTGTCAAATATTAATTTGGCATTTCCATCAGGTAAGACGACGGCTATTGTAGGAATGAGTGGGAGTGGAAAAACAACCCTGCTTAAATTAATGTTGAGATTTTATGAGGTTGATGCAGGATTAATAATGATAGGAAATATTCCTATTAATAAGATAAGTTTCAAATATTGGAGAGACAAATGTGGAGTAGTTATGCAGGATGGTTTTATATTTTCTGACACTATAGCAGGTAATATTGCAGTTAGTGAGGAAACTCCTGATATTTTAAAATTGAGATACGCCGTAAAAATTGCGAATATTGGAGATTTTATAGATAATCTTCCTCTAGGATTAAATACAAAAATTGGAGCTGAAGGAAATGGGATAAGTCAAGGTCAGAAACAGAGAATTTTGATAGCAAGGTCTGTTTATAAAAATCCAGATTTTATTTTTTTTGATGAAGCAACTAATGCTCTTGATGCCAATAATGAATCTATAATCATTAATAATTTAAAGGACTTTTTTAAAGGAAAAACAGTTGTAGTTGTTGCGCACAGATTGAGTACAGTCAAGAGCGCTGATAACATCGTTGTCTTGAATAACGGTATTGTATCTGAACAAGGATCTCATAATGAGCTAGTTAGTTTGCGTGGGAGGTATTTTAGTCTTGTGAAAAATCAGTTAGAATTAGATAGTTAAAGAATTATTTATATAATTCCATACAGTGTTTCAATTTAATAGTATGTATGAAGACAACAAATAGTGCTGAAATTGATGAAATAATAGCTTCAGTTCCATCTTGGAAAATTAGGTGGGGAACAATTCTGGTGATTATTTTTTTGTCAGTAATTATGAGTTTTACATCACTTATTAATATTAATGAAGATGTAAAAGTTTCCATCCAAATAATCGGAAGAAATAAAATGGATGTATTTCAACAAGATGTTAATAGAAATCAAAAAGTATTGTGTTTATATGAAAACAATATTAATTCTAAGGAATTGGCTGAAGATAACGTTTCAGAAAGAAGAAAAGACATAGATGATCAAAATTCATTAAATAGGAAATACGTAGCTAAAATTAAAATATTCGGTTATAAAGAACATAATATAAAAAAAGGAGATATCATGAATATAAATCTTGATAATTTTTCTAATAAAAATTATCAACCTATTATTTGCAAGATAAATTATATATATGGGAGGTATTATTTAGGGAACTTTACGGGTATAGTAAAGTTCGAAATAATGAGCAAAAAAAATATTTATTTGGAAAACGGAATATTTGCAAATGGTGAAATAATTACAGGTAGCAATTCTTTGTTAAAAATGTTTTTTAAAAATATTTTTAGATTTTAAATTATCAATTACATTTTTCATTGTAAAATAATAAAGTTCCTTTGTTCGGTTTTATTAAGGGAGATTTGAAGAGGTTATATTTGTTTTTTTTGAATCTTTTGGGGTTAGAATATCTAATGTTTTGTAGATTTTACTCAAAAAATAGTAAATAACTAACTCATTTTCTCTTGACTTGCTTATGAAAATTCTATTAAAATGCATATGGGTAATATTTTTTAAAAGATTTACTAAGTCTATTTTTCTATCAATTGAAGAAAAATTTTGGAGAATTTTATCTATTGCAATTTGATTTTTATCCTTTAAGGAGAATAATTTATATTCTATGGGGTCCTTATTTAGTTCTTTAAAAACTACATCATTTAGCTTCTTATATTTAATACTGATCTTATTCCTCAACGTACTATCTACAGAAAATTCTTTTTCATAATATTTGAAATATTCTTCAAAAAGTAGATGCTTTTGATTCGTTGTCATCTGAAAAGAGTTTAATAAATCATCAATTATTTTACAGCCGAAGACCCAACGGTCATCTTCTTTCTCTTTTTCCTTTAATGTTTTTAATGCATGTATTATCAATATGCTATTATATCCAAATATAGATTCTACATGTGTAATGTTTTCAATGCCATATCTTTCAACTTCACGGGTATAAACTTCTGTACTTACATTGGAAATTAATCTATTGTTAAGATGATTCGTAAGTTTGGTATTCAATAGAACAATGAAATTAGAGATCCGATTTTGTTCTACTTGAAAACGTAGTCTTAGATGATAGCCATTCTTGTCATTATATCTTACGAAGAAGAAATTGTAAATAATTTTAACTTCATAATATTCTTTAACTAAGTCATATAAATCGGTTGTTAATAACCTATCTAAAACAGTAAGATTGCCATAAATTTTAATATATATCCATTCGTCCCCAAATAAGAATTTTCTTTTCATGTTAATTTATTGTATTGGGCTTTATGAAACTTGCAATTATTTGATTTGTATGTATACCACTTTCACTTTTAATTAGCATGTTATCATGATTAAAGAGATATTCTTCAACAACATAGAATCCTCTTGCTAATTCGATAAAAAATAAATCTAATAATATTAAGTCTGTAAAGTCAATAAATAATTTATTATCACCTGATACAACATAAACTTTGCTTGGGATTCTTTTGTTTACTAATATACTTCTGGCTATAGATTCAAAGTCGGGACTATCTTTTTGAGGTAATATTTTTAAATCATCTTTCTTAAAAAACCATGTAGCAGGAGAGATAATAATATTTTTGTATATAACCCGTGGATAAAATGTTACATCTTTTTTTATTCCAGTCCAACTAAATGAAAGATAATTTCTTTTATCTTGATTTTGCAAGTTGCATAGAAACTGATATATAGGAAGTGAATCTGAACTATAATTATGTGCTGATGTTAGTATAGGTTGTATAAACTTGTTTAATTGTTTACTTTTTATTTTTATTTTTTTTCCATCCTTCACAGAAATTACAATATCATTCAAATTAATAGTTTTAGATGCATCTAATTTTGTGTTAGTTAGGTATGGGATCTCAAAATTCCTCAAAACAGGTCTAAGGATAACATTGCCTAGTCTTGCTTGAGGTATGTGTACTATTTCTGCCAGAACTGTATCCTTAGGTATTAGTGACTCTTCATGAACGACTATTTGTTCAACCAGTTTTTTAATATCTTCATTTGTGTGACAAAATCTTGAAATAAGGTTTGCAGCTGAAGAACCGCTTACTGACCTCATTAATAATAAAGGCTTTTTTAAATTTGAACCTGCACTAATGACTTCGATCAAGCTGGAAAGGGTATCTGGTAGATCATCCCAATTTTCTTCTAAGTGAGAAAGATCAGCGTCTGTAATTTCTATCTCTTCCGTGAACCAGTTTTTGTCGCGTTGATTTATTTTTCTAAGTAAGATTTCTGAAAACAAATTTGCTTGTTCATTATTAGAATTTTTAACTTGTATTCCCAAATCTTTTAATAATAAATTGGAGGCATAATCATTTGAATCGATACCAAATCCTATTCCTATATCAACATCTAGCGCTTCTAATATAGGTATTTCCTCATTTTCGTATCTTTCAAAAAAATCTTTTTTGAATTTCTCCAAAAGAATATTTTCATTTTTAGGCGTTATCTTATTTAGTAATAAAATTCCTTCTTTAGCTGAACTGTAGAAATCGTCGCTTAATGTGGCCGAATTTTGTTTAATGGTAAGGTCTGTCTGTAGAAGATATCTTTCATCATATTCTATTCCTATATTAGAAATACTTTCTTTGATTCCTTTAAAAATGGATGTATTTGCAAAACCGATATTTTCTTTATCTGACTGCTTTAATTTTTGTTTAATAGATGTTAAAATGCTTACTAAAGTATTATTCATTCCTTCATCTTGAAGGTTGACAATTCTACTTATTAAAATATCAATAGGGTCATCATCTAAAGTTGCAAACGCTTCCGAATCTGCAACTAAAACCTGGCTTTCTATTAAATTTTTTAGATACTCCAAAGATTCAGTTTCATCAAAGCCCTCATTAACTAAAAATGATATAAGCGATTTTACTCTACCATCATTTTTAGCAAATTCTATAAGGTGTATTAGATGTTCATCATATTCTATTTCAACTAAGAAATAGTGCCTTTTGTTTTTTATGTATTTAAATTCAATGTATCGTAAAAAACTATTTTCAACAGTTAATAAACTGTCATTAGGTATCCATTTTATTTTCTCCAGCAAATAGGGATCTGAACTTATTAGACGAGAAATTGCAGAAATAATTCCCATGTCTAACCGGGTTTTGGAAATAAAGTCTTCTGATTTTAAAGTTATTTTTGAAACTGTTCCAATTGTTCCTACTCCGCAACCAGCAAAAAGACCAAATGGTGTGCACCTCGATTTTATTCGTAATATATATTTTAATACAGAATTTCTAATTTTAAAGGGAAGTTTAATGAAATCAATATTTTTATCGGTATAAACTTGATCATGTAAATCTGGAGATGCTAAATATATGGCTTCACCAAATGCTTTGTCTTTAAATACGTTAATATTATCCTTATCTATATTAAATAAGGGCGTTTGGAAAATAAAATTATCTAAAATCTCATATCTCTTGTTGTTCATTTATTAAATAAATTTAAGCCATAAAGAAAACCTCATGCCATTTAGGAGAAGTATTGCTTTTATATAACGATAAAATAGAAAGAAGTATTCCTTCTCGACCATGTAAGATACCTTTTTCAGCTAAAGAATTTACATCTGCTGGTTGTAATCTGTGGAAACTGTCATCATATAGATTGTATAGTTTTATTAATTCATTATACCAAAATTCTGCAGCATCTTTAAATATGGGGTTTTTTCTTCTTCTATATATACTTGAGTATACTGAAATTATACCACTAATTCCATGACACATGTAAGTATTATCAATTAAGTTATCTTTAATATTTACTCTTTTGGCTGTTTCTTCTAATAGTTTTTCAGTTCTTTCTTCAATGCAAATATCCTTAGTCCAAATGGCTACTAGATTCATAACTTGAAGTGTTCCTAAATCGCCATAACACCAAGCTAATCTTGACAATTCATTGAGTTTGGAACCACTCTTATATGATGATTCATCTATTTTGCTTGGCCAAAATGCACCTGCAATTGTTTGATTTTGTATATTATTAAAATAGAATTTAAATATCCCATCAATCATAACTTTGCATAGATCAGCACTAATTTTTTGTTTATAACATTTTCCAAGGAAGTACAATATCCCTGTGTGACCGTGTGCTAAACTAAGATCATAAGTATTCTGATTCTGTTTACGTGGAAAAATGTTCTTCCATTTAATTTCATCATCACTTTTTATAGCATTAATATAGAGTGAGTTTATAATATCGATTACACACTCTGTTTTTCCTCTTTTGAGAAGATATATCCCAATTCCAATAGAGCCATGTAAAATATCAAAATTTTGATATTTGAGATACATTTTAAGTTGTTCGATGACGAAATCGTCGATTTCTTCTAACAAAAGATCAGGATTAATATCTATTAAACCTTCTTCGTTTAAGATTAAAATTAACCATCCTGCACCTGATAATCCATTAGAAAAGGTTGCATTCAAAGTGTTGAGGTTTTCTATAAGGTAGAATAAGTGATTAATATCAGCATTTATAGCGCTTTTTATATTATCATTTTGGAAATGTTTACCGAATTCGATTTTAGCTAAGATCTGACTACTTAACCCAGAAAATAATGATAATGAATCTAATCTTTTATGTATGGTAAATATATAGTTGTCTATTATTCTTTTTGATTTACTATTTAGCATGTTACGAATTTAAGGATTTGCGTAGGGAAAATCTCCCTACGCAAAATTTAATCTAGCAACCGAGTGTACAAACTTCTGTGTCACATGCAATCTGGGTATCACATAGACAAGTATCTCTATCTGTTGCTGGGGGAGGTCCTGTTACTATAGTATTAATGTTTCCTTGTCCACCCATAACGTTTGCTATCTGCTTTTCAGAGAGTTCAGCAATTACCTGTTTTTTTAAAACTAATTTTTTCTTTTCCATATGAATTTGTTGTTTTTAAATTGAAAACCAATTTACATTTTTTTTAGTCTGATTAATGCCGTTGACTATTTTATAACACAACATATGTGTAAAAACCCACTTGTAGGGATTAAATACTAATTATTTAGTTTGTAATTTTTTAGTTACACAAAATGTATTGTATTCAATGCTTGATGGCTTTACTAATGTAATGAGATAATTAAATCTTTTGGTTACTCTGCCTTTTTCTTTTATTTTTGCATCACAAAATAAAAATTATGCAAGCGCAAAGTTCCTCTATAGATTTTTTACCAATTATATTCCAAGTAATTGTTGCTTTAGGTTTTGTGGTAACCACATTGGTTGCTACCCACTTTTTAGGCCCAAAACGTAAAACAAGCGATAAACTGGAAACCTTTGAAGCTGGTGTTAAATCAGTAGGTAATGCCCGTCAGCCTTTCTCTATCAAATACTTCGTTGTAGCCATCTTATTTGTGCTTTTCGATGTTGAGGTAATTTTTATGTATCCTTGGGCGGTTAATTTCCGTGCATTGAAAATGGATGGGATGATTGAGATGTTCATCTTCATGGGTACATTATTGCTAGGTTTTATCTACGTGATCAAGAAAAAAGTTTTAGACTGGAACTAATCAGTACGCAATTATCAGTTGACAATTTGCAGTTTTTAGTTCGTGTTTTTGAACTGGTAACTGCTGAATGGCAACTGCAAAACTGAAATGTGTATCGCTTACACTAACTAGATCTACTTTTAGTTATTTAGAAAGGTTCTAAATCTGGTAAAGCTAGTTTAATTGCCTTTAAAATATTGTAAATTTGTTGCTCATTCTGCAAAGGGATGAGCATTTTTTGTTTATAAACATGAGTGAAATTAATATAGTTGATGCGCCTCCAGGAACCGAAGGACCTGGCTATTTTGCCACTTCCCTAGATAAAGTGATTGGTTTGGCCCGCTCAAATTCATTATGGCCATTACCTTTCGCAACTTCTTGTTGCGGAATTGAGTTTATGGCGACCATGGGTTCTCATTACGATTTAGGTCGTTTTGGAGCAGAACGCTTAAGCTTTTCTCCACGCCAGGCTGATGTTTTAATGGTTATGGGAACTATTGCTAAAAAAATGGCTCCGGTGCTAAAACAGGTTTATATCCAAATGGCAGAGCCACGTTGGGTAATGGCGGTTGGTGCCTGCGCAAGTAGCGGTGGTATTTTCGATACTTATTCTGTATTACAAGGTATTGATGAAGTGATTCCTGTGGATGTTTACGTTCCGGGCTGCCCACCAAGACCAGAGGCCATTTTAGATGGTTTTCAGCGTATTCAGGATTTAGTGCGAAATGAATCGGGCAGAAGAAGAAATTCTGATTATTATAAAGAGCTTTTAGGTCAATATGGTATTAAATAATGGAAGAAACGACATTAAATAACGACATACACGTTAAGCTGACTGAAAGGTTTGGCGAAAAAGTTACTGCTGTTTCTGAGCCATATGGTTTATTAACTTTTGTAACTTATAAAGATGTTATCATCAATGTGCTTTCGCATCTTAAAGAAGAATTAAAATTCAATTTCCTTACTGATATCACTGCAGTTCACTACCCGGGCAAAGACCATGGTATTGCTGTTGTTTATCACCTGCACAACATGGTAGAGAAAGTAAGGATCAGGATTAAAGTTTTCATTTCTGAACAGAACCCAACTATCCCGACTGCAACAACTGTTTGGAAAGGTGCCAACTGGATGGAGCGCGAAACGTACGACTTTTTCGGAGTTAAATTTGAAGGTCACCCAGATTTACGCCGTATTTTAAATATGGATGATTTAGGTGTTCATCCGATGTTGAAACAATATCCATTGGAAGACCCGAACAGGGTAGATAAAAAAGACGAATTTTTTGGAAGGTAAACTATGAATCATAACCATCCGGTATTTACAGATAACGACCCGCAAAGTGAGCTGGTAACCTTAAATCTAGGTCCAACACACCCTGCAACCCACGGCGTTTTTCAAAATGTTCTGCAATTAGATGGCGAACGTATTGTAAGCGGCGTTTCTACTATTGGGTACATTCACCGTGCTTTCGAAAAGATTGCCGAGCATCGCCCATTCTATCAAATTACACCACTTACCGACCGTTTAAACTATTGCTCGTCGCCTATTAACAATATGGGCTGGCACATGACGGTTGAAAAGTTGTTGAATATTCAAATGCCGAAACGTGTAGATTATCTTCGGGTAATTGTTATGGAGCTTTCGCGTATTGCCGATCACATTATCTGTAACACGATTATTGGTCAGGATACGGGAGCAACGACCACTTTCTTATACTTATTTCAGTTCCGTGAGCATATTTACGAAATCTTTGAAGAAGTTTGTGGAGCACGTTTGACTACAAATATTGGTCGTATCGGTGGTTTTGAAAGAGATTTCAATGATATTGCCTTTGCTAAGATTAATAAGTTTTTAAAAGAATTCCCTGTAGCCTTAAAAGAGTTCGAAAACCTTTTAACACGTAACCGTATCTTTATTGATAGGACTGCAGGAGTTGCAGAGGTTACTAAGGAAACTGCTTTAGAATACAGCTGGACTGGTCCGCTTTTACGTGCTACCGGTGTTGATTACGATGTTCGTGTAAGCGATCCGTATTCTTCTTACCAGGATTTCGATTTTGAAGTTCCTGTGGGTACAAGCGGCGATATTTACGATAGGTATTTAGTGCGTAACGAAGAAATGTGGCAAAGTGTACGCATTATCGAACAAGCTTTAGAAAAACTAAAATCAGAACCAAAAGGCATTTTCCATGCTGATGTTCCTGAATTTTATCTTCCTCCAAAACAAGAAGTTTACAACAATATGGAAGCATTAATCTATCACTTCAAAATTGTGATGGGCGAAATTGATGCGCCAAAAGCAGAAGTTTATCACGCTGTAGAAGGCGGAAATGGTGAATTAGGGTTCTATCTGATTAATGATGGGGGACGTACACCATATCGTTTACACTTCCGCAGACCAAGTTTTATAAACTACCAGATGTTTGCACCAATGAGCGAGGGCATGTTATTGTCTGATGCCATTATCAACATGAGTAGTATGAATATTATTGCAGGAGAATTAGATGCTTAAAGTAGAAGAACAAACACCTGTAGTGTTTTCATCAGAATTGCTGGCCAAATTTGATGAGGTAAAGAGCCGTTATCCGGAAGATAAGAGCAAATCAGCTTTGCTACCACTTTTACACCTGGTACAAGCTGAGTTTCTTTGGGTACCAACATCAGCTATGGATAAGGTTGCCGAATATTTAAATATTCAGCCAATTGAAGTTTATGAAGTGGCAACATTTTATACCATGTACTTTTTAAAGCCACAAGGTAAATATGCTTTGGAGGTTTGCCGTACGGGCCCTTGTTGCCTGGTAGGTGCCGAAAAAATATTAAGCCACTTGGAAAATAAGCTGGGTGTTAAAGAAGGTGAAGTTACTGCCGATGGTTTATTCAGCTTCAGAGGAGTTGAATGTTTAGCTGCCTGTGGTTTCGGTCCGGTATTGCAAATTAGTCCGGAATATACTTTCTATGAAAACCTTACTGAGGCAAGTGTAGATAAATTGATTGAAGATTTGAAAAATAAATAAGATTTGAGAAACTAGATATGAGACTTGAGATATGAGAAACTAGATTTGAGATATGAGATAGGCAATTCGTCTAAAATCCCATATCTCCAGTCTCACGTCTCATATCTCCAGTCTCACATCTCATATCTATAAACAATGAGCCGTAAATTACTACTAGAGCATATAAACGTACCAGGCATCAACACGCTTGAAGTCTATCGCCAAAAAGGCGGGTATCGTGCTGTGGAAAAAGCCCTGAAAACTTTAACACCTGAAGAAATTGTTGAAGAGGTTAAGAAATCAGGCTTACGCGGTCGCGGAGGTGCGGGTTTCCCAACGGGGATGAAATGGAGCTTTTTGGCCAAACCAGAAGGTGTTGCACGTTATTTGGTGTGTAATGCTGATGAGTCTGAGCCAGGAACTTTTAAAGACCGTTATTTAATGACATACATTCCCCATGCTTTAATTGAGGGAATGATTGTATCTAGCTTCGCTTTAGGTGCTAAGGTTTCTTACATCTATGTACGTGGCGAAATGATGCCTCAAATCCGCATATTAGAGAAAGCCATTGCTGAAGCTAAAGCTGCAGGATGGTTGGGTAAAAATATTTTAGGAACAGGTTACGATTTAGAATTATATGTTCAGCCAGGTGGTGGCGCTTACATTTGCGGTGAAGAGACTGCTTTGTTAGAATCACTTGAAGGTAAGAGAGGTAATCCACGGATTAAACCACCATTCCCTGCAATTGCAGGTTTATATGGTTGTCCAACAGTGGTAAACAATGTGGAGTCGATTGCTGCAGTTGTACCGATTATCAATGATGGTGGCGATGAATATGCAAAAATCGGTATTGGTAGAAGTACTGGTACAAAATTAATATCGGCATCTGGTAATTTAGTAAAGCCCGGTGTTTACGAAATCGAATTGGGTTTGCCGGTAGAAGAATTTATCTACTCGGATGAATATTGCGGCGGTATTGCTAATGGTAAACGCTTAAAAGCAACAGTTGCAGGTGGATCATCTGTACCTATTTTGCCTGCCAATTTAACTTTAAAATATGCTAACGGCGAGCCACGTTTAATGAGTTACGAGTCTTTATCTGAAGGTGGCTTTGCAACAGGAACCATGATGGGATCTGGTGGTTTTATCGCTTTTGATGAAGATCAGTGTATTGTTCGTAATACCTGGAATTTTGCCCGTTTTTATCACCATGAAAGCTGTGGACAATGTTCACCTTGTCGTGAGGGTACTGGCTGGATGGAAAAAGTATTGCACAAAATCGAACACGGCCATGGTAAAATGGAAGATGTAGATTTATTGTGGGATATTCAACGCAAAATTGAAGGTAATACTATTTGTCCGTTGGGTGATGCAGCAGCCTGGCCGGTAGCCAGCGCAATCCGTCACTTCAGGGATGAATTTGAATGGCACATTAAAGAACCAGTTAAGAGCCAGAGTCAAAATTATGGTATTGCTAATTACGCAACACCTATTGAAAAAACTCCGGTAACAGAAGAGAAATAGAATCATAAGGTCGCAAAATGCGACCTTATAAAAAATAACTTAACACAATGAATATGTAAATGAAAGAAGAAATATCATCATTAATCATCCCCAACGAAGTAATAGTTAATAAAATATATCTTTTTAGAGGAGTTAAGGTGATGTTAGATTCTGATTTGGCAGAACTCTTTGGCGTTGAGACTAAACAGTTGAAACAACAGGTTAGAAGAAATGCAGAGCGTTTTCCTGAACATTTTATGTTCGAATTAACTAAAGAAGAAAATGAGGTTCTAAGGTCACAAATTGTGACCTTAGAACAGGGAAAATACTCAAAATACCTCCCGTTTGCATTTAGCGAACATGGTATTTTGCAACTATCAAACGTTTTAAAAAGTAAACAGGCGATAGAGGTAAGTATTAAAATTATTGATGTATTTGTACAGCTTAGAACGATGGTTTTAAGTAATACGGAGATAAGGTTAGAAGTAGAAAAGATAAAAAAGAAGGTAGACAATCAGGATAAAAATATTGAAGTGATCTTCAGGTATTTTGATGAACTGCTGGAACAGCAACAAAGGCCAAGAAAAGAAATTGGTTATAAGATCCCTAAAGGGAAATAATATAAAATAGAATTGGTTCGTGGAGACACAAACCAGAGCGAGACAAAAAATAAAAGAATATCATTAACCATGAGTGAAAAAGTTAAGGTTACGATAGATGGGATAACAGTAGAGGTTGATAACGGAACAACCATTCTGAATGCTGCAAGGCAAATCGGAGGGGATATTGTTCCGCCAGCAATGTGCTATTATTCTAAATTGCAAGGCAGTGGCGGTAAATGCCGTACCTGTATTGTAAAAGTGACTAAAGGTTCGGAGAAAGATCCACGCCCGATGCCAAAGTTGGTGGCTTCTTGCCGTACTACGGTAATGGATGGAATGGAAGTACTTAACATTACTTCTCCGGAAGTTTTGGAAGCGCGTGCAGGTGTTGTGGAGATATTATTGATTAACCACCCTCTAGATTGCCCTGTTTGCGATCAGGCAGGAGAATGTGATCTTCAGAATTTAGGTTATGAGCATGGTTTGCAAAAAACGCGTTATGAGTTTGAGCGCCGTACTTTCGAACGTATCGATATAGGTGATAAGATCCAGTTGCACATGAACCGTTGCATTTTATGCTACCGTTGTGTTTTCACTGCTGATCAGATTACCAATAAACGTGTTCATGGTATTTTAAACCGTGGTGATCACTCTGAAATTTCTACTTATATCCAACAAGCTGTTGATAACGATTTCTCAGGAAATGTAATCGATGTTTGTCCTGTTGGTGCCTTAACCGATAAAACTTTCCGTTTTAAAAATCGTGTTTGGTTTACCAAACCTGTTGATGCACACCGCGATTGCGATCACGAAAAATGCAACGGTAAAGTAACCCTTTGGTATAAAGGAGCAGATGTTTTACGCGTTACAGCACGTAAAGATCAGTTTGGTGAAGTAGAAGAGTTTATCTGTAACACTTGCCGCTTTGATAAAAAAGCAACTGCTGATTGGGTAATCGAACATCCAACACATATTGATGATACTTCGGTAATTGCATCAAACCACTACGAAACATTAAAACCTTTGCACGTTATTCAGCCAAATGAGGCATTACAGGCGGCAAATGAAATTGAATTACATAAAACAGTTAAATACTAATGGATAGCGCTTTTGTTATAGAAAAATTTATCCTGGTAGCTGTAATTTTCGGCATCAGTTTAGTTATTGCCATGTATTCTACTTATGCAGAACGTAAAGTTGCTGCATATTTACAAGATCGTTTAGGACCAGATAGAGCTGGCCCCTTTGGTATTTTACAGCCTTTGGCCGATGGTGTAAAGATGTTTATGAAAGAGGAAATTATTCCAACTTCATCTAACCGGTTTTTATTCATTGCTGGTCCGGGTTTGGCACTGCTCTGTGCCTGTATCGGTACGGCGGTTATTCCATGGGGAAGTCCGGTATTAATTGCAGGTAAAACAGTTTCTTTACAGGTTGCAGATATCAATGTAGGTGTTTTATACATCTTTGGTGTGGTTTCACTGGGGGTTTATGGTGTAATGATCGGTGGCTGGGCATCCAACAACAAATACTCTTTGTTAAGTGCCATCCGTGCAGCTTCACAGAATATCAGTTACGAAATTGCAATGGGATTATCAATCATCGCTTTGCTTTTAATGACCAATACTTTAAGCTTAAAGGAAATCGTTGATCAGCAACATGGCTGGAGATGGAATGTTTTATATCAACCACTTGGGTTTTTAATCTTTATGGTTTGTTCTTTCGCCGAAACCAACCGTGCTCCATTCGATTTACCTGAATGTGAAACGGAATTGATCGGTGGTTATCATACAGAATACTCATCAATGAAATTAGGGTTTTACCTTTTTGCTGAGTATATCAACATGTTCGTATCATCGGCAGTAATGGCGGCTTTATATTGGGGCGGTTACAATTATCCGGGTATGGATTCGATGGCAGTATGGTTAGGACCAACTTGGGCACCACTTTTTGGCACCGCAGTTTTCTTTGCTAAAATATGTGCTTTCATCTTTTTCTTCATGTGGGTACGTTGGACAATCCCTCGTTTCCGTTACGATCAATTGATGAATTTAGGTTGGAAAGGTTTAATACCTTTGGCCATTGCCAATATTATAATAACAGGTGTTGTGATTGCGATTATTGAGAAGTTTTAATTATGGAATCATTAAGTAATAAGAAAAAAGTACTGGAACAAAAGCCGTTGAGCTTTATGGAGCGTATGTACCTGCCGGCAATTGCTAAGGGCATGGGTATTACCATCAGTCACTTATTTAAAAAAGAGGCTACAATAAGATATCCTGAGGTAGAACGCGAATTCTCTACAAATTTTAGGGGAATGCACTCGCTTAAACGAGATGAAAACGGAAAAGAACGTTGTACCGCTTGTGGCTTGTGCGCTTTATCTTGTCCTGCTGAGGCCATTACCATGATCGCTGCAGAACGCAAGCCTGAAGAGAAAGATTTATATCGCGAAGAAAAATATGCAGCAACATACGAAATCAACATGTTGCGTTGCATTTTCTGTGGATTATGTGAAGAAGCTTGCCCTAAAGAAGCAATTTATTTAGATGGACCGATTGTTCCGGCTGATTATTTACGTAAAGATTTTATTTACGGAAAAGATAAGCTGGTTGAGGCTCCATTGGAAATGAAAAAGTAATTAATGGTTCGTGTTCTCACGAACCACGTAAAAAAATGATTTGTGGAAACACAAACCATAAAACATAAATAAATAAACAATTAATGAGTACACAAGTATTCTATTTCGTAGCCACATTAAGTATCATCTTTTCGCTGATGGTGATTTTTGCAAAAAATCCGATCCACAGTGTATTGTACTTAATACTTACCTTTTTTACTTTCACAGTTCACTATGTGCTGTTAAACGCACAGTTTTTGGCAGTGGTAAACTTTATTGTTTACATGGGTGCAATTATGGTACTCTTCCTTTTTGTACTGATGTTGCTTAACCTAAACAATGAAACTGAGCCAAGTAAATCTCCACTGATTAAAATTGTAGGTGTAATTGCCGGAGGTTGTTTGGTAATAACTTTAATTGGTTCTTTAAAATCGGCAAGCATTAACAGTCCGTTGATTTTGAAAAACCCAGGATTAGGGTTGGTAGAAAATTTAGGTAAGGAGCTCTTTGGGCCATTCTTATTACCATTCGAATTATCATCTCTGTTACTGTTGGCAGCAATGGTTGGAGCTGTTTTATTATCTAAAAGAGATGAGGTAGAAGCATAATGGAAAATTTATTCACACAAGCAGCAGGCGTTCCGCTAAACCACTACATCTATTTAAGTGCCATTATTTTTTCTATTGGCGTAATTGGTGTACTTACGCGCAGAAATGCCATCGTAATTTTTATGTCGGTTGAGCTGATGCTTAATGCCGTTAATTTACTTTTAACCGCATTTTCGGTTCACAGCAACGATCCATCAGGACAGGTTTTCGTATTCTTCATTATGGCTTTGGCAGCTGCAGAGGTTGCAGTAGGCTTAGCGATTATTGTAATGGTTTACCGCAATACGAAATCGATAGATATTAATGTTTTAAATCGCCTTAAGTGGTAAATATATAATAAGAATGACAATAGAACAATTGATTTGGTTGGTTCCGTTACTTCCTTTTTTAGGGTTTGTAATTAATGGGCTAGGCAGAAACTCTTTATCTAAAGGACTTGTTGGCATCATCGGAAGTGGAGTAATCCTCGCATCCTTTATCATCAGCGTAGTTATTTTCTTTAGTTTACAAGGCGACACACAAAAAGCTCACGAAGTATTTTTATTCGATTGGATCAGTGCAGGTACGTTGCACATTCCTTTATCTTTCCTGGTTGATCCTTTAAGCTCGATCATGCTGTTGATTATTACCGGAATTGGTTTCCTGATCCATTTATATTCTACCAGTTATATGCACGATGATGCTGGTTTTGGTAAGTTTTTCTCCTACCTAAACCTGTTTGTATTCTTCATGCTTTTATTGGTATTGGGTTCTAACTATATCGTGATGTTTATCGGTTGGGAAGGTGTAGGTTTATGCTCATACCTGTTAATCGGTTTCTGGTATACCAATAATGCTTATGCATCGGCAGCTAAAAAAGCATTTGTAATGAACCGTATCGGCGATTTGGGCTTTTTATTGGGCGTATTCTTAATCTTCACCACTTTTGGTAGTGTAGAATTTGCTAAAGTTTTTCCTCAGGCAGCGAATGGAAGCACTGATACCTTGGTTTTAATTACCATTTTATTGTTTATCGGTGCCTGCGGTAAATCGGCACAGTTGCCATTGTTTACCTGGTTACCTGATGCGATGGCCGGACCTACACCAGTTTCAGCTTTAATCCACGCTGCAACTATGGTAACTGCTGGTATTTATATGATTGCCCGTTCGAGTGTATTGTTCGATCTTGCGCCACTTACCCAGCACATCATTGCCATTATTGGTGCGGCAACTGCTTTAGTGGCGGCAATTATTGCTTTAACACAAACAGATATCAAAAAAGTATTGGCTTATTCAACTGTATCTCAATTGGGATATATGTTTTTAGGTCTTGGCGTTGGTGCTTATACAGGTTCATTCTTTCATGTATTAACACACGCATTCTTTAAAGCATTATTGTTCTTAGGCGCTGGTTCGGTTATCCATGCCATGCACCACGAGCAGGATATGCGCCACATGGGCGGATTGAGGAAGAAACTTCCGGTTACTTTTTTAACCATGATGATCGGTACCATTGCCATTGCAGGTTTACCGCCATTCTCTGGTTTCTTCTCTAAAGATGAAATTTTGGCACATGCTTTTCAGGCGAGTCCGATTTTATGGGGAGTAGGGGTATTAACCGCGTTCTTAACCGCGTTTTACATGTTCCGGATGATGTTTTTGACTTTCTCTGGTAAATACCGTGGAACACATCATGAAGAAAGCCATGTACACGAATCGCCAACAGCGATGACATTGCCTTTAATTATTTTGGCTATTCTTGCCGCCATTGGTGGAGCAATTAACTTTCCACACATTTTCGGTGGAAACGAATGGTTGGCACACTGGTTATCGGGTGCAGGTGTTGCACAACACGAATTGGATTTAAGCCATTCAACTGAGCTTGCGCTGATGGCTACTTCAGTAGTTGCAGCTATCATTGCTTTACTTTATGCCTACGGCCGATATGTAAAAGTGGCTCGCGTTCCTGTTGCTGATGAGGCACCACGTTCAGCATTGGCAAAATTATCTTACCACAAATTTTACCTGGATGAGATCTATGATTTCATCATCACCAAACCGTTAGATGCACTTTCGAAATTCTTTTACAGAATTATCGATAACAAATTTATCGATGGAATTGTGAACGGATTGGGATGGAGTACCAACGAAGCCAGTAAAGGTGTGCGTTTGTTACAGAGTGGAAACGTAGGTTTCTATATATTTATGATGGTATTTGGTATCATCGCATTGCTTGCATATACATTTTATTACATATAAAAAGGGTTCAAAATTAAATAATGGAACAACTTTTACTACTTATATTTCTTCCGCTTGTAGGTGCAATTATTACTGCATTTGCTGGTAAGTCGGCTAAAATAGTTTCTACCGTGTTTTCGGTGACTTCTTTGGTGTTGGCTTTGGTTATCGCCTGTAATTTCATTCCGAATGCAAATACCCAGTTTGAGGTTAATTTGCCATGGATTGCGGATTTAGGAATTAATTTCCATGCAGGTATCGATGGCATTAGCATGCTTGTGGTATTGCTAACCAATTTATTGGTACCGATCATCATTTTATCGAGCTACAAACACGAGTATAAAAATCCTGCTGCATTTTATGGCTTGATTTTATTTATGCAATGTGGCCTGTTATTGGTATTTACTGCGCTTGATGCCTTCTTGTTCTATATCGGATGGGAAGCAGCATTAATCCCGATTTATTTTATTTGTGCCATCTGGGGCGGAAAAGACCGCATTCGTATCAACATGAAATTTTTTGTGTACACTATTGCAGGTTCGTTATTTATGTTGATGGGTATCATTTACCTGTACCTTCAAAACCCGGCACACAATTTTGATATCCAGGCATTTTATGCTTTAAATTTAGATAGTGCACAACAAGGATGGATTTTCTGGGCTTTCTTTATCGCTTTTGCCATTAAGATGCCGATTTTCCCTTTCCACACCTGGCAGCCAGATACCTATACTGCAGCTCCTGCACAGGGAACCATGTTGTTATCAGGTATCATGTTGAAAATGGGTATTTATGGCGTAATCAGGTGGTTATTGCCAATTGTACCGGCAGGTGTTTACGATTGGGGGCAGGTAGCCATCATTTTATCGATTATCGGAATTGTTTATGCTTCGCTGATTGCTTTTACACAAAAAGATGCAAAACGTTTGGTAGCTTATTCTTCAATTGCGCACGTTGGATTAATTTCGGCAGGTATTTTCGCTTTCAACCAACAAGGCATGCAAGGCGCCATGGTGCAGATGTTGAGCCATGGTATTAACGTGGTTGGTTTATTCTTCGTTTTAGATATTATCTTCAGTCGTGTAAAAACAAATAAAATTGAAGAATTGGGCGGAATTGCTAAAGTAGCACCTCAATTAGCCATTGCATTTTTAATTATTGTTTTAGGGACAGTAGCTTTACCAGGAACAAACGGATTTATAGGTGAATTCTTATTGCTAATGGGCGTTTACAATTACGGCATCTGGGCAGCTGCTATTGCCGGTTTAACCATCATCTTCGGAGCGGTATACATGTTGCGCATGTATCAAAATGTAATGCTTGGCGAAACCAATAGTTTAACCATCACTTTCACTGATATTAAAGGAACTGAAAAATTAGTTCTTTATACCATTTGTGCATTAATTATTGTTCTTGGTGTTTATCCGAAACCGATTTTGCACTTAACAGAGGCATCTGTACAACATTTATTAGAACAGGTAAATCAAAAATTAAACACAGTAAATTAAGCAATGAATATTATTATAACCATTAGTATAACAGCTTTTATAGTGCTTTATGCAGGTTTGTTTAAGGCAAATAAAGCATTACTACCACTTACCGTTGTTGGCTTACTTACTGCACTGGGATTTACTTTCTGCGCCTGGAATGGCAATGCTGTTCATTTCGGAATGATGCAGACGGATAACTTCGCCCTGGCATTTTCTGGCGTATGTATTATCGGTACACTTTTAATCTTTTTATTAACACAGAACTATTTTCACGCTAAAAGCGATAACATAGCCGAATATTATACCTTAATCCTTTTCGCCCTAGCGGGGATGATCATGATGGTATCTTATAAAAACATGGCGATGCTGTTTGTAGGCTTGGAAATCATGTCTGTGAGTTTGTATATCCTTGCAGGTATCCGAAAAAAGGATTTTGCCTCTAATGAAGCTTCCTTAAAGTATTTCCTGATGGGCGCTTTTTCAACAGGATTTTTGTTGTTTGGTATCACTCTAATTTATGGTGCTACAGGCTCATTTGATTTGGATAAAATCCAGGCTTACCTGGTTAACAATACCACTTCAGTTTCGCCGATATTTTATCCTGGTGTGATCCTGATGATGATCGGCCTTTGCTTTAAGGTTGGTGCTGCGCCTTTCCACTTCTGGACACCAGATGTATACGAAGGTTCGCCATCATTAATTACAACTTTCATGAGTACCGTGGTTAAAACTGCCGGTTTTGCTGCTTTTTTAAGGTTGTTTGCTGGTGCCCTTGCCCCACTTCACGATTTTTGGGTTGCGCCGCTAATGGTTATTGTTTGTTTAACCTTATTTATCGGCAACGTAACCGCCCTGTTCCAGAAAAACTTTAAACGCATGTTGGCTTATTCCAGTATCTCACATGCGGGTTACCTGTTGTTTTCATTGATCGTATTAACCAAAAACTCTGGAAACAATGTTTTGGTTTATACAGCTGCTTATACTTTTGCATCTATTATTGCATTTGCAGTATTGATCCTGGTTAAACAGAAAACAGGTAGCGATAGCTTCGAAAGTTTTAATGGTTTGGGTAAGAAAAATCCTTTAGTGGCTTTATCACTTACCATTGCCATGCTTTCTTTAGCCGGTATTCCATTAACTGCAGGTTTTATTGGAAAGTACCTGATGTTCTTAAATGTAATGACCCAGTATAAAACTTTATTGGTTGCATTTGCTATTTTAAACGCTCTGGTAGGCTTTTACTATTATTTTAAGGTAATTGTGGCTGTTTGGTTTAAAGATGGTGCAGAAACAGAGCTTTCTACTCCTGTACAATATAAAGTTGTATTATTGGTATCAGTAGTAATCACACTTATTTTAGGTATTTACCCTGCAATTATTTTAAACCTGATATAGGTATGCTGTTGTTTAATAATTATTTGTAGTTTTACGAATAATTGAATATGCACGATTTTTGGAATAACCTGCATCAACTACTTGACCCCGAAAAATTATTGAGGGAGGGCGGTTTCTATCTCGTCATGTTCGTAATCTATGCAGAAACAGGCCTGTTCTTTGGTTTTTTTCTCCCTGGCGATTATTTGTTGTTTTTGGCTGGTATGTTTGTGGCAACCGGCAAGCTGGATGTTAATATTGCCGTGCTTTTGGCGGGTTTGTGTGTAGCAGCAGTGTCGGGCAATTTTACAGGTTATTGGTTCGGGCGGAAAACAGGACCAGTATTGTACACCAGAAAAGACAGTTTCTTTTTTAAGAAACGCTATTTAAAGGCTGCTGAAGATTATTATAACAAACAAGGTGCCTTTGCGCTGATAATGGGAAGATTTGTACCGATTGTTAGAACTTTTGCACCGATCTTTGCTGGTGTGGTAAAACTGGAGTTTAAAAAGTTCGCACTTTACAATATTGTAGGTGGCGTACTTTGGATCTGCTCCTTAACTTTACTAGGCTATTTTTTAGGCAGAAGGTTCGAAAAAGAAATTACCGATTATTTATTATATATTATTATTGGCTTTATCCTTATTACAACTATACCATTATTAATTACCTTTGTAAAAAGTAAAGTAGTGAAAGGTCCTGAAGAGGATAAAACAGATTTAAATTAAAAATGGCAAAAGACGATCATCACGCGTGGCATAGCGTATCCCCTGGGCATAACGTTCCGGAAATTGTAAACGCAATTATTGAAATTCCAAAAGGTTCAAAAGCAAAATACGAAATAGATAAAGAATCAGGTCTGATTAAATTGGATAGGGTTCTTTTTTCATCAGTAATGTACCCTGCAAACTATGGCTTTATTCCGCAAACTTATTGTGATGATAAAGATCCGTTAGATATTTTAGTACTTTGTTCAGTGGATGTATATCCAATGACATTGATCGAAGCGAAGGTGGTAGGTGTTATGCATATGGTTGACAACGGAGAGCAGGACGATAAAATTATCGCTGTTGCCGCCCACGATATGTCGGTAAACTACATCAACGATTTAGATGAGTTACCTCCACACCAAATGAAAGAAATTGTTCGTTTCTTTCAGGATTATAAAGCATTAGAAGATAAAAATGTAACTATCGAACATTTACTTGGTGTTCGTTATGCGCATAAAGTAATTAAAGAAAGCATAGAACTTTATAACACAACATTTAGAGAATTAGCTTAATGGATTTACCCACGGTCTGTTTGTTTTTAAATTCAGCGTTAAGTACAATATTACCACCAGCAAATGTAGTTTTGGTTGCTTTACAGGAACCAGATACAGGATCGGTTGGCTGGCGTTTGTTCTTCGCCTTGTTTTTGGTGCTATTAAACGGATTTTTTGTGGCAGCAGAGTTTGCCATTGTAAAAGTTCGTGCATCACAAATAGAAATTAAAGCAAAATCAGGCAGCCGTGTAGGTAAAATGGCCAAAGGAATTATCCATAATCTTGATGGATACCTGGCTGCCACACAGCTAGGCATAACGCTTGCATCACTTGGCTTAGGTTGGGTAGGTGAAGGCGTTATGCATACTATCTTTAAAAACCTTTTCGATAGCTTGCAATGGGGGCTAAGTGATGCTTCTATCCATACCGCATCAACCATTGTAGCCTTCTCGTTAATTACCATCATGCACATTGTTTTTGGTGAATTAGCACCAAAATCATTCGCTATCCAAAGACCGGTAGCCACAACACTTTTCGTTTCCATACCACTTCAGTTATTCTATGTGGTATTTCGTCCATTTATCTGGACTTTGAACAGCTTAGCTGCTATCATTCTAAAGCCTTTTGGTATCGATACTTCGGCTGGTCACGAATCAATCCACAGTACCGAAGAATTACAGTACTTGCTTGATCAGGGTAAAGAAAGTGGTGCTCTAGATAACAATGAACACGAGCTAATTAAAAATGTGTTCGATTTTAACGAGCGCGTGGTGAAGAATATCATGGTACCGAGGACCAAAATCTCGGGCATCGAATTAACTTCTCCGAAAGAGGAGGTTATAGATACCATTATTAAAGAAGGGTACTCCCGTTTGCCTGTTTACGATGATGTAATGGATAAAATTGTTGGTATTATCCATGCAAAAGATATTTTGCCTTTAGTAGCAGCCGGGAACCAAACCTGGACAGTTAATGATATTATCCGCAAACCTTACTTCGTAACTGAAACGAAAAAAATCAACGATCTGATGAGCGAACTGCAAAGTAACCGCATACAGATTGCCATTGTATTGGATGAGTTTGGTGGTACGGCCGGTATGGTTACACTTGAGGATATTGTTGAAGAACTGGTTGGCGAAATTCAGGATGAATACGACGAGGAAAAACCATTGGTAGAAAAAGTTTCTGATAATGAATTTATTGTAAATGCATTTGCAACGGTTTATGATGTAAATGAGCATTTACCGCACGATTTACCAGAAGATGAAGATTTTGATACCGTAGGCGGTTTGGTTTCTCATGTTTTCGAACGAATTCCCGAAGTTGGCGAAAGCAACGAATCATACGGTTACCTGTTTACAATCCTTAAAAAAACAGAACAGAATATCGAAACCATCAAGTTAGAACTGGTCATCAATAAAGCAGATATGGTTGATAATCATTAATTTCAACGATGCATATTTTTTATACGCCAGATATAGCCCAAAATACTTACACACTTAACGAAGAAGAAAGTAAACATTGTGTTAGGGTACTTCGCCTCGGTGTTGGCGCAATCGTAAATCTGGTTGATGGTAAAGGTGGTTTTTATACCGCAGAAATTACTTCCGATAATCCCAAAAAAGTTTCACTGTCTATATTAAAGGTAGAAAAGGAGTTTCATAAGCGAAACCATTATTTACACATTGCTGTTGCTCCTACTAAAAATATCGATCGTATTGAATGGTTTTTAGAGAAAGCCACCGAATTGGGAATTGATGAAATTACCCCAATTATTACCGATCGGTCAGAACGTAGAATAGTAAAAGAAGACCGCTTGAATAAAGTGATCACTTCTGCAGTAAAACAATCAATTAAAGCTTATCATCCCAAGTTGAACGACGCTATTTCTTTTAATACATTTTTAAAAGAACCATTTGAAGGAGAAAAGTTAATTGCTCACTGTATTGATCAGGGAGAGAAACAATTCATCTCGAAATTGGTGTCACCACATCAAAAATACCTCATACTTATTGGTCCCGAAGGAGATTTCACACCAGAAGAAGTTAATTTAGCTTTGAACAAAGGCTTTAAAGCACTAACTTTAGGTGATAACAGGTTGCGCACTGAAACTGCCGCACTAGCTGTTTGTTTTGAAATCAATTACCTTAACCGATAGCCAATTTGAAGTTTTCAGTTTTTAGTTTTCAGTTTCCAAAATTCAGGCCTTTAGCTTACGGCTTTGGTCTTTTGGCTTTCAGCTTTTTGCTTTCCGCTTTCAACCCTTTTCCGCCAACTTATCGTATGGCAAAGTTAAAATACAGCGGTGGTGGCGATTGGTATGCAGACCGTACAGCGCTACCTAATTTAATTGCCTATTGCAACACCAATCTGAAAACGAATTTTTACGCCGAAGAAAGCATTGTTGAAGTAGGTTCAAAAGAGATTTTTAATTATCCCTTTATTTATATGACGGGGCATGGTAATGTGGTTTTCAGCGATCAGGAAGTGAAAAATTTAAGGCAATACCTTACCGGTGGCGGCTTTCTCCATATTGATGATAATTACGGTTTGGATAAGTTTATCAGGCCACAGATGAAAAAGGTATTTCCTGAACTGAGCTTTGTCGAATTACCTGCAAATCACGCCATTTATAACCAGAAATTTAAGTTCCCGGCAGGTTTGCCAAAAATCCACGAACACGATAATAAACGGCCACAGGGATTTGCCTTGATTTATAAGGGAAGAGTAGTTTGTTATTACACTTACGAGTGCGATTTAGGCAACGGTTGGGAAGACTTTGGTACTTATCCTGAAGACACACAAGAAACGCGGACAAAAGCGCTTAAAATGGGCGCAAATCTTGTTCAATATGCTTTAACTCAATAAGCCATGCATAAAGTAAAAGTAAACGATCAGTTTTTATTCGAAATTGAGAATAAGGATTCAGCTTTTTTAGTAAATGGAGAACCTATTCAGCTTGATATCAGTACACTTGGCCATAACAATACACATGTTATCTACCAAAACAGGTCTTTTAATACAGAACTTGTTGAAATAAATAAGGCTGAAAAAACCTGTAAAATAAAGGTAAATGGAAATATTTACCAAATCAGCATTGAAGATCAGTTTGATGTTTTGTTAAAGCAACTGGGGCTGGATAATTTAACTTCCAGTAAAGTTTCTGAAATTAAAGCACCTATGCCTGGCTTAGTTTTAAAAGTATTGGTAGCGGAAAATGCTGAAGTGAAAAAGGGAGATAATTTACTTATCCTCGAAGCCATGAAAATGGAGAATATCTTAAAATCTTCAACGGATGGGGTAATTAAAAAGGTATTGGTTAAACAGGGAGATAAGATAGAGAAAAACCAGATTTTGGTTCAATTTAAGTAAACAAATTTTTTACCTCGGGATATCGTCATTGCGAGAAGGCTTTTTCAGCCGACGAAGCAATCTTACACCTATGGGTTATAGAGATCGTTTTAAGATTGCTTCGTGTGCCTAATCCTTATAAGTAAAAATAGCAGAGTGCAATGAACTTTAGATGACGAGTTTCTTTTTATTATCCGATAACCAAAGTATACTACAAAATACAGCGCATAAAAAAAAGTCCCGATATTAAATCGGGACTTTTATAATTTATTTACCTCTGCTAACTCTGTAAGGTTTTTGAGGTGGATTTTTAAAACTTCTTTTTCCTGCAGTACTGATCTCTGGAGCACCAAGCATGGTCATGGCACAACGGAAGCCAACTTCAGCAGATGATTCATCCTGTTGCATAAAACGGCGGGTTGCCGGGTTTAACCAGTACGCCATATCATTCCATGAACCACCTTTATAAACCCTCGATTTATCGTTCACCAAAGTTACACCTTCTTCGTTAAGTAGAGTGTTTTGTCTATCACGATAACCCCTTTGATCGGCCTGGTAAGTGGTAGATGCGGCTACTGCAGCCTGTGGATCTGTCGATTTTGAGATCGAATCTGAACGTTTAGCCTGAGCTTGTTTTTCTGCCCAGGTTTGTTTTCTGCCAGCATAAGCATTTTCCTTAATAGGATTACCATACTTATCCAAAGCGATTTTTCCACTCTGCGAATCTTCCAATTTTTTGTTGGTGAAATAGTTACCACGATAAGGATTAAATGCATCAGCATCAGTAAATGTAGCCGTTCTGTAAACATCATTAACCCACTCATTTACGTTTCCAGCCATGTTGTATAAACCGAAATCGTTTGGTGTATATTGAATAACCGGAACAGTTAAATCTCCTTTATCATTCAGTGAACCACCAACACCCATATAATCTCCAGGGGCTCTCTTAAAGTTGGCCTGAATCATACCTCTGGTTTTCTTTTTGGCCGAACTAACGCCCAAACCGTTCCAGGGGTAAATTTTATTCTGGTTAATGTTTTCGTATTCTGTGTTACCAATTAAGCCTAAAGCAGCGTATTCCCATTCAGCTTCTGTTGGTAAACGATAGGGCTGCATAATTACACCATCTTCTAGTGTTGCTGTTCTTCTAGGCTGACCGTTTTTACCACCTGTAGCTGCTGTTCCTCCAGCAGTTGTAGTAGCTGCGCCAGCTTTTGTATTATAATCAATTGGTGCATTTTTACCGATGTCGTTGTACTGGTTGTTAAGGTAAGCATCCGTATTATATGGCTTATCTGGTTTTGCAGCAGCAGTGGTTGTAGCACCATCCTTTGCTTTTCCATTACCTGCCAATGTTTTATAATCAGTTAAGATTCCTTTTTCGCGCAGGATAAATTCATTTGCTCTCGAAGTCCTCCATTCGCAATAGCGTGATGCCTGCTCCCAGGAAACACCCACAACAGGGTAGTCACGGTAAGCCGGGTGCCTTAAGTAGTTATCAACGTAAGGTTCGTTATATGATAGTGCCTGACGCCATACTAAGGTATCCGGTAACTCATTATAATAATATTCGCGGTCTTCCGGGAAATTATACCTGATCCAGTGTAAGTATTCTAACCAATCAGTATTCGATACCTCAGTTTCATCCATGTAAAAAGATGGAACGGTAACCTGTCTTTTGTAGTTGTAGATATTTGGCTCAACACCTGGAACTTCGATGGCACTACCACCAACTACTAAAACCCCACCTTCAATCGGGATTAAACCCGGTCCTGGTGCTCTTTTGTATTTGGTAGCTACAGCAAAAGCACCAGACTGGTTGTTTTTGCTTTTCCTATCTGCATAAGGAATACCGGTTTTACTAGAACTGTTTCCACTTTTTGAGCTACAACCCGAAAGCAAAACGGCTAATGATAAACAAGTAAAAGAATATAGTAATAGTTTTTTCATATAATACATTGGAAATATCGCCAATAGGCAATTCAGACGATAAAATTAAACAAATTTTAAATGAATATATAAATTATGTGACAATAAAATATCGATTATATTTTTAAGCCTAAACGTATTATTTTATATCGTATTGTGTCTATGAGTTATTTAAACGAAATTTTAGCTAAATAATTATAAATAAGCGATATAAATATAATTAATAAAAGTTAATCGGTTTTTAGAGGTGATGAAAGTGGTGTTGGCATTTGTGTTATTTATCATTTGGTTTAATAAATCTTTTATCTCATCAGATTTATGCTTTTAAGCAGCTTTAGTGGGCATTATGATTATTGGTAAATAGACATAATGTGATAACAATTTAGAGATTGCAAATAAATTAACCATATTTGATTTATAGATATTTGGCGGTAAAATACCAAAATTGAAAGAATTAAATAATTAACAAGATCGAAGTGAATTCGTTTATATACTAAGTGGCTATAAATTTGTTACTTATGGTTTTTGCTGTCACACCCGTATGTAAAAATCGTAGGCTTAATTAGTAAATAATGTTAGAATTCGTAATTTGGTAAAATATAAATTTTGGTTTTACGTTACAGAGTATATTCTTATTTATTGCTAAACACCAAGATCTAAAATTACGTACCTTTAAAGGATGAATTTCAAGTACATCAGTAAACTTGCTTTTTCTGCACTCTCAATGGCCTTGGTGTTTGGTAAAACGAACGCCCAAGTGGTTATAGGCAATAATACACAACCCAATGGCAGTGAGTTGAACAATATCATAACAGCAGTTCCATTTCTGCTTATTACCCCCGATGCCCGCGCCGGAGCAATGGGTGATGCTGGTGTAGCCGTTGCGGGAGACGTAAATTCTGCCAGTATAAATGCTTCAAAACTTGCTTTTCTGGATAAACCTTATGGTTTTTCTGTTTCTTACAGCCCCTGGCTAAAAAGTTTGGTGCCTGATATTAACCTCGCTTATTTAAGTGGTTTTTATAAGTTAGACGATCGCAATACCATTGGTGCTTCATTAAGGTATTTTTCATTAGGCTCCATCCAGCTTACCGATATCAACCAGCAGGATCTGGGTATTTCGAATCCAAGTGAACTTGCTTTTGATGTTTCTTATGCACGTAGTTTTGGCGAAGAATTTTCTTTGGGAACCTCTTTGAGGTATATTAACTCCAATCTGGCTTCAGGACAATTCTCATCTTCGGGCCAGGTGCACAGTGGAAACGCGGTAGCTGTTGATATTTCGGGGTTATATAAAACATCAACAATACTTTTTGGCAAACAGGCTATTCTTTCGGCAGGAGCCAATATCTCAAACATCGGAACAAAAATGAGCTATTCTGATGGGGGAGAAAACTTCTTTTTGCCTACCAATTTTAAAATAGGCGGTGCATCTACCTTCACAATGGATGATTTTAGTACCTTAACATTTGCGCTTGATTTTAATAAGCTTTTAGTGCCAACACAACCGATATACGATTCGAACAATAATATTGTGAGCGGCAAAGATCCAAACCGTTCGGTACCTGCCGGTATTTTTGGTTCGTTTAGCGATGCACCTGGTGGTTTTAAGGAAGAATTGAAAGAAGTTGGAATATCAACCGGTCTGGAATATTGGTACAATCAACAGTTTGCTGTAAGGGCAGGTTATAATTACCAAAGCCCAATGAAAGGCGATAGCCGTTACTTTACCTTAGGACTTGGCTTAAAATACAACGTATTTAATATAGATTTCTCTTATTTAATTGCAAATGCGCAAACAAGCCCGCTTGCAAATACCCTACGTTTTGGTCTATTGTTTAACTTTGGCGACAAAAAGATTGTTAAAAAGTAATTTGGCTGCTAGAGCTATATAACCGATTAACATATTTAAACAATTTATTAACCAAAATTTCCATGAAAATTAGAGTAGGTTTCGGATTTGATGTACATCAGTTAAAAGATCAGCATCCTTTTGTTGTTGGTGGGGTTACATTAGACCATCATAAAGGTGCGTATGGACATTCGGATGCCGATGTTCTGCTCCACGCCATTTGCGATGCATTGTTGGGTGCCGCTAATTTACGCGATATCGGCTTCCATTTTAAAAATACAGATGATCGATGGAAAGGAATCAGTAGCATTATTTTATTAAAAGAAACGGTTAAGCTATTGGCTGAAAAAGGATGGCAAATTGGTAATATCGATGCCATGCTCTGTTTAGAAGCGCCAAAAATCAATCCACACATTCCTGCTATGCAACAGAACATTGCCGATGCAATAGGTATTTCCACAGAAGATATTTCGATTAAAGCAACCACTAATGAGCAGATGGGTTTTATCGGAAGGGAAGAAGGCGTTGTTTCTTATGCCGTTTGTTTGATAGAGAAGAATTAGGTGCCGGTATACTAAAGAAGTCAAGTTTTTTAAAAAACTTGACTTCTTATTAATCTTTTAACTTACTGCTCTTTCACATTACCTGTTCTTTTTATCGTTCCCCAGGTTTCCAGCTCACCCTTAATCGCTTTTCTAAAAGAACGGAACAGCACCACATACATCAACTGTCTCCAGAAAAAACGTTGGGGGAAAATGTAAAGTAAGTTGGTATATTTCTCTTTTTCCATACGGAAAGCAATGGCTGCAAAGAACATATCTACTACAATAAAGATAATGTAATAAAACAGCACCTGACCAAAGCCGTTATGCAGGCTTAAAATCCCCGAAAATCCGGTTAATGTTAAGTTGTTGATGGCACTTAACGAGAATAAGCCGCTGATTAAGGAAATCAACATGAAAAGATCGGCAAGTGGAGAAAATAAGGGTAAAATGATCTGATAAATCAGAATATTTGGCATCCCTACCATTCCAAAATAGCCATATTTCTTGTTAAGCAGTGTTTTTCTGTTTTTCCAAAAACTTTGCATTACACCAAAACTCCAGCGGAAACGCTGTTTCAAAAGCATATTTACCGTTTCTGGCGCTTCTGTATAAGCAATTGCGCTGTCACAGTTTTTAACCTTATAACCTGCTTTTAAAATACGCATCGTTAAATCGCAGTCTTCGGCAAGGGTATCCACAGTGAAACCGCCGATTTCGATGATTACATTTTTTCTGAAGGCACCAATTGCACCCGGAACAACGGTAATGGTATTTAAGAGATCGAAAGCTCTTCTATCCATGTTTTGAGCCGTAATGTATTCAATTGATTGCCATTTGGTGATGATATTGTTAGCATTTCCAACTTTTACGGTTCCGGCTACAGCAGCAATTTTTTCGCTGTAAAAATAACGCATCAATTCGGTAACGGCGTCATCTTTCAATTGGGTATCGGCATCAATACAGATTACAAATTCTGCAGAGGCCCTTGAGATACCATAGTTTAGGGCTGATGCTTTACCTCCATTTTCTTTTCTGAAAACCTTAACCTGAGGGTGATTACCAAAATTTTCGTTAATGATTTCGAATGTTTTATCCTTTGATCCGTCATCAACAAAAATGAGCTCAAAATTAGGATAAGTAGTTTTTAATAGGCTATTAATGGTTTGAACGGCGGTAACTTCTTCATTGTAGGCCGGAATAATGATACTCACTTTCTCGGAAGGATTAGCGATTAACTTGCCCACATTGCGTTTTGCTCTTTTTCGTTGTCTAATGGCGAGGTAAGCAATAAATATGGTTCTTAAAATGGCCAATACAATGGCAACAGAAAATATGATGTTCAAAATCATGTTTCCGTAGTAAAAGAAATTGATGAAAAAATAATCTCCAGAACCAGTGAAACCACTATTTGCTGTAGATTTAACGGCAGGCATCAACTCTGATCTTTTTTTGCCCATTAAATCGCCAACGGTGGTAAAAGTATATCCTTTGGCTTTAAAGAATTTGATAATCCTTGGCAAAGCGGCAACAGTAGCCTCCCGATTACCACCTGCATCATGCAACAAAAGGATGTTCCCATTTTCATGCTGTTTTACCACTTCATTAAAAATCTGATCGGCAGTTTTTCCAGGCTCCCAATCTTCAGGGTCGATATATTCGCCAATATTGATGTAATTCTCTTTACGGCTCTGTGCAACCGGTAAAATTTCGGAAATGTTTTGTGGTTCGGCATCAGCATTAAATGGTGCACGGAACAGGATGGTGCTGTGGCCTGTAACAGCTTCTATTAAACGACGGGTAGCATTTAGCTCAAATTTTACACGTCGTGGGCCTATGGCAGACATGTCGGGATGGAAAAAAGTATGATTCCCGATTTCGTAACCATCATTATATTCCTGCCTTAACAGTTCCATATTCTGCTCGGCCATAATACCCACTACAAAGAAACAGCCAGGTACTTTTTCCTGTTTTAAGATGTTTAATACCTGTGGTGTATAAACCGGATCAGGTCCGTCATCAAAGGTTAAAGCGATTTTTTTATCCGCTTCGCCAAATCTTTTAATTACATATTGTTCAGGCAGGCGGATGTATTTTTGATCAGCAATAGAAAAATTGTCTTTATTTAAGGTGAATTTTACGCTACCTGGGGTAGGTGTAGAAATCAAGTCCAATATTTCGCCATCGCCTAGATAGGAGATACCACCCATATTTAGTGAAGCGATTTTACGCAGATCGAAAGGTTTTTTCTTTAAGGTATCGAGACTAAGATCATTTGAGATGAATGACCATAAACGTTTGTCTTCAGAACCTAAACGCCATAAGGCAATACCTGCAATATCCCAGTCATCAGCCTTGCGGATTAAGTTAAAATAAGTGGCCGCATCGGTAAAATATACTTCGTGTTTAATGCCACTTCCATCATTATAGCTGTAATTTAAATTTGCCGATTCGGGGTTAAAGTTAATTTTGCTTTTGTAATTAACCGCGTTAGTCATGGCTTGTTCATAAGTAATTGGTACACCAATGCTATTTTTTGGCCAATCGTAACCGTAACAGGCCAAAGCCAGGATCACCTTATCTGCATTTACCTTGCTACAGATATCGTCCAGTTTTTCTTCTACCCATTCCTGATGGGATATATCTCCTGCATTACTTTGATCAGTATGCTGGTCATAAGCCATTAAAACAATGTAATCGTTATAATTTTGAAGGATTTCTGGCTTGTAATCATCGTTTTCTGGCGAAATATCCTGCGAAACAATCAGTTTTTCTGCATGAAACTGAGCATAAAGATTTTTCATGAAATTGTTAAAACTATCGCTGTTTTCGAGGTTAAGCTCTTCAAAATCTATGTTGATGCCACTGTAACCATATTTTTTAGTGATCGCGATCAGGTCGTAGATTAACTTTTGCTGTGCCGGTTGATTGTTTAGCAAGCGTCTTACCGCCGCACCGTCCCAATGATCTTTGTTATAATTGGAAACCACTGCAATAGCCGATTTTTTACCATTGTGGATTACTTTCAATGCAGCTGTATCCGCTTTATCAACAATAGAATCACCATTTAAAAAGAACGATTCTGTGGCCACCATATCCAAATGGCCGATGTTGCGTTTTAAATCCGATATTGATGATTCTTTACTTGCAGCCCAACTTACATAGAATGCCATATTGATGCGCTTGCTGTTACCACGGTGGGTTAAAATACGGTGCTCACGGTCTTTTTTGATTTTTTGAAGTTTCGATTTCTCGATCGTAAAATCTTTGTACTGCTGCGATTTTTTTAACTTATCTAATTGTTTTTGCGTTAGCGGGGTGTTGGTATCGATAAAAGGTAAATTAGGTGCCTGTACCGATGATAGGGTATACACTACGCAGATGATTGCGACGATGAAAACTAAAAAGAAAGTACGGCTTACCCATGTAAAAGTATTCCAGCGTCTTTTAGTCTCAGTTTGAAATATTTGTTTTCCGGACATTTTTCTGTTCTGATTTATGATCAAAAGTCACTAACGAATATGAAGATTGGATGAATGATCTGAATTAAGCGCTGAGATGATTGATCGTTATTTATTCTAAGATACTATTTTATGGTTGTATTTCTAAGCAGACATAAAAAAGCCGGCAAATTTTGTTAAAAATGCCGGCTTCAAAATATAAATTATATGAACCTCTACTCTTCTAAATAACCAAATCTACCTTGATTATAGTCTTCAATGGCCTGATTTATTTCGGCCTCTGTATTCATTAAAAAAGGGCCATACTGAACAATAGGTTCATTAATAGGCTGCCCACTCAAAATAAGTAAAACACTATTTTCTGAAGCTTCAACCTTAATTTCTTCACCTTTGTTGTCGAAATAAATAAAGTGATCAGCTGCTATATTTTCAGATCCGTTGATTTTTACTGATCCTTCAATTACCATAAAGCCGGTATTAAAATTTCTTGGAAAATTAAAGACAGCTTCTCCGCCCTTATTTAATCTCGCATTATACAGCTCAATAGGGGTAAAGGTGGTGGCGTTGCCTTTTATTTCTTGATAATTACCTGCAATGATTTCGATTTTTCCTCCGTTTTCTGGTAAATCAAAATGAGCCATATCAGCCTGTTTAATGGCCTGATATTTCGCTTTACTCATTTTATCTTTTGCCGGAAGATTGATCCAAAGCTGAACCATTTGAAAAGGACCGCCCGTTAAACTGTAATTTTCTTCATGGTATTCTTTATGGAGTACACCGCTTGCAGCAGTCATCCATTGCACATCGCCAGGATATATCACTCCGCTGTTTCCTGAGCTATCGTGATGCGCAACGGCACCATGATAGGCAATGGTTACGGTTTCGAAACCCCGGTGGGGATGAACACCAACGCCTCTTGGATTTTTCCTTGCAGAAAACTCGATTTTTGAGCCATAATCCAATAAAAAAAATGGACTCATATCAATTTCATAACCACTTGGAAAAAAGTTATGTACCCTAAAACCATCACCAACCATATGAGGTGCCGGTGCTTTAAGTACGTTTTTTATTTGTTTTGTTTCCATTACCTTCAAGTTAAATGAGGCATGGTGAATGGGGCATGGAGTAATAACCCCATGCTTAAATTCCCAATGCTCTATGCTTGTTTCACAAACTGCAATTCGCCTAAAATGCGAACTTCTTCACTTACCATTACACCACCGGTTTCTAAAGCAGCATTCCAGGTTAGGCCAAATTCAGAACGGTTGATTTTTCCACTTAAAGTAAAACCAGCTTTGGTATTTCCCCATGGATCGGTAGCAATACCACCAAATTCTGCAGTTAATTTTACAGGTTTGGTTTCGCCTTTGATGGTTAAATTACCTTTAACGATATAATCGCCACCATCTTTTTCTACTGAGTTTGATTTAAATTCAATGTGTGCAAATTTTTCAGCATCAAAGAAATCGCCGCTTTTTAAGTGGTTATCACGGTCGGTATTTCCGGTATCAATCGAATCGATATCACCTTTGAAAGAAATTTCAGCATTTTCGAATTCATCACCTTCAGAGGTTAATTCTGCCGAAAAAGATTTTAAACTACCAGTTACTGTAGTAATCATTAAATGTTTTACTTTAAATTGTAATTCGCTGTGGGTTGGATCTAATGTCCATTTCTGTTTTGCCATATCTTTTGTTTTTTGAGATGTTTAATATTTACAACACAAAAGTACAGCACAGGGTTTGATTGGGAATTGATGTATGGTAAGTAATGAACTATTGAAGTGATTGAATGAGAGAAGGATAGAGAAAATAAAGGAAGGAAGGATAAAATGAGAGAATGTTGAAAGGTTATAGGTTGGAAAGTTGAAATGTTAAATTTAACTATGACATTCACTCATTCAAAATTTTCTATGGTCTAAAATGTTTATTGGCCAGTTCTTTTCTAACGCGGCTGAGCGATTCGGGGGTGATACCCAGATAAGATGCGATCATCCATTGAGGTACGCGAAGGGTAAGGTTGGGATAAAGCTTGATGAAATCGAGGTATCTTTCTTCTGCTGTTGCGCTTAAAAGCATATTGATTCTTTTTTGCATAAAGCGGATGGAATTATGGAGCATGGTTACATTTAACGCCAGCAGGCATGGAACTTTCTTGGAAGCTTCACTCATAAAATTATCGGGAACGATTACCGATTCTGTAGCTTCTATTGCTTCGATAAAGAAATCAGAAGGTTCATTGTGCATTTGATTCCTATCGGAGATAAACCAGTTTTCTGGTGCGAACTGAATGATGTGTTCTTTGCCTTTCGAATCGATAGAATAAGACCTTAAGAGACCTTTACCAACAAAAAAACCATATTTTAGGATATCTCCTTTAAACTGTATAATTTCGTTTTTCTCGAATTTTTTAACCTTTAATGGAGCTGAAATACTATCAAATTGCTCATCAGTTAATTCTATTTTTGACTGAAAGTACTCCTTAAACTGATGAATCATAAAACAGGCGTTATTTTTTTATGGGCTTAATATCGGAAAAATCTACACCACATTTGCAATTTCCACCACAGCCATCTTTTTTTACCTGTAAAGATTTAAAAACCAAACGGCCAACATATACCAATGCAACCGCAAAAAGTAAAAAGACTAAAATCGTTTGAATATCCATAATACAAATATAAGTGCTTTTAGCGTTTTGGTGTTCAGTTGAATGTAAATTATTGCTGCGTATTTTACCACAGAGAAAACCGAGTTTTACACGGAGTACACTGAGCGGGTTTTAAGATATTTTGCCACAGATTCACAGAAAACACGGAGGGATATTACTTAGTCATAATTTTCCGTGCCATCTGTGTATCAGTGGCCGAATGGTTATTGAAGATTTTAGGTATAGTTTTTTGTTTTGCCACGGATTCACAGAAAGCACGTAGGGATATTACTTAGGCATTGTTTTCCGTGCCATCCGTGTCTCCGTGGCCGAATGGTTATTGAAGATTTTAGGTGTAGTTTTTT
>NZ_AYMG01000037.1 GCF_000633455.1 Pedobacter jeongneungensis
AAGCTATAGCAGGACGAGACAGAGGTTCTTAGGTAGTTTTTCGGGGACTAGCATCGACGCTTTCCTCTACCCCCCTTGAACTCATTTTCCTTATAACGATCCTATAAAATATTTTACGAACCATAGTTCCTAATTCCTTAAGTTCATCAATCTTAATTGTAGTTTTATCACTTTTGCAAGCTGCAAATGCAAATTTAAGCTGCTGCTCAATTGGTAATTCATTTTTTTGTGGATAGGCCTTTAATACATATTTATCCCTGCCATCAAGATATGCGAAGCATGTTTCATAATTAACCGCTTAAATATTATGCATAAACTGGTTTCTAACCTCCATAAAGGTTTGAAATTTAGTTTTTTCGGCGGAGTCTAAGGCCTCGATCTCGATTAGCAATGTAACTTTTTGATTAAAACTTATCGGATTGCTCTTGTTGCCAAGTACCTTGCTGTTTTTTATATCCTTAATATCCAGCAAGGTGCCAGAAAAATTGAAGTTAAATTTTCAACTACGAGAGCATATTGAAGCACCTCTGAACGAGTGTTGATACCTATGTACGGCATTTTGATAGCGATTATTTAGGTTGATTATTTAGGTTCGTTTTTTGAGATTAATGAATTGGTATTTGATAAAGGACTTTGTACCAGCATAAACCTGGTGATCACATATTTTCCTTTATTAAAAGTTTTGACAGCGGATCTTTATAATACATTGACTTTTGCAGTGCTTCCTTTATCTCTTTTTCATGGTAGTTTTGTATCAATATAATTAGGCTCATTAGACCTTCTTGTATCATTTGTTCTGCTTCATCTACTATTAATTTGTTTTTTTCGTTTTCTTGCACAAGAGAATTCCCGTGGACTATAGTGCTTCTTAAATCATAAAAGCTTGATAATTTCTTAAATGGCACTTCACTTGCATTATGCTCATGTATTAAGTTAATTAATTTAATTTTAATTTGGAGACCTACAACCTCTGATTTAGTCGTGGCAATCATTGTTTCAAAAGCTATTGCTAACTCAATGGTTCTATCGCTTATATTCCGTGAATGTTTTGATTTCATTAATCTACTCAATGACGTATCTATAAGAGGGGAAATCTTTTTAAGGGATATTGATTCAATTTTTTTATGTATATTTTTAATTCTATCTGACAACAAATCCAAATCATTGTAACGACCTATCGCTTTTAACGATAATTCAAAACGTGGTAACGAGCCAATGTTTTGAATTATTGGCCAATCAGTGGTGTATGTAAAAAATTGGCCTATTGAAAAATAGCCACCAATAGATAGATACAAAGTCAATCTCAATTTTTTTATATAATCGTCGTAAAAAATATTAGTTGTTGCTGAATAACGATTAAAATCCTCAAATTCACTTTTTGGATAAGAAATTTTCACAACTAAGGCATAATCTGTTGCATTCAGTTGATAATCATTTGTAAAATGACTAGTACCAAATTTAAGTGTAAAATCCTTGGCCACCTTTTCACCAATTTTTTTAATAATTGCTAAGGGCGCTATTTTAATTTCTTCGACGGTACCATAAACGCCAGATAGATGAATATATAGTGTATAATCCACTGTTTGTTTATTTAGAAAAGTTAGGAGTTCTGAAAATGCAATCTCAAAATTCGATACCTCGGCATTAACCGTATGTCCCCCCAATACAAATATTCTTGTAATGAATGCTGCTGGTAAACTGTTAATTATGTCAAAATTACCCCTTGTCGAACCAACTTTGGCATTGTTATACCATTTTCCACTACTGCTCATCAAGTCACATAATTCTTTTGTACTTTCAAATGACTCAATAACTTCAGTTATTGCCATTCGCATTATACTTTCATCTATGATTTGTCCTGGAATTACCGATCCGTGTTGTCGCCCATTAATAGGTGTATTCTTCACGGTAAAGTATCCCCTTTTTATCGCAAGATTATAGAACTGACTAGTAACTAATGGAATAACATTTCCCATTAACTCTTTTATAACTTCACTTAAAAGGGTTTTAAGTTTAATTTCAAAGTTCTCCATATTTCGACGTTAGTTGTTCTATCTTTTAAAGATTTTCATTGATTATTTTATAAAATCTTGTTTTACGCCCAATATTAAAAGCTTTCATAATACCCTCTAATAATCGTTTTTTGAGAGTTATTAACCTAGAATCCTTAGCTCATATAAAACTGTGGACATTAATCGGGTTTACCCTCATTATATATTTTCAATTGAATCATGAAAATGTTCTATAGCTATTCATTATATCAAACTATTTAGCTTTACCCCATGGAAAAAAGAAATTACTATCAACATTTTCGCGCCAATACAAGTCTGGAGCTGTTTTATTTTCAATAGCAACTCTTGTTGTTGCAATGGTAATTGATTTTAGATTATGTGGCAAGTAACCATGTTTAATTAGTTCCTCTTTAAGTATAGACAAAAAGTCTCCGGTCATAGCGAAATCATCAACTATTAGTAGTTTTCGTTGAGTATCGACAAAAAGTAGTTCTGGTATAAGTAGTTGCCATTTTTTAGTGGTTAAGATTCTGTAACCCACAACATTGTCAAAATAATCAAAATTTGACCAAGTGGATATCCCTACCATTACAGGTAGGCTATCTTTAATAAATTCGTTTTCTAAAACGTTGGCAAACGTTGCTCCTCTTAGACCAGGAGCAAAAATAACATCTGGACGGAAGCCCAATTCTAATAAATCACTTTTCAATTCATTTGCACACGATAAAATATCTTGGAAATCAATTGATCGCTTTTGTCTCTCAAGATCTTGAAATTGTATATTTAATAAAGTCTGCTCTTTTGTTATTGCGTTTAGTTTTTCCTCGGATTTAGCAGCTTTTATGCCATAATAAATTGTAAGCCCAAACCCGACAATTGTTAAAATGCCTAATAATATATTATAAGTTTTTTCAATTTCCATGATGCGTTAATTTGATCTTTATTCGAGATTTTGATTATAATTTACTCCAATGTTAACGGTAGATGTACAGCAGTTCAATACTCATAAAATCCCTCTTTTTAACTATTTTCATCTTTATTCTTATAATTACCTACACCAGGTAAAACATATCCAATAAGGCCACCAATTATAGTTGCAATAGTTTCCCCCACCAAAATTTTCTCTATTCCTAGAATAATGATTGCCGGAATAATAATTGCTACACAGGTAAATTGAATTACCCTGGGCACCGATACCTGATGGTTTTCCGCTAGCAGCCGTCCTACGCAAGCTACGAACTAATATTCCAACGATAACGAGCAGCATTATCGCACTCATTATAACTTCTATTAACACTTTATTTTCTGTCATTTATTCAATTGAATTAATTAGTTGAAATTATCAATTTCATTTTTTTTTAAAGGGATTGAATGCAATCCCCGGACGTTCTCCCAAATTGAATCTGTCAAAGGCATTCACTAAGTAAGCAACAACAACAGGGAAAAGAAATGTGATAATACCCTGCTAAAATTCCTTCTTTAAAAAACAGGTAAACAATAATGATAACATAGCTATTGAAAAAATCAATAACATAAGCTTTACTATTGGTTGTGTATCCTTCATAATTAAATATTTTATTATTTAAGATTGATGATTTTATAAAATGTTGTTTTACTTCCAATGTTAAAAGCTTTCATAATCCCTTCTACTGATCCGTTTTTGCTTTCATAAGAAGCTTTTACCAATGGGGCAATCTCTTTGTACTTATCTGTCATACCCACTGGCCTACCACCATTTTTTCCCCTAGCTTTGGCAGACTTCAATCCTGCATTAGTCCTTCCAATTAACACATTTCTTTCATGTTCGGCTAAGGCGCAAAAAATATGAAAGATTAATTTACCACTGGCCGTAGAAGTATCGATATTTTCTGTAAGAGATCTAAAGTGAATTCCTGATTCTATAAGTTGAGTAACAAATTCAATTAACTTTACTGTAGTCCTACCTAGCCTGTCTAATCTCCATACTGTTAAAGTATCTCCTTTTCTTATAAAACTTAACAGTTCGTTAAGGTGTGGTTTTTCAGATTTTACACCGCTAACCTGGTCAATAAAAAATTTTTCTATTCCAATGTTTTTAAAAGCATCAGTTTGTAAATCTAAATTTTGTTCAAACTTGCTTACCCTTGCATATCTAATTACCATAATTACACTTTACTCATTTTTTATAAATATAATTTAATTTAATGTACCACGAAAATGAACGGCATATTGTGAAAAAAATCTTGCCGGTTGTTTTCAAATGGGGTTACAGTAAACCGACCGTTTATTCCACAGAGAAAAGTGTGCACAGTCGCTATTTCATTTTTAATAGCCACCCATAATATAGAACATTTAGTAACCTCGAAAGTCGAAACACTATATGGATTTATAATGTGGAAGTTGAATTTGTTTAATTTTAACTCAAATTGTATCTTTGAATTGTAAGGCACAGAGTTAATCTGCATCAAGATAGCAGTGAGTAATTCGGTGCGCAGGAATTCGGACAATCAATTAATGAATTGAAGATCAATAGGTTAAAATAACTAGGTTATTCCCCTACGGGCTACGATCCCGCTTTACGATAAATAGAGCGGGATTTTTGCTTTCTAGAGAATATTATCTCCCAGATCAATCAATAATATTCCTACCCCACCGCATAATCACATTTTTAATCTTATTTTAGCATACAACAAAAATCCCTATTACCATCTAAAACGCAATTAATGAGCTCCGTATTCAGAACATCCTACACCCAGGATCCAGACACCGTAACCGACGATAAATTGAAAGAAATCATCGGACAACGAAAGTGGCAAACTGTTGATATTAAAATTTCGGAGGAAGACCTCAAAGAAAATATATGGTTTTTAAACGACGCAGTTGTTTTAAGACAAAGCAGAGAGGGTGTTCCTTTAATGACGACTACAGCAATTTACGGCCCCATCCATAAAGATGCTAAAGTAGCTTTAACACCAGGCGAAGGAACCGGCGTAACGATATTGCCGAAAGCACCAACAGAAACATCATTAATTGATGAACTGGAAGCCCTGGCGCGAAATGCAAAAACACCAAAAGAAGGTAATGCAGTTATGGTTAACTCGAACTGGGTAAGCAGCATTGATGGCGGAAGATTGCCTAACCTCGATCCTTCTGCAAACGTATTCGGCCAAACAGGCTCGTTATATGTGAATGAAACAGCTGTAATTTTTCCGGTAATTGAGCCTAGCCACCCCGATTACGAAGAAACACTTGCTTTTTACGGAGCCAAACTGCTTAAACCAAGAGAAGCATTTTACATGGGTTTTGAAGACACCTTATTTGGCATGGAGTACGATACCTCTTTACCGGATTATATCCGCAATTATGCCATGTCGCCCATAGGTGGCGGAGGCATGTTTGTTGAACACCATCCCTTCCCTCATATTTTTCTACCCAAGCCAAATGAAAACGGAAAGGTATTTTGTGAAGCCAAAGTTACCTTAGGGCACAAGGTGAAGGTTATGGATCCGGAAAAAGAAAACCCCAGAATTATATTCACCACTTTCAGGGTACCTGCTGATGGATCAGCCCTGGCGATTAAACCATCTACCATACACAACGATAGTTTCACCAACGGAAAACTGGCTGTCTTTGTTGCCAATACACCGGCAGATACGGTAGCTTTCAGACAAACCGCTCCTTTTACCAACATAGTTGTAAAGGATAACGAGCCAAAAATAGAGAAGCCAAAAGATTTTAGCTAAAAAATAGCGCCTGATTTACCCGCATCCGATGCGATGCGGGTAAACAGGACTTTAATCAACATAACTAACCAAATATATATTGAACTATGAATTAGCGCTAAAACAAGAAATGATAATTTTTATTTAGACTAATTATAAACAAAGATAAAAAAGGAAAACGAAATAATCCAATTATTTTTAAAAGAAATTCGTTAAACTTTTGTTGTAACCACACAACTCCCTCATTATCAAAACGAAATTTATGACAATAAATTTGCTATGGTTTTTAAATTGTTCCCGGCAAATTAGGATCATAAAAATATTTTAAAAAATATTGCAAATGGCTTTGCAGATGTCAAAACAATTTATACCTTTGCACTCCTTCAAACGAAGAAAATTTGAAGATATAGAGTGCGGGGTGGAGCAGTTGGTAGCTCGTCGGGCTCATAACCCGAAGGTCGCACGTTCGAGTCGTGTCCCCGCTACCAATTCAGTTGGTAGTTCTCAGTTGGCAGTTTTAATTGCCCACTGAAAATTGGAAATTTGAAACTGAAAAATGGCCCGTTCGTCTAGGGGTGAGGACGCCAGATTTTCATTCTGGAAACAGGGGTTCGATTCCCCTACGGGCTACGAAAAGCCGCTTCAAATAGAAGCGGCTTTTTTATTGCTTATGCATTTTGGAAATAGAGGTTCCCGATAGTTATCAAGACCTTTACAGACTACAAAAACCGAATGCTAATTTATTTTAATGCATAGTTAAGGTAACCGCCATCAGCTACAATCTCTGTTCCTGTAATAAAACTTGCCGCATCAGAAGCCAGGAATAATACTGTTTTCGCAATTTCATCGGGATTGCCGACTCTTTGCAAGGCCGTAGCACCTGCTAATAACTCTTTTGCTTCTGCTGTTAAAGCATTTTCTAAACCAGGTGTTGCCACTGGCCCAGGGCTAACAATGTTTACACGGATTTTTCTACCCGCCAGTTCGTTTGCTGCAATTTGAGCAATTTTATTCAATGCCCCTTTAGTTGCAGAATATACGCTGGCTCCTACATTTGCGGCTGTTGCTACCGTTGAAGATGTAAACAATACTGCCGCTCCATCAGCTAAATGAGGAAGTAACTTTTGCAAGGTAAAAAAATGGCCTTTTACATTAGTATTGAATTGTGCGTCGAAATTTGCCTCGGTAACATTTTCTATTGGCTCAAATGTTGCGATTCCTGCATTTAGGAAAAGGACATCTACTTTGTTGCCTCTTTCTGCTATTGCTTTTTCCAGGATAGAAATGTCTGCAAGTTTTGAAGTGTCGGCTACGACGGTATTTAGTTTTGGGCTATTTATTTCTGCATTTGCCTTTTGGAGATTGCCGGCATTTCTTCCTGTTATCCAAACATTTGCCCCGGCATTAATAAATGCTTTTGCTGTTGCTAACCCGATTCCTGTAGTGCCGCCTGTAACGACAACGTTTTTATTTGTAAAATCCATGATTATTTTTTTTATTATTTAAGTCGCAAAGTTAAAATGAATCAATTTATTTCAGTTACTTTGTTACGAAAAGTAACAGTAACTTTCGGGTAACAAAGTAACTTATGACTGAAAATCATTGCGAATTAGGGCACAAAAAAGAGATCATGGCGGTTCACGATGCGATGGACGTGCTGAGCGGAAAATGGAAAATCTCCATCATTTCATCTATCTGTTATTATAACAAAAGAAGATTTTCTGACATTTTAAATGATGTACAAGGAATATCAAACAAAATGCTGAGTAAAGAATTAAAAGAGCTTGAGATCAATAAATTGGTAAAAAGGACTGTATTGGATACCCAACCCATATCTGTTCAATACCAGCTAACAGAATATGGCATGACGCTGAAAACCATTATCAACGATCTTACAGCCTGGGGACTGGAACATCGCAAGGTAATTATTGGTAAATAAATTTGACTACAACCCTGGAGCAGAGACACTAAAACCGATAATCGACGATTGCAGGCGTTTTACCTGTAGTTGCGTTGGTATAAAGATCTAGATCTGCACCTGCCAAAACCTCTAAATTTTTCACTTTGTAGCCAAATACCTCATGTACCTGTTGAATTTTTTGTTCGATATATACATCTTTCTCATTACTGGTTAAATCGGTTACCAGCATAAATTTTATTACTGTATGCCCTTCGTTTGGCGCTATTTGTATTTGAAACCGTTCAACATCCGTAAAAACAGTGTTGAAATCATCCAGTTCATAGTTACATTCGTTAAACATAAACGATCTCTTCTCTCTACCTTTTAATTCAAGATAAAGCTGGCCGTTTATTTCAATCCATTTACCGATATCTCCCGTATTATACCTAAAGATCGGGAAACGCTTACGGAATAGATTGCTCACCAAGAGCGAACCATAGCCATCTGTATCGGGTTCATTTACCTCTACCACCAGGCCATCAATCACCCTGAATAATGATGGTGAACGGCTATAGTCGCACCAGGCCCATATCCCTGTTTCTGCCGAACCGTATAATGAATATACCTGCTGTGTTCCAAAAATCTCTTCGAAAAGTTTGATATGTGAAGGAGGCAAAAACTCGCCACCAAACAAAAGATTTTTAATGGATAAACTAAGCTGATGTTTTTTAAGATATTGCGCAAAAAGGAATAATTTGGAAGGTGTACCCAATAATAAATTGGGCTTAAAATTTAGAGCCATCTGACAGGCATCTTCATAAGGCAAACTAGCACCCGCCACCAGGGTGGTTGCACTGCATCTCTCCAATAAATCATCCATAATTGCGGCTGTGCGGTACATATCTATATAACCGAACATATTGAGTGCAATGGTTTTTGGGATAAATACCCCGGCTTGCTTTAATGCGGCAGCAAGTACGGCGCGTTGCTCCAGGTTTTCTACTATATCAACAGGAAAAACCAATGGTTTCTGTGTAGATCCGCCAGAACGCACCAAATAAACACCTTGTTTTTGGCTATGAAGATCAAAATTATTGTTTAATTGAGTAATCAATTCCTTTTTGCCCATTAAGGGCGCATTTTGATAATCGTCGTAACGAAGGTAATAGGATTTGAAAAGCGCTGACTGCCTAACAATCTGGTAATATTGGTTAAGTAGGGAATTAATCATTGCTAAAATTTATCTTTTGAGTAGCAGGTAACCAATGTATTTTGGCAAAAAACTACGATAATGCCACAAAAATCGTACTTTCTGGGTATTAGAGGGCAAATTTTGTAAAGCGTGTTTATACCATCGTTCACCGATCATGCCCATTAACAGGCGATCGTGCTTATCCTTACTGTTTTGGTACCTAGAAATTACCGGCGGCAATTCGATCTGCTTAAAATGGTTATAATTTTTCCGCGAAAGGCTTCCGGGTACCTCATTAACATAAAGGTAGCCACCCGTTTGCAATACTATTTTCCCAGGCACCTTATCCAGAATGCCTTTTAGCACCCGATACCAAAAATCGATTCCTTCATTTAATTGGGCTTCGGTTTGGTATTGGTGAGAAGCAATCCATTTACTCTTTACAATTACATTACTGCCAACCCCCATGATAAAATGTGGCGAGCTAACAGCCCTTAGCGGGTCTTTAAGCAAATATAGATCTGCAGCGACTGATTCGATGTACTTTTTTAAAGGTTCCAGATTGGGATATATTTCATTACCCGGCATAAAAGCGATATTGAGTACCATAAAATCAAGCTGGTATCCTATAAATGCATTAGCAGCGGTTTCCAGCAGCTTTGGGTGATATTCATCATCAGCATCCAGGAAACTAACTAATTCGCTATTAGAGGCGGCAAAACCAATATTCCGTGCATTACCAGGACCTTTATTCTCGGTCAGTTCAATTACTTGTATCCTGCAATTGCCAAAGGCCGAAATATTATCGCGCAAAAAATCATGGACAACGGAAAGGCTGTTATCCGTACTTAAGTCGTCAACAATAATCAACTCATCCGGTAATTTACTTTGCCGGATGAGTGAATTAAGCGTTTGGACAATATAAGCCGCTTTATTGAATAGCGGTACAATGATGGCATGTGTCATGCTTATGATGCCGACATCATTGCAGGAAAAATTACTCCCCTGCCCTGGTGAACATTAACCACGCTTTCTGCTGAACCGCGGAATAAACCAGGACCGAAAGAACGGTTATTGTAACATAACAGCATTCCTACCAGATTGATCATTGTTTTATCCGAATCAATACCGTATTTAAACCAACGTTGAGGTACGTATTGCTGTATCATGTATTCGGGCCATTGTTTGGCTATAATATCAGTCCAAACCGCAGCTTCGCAATCACTTTTTACATACATATCGATACCACGGCCACCGCTATTGCGTTTTAACACCCAATTTAACGGTGAGTTACTTACCTCTGCCCGTTTTTCGGCTGTATACAGGGCATAACTTGGTATTAAAAACGATCGTAAAAAACGGTATTCTTCTTCAGAAAGATAATTTTTCATGATCTCTTCACTGTACAGAACAGCAAGTATCCGTTTGTCATGAACCAATATCAATGTACGTACATCATTAAAGTAGTTACCTTGTTTGATGATCAACTTTAATACTTCCGGATCAAAATTGCGCAGTTCTTCGCGATCCATCTCCAGTATAAACTGATTAACGGGTTTACCATGCAACATAATCAACCCATTTTGGCATGTTAACTGTGATGGACTTGCGGAAGCGTGATCCAATCCCTGTTTGCTAAATTCATTTAACAGGTAAAACACCTCAGTACCTTTTTCTTTCTCATGTACAAGCACAATAGGCTCATTACTGTTAAACCGGCCAAAAATGGTATTAATAAAGTCTCGCTGATCGGGAACGGCTTCCAATAAGGGCAACCTGCTATCTTCGGTAATCACGTTAAGGTAATAACTTAACATCCACCCATTAATCGGATACCGGGCCCCTATTTCGCAAATTTTGATGCTGCCATCTTCTGCCTGTAAAAAATCGGGGCGGTACATCCCCACTTCGTAAGGTTGCGCATTTGCGATACTCAAAATATGGTTCAAGCGCTCATCAAAATTATAAATGGCACGTATCCTATCATCAGCAAAATAAGCATTTACAACACTGGTTAATGCTTTATTCAATACCAGGCATAACTCCTCCATCCGTGCTATTTCTTTGCGATTTACAGCAACGGGAACCGGAGAAAATGAATCGGCACCATTACATGGAATTTCGCCCAGGTGTTTCATCAGCAATTCATTCAGCGCATCCCTGCTACAAATGCTTTGTCCTTCTACAAGCTCACCAGTCATAATTTATGCAATTTCATCTGCCAATACCGGTTCTAAACTGGCGCTAATGGTTTCCATTACCGCCGCTTTTTTGCTCAAATAATCGGCAACAATTTCGCTGAGGTCATAATCAGCCAGGTTTACATCCATCGCTTTTACATAGTAATTAATGGCATTAACGGCGTAAAAGAAATGGTTTTTCTCTGTAGGGCCGCAGTGTACGGTTATCCATGCCAGGGTATGTTTTAAGGTATCTTTATCAAAACCAAAATCATCTTCCAGCCAACGCGTAAACTTTGGCAATACAAATTCCACTTCACCATGTGTATAAATCTCATGCACCAGTGTGGTTAAAAGACCGATCAATAAATCTTTATTGCGCAACGAATTCTGATCTTTCCAATACTTAAAAGCACGGGCACTTGGATCAAGATATTGTCTTAACAACCATCCATCATCGCCACAGGTATTTGTAGCCATGGTATAAAAGAGGTCAGAATGCAGTACTTTTCCAACAACAGCCAAATCTTCATCAACAATCCTGTTTAAGCTTGCCACCGACCTGAAAAGCTGTGCTTCATCTGGTACAGGTATATTTTTATGGATCAACATCGTCATACGGTTACTCAATCCGGCAACGGTAACTGCACTATTGTTGGTTTGACTCCAGCTATGAAAAAAGGGCTTAAGGTGATCCCTGTCATGCGGAATTGCCGTAAGTTTCACAAAACTTTCTTCGATTGTAGCGAAGTGTTCGGCCTGTTGTGGGAAATAGGTTAAAAGCTGATGCTTTAATGGAGATTCTTCCATTCCTTCGAGCACGGGAATGATAATTGATAGTAAATTTTTCACAATTGTTTGGTTTAAGGTTTATTAAAAATGTAAATAAATACAGATAAAAATATTCTTATTTTGTTTGAAACACATTAAAGGCCAAAAAAATTGCTAGCCCGTTATTACCACATCAGATTATTTGGCATGATAAATTAATATAGACAAACAAAATAAAAATCAACTAACTGATATATAATAACATACAGTTATAATATAAAATTAAAGGATAATAATCGGGATAACTGAGGAAAGAGCGTGTTGCATTTGAATGAGCGGTTTAAAGTCTGGAAGAATGAGATGGATTTTAGTTATACATAGATACGGACTTTATTTTCAATAAAAGACACCTACATATAATATCATTAAAAATTACACATAAACATATTTGTTAATTACAATTATGTATTTATAATAATACATTCGTTATTAATTAACTTTTAGCAAAGGATGATTAATAGTTTTTACAAAAAAACAACGTATATTATTGATGTACAATTGATGATTTTATTTCAATTTGTAAGTAAACGATGCAGATACTCAATCCCAATCAGCAATTACCCATTTATACATTAGAAACCGACGATATAGCAGGCAATAAAAATTTCAGGGTTTATCAGTTTGAAGGTACATTACCAAACCAGTCTGAACTGCTCATCCCGCACCGAAAAGATCATTACCTGATTGTTTTGATCAGACAGGCTGATAGTCGCCAGTGGATTGATATGACGCCCTATACGCTTAAAAACAATACCATTTACTTTTCCGGTCCAAATCACATTATCGTAAAAGAGGGTTTTAAGCAATTATGGAGCACAGGTCTTGCTTTTACAAAGGAATTTCTTTCTCTACAGGAAAATGCTTCATTAAGTAAACTGCCGATTATTCAAAACCCTCAAAATGGACATGAACTGTTTCTTACGGAGAACGATCTTGCCTTTGTTGAGGATATGATTACCAAAATCTATGCAGAATATCAAAACAAAAGTGAATGGCAACAGCGCATGCTAACCGCCTACCTTACTGTATTGCTCACTTATTTAAGCCGGCTGTATACCGAGCAGTTTAAAGAAAGTGAACATGGTGTAGACAAGCTTTTATTGAAAAACTTTCAGACAAAAGTTAACGAATGTTACCGCGAACTGCGCGAAGTGGGCGATTATGCATCGCTTTTAAATATTTCTGCAGGGCATTTAAGCGAAGTGGTGAAGATACAAAGCGGTAAACCCGCCATTAAACATATTCATGAACGATTGGTACTAGAGGCACAGCGTTTGCTTTTTCATACCCATCAATCGTTAAAGGAAATTGCTTTCGATTTGGGTTTTTCTGACACCTCTTATTTTAACCGTTTTTTTAAACGCGAAACGGGGTTAACGCCAGCAGCGTACAGGGCCAGTATCCGCGAAATGTACCATTAATACCGTTGGATGTGTTCCACCCCGGTTAACATCCCAGCCTACATTTGTATCATAAATAATTTAAATATGAAAACAGTACTCATCACAGGAGCAAACAAAAGTATTGGTTTTGAAACAGCCAGGCAGTTATTACAGCAAGGATATTATGTATATCTGGGTTGCAGAGATATTAAAAAAGGAGAACAAGCTGTAAATCAACTAAAATCAGCAGGATTAAATGAGGTAGAGCCAATAGAAATCGATGTTGATGATACCAGATCAATTAAAGCCGCGGGAGAATTGCTTGCACAAAAAACCAAAGTACTCGATGTATTAATTAATAATGCGGGGATTAGTGGTGATATGCCGCAAACAGCATTAGAAACTGATATAAATGTATTCAGACAGGTATTTGAAACCAATTTTTTTGGCGTAATAGAAGTAACTCAAACTTTTATAAATTTATTAAGGCAATCATCAGCGCCAAGAATCGTAAACGTAACATCAGGTTTAGGCTCACTTACTTTACATAACGATCCTACATGGAAATACTACGGTGTAAAACCAACGAGTTATGTTTCATCGAAAGCTGCTCTTAATGCGTATACCATTGTGTTAGCCAATAATTTACAAGATACTCCATTTAAGGTAAATGCTGTTGACCCAGGCTATACAGCAACGGATTTTAACCATCACTCAGGCCCTGGAACCGTACCTGATGCCGCAGCGAGAGTAGTAAAAGCTGCCACATTGGGAGCAGACGGACCAACGGGACAATTTTTTAGCGATGACAATGCACCTGAAACCGGAATTAGTCCGTGGTAAATCCCTTGATATTGTTTAAGTGGGCGCAATTTAACGCCCACTTAAAATGACTTTTGATTTGAATGGGAGCAATTTCGCTTAGTAAATTAGAAAAAATAATACACACCTACCTAAACTGTACTGGTTTAAGCTTTTGACCGGCTAACAGCGCTATTTCGTTTATTCTTTTCTGCCGGGTTTCTGGTTTTTTAGCCAGTACAAGCCATTGCAGTATACTTTTTTGAACAGATTTACTCAAACCCATAAAAAAGGATCTTGAGCCACGATGAATTTTAAATGCGAGCGTTAAATCTTTCGGGATTTTCAGCTCTTCCACATCATCTAAAATTGTCCATGAACCATTGTGTTTGGCTTTTTCAATACTGTCAAAACCAGCGGCTGTCATTAAGCCTTCGTTGATTAAGCGCTCAACTTTTGCCTTGTTTATTTTCGACCATACACTGTTTGGTTTGCGTCTGCAGAAAAACTGCATAAAGGTTTTATCATCTATCGACCTTGCCGTGCTATCTATCCAGCCAAAACACAGGGCTTCGTCAACAGCCTGACTCCATAAAATTGAAGGCACATTGGATTTTATTTTGTGATAAACAAGCCAAACGGATTGTTTTGAGCGATGGTTTTCTGCTAACCATGCTCTCCAATCCCCCTGATTTGCCGGACAAAAGCTTTCGATCTCTTCTTCATTTTTCATTTTAGTTAAAATCCGAACTGTCTTAAATGATGATCTAAATGTTTCCACTGCATCAACGCCCATTCTTCAGGTGTTAACGGCCCAAAAAAGGCCTGCGGATGCGTGGTGCATTTGGCTGGACCACCTTCCGAAAAAGCTTTGATCTGTTTGATTACTTTTGCTTTTTCAGCTTCGAAATCGGGATTACCTTTGATAATGTAACTTTTATCAGTGGCACTGTTTTTAGGAAATGGTACCTCGCTAAAAAATTTGGGTTTCAATAATTTACCAAACAACCGACCCACAAAGCCTAATCTTTCTGGGTTATGCAACCCCATGGCAGTTTCGAGCGAGGCGTTGCAATGTGCGAGCATCTGGTTCACATTCATTTTGCCCCATTGTTTCTGCGCAGTTGGTGTTAGTTTTTCAATTCGTGCCAGAATAGCTGCGGTATCGGAAGGATTAAATAGATTGTTCATGTTCATTAATTTTATGTTTATAACACAAAACTAATGCGGCCAAATGACAGCCCTATGTCAGGGGTATAAATGCCTTAATGATTTTTATCGAAATATTCTTGCAGGGTCATTTTGTGCGGAGCAAATTTCTCAGCAAGCATTTCGAGTTTTTTGATCCGATCCAGGCGGAAGAACCTAAATTCGTTTCGCAAACGGCACCAGGCCACCAATAGCCAGTTTTCCTGCGTACTCAACAAGGCAAAAGGTTCAATTAAACGGTTGCTGGTTTGGCCGGCTTCATTTGTATAGTCAATCTTTACAACATAGAAATTGGTGAGGGCAAATTGCAAATCAGACAGGTTACTGCTGTTTCTTTCATTGTTGAAATTTTGAGTAAAGCGGGTGCGGTCGGCAAGAAGGTTTACATTGTCCTTTACCTGATGCCCCAATACTGCTTTGATTTTGTCGATGGCTTCTAAATAATCTTTAATAAACGAAGTATCCTTGTTTTTTAATACCAGTTGCTCAGCAAGAATCAAAGCATTCGCCTGGCTTTCGGTAAACATTACAGGAGGAATTTTATAACCTTCCATTAACCTGTACCCTTTTCCCTCTTCCGTAAAAACAGGCACACCAGCCTGTTCTAAAGCTTTAATGTCGCGGTAAATGGTTCGTACACTTACCGAGAATTTGAGGGCGAGTTCTGGCGCTGTTAAAAGCCGTTTCGTTTGCAACTGAGTTAAAATTGCGGTTAAACGGGAAAGGCGTTTGGTGTCGTTATCGTTCATTTTTCTTTATGACTAATGAAGTTTTTTCATGGCAAAGCTCCATTTGGAATTTACTTTTCAGCATAGTGTTTTGCCTCATCAATCCAGTTTTGTTCAGGTTTTAAAACTTTATCAGGCATAATGCCTATGTTATCTATTGCTATCCCTTCATCAATTCTTCTGCTTCTGGAAGTAGCCCAATAAAGCATGTAAGGCATACAGCTAAAATCGGCTCCTCTCACGTTAGAATAATCTAAAACACCTGCAGTATGCTCGCCCATTAAAGTTACTTTACTACTTTGCTTAGCCAACAAGAGAAATTCTTCAGTAGTGCTTCCACAATTTTTATTAATCAGAATTATTACTTTTTGAGGGTAAGGTTTAACGCTGTCTAAAGTAACATTGTGGTCATCAGAAAAGGAGACCAGTTTACCTTTACTCTGTTCCATCTTTTCAATAACATCGCTAATAAATACCTTTTGATCAGGAGGAAGGCCATTTGTTGTAGCTATTGCAGCCCAACCTGCTATGTTGTCAGATGTAGATAGTACATCTGCACCGATTTCTCTAAATGTGTTTGTGTAAAGATAAGGAGTTATCGGCCTGTAAGAAAAATCAGCGCCACCACCATTATTCCTTAAATCAAGAATCAGGTAGGGCATTTTACTTAAGTTAGATCGATTTGCTTTAAACAAGGAATCTATGTTTTTGGCATTACTCTGATTAAATGTGCTAATTTTTATATATAGTGTTTTTGTAGAAAGTATTTTACTGGCTACAGCTGCATCACTAATAAGTTCTGTTGACGATTGCTTACTTCCTTCCATTTTAAAAGAGCCTAAAGCATCCCTCCTAATTTGTAATGACACATTTGTAGGGATATAATACCTATCATACATGATGCCTTTAAGCATATCCTTGTCGCGCTTAAGTTCTAACACTACCTGTCCGGGCAACCATTTACCAGGCTTTGAAGAAACTACTACCCCGGCATAATCCCGGAAGCGGGTTTTGTTTTTTATCACTGCAATTCGGGATGTGGAATCTTCATTCCAATAAATGCCCGTAATTCCTTTTGTATTTTTAAGGTTGGTCAGCTCCTCGTTCGACAGATTTAAATGTTCTATTGCCTGAATACGCTCTTTTAATTTAGCTTCTTCTATTTCTTTCGAGATCCTGTTTCTGCCTATTTGAATATGCCCATCCTTGAAAAAAGCTAACCATTCATTAATTAAATAAACACATTGAGCAGGTGATGTTATAGATTGTGATTGTTCAAGTGCAACCTGCGTACGTTTATGATAGGTAGCTTCTGTTTTAGCATTCACCTTATCTTTAAAACCAGCGTAATTTTTTTCAATTTTATTTTTAACATCATTAAATTCCTGACTGCAGTTACAAGTCTGTCCAAAAGAGCTAGAAGAAATGAGGAATAAAAGTAACACACTGGTTAGGATGAATTTCATAGGGTGACGGCGCATAATTAAGTTTAACAGGCACAAGTATAAAGAATAATTGAGGTAATTGACTCCAAACGATCACCATCAAACTAAGCCTGCCCTCATTGGAACTAAATAAGCCCGCCTTCGAACTTATTCTACCCTCGTTGATTGTTCAAACAATAAAGGATTGGTTCCGCAATGACGATCTTTTAGCGTAGCCGAAAAATTTTTGAACTTTTAACAAACGTGGCACAAAGATCTCTCCACTCCGCGGTGCTTCGGTCGAGATAACGGAATTCTATTTGAAAATATCGAAACAAGAGATTTTAATTCAACCGGATCATTTCGCCGGTTTTCACTGATTCATCGCAGGCAAAAGCGATTCTCAAGCTGTTTACCGCATCTTGTGTGGCGTTGGTTAAATCGAGATCTTCTGTTATCGCTTTTAAGAAATACCGTTGTTCACGGTTGCAAAGTTCCTGATGATCGGGTTCATCGTTAAGATCGATCCATTCATCGGCTTTGCTAAATTCATCGTTTGCGTTTAAATCGGCATGATGTACTTTAATCGATTCGGTTTTGGTGTGGGCATCTATATTATCGGAATTTCCGGCAGCGCCTGCTTTTTTAGCCATGATGGATACGGAGCCCTTCGGACCAAAAACATCTTTAATAAAAAAAGCATTGTCGCTTACCATCGGTCCCCAGCCGGCTTCATACCAACCAACAGAACCATCTTCGAAACGGATTTGCAACTGTCCATAATTGTAATTCCAATCGGGTATATCATCGCTAAGCCTGGCGCCAATGGCACTTACCTGCACAGGCTTCGATCGTGTCATCTGGCACATGATATCGATATAATGCACGGCACAATCTACAATCGGACTTAAACTTTTCATCAGGTTGCGGTGTACGGTCCATTTTGGCCCATGGCTTTGTTGGTTCAGGTTCATGCGCATCACCAGCGGTTTTCCCATTTCCTGAGCCAGTTCAGTAAATTTCTCCCAGGAAGGGTGATAACGGAGGATATAACCTACCAATAACTTTTTATTGGCCTTTTTAGCTGCTTCGGCTACTTTTACCGCACCTTCTATCGTATCGGCCAATGGTTTTTCGATAAATACATGACAACCGCTTTCGAAAGATTTAATGGCATAAGCTTCATGCGTATCAGGATAAGTAGAAATGCAAACGGCATCGGGTTTGGTAGCAGCAAGGGCTTCGTAAAAATCGGTGTACAGATCGTATTGGCCGCCTAATTTTTGGTTGAGGATCTCTTTGCTTTTTCCGGTTGAGACTAATCCGCATATTGCAAAACCGGGTAAGGTATGATAAGCTGTAGCATGGGAAGCTCCCATATTGCCACAGCCCACTACTAAAACTCTTAAATTTTTATTTTCTGTCATTTGTAAAAGTTAGAAAGTTTTAAGGCTGAAAAATTTTAAAATTAAACACCTAAAGTCCAGCCTTTTCGGTATTCGCGTTTCACAAACTGATTTACCTCGTCAAAATTGGTCACTTTCATATTTACCTTATTCCATAACATTTTGATATCTCTGCCCGGATAACTGATTTTGCCTGCTGCATCTCTACGCTGCACATCAGTTCCACGGATGGCTAAATTGGCAATCAGTAAAGTTTCTGTAAGTGGCCCGGCAATTTCAAAAGGTGAGCTGAGCTGCATTTTTCCGTATCCCGCAATTGCAGCTTCGGCAAACTGTGTGTAATGGCCTTCTTCCTGATTAACAATGCGCGGAATGGTGATTTTGGTTTTATCCGATTCGTTGCGGGATAAAGGTAGTAACCTTGGGTTTTTGCCATAAGTTTCGCAGATCATCTTGCCTTTTGTGCCGATAAACAGCACACCATTGTCGCCAAAGCTTTCGTTTGCGCCTAATTCTTCCGGACGTTCGGGTTTAATTCCTCCGTCCATCCAATGTACCTGTACTTCGTGTTTGGTTTTTGGTGTTTTAGCAAAAGTCATGATCACATGGCTTGATGGCGGACAACTCTCCGGCAAATAAGCGCGTTTAAATTCATCAACATACACACTGCCCACGCTGCATTCAACACTGATCGGCGTATCGAGTCCCAATACCCTAAATGGTGGTTCTACCAAATGGCAGCCCATATCGCCAATGGCACCTGTACCGTAATCCCACCAGCCACGCCAATTGAAGGGAACAAGTTTATTGATATAATCTTTATATGGGGCACTGCCTAACCAAAGATCCCAATCGAGTTCTTTTGGTACTGCTTCTTTTGCTGTCGGCCAGGAAATTCCCTGTGGCCATACAGGTCGGTTAGTCCAGCAGTAAACCGTATGTACTTTACCGATCCGGCCAGCATCATACCATTCCTGCAGTCGCCTTACTCCATCACCCGATGCACCCTGATTACCCATCTGCGTAACCACTTTATAGCGGTTTGCAGCTTCGGTTAACATCCTGGCTTCATAAATATCGTGCGTTAAAGGTTTCTGCACATACACATGTTTACCTAACTGCATGGCAGCCATGGCAATCTGCGCATGAGTATGATCAGGTGTGGATACCGTTACGGCGTCAATATTTTTGCCTTCCTTATCCAACAACTCGCGGTAATCTTTATAATATTTTGCCTTGGGGAAATTTTTCAGTGAATTTGCAGCTCTTCTATCATCTACATCGCATAAAAAAGCAACATCTGTTTTGCCACCCCTAACAATACTGGCAATATCGCCCTCTCCTTTTCCACCTGCACCGATACCTGCCAATTGCAGGCGATCGCTTGGTGCCAGAAAACCTTGCCCACCGAGTACATGCCGGGGTACAATCATAAATCCCGCTGCAGCAAGAGCGGTTGTTTTAATAAAGTTCCGTCTCGAATTTTCGGTATTCGAATTTGCCTTATCTTCCATTATTATTTCAGGTTATAATGCTAATTTAATTTATTTCTTTTTAGTAGCTGTTTCTTTTTTGCTGAGGTCTTTGATCCTGATGTTTCGGAACTGAACCGGCGAGCCATGACCAAGGAAACCGATATGACCGCTCTCCCGCGACAAACCTGGGTGTTTCTGGTGATCAGGGGTACCACCTTTTTTAAAAGGTTCGATATCACCGTCTAAAATTACGGTTCCGTTTAGGATGACTTTGATCTTCGATCCTTTGGCAATCACTTCTTCGTAATTCCACTCTCCGGTAGGTTTCAAAAAGCCTCTTTTGGCCGGAATGGTTCCGTAAACTGAGCCATGATACTGGTACACTTTAAGGTCTTTATAAATGGGCGCATCATTATCCAGAATCTGTAATTCCATGCCTACATAGGCTGCATCACCTTCTAGTGGTGCCCTTATACCCAAACCGTTGTTTGCACCCGGCGTTAACTGAAACTCGAAACGGTAAACAAAATCGCTAAATTCTTCTTTGGTGAATAAATTACCGCCCGATCCTTTGCCCGGTTTTGGACGGATGGCGATGTTACCATCTTCAATCACATAGTCAGTAGTATTACCAGTCCAGCTATGCATGTTGGTCCCATCGAACAGGATTTTATAACCTTCTTTTTTCTCCTGAGCGCTGAGTTCGAAAGGTTTTGGACGCGGAATTTCTTTGATGTAAATATCGCGGTAGGCCACCGGCGATCCGTGTGCCTGTAATTCGATCTGCTCTTCGGCAAAAATCGGCAGGCTTCTGTCCCAGTAATTTTCTAAAATCACGTTATCAGTAACCAATTGTCCGTTCAGATAAACCGTAACACGGTCGCCTTTCATTAAAATCCTGAATGTATTCCATTCATCCAATTTATTATCAGCTACTTTAAGGGGTTTGCTTTCGTTGCTTTGGTTATTGTATAAACCACCAGAACCAACCTGGGCACCCACTTTTGTACGGGCAAGATCCCAGATCTGCACCTGTGGTGTACCACGCAGGTAAATACCGGCATCTCCCTCGCCTTTTTTGTCGTCGATAATTTTCCAATCTACCAGCATCTCAAAATCGCCATATTTTTTAACCGTAGCCAGGTTATTGCCGTGACTTTGGAACTGCAATTCTCCATTTACCACTTTCCAGCTTTCCTGTGCTTCGGCATCGGCTTTCGCTTGTGCATCAGCCAGGGTTTTGGCATCCATTTTTGATCTTTTGATGGGATCGGCAACAAGGCCTTTCCAGCCCGATAAATCTTTATCGTTAAACACTTTTACAAAACCTTCGCCTGGCTTCATTTCTGAAATGTATTTGCGCATGCCTTCTTTTTGATAACCTGCATCGCCACCAGTAATTACAGCAATGGTTTTGTTCAGCAGGCCTTTTACAATATCGCCATTGTAGGTGCCAGCCATGGTAATATTCATTACCGCATTTGCCGCAGCCTGCTGTAAAGCCGCATTGTCTAAATACTGACCTGCAAATACAATTGCGTTAAAACATTTGGCCTGTTCGGTATCTTTAAGAATCTGCTGCTGCTGCGCCGGAGTTTTAGCCACGGCCATTGCAGCACGTAATAACAATAATCGCTGCTCTGCAGGATAGCTGTTTTTTCTTACCAGACTAAGGTAACCTGTAATGGACTGGTTTAAAAAATCTGCATTGGTTGTGGTACGTGCAATGCTGATTAATGCATCGGCTGAGCCTGCATCCGACCATGATGAAAGTGCTTCTATTGCCGCTTTCTTTGTCGCATCATCACCTGAGGCATACGCTTCGGAAACCGCTTTTAATGATTTCTGCCCGCCCAAACTAGCCAACACTTTATAAAACAATAATTTCTTATCGGCTGCTGTATTGCCCATTTGCTGCAAGATGGCATCCGTTTGTGCAGCGGCATCCGCACTTCCTTTTACCGAAGCAATGATGGCATCCTGAACAGCAACCAGTTCGGCCTGATCAGTTGTTTTATTTAAAAGATCGAACAATTGCGCCTTGTTTTCTGATGTAGAAACATTTTTTAAAGAAAGAAATGCCGCTTTCCTTACTTCAGGATTTTTACTGTTTAACGAAGCATAAATAACAGCAGTTTGATTTGTTGCTGCACGGGCGGCTAAGATATTGATCAAGGCTACCTGCACTTCTGGTTTAGCTTTTGGAATATAAGCAGCCACTTTTGTAGCTACGGTTTCTCCTTTAATCCTCAAAATCCCATTCGAAATAGCAGAAATATCTGCAGCATTACCTTTACCCATTAATTTTAACAGGTCATCTAACACCGCTTCCTGACCAAGTTTTACAGCTGTATTAATGGCCGCCAATTTTACCTGTTGATTTTCACTTTTGATCAGGTTCAATACATCAGGCAGTGTAGATTTTGCTTTACTACCGGCCAGCATATCCAAAATAGCCACCTGTGTTGGTGCATCAACCTTTTTCAATTGACTCATCCAGGCGGCACCATTGCCATCATTTACACCAGTAGCGGCAAATTTTACCGCAGCTGCACGGTACTCAAACTGCTGATCGGCCATGGCCGATAACAGAACCTGTTGATCAGTTTGTGTATCAGCAAGTAATTTTAAGGCTGCAATACGCTCATTTACCTGATCAGCAGCTGTTGCTTTTTCTAAAATTGTTTTGGCTATACTTTCAACCGAAGCTTTGTTATTCGCTGCATTTTTTTGCGCATAAACCAATAATGCGGCTACGGCGTTGGTTTGGTCGTATTTATAACCTGCATGTTCAGCGGCTTTTATCAAAATTTCTTTAGATGAAGCATCGCCGATGTTGGCAAGCGCATATAAACTCACTTTAGTTAATTCTTTGTCGGTACCCGCAGCCAAAGGTGCAATGGTAGTAGCGGCTGCTTTGGTATTACTATGTCCTAAAGCCTCTACAATGGCGATTTTTGCTTTGCCGCTCGCTTTACTTAGGCCGTTAATTAATGCTGTAGTAGCTGAGGCCGTGCCAATTTTAGATAAAGCCCTGGATGCCTCATCGGCCAACTGCTCATCGGTAAGGTAACTTTCTAAACAGCTTACGGCAGCATCATTCCCCACCAGATCGAACTGACTGATGATAAAAGCTTTATTTTGTTTATCGGTTAATTTTGGTAAAGCTTTACAATAAGCTTTAACGGCCATATCTCTTGCCGCTTGTTGATCTTTTTTAGTTGCAAAGGCCGTAAAACCGCCAACAGCATATTCTATTAAAGCATTATTACCTTTTCCCGAGGAAGTTAAACCGCTGATTAAGGCTACATATCCATCTTCACCTAAATCAACAACTTCTTTCATGTTGCGCGTTAGCTGAGCGGCATCCCTGGCAGGCAGCTGTGCCAGTAGATCGGCAATACGTGTGGTTGTAGTCCTTTCGTCTTTTTTATCCTGGGCAAAAACAGCTGGGGTGAATAATGCATTCGAAAGCATTACAATGGCCAACAGCGCCAATATTATTTTTTTATTCATGATGATTGGTATGAAGGGAGGTTTTAAATGGAAAATGGTGCTCGCATTACAGGATTAATTAATCTGTTTGCGGCCTCATCATCAATAAACTCTTGCTTAACAGGATCGAATTTTAACGATCTACCCAATCGCAGCGCAGCCAAACCGATATTTACAATATTGCATGAACGGTGCCCGTTCTCTTCATTCAAGGCAAATTTCTTTCTTGTCCTTACCGATTCCGAAAATTCTACAATTTCAGGATCCGGATCAGGAAATTGTGCCAGTTTGCGCTCCAGATCGGGAATATCTGATTTAAAGCCCGGATACAACTTACCCTTTGGTCCTTCTATATAAGGTACATTGGCATCTTTACCCTCGCCATCCAATATAATCTGGCAGCCATCGGCATAGGTATAGGTAATCCGGCGCCAAATGCCAACGGCATCGGTGTGTTGCTGTGGCGCATCCACTTCAACCGAAATCGGGTTGGTATCATCTTTACCTAAGAAGTATTGTATAGGGTCGATGTAATGCTGGCCCATATCGCTTAATCCGCCACCATCATAATCCCAATACCCCCTGAAAGTTTGGTGCACACGGTGAGCATTATATGGCTTATAAGGTGCAGGACCTAACCATGCATTATAATCCAATTCTGGTGGCACAGGCTGAGGCTCTAAATGGTCTTTACCCACCCAGTAAAATTTCCAGTCGTAACCCGTGTGTTTACTTACGGTTACTTTTAAAGGCCAGCCCAGCATACCGCTATCAACCAGTTTTTTAATTGGTTTTACGGTCGTGCCCATCCCATAAAAAGTATCTTTAAACCTGAACCAGGTATTTAACCTGAACATCCTGCCGTGTTGTTTTACAGCTTCTACCACCCTTTTTCCTTCACCAATGGTATGGGTCATCGGTTTTTCGCACCAAATATCTTTGCCTGCATTTGCAGCATCTACCGCCATAATACCATGCCAGTGTGGCGGGGTGGCAATATGTACAATATCCACTTCCGGTAACTGGATCAGCTCTCTATAATCACTAAATGTTTTTACCCCTTTATCCAGCATGGCTGCTGCCTGTTTAAGGTGGTTCTGATCAACATCGCAAATGGCCACTACCTGTGTGCCTTCATATTCGAAATGTCCTCTTCCCATGCCGCCTACACCTATTACGGCTTTGGTCAGTTTATCGCTTGGAGCTAGATAGCCTTGCCCACCCATTACATAACGTGGAATAATGGTAAATGTGGCGAGGCCTATTGCAGTTTTTTTGATAAAAGCGCGCCTGGAGTTGGGCTGTTTTTGTGGTTCTTCTTTGGTTTTCATTTTGGTTAGGGTGTTGTAAAAAATAAGCTTATATGGGTGGTTAATCCGCTTGGTTCAAAGCATATTGGTAGTTTAATATTAATAAGAAATTATTATAACGACAAAACATCAATGATTTCTTTACGCATTAAAAAAACTTTAATAAATTTTTAATAGAAGTTATCTATATTTATCAAAACAGTATGTTTAACCAAATGAATCTTACCCTATTAAATAACTTAATCTCGGCACCCAACGATAAGCAATCAATTTATAAAAACAAGCTGATTAAATATCTTTTTAATTTAGGTGCTTCTTCGGTTTCGAGCTTATGCTCAATTATGGAAATGAGTACGCCGAGCCTGTTAAAACTTTTAAATATTTTGATAAATGAGGGCTGGGTAGAGAAAAAAGGTTATGGCATATCAATAGGCGGAAGAAAACCCGACCTTTATCGCTTAAAGGATAGAAAAATCTTGATTTTATGTATCGATATTGAATTATTCCATACCAAAATTGCCATTATCGACAATAATTATAATCTGGTATCGGAGGTTAAAACCTTTCTGCTTCCCATTTCTAAGAGCCGGACCGATTTTTTTCACATTTTAGATACACAATTACAGGATTTCTTAAAATCTTCAGCGATTAATAAAGCGCATTTAATTGGCTGCAGCGTAGGCATGCCAGGCTTAATTGATGCCGAAAAAGGGGAGAACTACAGTTATTTTTTAAATGATGGAGAAAATATTTCTTTAACAGCTGCTTTTGAAAAGATATTAAATTTACCTGTGGTAATCCAGAACGATGTAAATGGCTCATCAATGGCCGAATTTACACACGGAATGGCCAAAGGTAAGAAAAATGTACTCGTACTATTAATGGATTGGGGCGTTGGTTTGGGCATTATCATGGATGGTAAACTGAGGCGAGGCAACTGTGGCTTTTCAGGGGAACTCGGCCACATCCCTTTTGTTGAAAATGGTGTATTGTGCTATTGTGGCAAACATGGCTGTTTAGAAACCGTTGCTTCGGGAAATGCCTTATCAGAAATGGCTAAAGAAGGTATTTTATCAGGAAAAAATTCTATGCTTAACCAGCTTACTAAAGAAGAGCTGGAAAGGATTGAACCCGCTGTAATTATTAAGGCGGCCAATAAAGGCGATCAGTATGCCATCCAGTTATTATCGAATGTGGGTACCTATATGGGCAAAGGGATATCAATGCTAATTCAACTGTTTAATCCTGAACTGATTGTTTTAAGCGGTAAAATTGCCGAAGCAAAGCAGTACATTACTTTACCCATGCAGCAGGCTATTAATATGTACTGTATGACACAGATCAGGGAAAAAACAACCATCGCTTCTTCTGAGCTAGGCGAAAACTCGAGGTTATTGGGCTATACGGCGTCCGGTATTGATCAATTTCTGGAAGCTTATACCCGGAAAACCAAAAAGCTAAAGAAATAAAGTTTAAAAATGGCTCAAACCACCCTAATATTGTCTGTTATAAGGCCCTTATTTTCAGCCTTCCTGCTTAGCTTTGTTTAGCGACATTTAAAATCAAAACCAATGGAAACTTATCAAAAAGCCTGGCACGAGCAGGTAAATGGCATTAACATGTATTATGAGGTTTATGGCGAAGGAGAAGTCCCCCTGGTGCTAATCCATGGCGGCGGCTCTACCATTCAATCAACATTCGGCAGGTTTATTCCTTATTTGGCCAAATGTGGTAAGGTAATAGCAGTTGAACTTCAGGCCCATGGACGAACCAGCGACCGCGAACAGCCAGAATCTTTTGCCCAGGATGCAAAAGATGTAACCACTTTATTAAATCAACTCAAAATAGCAAAGGCTAATTTTTTGGGTTTTAGTAATGGAGGAACAACTACGCTGCATATTGCTGCCCATTATCCCGATGTAGTAAATAAAATCATCGTGATTTCGGCTAATTACCAACGGGAAGGTTTAATTGAAGGTTTTTATAATGGCTTTGGAAATGCTACTATCGACCACATGCCCGAACCACTGAAAACAGCTTTCCTAGCTGTAAATCCAGATCAAAAGGCATTGCAAACCATGTTTGAGAAAGACAAACAGCGCATGCTCGATTTCGTTGACCTTAGTGATGACGATATTAGGGGAATCAAATCTCAGGCCTTATTAATGGTAGCAGACCGTGATGTAATCAGGACTGAACATGTGGTAAAAATGTCGAAATTGATTGCAAATGCACAGTTGGTTATTTTGCCTGGCTTGCATGGTGCCATGATTGGCGAAAACCTGAACCCGGATGTAAGCGATAAAACGATCGGGATTACGGCGCATCTGGTAGAGACTTTTTTGAATCAATAATACCACAGGGATAATCTATTCGGTTAAAATTTACTCCCGCCTGATTTAGCTTTTAATATCTTTGCTGCATGGAACACGTATTGGATAATCCCATTTTTTATGCCTTATCATCCGGCCATGCTCACCTCGCAAAAGGTGTTGAAACGGTAAAATATTATATCGAAGATATTACGGCGTTTGCCGGATTAAAAGATAATTCGCAGGAGAATTTAGATACACTTTATCAGATCAGTCCTCCTGAAAGCCTTTTTGTTTTTTTCGCAAAAACACCGGTCGAAATTCCTGAACAGTGGAAATTATTGACGCATATTGATATGTTTCAGTTTATTTTTCGGGGCACAAAAATTTCTGACACAGATGGAGCCGAACTCACAGACCTTGATCTTGAACACGTTACCGAGATGATTGATCTTGTGGAGTTAACCAAACCAGGGCCTTTTCTTGCTAAAACCATCGAATTGAGCAATTATACTGGCATATTTGTTAACGGGAAACTGGCATCTATGGCTGGTCACCGTTTTTTCCCCAGCCCTTATCGCGAGGTAAGCGCGGTTTGTACCCATCCCGATCATTTGGGGAAAGGCTATTCCTTTAAGATCCTGCAGGAACAGATTAAGCGCATATTACTCCGCGACGAAATCCCTTTTCTGCATGTACGCAACGATAATGAAGGCGCGATCAAACTCTATCAGAAACTGGGTTTCGAAATCAGGACGGATATGATTGCCTACGTGATCAAAAAAGAGGCTTTACATTCAAGGGAGAATGTTTCTAAATAGAAATCAGCAAAAAAATTGCGGTTTTTATGGCTTAGTTTTGCTGAACAAATAACAAAACATGTCTAAAACAAAACTTACCATTAACAATAACGGCTCTGTTAAAATTGAGGGCGATTTCGAAATTGTAGATAGAAACGGAAACGTTTATGGCTTACAGGGCAGAGAAGTACTTTCGATCTGCCGTTGCGGTTTATCTAAAAACAAACCTTTTTGCGATGGCGCACACAATGGCCATTTCGAGCATGAGGCCATTGCATTCGATCTTCCTCCTAAAAAAGTTTAAAATCTAAAGCCATACGGAAAGCAGGATCGATGTAACTGATAAGCAGTGATTCTGCTTTCCTAAAAACACTTTCCTTTTTTTGGAAGTGAGAAGTCCCGTTCCCTGTGGCGGGCTGCAGCCCCGCTTTCCCTCCTGCCGTTTTTAAAACTTAGAAAAAGAAAATATCCCGATAAAACGGCATCCGTACAATCGGGCTTAGGTCCGAAAGGTCTGTTTTTTGCGCCGGCCTTGCTCAAATAAACCTGATCCGATAGCTATCGGATGGATGAAAGCTGGCGCAGTTTCTTTGAATGAGCAATGCCATTGAAGCTGTAAGGAAAGCAGGACTGATGTAATCGATGAGCAGTGATTCTGCTTTCCAAAAAAAAGAACATTTATCTTATGCTTACATGGTGGTCTGTAATCCACTATGCCTCCAGTAAACTTCATTTATAGAAAAAACTGAACAAACGTTTGTCTTTTTAACCATACAGCCAAACTTCCTCTCTTTTTCAGGGCAATGACCAAACTTTAGCGAAAAAACTGCCTTAAAAAGCAACTTTTTATACTAAATAAGCTGTTTTTCACACTTTAAAAATCTAATTTTCAAATAATTCATCAAACGTTTGCGTTGAGTTTCTTTCGCTGCCAGTTACCAATTGTGTTTATCTTGATTTAACAATAAACAAATCTAACACAATCACTTATGGTTTCAATTTTACTAAAAAAGCATTGGCGTTCTCCGTTTCAGTATTTATTCCTTTCCAATAGTTATTCTTCTACCTAGTCTGAAATCTAAAATCCCATTTATACCTAACCAATATTAAACAACCTAAACCTCTAAAAAACTATGAAAAAAATTGCCTTTTACGCCTGCATATTGCTTGCAGCGCTTAGCACGGCCTGTCGGAAAAACCAGATCGCAGAAAATCAGGAAATTTCGCCGACGTTAAAGAACAAATCCTCATTGGTAAACCCGAATCTGATTACACAAACACACAATCTTAACCTGATCTATTTTGTGCCTAACGACCTGGATACACTGGCAGGTTTCAGAAAAAGACTTGGTGATTTAATGATTTGGGGCCAAAATTGGTACAAAGGTGAAATGCAGCGGAATGGCTACGGTGCCAAAACCTTTGGCTTATTGCCCGATACCAGTAATGGTTTAGTGAAGATTATCCTGATCAGGGGTAGCCTGCCAAAAAGCAGTTATCCTTACTCAGGCGGAAGCGGTGCAGTAGCGAGCGAGATCAACGCTTATTTTGCTGCCCACCCAACTGAAAAAACCAGCGAACATACTTTAGTTATCATTCCACGATACAGTTTCCAACCTGATGGTACGCCTAGCGGTGGTCCGTTTTACGGAACAGGCAGATGGTGTTACGCACTCGATTATGAAGGCATGGACATTAAAAACCTGGGAAAAAGTGATACAGAGGGTAACCGTTTTAGTGTGTGGTTTGGTGGCATGATGCACGAACTGGGGCATGGTTTAAACTTACCACACAATTGCCAAAAAGTATCAGAAAATTCAACACTCGGTATGGCTTTAATGTGGGCAGGTAACGGAACGCTTGGTAAATCGCCAACCTTTTTAACCGCTACCGATGCCGCAATTTTAAATGTGAACCAGATTTTTAATAACGATAATAAAACCTATTATGGTGCCGTTACTGCATCTGTTGATAAAATACATGCGAGTTATTCAACAACCAAAGGTGCCATTGTTGTTTCAGGAAAATATTCTGCCAGTGTAAAGGTAAACAGCATTGTATACTATAACGATCCGAATGTAAATAATGAAGGTACCGGCGTAAATCACGATTATAATGCCACTACCTGGGAATCTAAATCAATAGGTTTGGATAGTTTTTATGTCGAAATGCCTATTTCTGACCTGCAATACAAATCTGACGGCATCCCTTATGAATTAAAGGTAAAACTGGTGCACGAAAATGGAACGGTAACCGAAACCGTGTATAACTATACTTTCGCCAGCGGAATACCTGTTTTAACTTTTAGCACCCAGAACGAATTAAGCAAAACAGGCTGGTCTATAGCCTCGTTCAGCTCTGAAGAAACCAGTGGCGAAGGCACTGTAAACGGGAGGGCGAGTAAATTAATTGATGGCAGCTCTGCAACCTACTGGCATTCTAGGTGGAGCAGTTCTGCAACAAGCTATCCGCATACCATTGTGGTGGATCTCGGATCACTTAAAACGGCAAATGGATTAAGTTTAACCCAGCGAAGTGGCTTATCAAGGGCAGTTAAAAACTTCCAGGTACTCACCAGTACCGATGGCACTAATTTCACTTCGGTAAACAATTATGTAGCCGCAAATACGAATGGCGCGCAATATTTTAGCTTTGGTACGCCAAAATCGTTAAGATATTTTAAAATCATTGCCAATTCAGCTTACGATGGACTGCAGTTTGCAGCGCTTGCTGAGCTGGGATTATATTAAAAAATTCAATTGGATTTTAGATCTAAAAGAATCCCGGTTAACCGGGATTCTTTTTTAAATGCCCACCCGCGAAGGCGCCATTCCAAAGGCTTTTTTAAAGGCGAAAGAAAAATGCGAAAGATCTTTAAAACCCACTTCGAGATATACATCCGACGATTTCCAGCCTTTTTCTGTAATCAGGTAATAAGCATCGTTTAACCGTTTTTTCTGTAACCAGCGGTTAGGTGAAAGGTTAAAAATTTTCTCAAAATCTCTTTTAAACGTAGCTAAACTTCTCCCCGTTAAATAAGCAAAGCGGTTAATATCTACGTTGAATTTGTAATTGGCATTCATGTAGGCTTCCAAATCAATTTTCCCGGGTTCCGAGAAATCAAAAAGCACATCTTTTAGTATAGGGTTGGTCTGCAACAGGATCATTACAGCCTCTTTAATTTTTAAATCAACCAAAGCCTGGTTGGATGCATTATTTCCGTCGAGATAAGGCCATATTGAATCGATGTAGTTTTTTAATAAACTATTATTTTCGAGTGCCAAACCTTTAAGGTCGTGGTTGGGCTTTTCCATTTGCAGGTTATATTCGCTGCTGATACTATGCAGAATCTCCTGATCAATGGTGATACTAATGGATTTAAACTCCCCACCTGCCGGTGGATATTTGGTATAACGGGCCAATTGGTTACGCCTGAAAAACCTGAAATCACCATCAGAAAACGTAAATTTCTCTCCGCCTATAAATATCTCCGAAGTACCCGCAATCACCAATCCTAACGAATGGCTGGGGATAAACTGTTCGCCCTCACTGCTTTTTTGGGCATAACAGGAAAACATGATATCTGGACGTTTTACTTGATTTGGCATGTTGATCAAATTTAAGGTTTTTAAGGAGATTTGATGTACTTTTTAACCACGGATGGACACAGATTAGTTTCTACTAGCGCTATTTATAATCCCCTCGGATGCGCGGGAAACACAGATCTTAATATTACTATGTGTTACCCCACTTGCCTGGCTTACTATTTTTTACCACAGGTGCACACAGATAAACACAGATCTTAGTCATGCAATACGTCATCTGTGTTCATCCTTTTTATCTGTGGTTAATATTATTTATAATTGCCACGGATGCACGGGAAACACAGAGAAATTTATCTCGGTGCAAATCTGTGCCTCCCTGGCGACATAATAGTCACAATCTTAACTGTAGCAAAGATCCTTCGACTTCGCTCAGGATGACAAAACGAGTGAAAGAATTATTCTATAAATCCTCCGTGCAAATCTGTGTCTCCGTGGCGACATAATTGTCTGATCTTAACTGGAGCAAGGATCCTTCGACTTCGCTCAGGATGACAAAACGAGTGAAAGAACTAGCCTATAAATAATCCGTGCAAATCTGTGTCTCCGTGGCGAAATAATAGTCGCAATCTTAACTGTAGCAAAGATCCTTCGACTCCGTTCAGGATGACAAAAGGAGCGAAAGAATTATTCTATAAATCCTCATGCAAATCTGGGCCTCCGTGGCTGAAACTTACTTCTTTATAAAAGATTTTCCCAGATCAGTGGCTAAAAAATTCTCTGCTTCATCATGATCTGTTGATAAACTCACTTCCATCCATTTTTCCATTTCGGCAGTTCTTGCAGCATCGGCCTGTTTCAGTAAGCCAATGGCCTCGCTACCCAATACCAAATGTACGGGTGGCTCAGGGCTTTCTACCAGATCAATCATGACTTTTGCAGCCTTTTCCGGATCGCCCATTGGCACAAAATTGCCACTTTTAAAGAAATCAGAACGTTTTTCGACCGAGTTTTCATAACCTTCCACGGCAGGTGCATAAGTCATTGAATCGCCTGCCCAATCCGTACGGAAACCACCTGGCTCTACACTGGTAACATAAATACCTAAATCTACCACCTCTTTTGCCAAAGCTTCGGTAAAGCCACCCAAACCAAATTTTGCAGCCTGATACATGCTTAAACCTGCATTGCCCACACGGCCACCTACCGAACTGATCTGCAAAATCCTGCCCGAGCGTTGTTTGCGCATAAATGGCAATACAGCACGGGTAATTTCGATTGGTGCATATAAATTGGTTTCCAGTTGACTACGTACCTGCTCTTCGGTAAAAGCTTCTGCCGCGCCAATAATCCCAAAACCGGCGTTATTTACCAATACATCTATTCTACCAAAATGTGCTATGGCAGCCTCTACCGCTAAATTAACCTGATCGTTATCGGTAACATCTAAAGTGATCGGCAAAACCTGATCACGATATTTTTCTACCAAATCTTTTAACGCTTCGGTATTTCTTGCCGTTGCAGCAACCAAATCCCCTTTTGCCAATACCTGTGCGGTTAGGCTACGTCCCAATCCGCGGGAGCTACCTGTTATAAACCAAACTTTTTTCATTTTTTCTATCATTTATAAATCAAAGGTAGGTTGAACAGCAAGGGAAAGCTTTGCTAAAAAGCTCAATTTACTTTGTTAAAAAGCTCATTTATTTTTATTGGAACCTTTTTAGGTGATATAATGTTAAATCATGGTAATCAGTTAAATACTTTATGACTAAGACAAATAAAAAAGGCAAAAAGAAAAAGGACAAAAAGAAGGGCAAGAAAAACAAACTAGGCGTTAAAAATTCGCTGGTGAATAACATCAATGCCAGAAAGAAAAAGGGTAAATCTCGATCGAAAAAGAAATCGAAAATCAGTAAAAAGGCTTATAAGAAAATGCAGAAGGGCTGGAAAAAGTAGTCCATTTGTAAATGCTGTGTCTGTTTTTTTTATAAACACAGTTTCTTAAATAAAAAGAACCTTATATTTGTAAGGTAAACTTATAAGTTTTACTTACAACAATGAGCGCAAAAAATAGTCATGACATCGCTTCACAGCTTCGTCCTGTTCTAACCAGACTGGTGAGAAAGATGCGGAAACTTTCGCCCATCGATACCCCATTATCGCAAACAGAAAGAGCAGTGTTGGTCTCCTTAGAAAACCAAAGCCTTTTATCGGCAGAGCTGGCTGTGATCGAAAAAATAACACCACAATCAATGGGACAGGTGATTACACATTTAAATTCACTTGGCCTGATTGAAAAAACCCCATCAGCAACCGATAAACGTAAGGTGTATCTTTCCATTTCAACATTGGGAAAAGAAATGATCCAGCAGGTGCGGAATGAGCGTGATGAATGGTTAAGTAAGGCCATTGCAGAAGTTTGTAATACACAGGAACAGGAAATTTTAAAAGCAGCAATTGGCCCTTTGGCTAAACTTGTTGAATTTTAAACATATGAAAATCAGCACATTTAATGCCTTTAAAAGCCGTAACTACAGGTTATATTTCGGTGGCCAGTCTATTTCCCTAATCGGGACCTGGATGCAAAAAACTGCCGTGAGCTGGGTAATTTATTCCGAAACCCATTCTAAATTTATGTTGGGCTTAACGCTTTTCGCCAGCCTGTTCCCTTCATTTATCTTTTCTTTTTTGGGTGGCGTGGCTTCCGACCGTTATAACCGTTACAAATTATTGTTGATTACCCAGGTGGCTTCCATGATACAGGCGGTATTGTTAACGCTCTTAATTTTCTTCAGGCATTACTCGGTATGGGAAATTATTGCTTTAAGTGCTTTATTAGGGCTGATCAATGCCTTTGATGTTCCCGCAAGGCAATCGCTGGTTTACGAAATGGTAGATGATAAAGCCGATCTGCCCAATGCCCTGGCACTAAACTCATCGATGGTAAATTTATCAAGGTTAATTGGCCCGGGTTTAGCCGGATTAGCATTAGAAAAATTTGGCGATGACATCTGCTTTGGATTAAATGCGGTAAGTTTTATTGCGGTTATCGGTTCCTTATTAATGATGAAACTGCCGAAATATATTGCCAAGCCGGGCACCAAAAATGTAGTGGAAGAACTAAAAGAAGGTTTTGCCTATATCAGGAAAACGCCTTCTATCAGCATCATTTTGATGATGCTGGCGCTGATCAGCTTAACGGTTTTACCCTTTAGTACGTTAATCCCGGTTTATGCCAAAGATATCTTTAAAGGCACCGCTTCCACCTTCGGCGTAATTGACAGTGTGATAGGGTTAGGTGCCTTTTCTGGTGCCATCTTTCTGGCTTCGCTAAAACCAGGAAGAAATCTTCGAAAAATATTGGCGATTAATACCCTCATTTTTGGGTTAGGCCTGATTTTATTTTCACACACCACCTATTATCCCATCGCATTGGTTTTTGCGACCATTTCGGGCTTCGGCATGATGTCGCAGATTACCATTAGCAATACCCTGATCCAAACTACGGTTGATCCATCTATGCGTGGCCGTGTAATCAGTTTTTACGCCATGGCCTTTTTTGGTATGCAACCACTGGGCGGATTGCTCGTTGGTGGTATCTCCCAATGGATCGGCACACCTGATACGGTTTTATTGGAAGGTGCAATTGCCCTCATCATTGGTGCATTTTTATACCGGAAACTCCGGAAAGAAGAAATCAAAAACACCTCCATCAAACCAGAAATTAATCAGCTCGAATTAGAAAAAGTTTAATTTAAATCAATACAAAAATGATTACTTCAATAGATAAAAAAACAGCTTTAGTGCTCATCGATCTTCAGAAAGGGATTTTACAATTTCCGGTCGCAAAACCTGTTAACGAAATTTTAGAAAAGGCCGCAGCATTAGTTTCGGCATTTCGCAAGGCAAATCTGCCTGTTGTAGTGGTAAATGTTGATCCGACAAAATCACTTCTCAATAACCTACGCACTAATGCCAATGCAAAATTTACCAGTTTTCCATCGGAATGGTTCGAAATTGCACCAGAAATTAAAACCATTGAAGGTGATATTTTCATCACTAAAAATGCATGGAACGCTTTTACAAACCCCAATCTGGATGTTGAATTAAAAAAAAGAGGCATTACCGGAATTGTATTGGCCGGTATTTCTACTAGTGTGGGTGTTGAAGGGACCGCAAGGGCAGCCAGTGAGCATGGATATAACATTACTTTCGCCGAAGATGCCATAGCAGATACCAATATCGATGCGCACGAACATAGCGTAAAACTTATCTTTCCAAGATTGGGAGAGGTTGGTGAGACAGATAAGATTATTGAGGTATTGGCGGCCCACATGTAAAATGGGCATGGAGGCAGCTGCGGTATGTCGTTATTCCCAACTTAATTGGGAATCTTAATGCAAAATGATTGTTATTTCATAAGCATTAAGATTCCCGCATGCGCGAGAATGACGACAAATCTAAATATAATTAATTCCATTTATCCGTGTCTCACCGACCAAAACCTTATCGCTTCGGCAGCACATTATTTTCTTTTGCCCAAGCCTGCCATTTTGCAGTCAGCTCTTTTACCTTATCAGGATGTTGCGAGGCTACATCATTCAGCTCTGTTTTGTCACTTTTAATATTGTAAAGGTGCCAGGTAGAATCATCAGATAAATTCACCATTTTCCAATCTCCGGCACGTACGAAACTTGCATTAAAATGCTCGTTAAATAAAGTTTCGTGTCCCTTTGAAACTTTTCCTTTTAAGGCAGGCACCAGGCTCAGACCTTGCATCGGTTTAATTGTATTCCCTTTATAATTACTCGGGTATCTGGCTTTGGCCAGTTCGACAAATGTGCTCATAAAATCCATCACGTGCCCTACTTGATCCGTGTAACTACCTTTTTTGGCTGTGATTCCTTTTGGCCAGAAAGCAATCATTGGCGTATGTACACCACCTTCATAAGATTGGGCTTTTGCCAGTTGATAAGGTGTATTGGCAACATTTGCCCAGATTGGTCCAATAGAAGTATAACTCGTCTGCGGACCCGGCATTACCCTTTTATAAATGGGATAAGCAATTTTTTCCCCTGCCCTTGTTTCACTTGGCCGGTCAAAACCCGGCCCATAACGCATGGCATCTTCCGGACTGGCACCGTTGTCACTTAAAAAGATGATCAGCGTATTATCCAGTTGATTGGTTTCTTTTAAGGTTTTAATGATCCGGCCAATACCCTGGTCCATCCGATCGATCATAGCTGCATGTACGGCCATCGCCATTTCATCAAAAGCTTTTGTTGGATTATCTTCCCATTTCATGGTTGATTTCCGTAGAGATAATGGAGCTGTTTTAGGGTCAATCAATCCCATCGATACCATCTTTTTGTATCTCGCTTCCCGGATGGCATCCCAGCCCACTTTGTAAGTATCTTTATACTTAGCAATGTCTTCGGGTTTTGCCTGTAATGGCCAATGAGGGGCGTTTTCGGCAACATAAAGAAAAAAAGGTTTATTACCTTTACTAAATTCGCGGATGTAGGTGGCAGCCGTATCATTAATCGCATCGGTATGGTAATAATCTTTGGGCACGTCTTTAATTGGGGTGGTACCGCTTACCAAACTGAAAGGATCAAAAAAATCGACTACTCCCCAGAGCGTTCCGAAGAATTTTTCAAAGCCTCTGCTGGTCGGATATTGATCAATTGGAGAAAATAATGGGAAAGAAGTTTTATGGTTCAGCCAATCCAGTTGTGCCTTTGGCGTAGGCTGTTCAATGGTATTGGAAACATGCCATTTGCCAGACATGGCCGTTCTGTAGCCTGCATCTCTTAATACCTCGGCCAATGTTACCGTATTTTTGGTGATGGCCCCACGGTATCCTTCCACACCTCTATCAGTAGTCATTTCGCCAATACCTGCATTGTGGTTATAAAGTCCGGTTAATAAAGCAGCCCTTGTTGGACAACAGCGTGAGGTATTGTAAAAGTTTTTGAACCGAACCCCTTGACTGGCCAGATAATCGATGTTAGGCGTTTTAATTTCGCCACCATAGCACCCGATGTCGGAAAAACCTAGATCGTCGGCAAGGATTACAATGATATTTGGCCGTTTATCTTCCGATTTTTTAGGTTTTGGTTTGTAGGTAAAAGCGGATAAGACACCGATCGATCCGATTAAAAACAGACTTGAATATTTGGTAAATGTGCGCATCATAACTCAAATTAAGATAAAAATCCGAGAGTGCCGATTTCATCAATTAATTTGTTGCAAATACAGCTAAATCGTTTTATATATTATCATTTAGAACGCAGTGAAGAACTGAGAAGGTAATCATGGATGCGATTAAAACATAGATGGAATAATAACTTTAAGTTTTCGGTTATTGCGGATATCCAATAAACATGTAATATTACTATCAAAAAGATATTAGTATCCAAAAGGATAGTGGTATCCTTTACGAAAGCATATACCTTTGCATCATGGGACCAGCAAAAGAACACCGTAGTAAAGAGGCTTGTACAGCCAGCTTAAATGCAGTAAAAGATGCACTTTATGTATTAAATGGTAAGTGGAAACTGCCTTTAATCATCTCTTTACAGGAAGGGCCAAAACGGTTTAATGAAATCCAGAAGTCGGTTGGAGAAATTACACCAAAAATTTTATCAAAAGAGCTGAAGGATTTAGAGTTGAATGAATTCGTAGTGCGCAAAGTATTTTCTACTACTCCTGTTACGGTAACTTACGAGCTAACACCTTACAGCGAATCGCTGGATAAGGTAATTAATGAGTTGAGAGAATGGGGCTTAAAACACCGCGAAAGATTGGTAAAAAACAGAAAAACTGAGCCCATTTTAGAAGCAATGAGTGCTTAATCGGGTTTGTAAATTGCTAAAAAAAGCAAAAAACTGATAATGATAAAATTCGGCTATCTTTGTGCAAAATAAAATCGATGGCGGTATTACATAAAAAAGAAGAAAAAATTCAGGCAGTGCTGGGTAGGTTGCCTAAAAAATATACGGATGAACAATTTGTAGAGATGTTTATCAGACTTTACTCTAAAGATTGGGGTAAAATTAAATCGGCTTATATTAAACAATCTCAGGATAAGGAGCGGGGAACAATTATTAATATGCCTAAACCAGAGGTATATTTAAAGCAGGTTTTAGCCAATTACCTGCAACAAGATCATGCTCCTAAAGCAGAAGAAATTAAAGAAGAGGTTGTTGAAGCACCAGTTGTTGAGGCTAAAAAAGTTAAAGCACCAGCCAAGAAAAAAGAAGCAGTAGCGGAAGAAGTTCCTGCGGAGGTTAAAAAAGCTAAAGCGCCTGCAAAAAAGAAAGCTGAAGTAACTGAAGAAACTGTTACAGAAGTGAAGAAAGCAAAAGCACCTGCCAAGAAAAAAGCAGAGGCCACGGAAGAAACTCCAGCCGTTGAAAAGAAAGCAAAAACCGCAGCGAAAAAGACTGTAGCAAAAAAATAAAAAATATTTTACACCGAATATAATAAATCGCCTTTTTGGTTGTTTATATATATGAGAGCGTTAATTTAGATGACGGGGATAGGTCGGTATGATCGATCCCCGTTTTTTTTGTCCCTTCAACTACGCTCAGGATGACAGTTTCAATAAAGCGATCGTCATCTCGACTGAAGCGCAGCGAAATGGAGAGATCTACCCCCCTCGGTCTGTGTCCTCACAGAACGAAATTTTACTCTTCAAAATGGTCTGTGGGGACACAGACCATGGGCGGTGGTTATAACTAAAAGTGGTCTGTGAGGACACAGACCACGGAAAAGCCGCTGAATCCTCAGCGACTTTACAATCAAACTAACGTATCTTATTTATCGATCATTTTGTAATAACGGACATAATCTACTTCCATTTTTTGTGGCCAGATACTATCATCAATACCATTTGCCCCGCCCCAATCGCCACCAACAGCAACATTTAACAACAGGTGGAAACGTTTATCAAAGGGCCAAACCTTGTAACCCGTTCCTTCATTGGTAAATTCAAATACCTTTACATCATCATAATAACCCCGGATGGCAAAAGGTGTCCAATCTACACGGTACAAATGGAAAGCTGTACTTGCCCCGTCAATTTTTTTGGTAATGGTTTTCTGGGTGTTAATTTTGAAATAATAAGCTTCGCTATGGGTACTAAAATGCACCATATCCTGGTCGTAGCCCACATGCTCCATAATATCAATTTCGCCCGATTTAGGCCAATCGCCATAAGCGCGGTCGGTTGGTAACATCCAAATGGCAGGCCATGTACCCTTTCCTGTCGGAAGTTTCGCTTTAATTTCGAAACGGCCATATAAAGCATCAAGTTTATTACGGGTTACCATACGTGATGAGGTGTAAGCCATGCCGCCCATATTCTCTTTTTTAGCGGTAATGGTTAATATTCCGTTAGCCACATTGGCATTATTGGTGGTATTGGTATAATATTCCAGTTCATTGTTTCCCCAGCCGCCACCTCCGGTATCGTAATCCCAATTGCCCGAAAGTGGTGCACCGGTGTTGGTAAATTCATCAGCCCAAGTTGGGTTTGATTCAAAAGCCCAGCCTTTATCAACAGGCGGTCCAACTACAGGCGGTACATAAACCAAGCCATCATCACCTCCCTTTTTTGAGCAGGAACTCAATGCCATTGCTCCAATTGCAAAAGCAAAAACCATACTTTTAAAATGCTTTACTGAATGTATCATCGTATTAATTTTTAAAATAGGGCAGTTTGTATGTTGCACAAACTGCCCGGTAAATCAGGCTTTACTTAAACTCAAAATCATCAATATAAAATATGCCCGGAGCAGGATGACCTTCGCCACCCAACTGAACCACTATTTTATCATATAACGTTTGAGCAGCCGAGCCCGAATAATCGAACTCTAACTGTACCCACTTATTGTAATCGGTAGCAGCAATCGTTTTAACAATTTCGATCTGTGTCGTATAAGCGTTGCCACCCAACAGCGAGTTTTGCAGCTTAACCGAAACTTTTGGCTGTAATGTTGTAAAATCGTTTCCTCCGGGGATGAAAACTTTTAAACGGACTTTGTTTTTTGCCGCAAGGTCAAAACGGTATGGTAAGGTTACATTGAGGTTTCCATACTGACCGTCATCGCCTGTTCTTTTTTCATAATAACCCACTTTTGCGGATGTATTAACAGGAAATTTGCCCGGATTATCGTAAGGACTTGTAAAGTTGATGTTCTCCGCCGTCCAGGTGAAGTTCGAAGTACCCTGAAAATCATCAGCAAGGTTTGCGGCCTGAATCGGCTTTTGCACAATTGGCCTTACGTAACCTTTTTTAACAAGTTTTAAATACCAGGCATTGCCACTGTTGGCTTTATCCAAACAGCGCAACCACATTTCGTTTTCATTTAACGATAAGATCTGATATTGCGAAACGCCAAGATAATAACCTATAAAACCTCCACCAGAAATGGTAATGTATTTCGCACCATTGGTTTCGGTAACCAGCCAGGTTAAATTGGTGGGTGGCGTATAATTTACCGTTGGATCGTTTGAACCTGTTGGTCCACCAATACCCGGCGCGTTAGATGCATTGGCAAAGGTTGTACCTTTATTGTCGTAGGTATATTTTAAGGCATTCATGTTGAAAGTCATCTCATCATCGTAAAAGCCCAGTCCGGCTTTCTCATCAGGACCAGCCTGATACCAGTCTGGCGTTTGAGAAGTTACAGGACCAACACCCAGATGTCCGGCCGATTTTTGATCGATTACCCAGGTAAAACCTGTAGCGTTTGCCAAACCTCCCGAAAGGGTAGTAAAAGCCGGGTCAGTTAACATGGCTGGGTTAGTAGCCGCAATAACCACCGATTTGGTACTCGAAACCGAACCTCCATCAGTAACAATGGTTAATTTAACAGTATAAGTTCCTGCTAAAGGATAGGAAGCGGTAACCGTATTACCATCGGCTGTGGCGCCATTACCAAAATCCCAAAGGGCCTTAAAACCTGGCGATTGATTAACCAAAGTAACAATATTGGCGTTGGTTGCAGTAGGCGTTACGCTAAACTTAACCTGATCGGCCGTGGGTGCAGCACCCAAATCTTTATCTGTATTTCCTTTTTTGCAGGCACTAAAGCTCAGCAAAAGCAGCAAGGTCATAAACCCGGCTGTTTGTTTAATGATATAATTTAATTTCATGATATATTTAATTAATTATAGCCTGGATTTTGTTTAATTACCCCTTTTGTAAGATCGATTTCCTGCTGTGGGATCGGTATAAATTCACTTTTGCCTGCTTTATAGCCCACCGGACCTAAAACGGTAACCGCTCTGCCACTGCGAACAAGATCAAAGAAACGGTGACCTTCAAAAGCAAGCTCTAACCTGCGCTCATTAAAGATGTTATCTAAAGTTGCAGGAACCGGAGTTAAACCTACTCTTGCCCTTACAGCAGTAAGCAGTTCTAATGCCCGGGTTGGATCGCTGTTTAACCTCACCAAAGCCTCGGCTTCCATTAAATAAGTATCGGCCAAACGCATTTCAATTTCATCAATTGGCCAGTTTAACTCGGCAGTACCGCTGTTTGAGCGGTATGCTTTTAAGGGCGCATATTTTTTAATGAAATAGTCGGTGTTTTGGTACCTTCCATTATAAGTTGCGCCTGTAGCTTTTAATGCAGCACCATCGATGATAGAAGTGGCAAATCGCGGGTCGGTTTTCATTGCATTAACTAAGCTTAGCGTTACCGGACAGAAACCCCAACCAGCAGAATATGTATCGCCATTATAGCTATCCATACCAACAAACTGTGTACCTACATTACCTTCGCCACCGTTAACCCAGCCCCAATCGCCCCATGCTGCTAAAGTAGAATGAGGAATTTCTAAAATTACCTCAGCATTAAATTTATTATCTGGTCTGAAGATATCGGCATAATTTGGCAATAAAGAATAACCATAAGCATTGCCAACTTTGTTGATATCGTTAAACAGAGTAGCTGCTTCCTGAAGTTTGGCATTATCGTTTTGGTATAGCAATACCTTTGCAAGCAATGCTTTTGCAGCCCCCATAGAAATACGGCCTTTTTCATTTGTGGCAACAGTTGTAGGCAAGGAAGGATAAGCATCACGAAGGTCTTTCTCCACTTGCGCATAAATTGCTGCCGGTGCAGATTGTTTTTGCGTATAAAGATCGGCGGTTGGTATGGTTGCCGTAATTAACGGAACATTGCCGAAAAACCTAACCAGATCAAAATAGAAATAGGCCCTTAAAAATTTAGCCTCCGCAGTTACCCTGGTTTTAAAACCTGCGCTTAGCGTTGTTGCTTTTGCAATTTTCTCTAAAATAATATTGGCACGGTTAATACCTGTAAAATTTTTACTCCATAAACCCACCTGTGGGCCCAATCTCGAATCCATGTTAAAGTTATCGTAAGCTACCCAACCTGGTTGATCGGAAGCATTACTGCCACCAGCAAAACAATCGTCGGAGGCGGCACTTAATAATGGTTGTTTCATGGTGTAACCACCAGTAGTACCCCATTGCATTACATCGTATACAGCTATTAAGCCTTGGTAAACCTCAGTTTCGTTACGGTAGAAATTTTCTTCTGTTGCAGTTCCTTTGGGTACAAGTTCTAAAAAGTCTTTTTTGCAAGAAACTGTTAATTGCATCATCGCCAAAATGGCAATCGAATATTTTATATGTCTAATTTTCATATCGCTCTTATTAAAATCCAACATTTACACCTACAAAAAATGATCTGGCCTGAGGGTAGAAACCGCGGTCTACACCTAAGCTTCCGCCTCCTATTTCCGGATCGTAACCAGTGTACTTGGTCAGGGTAAACAGGTTGTTGCCCATTACATAAACTTTTAACTTATCCAAACCAACCTTATTTACCAGTTGCTTAGGCAAGGTGTAGCCCAATTGAACATTTTTTAACCTGAAATATGCACCGCTTTCTAAAAACAGGCTCGATACCCGGCTATAGTTTTTGTTATCATCCTGTAAAGTCACTCTCGGTATGGTATTACTTGTTCCCTCGCCTGTCCACCGGTTTAAAATATTGGTGGTATAATTAGATGGGGTTAAATCGAACCTTCTTAATCCGTTAAAGATCATGTTTCCTGAAACGCCCTGTCCGAACAATGAAATATCAAAACCTTTGTATTTTGCAGAAAAAGTTAGGCCATAAGTAAAATTCGGGTTCGATCGGCCTAAGAAAGTCCTGTCTGCATCGCTGATTACGCCATCGCCATTCAGGTCTAAAAATTTAATATCACCCGGTTTTGCATTTGGCTGGATCAAAGTACCGGCACCGTTTTTATAATTGTTGATTTCTGCCTGATTCTGGAAAAGGCCTGCAGTCTGGTATCCGAAGAATGAATCAACTGATTGGCCAACCGCTACACGTGTTACTTCTAAAGCCTGAGGTGTAATGGTTTGTCTGCTTGGAATATAATCTTTATCTGCGCCTAATAAGGTTACCTGATTTTTAATAAATGAAGCATTACCGGCAACATGAAAGCTCACTTCGCCTATTTTTTTGTTCCATCCCAGTTCAATTTCAAAACCCCTGTTGTATAAATCGGCAGTATTGGCATAAGGACCACTATTACCTACGTATGATGGAACTACCTGTTGCAATAACATTCCGTACGTTTTTTTATTGAAATAACTGGTACTTAAAGTAATGCCCTCGAATAAAGTAGCATCAAAACCTAAATCGAATGAAGAGGTTTCTTCCCATTTTAAATCAGGATTTGAAAGTGCATTCGGACTAACGCCATTAACAAGCGTTTGGCCGGAAGCTGTTCCCAGCGAATAATTTCGTCCACCGCTTACCGTTGCTAAGTATCTGAAATCCGGAATACGGTCGTTACCATTAATACCGTAAGACCCCCTTAATTTTAGGAAAGTAACAATATCGTTTTTAGGCCAAAAATCCTCACGTGAAGCAACCCAACCTGCTGATGCAGAAGGAAAATAACCATATTTATTATTCGGGCCAAATTGTGATGAACCATCTCTGCGAATAATCCCCGTAAAAAGATATTTTTCATCGTAGTTATAAATAATACGACCAAATATGGAGTTTAAAGTATTAAGATACTCCCCTCCATAAAAATCTGAATTGGTTCTGGCTACCGGAAATTGTAATGAAGCATCTTTAATGTTATCAACCGGAATACCTTCTTTAATACCACCCTGGGTTTCACCTTTATTTTTCTGTGCCGAATAGCCTAATAATGCCGTAAATACATGCTTACCAATGGTTTTATCATAGCTCAGGGTATTTTCCAACGACCAGAACAAACCTCTGTTACTATCCCTGGTGTAAGCTGTTAAAGTAGATTGATTGATGGAGTTCAGATAGTAAATCGGACGAAAACTCTGTCCGCCCCAAAAAGCAAGATCCACGCCTCCCGTGCTTCTAAATTTTAAACCTTTAATAAATTCTACTTCGGCAAATGCATTACCTACTATTTTATCGCTCCAGCTATTTCCCTGGGCAACCTTTAGTGCTGCAACAGGGTTTAAAACCTCTGATTGTGCATAATCAGAAATTCCATAAGGAAAACCTGCGTCATTTCTAACCACAGGATTATTCAGGTACTTTGAAGCACCATATTTTGCAGGATCGGTTTCAACAACAGGTGTTATCGGATCCATATTAATGGCCCGGCTTAATGGCGAACCATACTCGGTATTGGTACTTACGCCAACCGAATTGATCCTGGTATAACCGATCGAGTTACCAAACTTAATGTTCTTGGTGATTTTATGTTCAAAGTTAAATCTGGCGGTAAATCTTTTAAACTGCGAATTGGATGTAGCCACAATACCATCCTGATCGAAATAACTGAACGAGCCATAATAAACAGATTTATCATTTCCTCCGCTCATGTTTAAATCGTGGTTCTGGATTTTGGCGCTGTTATTAAATACAGCTGCCTGCCAATCGGTACCTTCACCATACTGCGCCGGATTAGGGAAACGCACTGCAGTAACCCCATCAGCCAACTGTGATTCGTTATAAATGGTAGCGTATTGCGTAGCATTTAGCAGATTAAGCTTTGTAGAAGGAGCCTGTGTACCGATATAATTATTATACTCCAGTCTGATTCTTCCCGTATTGGCGCCTTTTTTGGTGGTTACAATAATTACCCCGTTTGCGGCACGTGTACCATAAATAGCCGCCGATGCGGCATCTTTTAACACTTCGATCGATTCGATATCTGATTGATTAAGGTATTCAATCCCGCCGCCTATTACCACCCCATCCACTACAAATAAAGGATCGGCATTGTTAATATTTGCTGTACCGCGGATCCTGATGGTACCGCCATCGCCTGGCTGACCAGAACTCGTCATTACATTTACACCGGATGCCCTGCCCTGTAACGATTGCTCCAAACGCACTACCGGGGCATTTTCTAAATCGGCGGCCTTAACTGATGCAATTGCTCCGGTTACCACACTCTTCTTTTGTGTACCATAACCAATTACCACGGCATCGGCCAGTAAACCTGCCTGCGGTTCTAATTTTATGGTTAAGCCGTTGGCTGCAGTTACCTCTTTATTTTCGTAACCGATGTAAGAAATCACCAATGTAGCTCCTTCGGTTACATCTTTTAAAGTAAATGTACCCGTTTCATCAGTTACCGAACCCTGGTTGGTACCTTTTACCTTAACACTGGCTCCTGCCATGGGCTGGCCTTTTTCATCAACCACCTTACCCCTTATATCAACAAAAGTGCGGATCATTAAAGGTGTACCCTCTTCCGATTTACGGTGAATAATAATGGTATTGTTTTTTATGGTATAGCCAAGCGGCTGATCACTAAAAATACGTTTGAGCGCTTCTTTAATATCTGTATTACGGATATCGATGGTTACCGGTTTAGCTTCCTTTAAAAGATCTAAATCGTACAGAAAACTATAACCCACGCTTTTGTTCAGCTTGCGAAAAACTTTAAGTAGTGTGGTATTTTTTTCTGATAATGTTACGTTTTGTGCATTTGCAGCCCCGTAACTGAGCTGTAAAAATGTAGTGATTAGCAAGACAAAAGTCAATTTCATAATCAACAAAATTTTAAACAGGCGTCCCTTTGGTTTGGGCAACCATTCAGTATAAAAATTCATATATTTGGTTATTAGGTTTAGAATAGTTGTATCTCACAATTTTACGATTAGAATAAAGCCTTAAATATGGCCGGGAGCGTTGCCGCGCTTCCGGTTTTTTAGTCAGGCATATTCTAAAAAATCATCATCGTTTTGATGAAAAAGTATAGGTTATGGCATAACTAAAATCCTCCTCTCTTCTATTTTAAAATGTACGGCCCCAGTGGTTTGCAGCATATCCAACACCTCGTTAACGCTATTGAAACGCGAAATGCGCCCACCAAAGGTTTTATTGATTTTATTGCCGCGGTAATCTATTTCTACATTGTACCAACGGGCAATTTTATTCATAATGGTTGCTAAATTCTCTTCATTAAAACTGAAATAACCATCTTTCCAGGTTACCGATTCTTCGGCATCTACGGTTTCTACTTTCACTGATGCTGATGAAGAGGTGATGATCGATTGCTGGCCCGGTTTTAATAACTGCGAAAGGTTCGACTGTAAATTTTTAATCCTTACGCTACCTTCCAACAGTGTGGTTTTGTTGCTGGGTTCGTTATTATAAGCATTGATGTTAAAATGCGTACCCAAAACTTCCACTTCCTGACTTCTGCCTGCACCAATGTCGCTTTTTACCTTAAATGGCACCCTTGCACCTTTTTTATCGGTTAATTTGGCCACTTCGAAATAGGCTTCACCTTTCAGTTCTACTTTTCTTTCTTCGCCATTAAAAGCAGCCGGGTACTTTAAAACCGATTCAGCATTGAGCCAAACTTTGGTCCCATCAGGAAGATTGATCTGGTATTGTCCGCCACGCGGCGTTTCAATTGTGTTATACACTGCTTTTTTAACATTCGATGCCAATTGGGCAGCAACGGTATAAATTAGCTCCCCTTTACTGGTTTTGGTAATGTTAATACCTGCTTGTTTAGCAATTACGCCATTCGTAGCATCAGTTAAAGATATTTTAGAACCATCTGCCAAAGTTAAAGTTGCTTTGTTACCACCGGGCCTGATAATTTTTTCTGCTGTTTTACTAATTTGTTGAGGATTTGAGAATTGTTTTTTCAGCTGATTATTGATCACAAAACCAATAAAGAAAAGTACCACTGCCGCAGCCGCCAGTTTTGGCCAAAGCAGGCTTCTACGTGCAGGTTTCAGCGCTGTTTCTTCTTCAATGGCATTCCAGATCTGGATTTTGGCATCAATTAACTCGGAGTGATCCAGATCGGATACCTTTTTAGACAGTTCGGATGAGTGCCACGATTCTACTAAAGCTTTTTCGTCTTCAGTACACAATCCATCTCTGTATCGTTCTAAAAGTTTTTCAACTTCGGCTTTATTCATTACTTCAAAATATTTGGCTAATTAAATACATGTAGGTTAACCAAAGCCCAGGTAGTAGATGAAAAGAAAATATTTTTATTTTTTTTTGAATGATAAATTTTGGCCGTCGCAAACTTGTATATTTAGTTACCCTAAAGTGATTTATATTATTTAGAAAAACAGGGTTCGGTGTGCTTCGGTTACGAAAATCCTGCTATCCCTCCAAGTCCTCACCCGTGCCTCGCTCCGGGCTTTCCGTCCTATCAGGTTTATTTAACAAAGCCTGCTTTCTAAAAGGACTGGTAACTTTAGACCTTATGGTTTTTTTTAAACGGCGCAGCCTTCAATGAGGCCATTAAAAACAATATTAACATCGAATTAAACCTGCGAGGTTTGAACCGGTGGGTTTTACGTTAGGGATTGTAAGGGTTCAGTACCGATCCTTCATCGGTACCGGAGCGAAGCGAAGCCCTGAAAAGCCCGCCCCTTTCCCGTAGTTCACGGGATTGGGTAACGCCCAAATCAATCAATTTATGAATTTTGGGTTAGTCAAAAAAATCAGCGAAGCATTAAAATTACAGCCAGTAATAAAAACGATGTTAACTTTAACCTTAAAACCTTTAATGCATTGCTCATCTGCTTTTTTACCGTTTTATCTGATAAATGCAAAATATCGGCAATTTCCTTTTGAGTAAGGTGTTGCCGACGGCTCATTTCGAAAATCAGGCGCATTTTTGGCGGCAATAAAGCCACTTCTTTTTCAATCAGTGAAGCAAATTCTCGCTCACGAATATAATTATCCGTCACATAATCACCCTGATCGGCAAAGTTTTCCAATGATTGTAAATAATTGGTACGCGATTTATTTTTATCCAGCCAATCGAAGATTTTATACCGCACTGCGGTGTACAGATAAGCCGATAACTGGGATTTGATTTTAATATTCGGATTACTCCAGAGGTACACAAAAATCTCCTGAACAATGTCTCTCGCATCTTCCCTATCAGGTACCATTTTACAAGCATAAATATATAACAAACCGTTAAACCGCTCGTAAATTTCTTCGAACGCATACCTATTCCCATCCTGCATCAGGACGAAAAGTTCGTGATCGGTTAATGAGTTATAAGTTGACAATGGTTAGAATGATTAAACGAATGTAAGAAATTGTTTAATGTAAATCCTAACATTATTTTAATATCATGCTGAGCTTTAAACGTTTTAGCAACGCTTAACAACAGGTTCTACACACAATTGTAAAGTTTGATTCTTTAATTGGTATATCGGGAAATTCCGATATACCTTTGTGTCATGGATCAGGTAGAAATATTTAAAGCCCTTTCGAACAAAACACGTTTGCAGATTTTAGGCTGGCTAAAAGAGCCCGAGCTTAATTTTCCGGAACAGCCAAATGCCGATTTTGAAAACGTTGGTGTTTGTGTTGGGCAGATCCAGCTAAAAAGTGGTTTATCACAAAGTACCATCTCCGAATACCTTTCTATTTTACAGCGTGCAGAATTAATCAGCTCTACCCGTGTTGGGCAATGGACCTATTACAAACGCAATAAAGAAGGCTTGGAAAAATTAAGCGAAATCATCCATAAAGCATTATAAAATTTAAAAATATATGAACACAGATAGTTTATTCAGGCCTTTTAGCCTAAAAACATTAAATACAAAAAACAGGATTGTAATGGCTCCGATGACGAGATCTTTCTCGCCAGGTGGAGTGCCAACTCCCGAAGTTGCAGCTTATTATGCAAAAAGAGCCGCTGGCGAAGTAGGTTTAATTTTATCAGAAGGTACGGTAATCAACCGTCCATCTTCTTCTGCAGATCCAAACATTCCACATTTTTATGGCACCGAAGCTTTGGCAGGATGGCAGCAGGTAATTAATGATGTTCACCAGGCTGGCGGGCAAATGGGTCCACAGATCTGGCACCAGGGAATTATGGAAAACCATGCATCAGGCTGGTTGCCAAGTACTCCTTTCGAAGGTCCATCAAGCTTTAACAAACCAGGTTTCGAAAATGGTGTAGCCATGACGGATGCTGCCATTGCCGATACTATTGCTGCTTTTGGTCAGGCTGCTGCAGATGCCAAAGCGTTAGGTTTTGATACCGTTGAAATACACGGTGCACACCAATACCTGATTGATCAGTTTTTCTGGGAAGGAACAAACAACCGTACTGATATTTATGGCGGTAAAACTTTGGCCGAGCGTACCCGTTTTGGTGTGGAGGTAATTAAAGAAGTACGCAAAAGGGTTGGTGAAGATTTTGCGGTAATTATCCGTTTATCTCAATTTAAACCTGCTGCTTATGATTTTAAACTGGCTAAAAATGAGCAGGAAATGGAGCAGTGGTTAACACCATTGGCCGATGCCGGTATTGATATTTTCCATTGCTCGCAACGCCGTTTCTGGGAGCCTGAGTTTGAGGGTTCTGATTTGAACTTTGCAGGCTGGGCTAAAAAAATCACCGGAAAAGCAACCATTTCTGTAGGTTCAGTTGGTTTAGATGGCGATTTCTTTGGCGCATTTGCTGGTCAAAGCTCACAACCTAGCTCATTAGATGAATTGGTACGTAGAATGGATCGTGGCGATTTTGATTTGGTTGCCGTTGGCCGTCCGCTTTTAGCAGATTCGAACTGGGTAGAGAAAATTAAACATAACCGTACTGAAGAATTGAAAGGCTTTAGCAAAGAGGCTTTAATGCAATTAGTATAATAAATATCCCTATTTTTCTTTTTATTTTAAAAGCATCTCTTTCGAGATGCTTTTTTTGTGATGTCAGATGTTACCATCTGACATTAGAATCTTTTGCCACGGAAAACACAGAAATCACGGAATTAATTTCCATATCCTAATCCATCATTGCGAGAAGGCTTTTTCAGCCGACAGCCTGCCCCGATTTCGGGGAAGCAATCTTTCCCGCGGCGCTAGTCGGGATTTGCAATCCCGTCATTAGGGCTTAGGATTTGTAATCCTTCTGGGTGGATTATAAATCCACAGTTCAAGGGTCGGGATTTGAAATCCCGACCAACCGCACGGCAACTTGAGGAAAGATGACAATATTTTTCCTTAAATTCACCTTTTTAAAATTGATCTCCACATGTCGAACATTAAACTGATTATCGAAGAAAGGCCAGCAAACATTGGCAATTTTATGGTTGGCAGGCTTTTGCCTTTCAGAGAGAAGCGCATGGTTGGTCCTTTTTCTTTTATCGACCACATGGGGCCGGCCGCGATGAGCGATCACGAAAATCTTGATGTTCCGCCGCATCCACATATCGGACTTTCTACCTTAACCTTTTTATTCGAAGGAGAAATTACCCATAAAGACAGTCTGGGGTCTGATGTAGTCATCAAACCAGGCCAGGTAAACTGGATGACATCAGGCAGTGGCATCGTACACTCTGAAAGAACGCCAGAATACCTTCGTCATACCGATAAAATGCTGCATGGCTTACAGATCTGGGTGGCTTTGCCCAAAGCGCTGGAGCAAATGGAACCTGAATTTTTTCATATAGAGGGTGCCGATATCCCTGCATGGGAGCAAGATGGCGTTGCCATTAAATTAATTGCTGGTGAAGCTTTCGGACGAAAATCGCCCGTGCCCGTTTACAGTCCGCTGTATTTTTTAGAGTTAAAAAGCACTGATCGCCAGAAAGTAAGTATCGGCGATTCTCTTTTCGGAGAGAGTGCCCTATATATTTTAGAAGGCGCAATAGAAAGCGACGGACATATTTTTGAACCCCGCCAGATTTTAATTGCCAATGATGCTAAACTCTGCGAATTTACCATGCACGCAAATACCACGGTTTACATTTTCGGAGGAGAGCCTTTTCCTGAAGAACGTTTTATTTACTGGAACTTTGTTGCTTCTGATAGAGAACTTATCGAGAAGGCAAAGCAAAAGTGGCTCGAACAAAGCTTTAAACCTGTACCTGGCGAAACAGATTTTGTGCCTTTACCCGATCCTATTAAGAATATTAAACATTAATTTTTCTTAAACAGGTTCATATTTACTGAAACTGCTACGCCTGTTGAGGATAACCTTGAATTTCCGTAACCAATATCAGTTAAAGGGATTTTCATAAAAGGTTTGGCGCTGATGCTTAAATTATTATTTATTTTATGCTGAAACTCTATCCCAACATTGGCAATACCTAAATAATGTTGATTTTGACCCTTAACTTCAAAATCTTGAGGGCCTTTATAATCTCCTGTATAAGAATAACTGTATTTTTCCTTTAACATCAGGTAACTCGAAAGCCCGGTACTCACCGAAATTGAATTTCTGCTATTTCCAAAAACCTTATAATTCACATTTAAAGGAATATCGATCACATCACAATTGGCGTGGATATTTGATGGGGCTATTTTAAAAATATAACTGGTATTGGGATTGTATAAACTAAAATCCGAATCATAAATTTTCTTGGCATAGGATGCTCCTGAGGTTATACTTAGCTTTTTGGTTATCAGGTAAGTGGCCTCTATTCCAAAGCCGCCGCTTAAATTACTTGTACCCGATTTTTGAACGCGGGTTAAATCAGGCGCAGCTAAAATACTCAACACAAACCGTGATTTTTGTTTCAAAACCGGTGGTTTAATCCGCTCAGGCTTGCCTATGGCAACATTTGCTGTTAAATTTTGATCTTTAAATTCAACAGGAGCGATTTTCGAACTTAAATCTGGCTTAAACTCCACATTGGCTAACAAACTGGTATTATTATCTGTAGTTTCAATGGCTTTTTGACCAATTTCTACATTTACATCAGTCATATGCTTCTGAATTGATTTACCTGCTTCAATATTTTTTTGGTTTACAGCAAACGAATTTGAATCTATATTTACAACAGGATCAATCTGTTTTGTAGGTAGCCCGGTTAAATTTCCTGTATTATTTTGTTTATTATTATTATTCTGATTCTCCTTATCGGTTTTCACCACCGCTTTAACATCATTTTGTTTACCAGATGGCTTTACTAGTAAAAACACGATCAATAACATCGCTGCAATTCCCGCTGCAGCGGCTAGCCAAAACAAAGGCACAACCCTCCTTTTCGGCGTTGGATGCAATCTTTCCTCCAGATTATCCCAATCTAAATCATTAAAAGGCAGATCGGGGTTTCCCAATCCATCTTTAAATAATTTATCTATATCTTTTCCCTCTTTCATTGCATGTTTGTGTTTAACCTTATATGTAAAAGGTTTTTATCTACGCCCGAACTCCTTACCTGGTAAGTTTTCGCATCAGTAGCTTTTAGCATTTCCTGTAATTTCTGCCTGGCTTTGAACAGGTTCGACTTTGATGTTCCGATTGATATACCCAGCATTTCGGCAATTTCTTCATGGTTATAACCGTCTATAGCAAAAAGGTTAAAAACCGTTCGGTAGGCAGGACTTAGGGCCTGCACCAATGCCAGCAGATCGTTATAGGCCAATTTATCGTACACCGAACTTACCTGAGCGATGTTTTCATGTTCCTGAATATCTACATGATCGGCAAATTTTAAATTCGCCCGGTAATAATCGATAGCGGTATTGGTTATAATCCGTCCGAGCCAGGGCATAAATGCCTTAGAATTTTCATATTTGGCTATATTTTTAAAGGCTTTAAAAAAACCATCGTTCAGTATCCCTGCAGCATCTAACCGATCGTGTGCGTAACGCAAACAGATACCCATAGCAAAGCTATAGAAATGCTTGTATAGTGCTTTTTGACTATCTCTTTCATTTCTAACGCAGCCCTGAATATACTTTTGTATAATTTCTTCACTATCGCGGTTAGCGGTCACAAGTTCTCCTTTCAACACACATTACGGCAAGGGATAACAAAAGGTTGCCTTAAAAATTACTTTTTTAAAAAATATTTTATTTTGTTCGTTTTGGTTAAAAATATCCATTCTATAAGCAACCATTTGCAATTTGGAGGCGTAATAGCGGCATATCAATTTTTATTAAAGTTAAAACTAAAAACAAAAATCTTATGCTAATCTACTTAAAAAAGAATCTATTGGTTATTGCCTGTATAGCCATGGTATTCACTGCCTGCAAGAAAAATAGTTCAGACGAACCTACAACACCACCTGTTACTAATAATAACAAGGGAATCCAATTGGCAAGTGATACCAAATTTGGATCGGTACTAACGGATAAAGATGGTAAAACTTTATACTTCTTTTCATCTGATGCTGCAGGCACACCAACCTGTACAGGTGGTTGCGAAACAACCTGGCCACTTTATTATTCCGCAGATGCCAGTACAGATTTAAACCTGAACAAAGCCGAAGTTGGAGAAGTTACCAGAGCTGATGGACGTAAACAGAGTACTTATCGCGGTTATCCACTTTATTACTTTGCCGGCGATGCTGCAAAAGGTGATATTAAGGGAGATGGTGTTGGTGGAATCTGGTTTGTGGCTAAGCCCGATTATTCTTTAATGTTGGCTAATACACAATTGATGGGAAAAGTAAGCGGAACCAGTACCAATTTCACAAATACCTATGCTGTAGGCGATGGCAAAACCATTTACCTCACCGATAACAAAGGTCGTACTTTATATGCCTTTGCGCCAGATAAAAATGGTGTAAATACCTATACCAAAAGTGCTACACAGGAAGGTATTTGGCCCGTTTACGAATCTGAAATACTTAATGTGCCTTCGGCTGTAACAAAAACCGATATCGGCGTAATTACTGTAGCCACAATTAGCAAAAAACAGTTAACCTACAAAGGATGGCCATTATACTATTATGTCCCAGATGTAAACAGGGGCGATAATCAAGGCTTCCTGGTTGGAAAAACGCCAGGATCGGTTTGGCCTGTATTACAGCTAAACGCTACTGTTGCTCCGGCACAATAAAAATACTTGGGTTAGGCGGGTAGAATGGTCGGCTGATGGTATCAGCCGGCCTTTTTTATACTGCTAATAAAGCCTGCTTAATTTTCTCAGCAGCCTCAGCCAATTCTTCAGTTGTTGGCTTTAATTTTTCTTTGCTAAAGTTCATATCGCTTACATTATTCATTGGTATTAAATGAATATGTGCGTGCGGAACTTCCAATCCGATTACCGAAACACCCACCTTTTTACAAGGAAAAGCTATTTTTACACCTTTGGCTACAATCTTGGCAAACATCCAAAGCCCAACATACAGATCTTCATCCATATCGAATATATAGTCGGTTTCAATTTTAGGGATCACCAATACATGCCCTGCTGTTAAAGGCTGAACATCTAAAAAAGCTAAATATTCTACAGTTTCGGCTACAACATGCGCAGGGATTTCGCCAGCAACGATTTTTGAAAAGATAGTCATTTGAGGTATAGGGTTTAGGGTGTGAGGTTTAGGGTTTTTATGGCTGAGGATAGGCCTTAAACCTTACACCCTCCACCTCTTACCTTATCTCGATATCTCTAGCACTTCAAACTGCATTTTACCTGCAGGCACTTCAATTTCGGCGAATTCGCCTACCGATTTGCCCAGTAAGCCCTGTGCAATCGGCGATTTAACAGAAATTTTTCCTGTTTTTAAATCTGCCTCTGTTTCGGCCACCAATTGGTAAGTCATGGTTGCACCGTTTTTAACATTTTTTATTTTTACGATAGATAATGCCAATACTTTTGATAAATCCATTTTCGACTCATCAATTAAACGTGCATTTGCCAACGTATTCTTTAATTTTGAAATTTTAGCTTCATGCAAACCTTGCGCTTCTTTTGCGGCATCGTATTCTGCATTCTCCGATAAATCACCTTTATCCCTTGCTTCTGCAATTGCTTTAGATATAAGCTGACGACCGGTGGTAGTTAGATAATGTACCTCCTCTTTCAATTTATCCAACCCCTCTTGGGTGTAGTATGTTACCTCTGTCATTGCTCTATTAATTTTTATTCAAACGCTATAAAAAACAAACAAGACTATATAGTTGGTTTGCTACATAGTCTTGCTTCAATTATAACGAAGATAAAATGTGGAAATTACAAAAGCAAATAAAAGATTAAGATTTAACGGATTTTTAGATTTTAAGACCTTTTATCCAATCATTTTTTAAATCTCTCTTTCAATCATTCTCTAACTCAATCATTAATCCTATTTTAGCTTAAATTATTCTTAAAAAATGAAAAAGTTATTTTCTATTGCCCTGCTCCTTAGTCTGGGCGGGTATATGGCTTCGGCCCAGGAGCTTTATATGCCCCGGAATATCAAAGCAGCATACGCCAAGGGCACACGCTCGATGAATGGAAAGCCAGGGCCAAATTACTGGCAGAACCATGGCAAGTACAACATGGATATTAAAGTAGATGCCGAAACCAAAGTGGTAAGCGGTAAAGAAGAAGTTTTGTACAGCAACAACAGTTCCGATACCTTAAAAAACCTGGCCATCCGCTTTGTAAACAACCTGCATAAACCAACTTCTCCAAGAAACGGCGCAGTGAGTGAAGATTTTTTGAGCACAGGGCTAAACATTACCTCTTTTTCTATTGATGGTGAAACTTATAAGGTAGACAGCAAAAACTGGGGAACGGTTGGTAATGTAAAAATGAAGAAACCATTGGCTCCAAAATCGAAAATTACCGTTAAAATTGAATGGGATTACCCTTTATCAAAAGAAAGTGGCCGCGAAGGGCAGATTGATCCAAACTCTTTCTTTGTGGCTTACAGTTATCCCCGCATTTCAGTTTACGACGATTATAACGGCTGGGATCGCATTCCACATACCGATAGGGCTGAGTTTTATAACGATTTTAACGATTACGAATTCTCGGTTAAAGCACCTAAAAATTATGTGGTATATGCCACAGGCGATTTCCTTAATCCTGATGAGGTGCTACAGCCAGAGATTTCTGCCCGTTTAAAAAAATCGTATAATGGTGATGAGGTGATCCACATTGCTACCGAACAGGAAATGAAAGATGGCAAAGTAACCCAGCAAAAAGACTGGAACACCTGGAAATTTACCGTAAACCATATTACAGATGTTACTTTTGCACTGAGCAACCACTATGTGTGGGATGGCGCAAGTGTGATTGTAGATAAAAAGACTAATCGCAGATCAAGCGCCCAAGCGGCATATAATCCAACCACAGGAAAAGATTTCGTTAACTCGGTTAAATATAATTTGAATGCTTTAGACTGGTTTTCGAACAATTGGCCGGGCATCCCTTATCCTTACGTTAAAACCATTGCTTTTCAGGGTTTTGCTGACATGGAATACCCGATGATGGTGAACGATTCGCAGTTTGGCGATCCTGTTTTTGCACAGCTGGTTCAGGATCATGAAGTGGCGCACACTTACTTTCCATTTTACATGGGCATTAACGAAACCCGTTATGCTTATATGGACGAAGGTTGGGCCACAACATTCGAATATGTAATTGGTATTGCTGAGCATGGCAAACAAGCTGCTGATGATTTTTACAAGAAATTTAGAGTTGATCAATACATTAACGATAAATCTACAGAAGAAGATCAACCGGTAATTTCGATGTCTGATCAGGTTTCGGGTGCTGGCTATGGAAATAACTCTTACGGAAAAGCATCATTATCTTACCTGGCATTAAAAGATATGTTGGGAGATGACTTATTCAAGAAAGCATTACATACTTATATGAGCAACTGGAATGGTAAACACCCCATTCCATGGGATTATTTTAATTCGATGAACGCAGGATCAGGGCAAAACTTAAACTGGTTTTTCCAAAACTGGTTCTTTACCAATAATTACCTCGATTTAGCCATTACCAAAGTAACGCCTGCAACAGGAAAATCGACAGTAGCTGTTAAAAATATTGGCGGTTTTGCCATTCCGTTTGATGTAATAGTGACTTATACTGATGGAAAAGCTGATACCATCCACCAAACTCCAGCGGTTTGGAAAGCAAACCAGCAAGAAGTTAATATAACAGTTAACACCACTAAAAAAATAACGTCAATCAGTTTGGATAATGGCATTTATGTAGATGCTACGCCGAAAGACAATGTTTGGGAAGCGAAATAATTAACAGCTTGCAATTTTCAGTTGGCAATTATATCAAACTGCCAACTGAAAATTGTTGACTGAGAACTGTAAACTAATAACTGAGTACCGGCTCGTGTTTAACCGGAAAATTCAATGAATTGGCAATAAAACACATTTTATTGGCTTCATGATGCAGCGATGCTGCAAGTTCGGAATGTGCCTTATCGGCTATTAAAACCTGCGGATGAAGGGTAACTTCTCTAAATCTGCCGCTCCCATCAGCCAATTCTTCCATTGTACCTACCGCTTCATCTTTATAATCGATTACTACGATTTCATTTTTAGAGCACAAATGCAAATACCAGAGCATATGGCAACTGGAAATTGATGCCAGCAAAAGGTCTTCAGGGTTATATTTAGATTTATCGCCCAAAAAAGCAGAATCTGATGAACCGGAAATATCGGCCTTGCCTTTTACTGAAATAACGTAATCGCGATCGTACGAACGGTAATCCATCGTACCCGAACCTTTATTACCGGTCCAGGTAACTGTAGTAGAATATAAGTGATCTTTCGGCATGATAAAATTGGTTAGATTGTATTGCCAATTTAAGAAAATAAAATGGAGATTTATCTATTTTTTGCCCCTACTTTCAGACCTCGCAGGTTTTTGAAACCTGCGAGGTCATGATATAAGCGCTTATCACTTAGATGTTCTAAGATGGCTTATGTGGTTAATATTAATAGGAAAAACAGGGTTCGGTTTGCTTCGGTTCCGAAAGTCCTGCTTTCCGTTTTATTCCGATGAAAAATCGGAATGTTCACTTCAATCAGGTTTATTTAACATAGCTAGCAGCACAATCGGGGAATCCAGACCTCGCAGGTCTTTAAAACCTGCGAGGCCTAATTTAAAATGAATTTTGGATCTTTACATCTGACTATTAGTTTATTACAAAATACTTAGTCATTGAGAGGCTGGATATCTGCGAGCCGAAGCAATTTATCATCTATTTATCATCCAAAAAGATTGCTTCACTCCTACGCAAAACCCCTTCTTCAGTTCGCAATGACGAAATTAAGACCCAAAACTCACGTTAATTTAACTTAAAAACTAAGTCCGCTTAACTTCTCGGCCAAAACTTCCGAGATCTTACGATAAGAGTCGAATGTCCAGCCGCCAACATGTGGGGTTAAAATTACTTTATCGTTATTTTTAAGTTCATCATACCAGGGCTGCTCTCCTAACGCAGGGAATTTTTCAGTCTGCAAAACATCCAACCCGGCACCCAAAATCTTTCCTGTTTTTATGGCATTCAATACCGCAGATGTACTTACAATTTCTCCTCTAGCCGTATTGATAAAGAAAATTGGCTTTTTAAAATGAAAAAAATATTCATCACCTACCATCTGTTTGGTTTCAGCTGTTAGTGGAATATGCAAACTCAACACATCGCTGTGTTTTACAATTTCTTCCATGCTTACTTCACGGGCAAAAGCATCACTAAAACCTGTTTTATATTTATCGTAAGCCATTACATCCACCTCAAAACCTGCCAGTTTTTTAGCAAAGCTCTGTCCCATAAAACCATAACCGATAATACCAACCTTTTTGCCTTTCAGCTCATAACCACGGTTACCTTCACGGTCCCATATGCCATTCCTGATCTCCATATCTGCCCTGCGGAAGTTATTCATTAAGGATAATAGCAAACCTGTAGCATGTTCGCCAACGGCATCGCAGTTACCTTCAGGAGCATTAATCAGTTCTATATTTCTTTCAAAGGCAATTTTATCATCAATATTATCCAAACCTGCTCCTGCCCTGGCCACAAACTTTAAATTTGGGGCGGCAGCAAAAATTTCAGCATCAATTCTAAACTTTGTCCGAACGGCAATTCCAGTATAATCTTTTATTTTATCTAAAGTTTGTTGACGGGTAATCTGCGGTTCATCATCAACCTGGTAGCCCATGGCAATGGCCTGTTCTTTAAATACAGGGTGCAGGTCATCAACAATTAATATCTTATTCATAATGAACAAAAGTAACATTTTGCACATTGTTCAATTGTAATATTCGTTTATAGTTTTGGAAAAACTGGACACTGCTAATTGAGAACTGTTAATTGCTGATTTAACCCACAAAAATATTACTATAAAATGGCTGTAATAAAATAGTTACGGCTCATTTATTAAACTTACTTGCCGTTACTTTGTCTCCCTTTATAAAAACACACAAATTTTATTTTTTAAATGAGACTTTTACAATACAAAACAATAAAGATTACCCTCCTGCTTCTTACCTTATCATTTAGCCTTTTCGCACAAACAGGTGGAAAAGCAAAAATTACCGGAGTACTTAAAGATGCCAAAACACAAGAAACCATTCCTTTTGCCACAGCAGTCTTAATTAATAAAGCCACAGCAAAAAATGCCAAAATAGTTCAAACAGACGTGAATGGTGCATTCGCAATGACTGATCTCCCTGCCGGGACTTTTACCTTTAAAATCAGCTTTGTTGGCTACCAAACCATGGTTAGAGATAATGTAACCATTACGGCCAATACAGGTACGTTAAATTTTGGCGACATTAAAATGAACGCTGCAAAAGGCAATGTGTTAAGCGAAATTACCGTAACAGGCCAAAAACAGGGCATGCAAATGGGAATCGATAAAAAGATTTTCGCTGTAGATCAGAGTGTAATCAGCGAAGGCGGTTCTGCGGGCGATTTATTGCAAAATGTTCCTTCAGTTTCTACTGATATGGACGGTAATGTGAGCCTTCGTGGATCAACCGGTGTAAAAGTTTTAATTGATGGTAAGCCATCTTTAATCGCTGGTGGTAACGTAGCTCAGATTCTGCAATCTATCCCGGCCAGTTCAATTGAAAGTGTTGAGGTGATTACCAATCCCTCTGCAAAATACGATGCCGAAGGTCAATCAGGCATCATCAACATTGTATTGAAGAAAAACACCAAATTGGGTTTTAATGGCTCTGCGGCTGTAACTGCAGGTAACCGCGATAACTATAACGCAAACACCAATTTAAGCTTCCAGAATAGTAAAGTAAACATTTATGGTAATTACAGCTACCGTTATGGCAACCGTAGAGGTGGAGGTTTTCAGGACATCACTTATAAAACAGCAGCACCAGGTTCAACAGCTTTCGCAAACCAGAATACGGTTTCAAATTCTTTAGATAAAGGCCACAATGCTAAAGCGGGTATCGATTATTACTTGGCTCCAAAAAGCGTAATCAGTTTATCGGGTGGTTTCAACTCGAGAGAAAATGACCGCAATGACCTGCTTAATATCAGACAGTTAAATTCAAACAATGCCCCGGTTTTACTGAGTAACAGAACCAATACTACTGATGGATATGGCAATAGTTACGATGCGAATCTGGATTATGTACAGAAGTTTAAAAAGCCAAAAGAAGAATTAACCTTTAACTTCGGCTACTCTTACGGTACAAATAACAACGATCAGGCTTACAGCACCAATACCACCAACCGCAATGGTGTGCCAATTGATGAAACCTTGAGTTTACAGCGTGTATTTAACACGGGTAATAATACCAACTATAATATTCAGACGGATTATGCCCTGCCAGTTGGTAAAGCCGGTAAAATTGAAGTGGGTTACCGCAGCCAGATCCGCTTAGGAAATAACGATCAGTATGCCGATTCCATCCCAACCAATACCAATGTTTATGTAAGCAACAACAAATTGATCAATGGTTTCGATAGCAAAGATCAGGTACACGCACTTTATTTCAACTACCAGAACCAGATTAAGGATTTTGGCTATCAGGTAGGTTTAAGGGCTGAAGATGCGCGTTTAGATACCCACCTGGAAGGTTATACCAACAATGTATTAACTACGGCCGAAGGAAATATCCACTACAAAAGATTATATCCAAGTGTTTTCTTAACACAGAAACTGAAAGGCGACAATCAGCTTCAATTAAGCTATACCCGCCGTGTAAACCGTCCACGCCCTTGGGATACCAACCCGTTTTTAGATGTTTCTGATCCTTTAAACTATAGAGGCGGTAATCCGAATTTATTACCGGAGGATGTTCACTCTTTCGAATTGGGTTATAGCAAGTACTGGAAAAAAGTAACCTTAACATCGAGTTTGTATTTCCGCAAAACCAACGACGTAATTCAACGTGTAAGAAGTACGCCTGTTAACGGCATCATTACTTCGACCCCTCAAAACTTGTCGAACCAGATTAATAGCGGAGTAGAATTAATCGGCCGTTTTGATCTGATTAAAGCTTTAAATTTCACCACCAACGTAAACTTATACCAGGCCAAGTTTGCCGGCGATGAGCGTTTTGATATTCCATCAAGCAGTGGATTTAGCTGGAATGCCAACGTAACCGGAAATTTAACGGTAGTTAAAAATTTATCGTTGCAGGTACGTGGCGATTACAGGGCAGCAGAGGTAATGGCACAAGGAAAACGTAACGCGATGTACGGCATTGATGGTGGTGCGAAATATGATTTCCCAAATAAAAAAGCATCTTTAAGTTTCAATGTCAGGGATGTATTTAATACCAGAAGATGGAGCATGACAACAGAAGACAACTACACCATAGTTGATTTCCAACGTCAGATGCAGGGAACAATGGGCAGCCTGACCTTCTCTTACCGTTTCGGAAAAACCACATTTACTGGTACTAATAAAAAGAAAAAAGACGATCAGCAGGATAGCCGTCCTGATGAAGGATCATTCTAAACTTTGATCAAAGGTGCTTAGAAAAAAATCTAAGCACCTTTTTATTAATCCTTCACACTTCCCATATAAAATCATATTGTTTATCTTGCAGCATGGAAGAAATTAACCCCTGGAAAACGCTGGAGAGCGAGGTAAAATATGATAACAACTGGATCCGCTTAACCGAACATCAGGTAATTAACCCATCTGGCGGAAAAGGAATTTATGGCACTGTTCATTTTAAAAATCTGGCCATTGGGATCCTTCCTTTAGATGAAAATTACAACACCTGGCTGGTGGGCCAGTACCGATATGCACTGGATGCTTACAGCTGGGAAATTCCTGAAGGCGGCGGCCCGCTCAACGAAGCTCCTTTAGAAAGTGCCCGCAGAGAATTATTGGAAGAGACTGGAATGAGTGCCAGAAACTGGAAAGAAATTCAAAGAATGCACCTTTCCAATTCCGTGAGCGATGAACTGAGCATTATTTATATCGCTACCGACTTAATTCAAGGAATCCCCATGCCCGAAGAAACCGAAGAGCTTGTGGTAAAAAAATTACCCTTTGAAGAAGCTTATCAAATGGTCTTAAACGGAAAAATTACGGACTCAATGAGCGTTGCAGCAATTTTAAAAGCAAAGCTGATGATGTTGAATGGGGATTTGTAATATCGCAATTACCAAATGTTCCTAACGGAACATAAAAAATATTTCATTTTTTTCTACCTACGATATGTCCCGATGGGACACGAGATGTAATAAATGGAAAATTTATCCTTTAATGGGCTTGAGCATAAGATTAAAATTCGGTCAACAATCCGAAATCCAAATCTCAGCCTATAAACTATGCATTCTTTAAACCGATCTACTGTCCCGTTAGGGACAAATCATCGGTAACCCCAAAAGTTGAAGAATAATTTTCGTTCCATAGGAACGTTTGCTGTTCATTTAGCTATTTAATAAAGAATTATAATGCCTCAATCATAAAATTTCTCTCACGATTTCAGATGGGACATGAATTGTATTAAGCATGGAAATAATCAAATTTCATTAACTAATCGTTTTATAGAAAAATCCACTGTCCCGTTAGGGACAAATCATCGGTAACCCCAAAAGTTGAAGATAATTTTCGTTCCATAGGAACGTTTGCTGTTCATTTAGCTAGTTAATAGAGAATTATAATGGCCTAGATCATAAAATTTCCCTCACAATTTCAGATGGGACATGAATTGTATTAAGCATGGAAATCATCAAATTTCATTAACTAATC
>NZ_AYMG01000038.1 GCF_000633455.1 Pedobacter jeongneungensis
CAATGAAGAATCTGTAACCAATGAAACACAAACCGTTAAATTGCACCACTTCCCCTTCGCTGTCATTCTGAATGCAATGAAGAATCTGTAACCAATGAAACACAAACCGTTAAATTGCACCAATTCCCTTCGCTGTCATTCTGAATGCAATGAAGAATCTGTAACCAATGAAACACAAACCGTTAAATTGCACCACGTCACCTTCGCTGTCATTCTGAATGCAATGAAGAATCTGCAATTAATGAAACACAAACCGTTAAATTGCACCACGTCACCTTCGCTGTCATTCTGAATGCAATGAAGAATCTGTAACCAATGAAACACAATCCGTCAAATTGCACCACTTCCCTAATTGTGTTTATTAAGAAAACAGTGCTACCAGGTAACGGATTCTTCGTTACTATTGACAGATTCAAAGGAATTTCGTCATTGCGGGGCACGAAGCAATCTTAATGCACACGCTAATAGCGATCGTTGTAAGATTGCTTCGTCGGCTGAAAAAGCCTTCTCGCAATGACGATTCTTCGCAGCCTCTCAATTCGATAAATCTCGCTGTCATTCATATTGATTTTTATGATAATTTCCACTCAGAATGACAAACTTAAGTTATTAATCTATAACAATTTATTGACCTTTCACCGTAAACACATACTCACCAGAACCGACCTCAACTAACACCTTACCTTCTTTTAATTGTTTAGAAGGAATCGTTTTTCCATTTTGAGTAATTCGCGAGCCCGAAGTTACTGGCAGATAAATGGTTGCGCTTGCATTGGCAGGTATTTCAGTTTTTAACTCAAATATGCCATTAACCAGTTTCCACTCACTTTTAATAAGTCCATAAAGAGATACATACTCCGCTTTTGCTGCATTTACATCGCCTACCACTTCCGGCCGGATATCGATCTGGCGAAAGCCTACAGAATGCGCCGCCGGACGAATTCCGGCTAATCCGCTATAAAACCACTCCATTAAATGCCCAAGCATAAAATGATTGTTGGATGCATTTTCTGCTCCCTGCCACGATTCGGTAAGTGCAGTAGCGCCTTTGGCCAGCTGATAACCATAACCCGGAACATCGGAGCGGTTGTTCATATTATAAATCACATCCGAACGACCAGCATCATCAAGCACACGGAGCAGGTAACGGTAACCGATATCGCCCGCTGTTAAGGTATTGTTTCTACCTTTAAGCTCTTTTACCATATTTTCGATCACCGCAGCTTTATTTTCAGGTTCTACCAGTCCCATGTAAACCGACACCGCATTTGCGGTCTGACTCCCGCCTGCATATTGTTTGGTTTTATCATTAAAAAATGTAGCATTATAGGCTTTTTTCACTTTAATAGCCAGTTCCTGATAAGCGTCGGCTTCGAGGGGTTTGCCTAACAATATGGCTATTTTTGCCATCAGTGTCAGGTCGTAATAATAAGTGGCCGTTGCGGTTATACCATTTGGGGTAAGCTGCGAAGGACCAGGTTCTTTAGGCCCAATGTCGTACCAGTCGCCTAATCCGTGAGAAAGGATGTGATTCTTTGCTTTGGTTTCCAGATAAGCTAAATACCGTTTCATCATCGGGTAAGCTTCTTCCAGTACATCCTGATCTCCATACCACTCGTACATGTACCATGGCATAATGATAGCATTGCTTCCCCATTCTGGTGAATCACGAAAAGGGCCACCAAATCTTGCATATTCCGGAGCAATACTTGTTACGAGTCCTTCAGGGGTTTGTGCATTGATCATATCCCTCACCACTTTTCTGCAGAGGCTGGCAATATCATAATTGTACCGGATAGATGGACCTACCAGGTGTGCTTCTTCCAACCAGCCCAGCTTTTCGCGGTGCGGGCAATCGGTAAATACACTCGAAATATTGCTCCGGATGGCCCAATCGATCAGTTTGTAGGTTTTGTTAAAAAGTTCGTTAGAGCAGGAAAATGTGCCGATGGTGGCGGCTGAATTGCGCGTATGCAAGCCAAAAATTCCGGTTACTACCGGGAGATGATCTGGATTGGGTTGTCCTTCGGGTACTGCGCCTTCTACCTGTATGTAGCGGAAACCATAGTACATAAACTGTGGTTGCCAGCTTTCTGATCCATTACCTTTTAGGGTATATTTAAAGAAAACTGGGGTACCAATGGGTTGTGTAGTTATAGTTCCATCATTCGCCAATAGTTCTGCAGGTTTCATAATCACGCTATCACCTGCTTTCCCCTTTACAACCAGTTTTGGAATACCTGATGCATTTTGGCCTAAATCATATACCCATATGCCTTTTTGGGGTTGACTGATCTTTTTTGGCGAAAAGGTATCAAAAATCTTAAGTGGCGTTGCGGTTTGTGAAGTGAGTTGTTCAGGCCCATCAACCACTAGTGCATTTTTCCAGGTTGTATCATTAAAGCCGGGCATTTTCCAACCTGTATGTTCAAGCAAAGCATTGTAATCTTCTCCTCCATAAATACTGGAATAGGTTACCGGGCCAGGTGTGGTTTTCCATGAACTATCGCTGATGATGTTCTGTGTTGAGCCATCAGAATATTCCAGAACAGTACGTAAAATCATTTTTGGATAGCCGTAGGCTATTGTGAGTTTATGATAACGTTCACTAGGGATATAATAAAAACCATTTCCGAGCATCATCCCGAATACATTATTACCTTGTTTTAATGCTTTTGTGATATCAAAAGTGACATAAAGTGCGTGTTTTTCGTATTCTACCCATCCAGCATCCAGAAAGTGATCTCCAACCTTTTGCCCATTTAAACTCAGCTCAAAATGACCCAGGCCAGCCACATAAACTGTAGCCCTTTTTATTGTTTTTTTAACCGCAAATTCCTTTCTAAATATCGGAAGTACCTTATTCTTAACGGGATTGTTATCTCCCTGAGCGGGAAGAAAACGCTCCTTTTCAGCGAGGCGTTCATAAGCAATCCAGCTGGCACCGTTCCAGTTGCCTAAGACGCCCATTTGCCATTTAGCCGGTACAGACCAGGATGAGGTGTTTTTGTGGTTATCCCACACCATTACTTTCCAAAAATAAACCTTTGCAGGCTGAAGTTTAGCGCCAGTGTATTGGATCTGAATGGAAGCATCCGAAACCTTTTTTTTACTGTCCCACACGTTACCAATATTTTTTGCAAGCGATTCTGCATTATCAGCAACCAAAATACGGTAAGCTGACTGCATCACGTTTTGTTGTTGCGAACATAATTGCCAGCTCAGTCGTGGATTTAGCGTTTCAATTCCGGGCGGATTTTCACGGTACTCGCACTTTAATGCGGTTACCTTTACCTGCGAGTAAAGCTGGGTAAACATACAGGTTAATCCAAATGCGATCAGTAGTTTTTTAGTGGCAGCAGTTATACAGGTTTTGGTTTGTCTCATAGTACAAAATGCGGATAATGATTTCAACCACCTCTTAATAAGAAGGGTTCAATAATTTCCATCCGGCTAAGTTTCAGTTTGGTTAGCAAACGACCATTTGGCTGATCGCTGACGCTAAAATTAACCATAAAATATCATCAGAAAATATATGATCTGATAATTCAAATACACAATTTGATTTATGGTCATTCATCAAGAATGCGCAACATGTACCACGGCAATTTTCTGCTTCTCATCTCAGCATTTAAGGGTAGCTGAATAATTATGAATTAAGCCGATGCCAGCTTAATTACTGACCCCTTATTAGATAGCTGACTCTTTTTCTAATAACTTTTATGGTTTTCTGTACGTATCTTAGTAAAGGCCTATGACTTTATTTTAATCATATCATGCGCAATCACTATTTTTCTGTAATTCATCACAAAACTATAATCTACTTCGCTAGTACAATTATGCTGATGTTCGCCGTAACGATTTCTGCCTGTAAAAAGGAAAATAGTGGAGAGTCTAAAACAGATCTCGAGACAGCACTTTTGACCAGATTAAACCAGCTGAGGGAAAAAGGCTGTACCTGCGGAACAGACATTATGCCCCCTGCACGAAAAGTAACCTGGAATACTGTACTCGAAAAAACTGCAACCTTACATGCTGAAGATATGCTGAACCGGAATTATTTTAGCCACATTACACCCGAAGGCATCCCGGCGATACAGCGTTCCAGACAACAGGGATACACCGGAATTGAGGTTGGAGAGGTTATCGCGAAAAATTACACCAGTGCAGATGCGGTAATGGCGGGATGGTTAGCCAGCGAAAGCCACTGCAAAGCGATGATGGATACCACATATAACGAAGTAGGTGCCGGCAAAGCGGGCACCTACTGGGTAATGGATTTAGGTAGAAAAAATTAGTTCGCCTGTTTTAAATTGGTTAATTAAAAGATACGGTATAATTATTTACCTGGTGGTTTCTTCCACCTGCAGTGCTGGTTACCTCAAAACCGAACTGAACACGGTCTATTGTCTCATTACCGATCCAGGTCAGGTCGTTTTTGAGGTAATTCATGATATCTTTGATATTCACATCGCCCGAGGTTGAATTACTGGTGCGTAAAAAAGAAAAAACCTGTTTACCACTCGAACTTACAGGGCCTTTATATACATTCCAGGTATGCCCGCCAACGGTTTTATTAGAAACATTTACCTGGGCCACGCCGCCCGGGTATGAACTGGCTATAGGACCAACGTTGCCTCTATAGTTCATCCAAAGCATAATCTCGTATTTATCATTGCTTGTCCATACATCATAGTCAGCACCCCACGATCCGTCGGCAGGTACTGTAACATCATAATGAGAGGTAAGACTGTTCAAACTGCTCAGCACACGTTGTACTTTACGTTCAGAATTGGGATAAGATTTTATGCCTGAAGTATTTGGGTGGTTAGACCAAATCCCCCAGTTGTTACCGTTATTGGCCCAAATACTCTGGTAACCAGGGTTCGAACCCCACACATTATTAAATACGGTGTAAGGTGCATAAGCTTTACTGGTGTAATTGGATGTGCTGTTATCGGAGGTCCAATCGGCTTTTACCTGTCCAGGTTCAGTTGTTGCAACAGGCTGGTCTTTTTTGCAGGCAGTAAACAAAAGCATGGTTACTGCAACGCTTGTTAAAATTTTTCTCATAAAATGGGTTAGAATTTGGCTAGTAATTTTTCCTACCCAAATGTATTTACAAAACGACAGCAACATAGGTATGCTTTGTTTACATTTAGGGGTTTAATTGTTAAGTTAAACCCCATTAATTCTAATCTATAGTGGATAAATTGTTGTTTGTAAAAACGGCATCGTTTTGTCAACATTAATTTGCCGTAATGCTACCCCAATAAAAAAGCGGTCAGTCGAAAGAAATAAGTGACTTTATTAGTGATTGATTTCCTTCCTAAAGAAAAATTGCAGGTGACATCACAGATAAAAAAAACAGATCCCGATTACTGAATATATGGTTGCCATGCCTTGCCCATGATTGCTATGAGATTAATGTTTTTGAACCTATTTTTTAAATTCTATTTTGAAACCTGTTACTGCCCATGCAGGATAATCAGCTGGTTTCTTAATCACCAGGGCATCGTTTTCCTGCGTCCAGTTTATTTTCTCTTTACTACCAAGAAGTGTAACCGAGGCTATTCCTTTATCCAGATATTTCGATTTTGCCCCAAGCAGTGTCATTTTTATATCGCCCTTTGGAACATTTAAACAGAAAGCAAAAAGATTTTTATCCTTTTTTGTATACCTGATATCTGTTGATTGGTATTCACGGGTATCTGTTAAGCCCCCGAAATGACCCTTTTTCTGATTTGATTTAATGGTAGACGGCCCTTCTCCATATACTTTCCACGGCCTGGTGGCATAAATACCTTCTCCGTTCAGTTTGGTCCATTCCCCGATTTCAGTAACAATTTTAATTACATCAGGCTCAAGGTCACCCTCTGGAGTTTGCACCACATTGATGAGCAGATTGCCGTTTTTACTGACGATATCTATCAAAAGCTGGGCAATTTCATTCGCACTTTTGTACCGCTGCCCTGTTCTATAGTACCAGTCTCCTATCGAAGTATCAGTTTGCCAGGGAAAAGGGCTTATCGAATCAAGCACGCCGCGTTCCACATCCTGCGCCCATTTTCCTTCAGATGCTTCCTTGGGTGTATATACGGCTTCAAGTCTGCCTTTATTTTTTGCAATATCCTGGTTATAATAATGGGCCACCATTTCTCTTCCAATATTTCCAAAAGGTAGCATGCTGTCCGAATAAAGCAGATCTGGATGATAGTTATCGATCAGTTCATTCACATTCTTTAACCATTGATTGTGCCATACCGGATTATTGGTCAGCCAATTTTTAATATTAGCCGAATCAGCCGGTAAATGGTAAAGATCCGAATATTGAGGATCACGGCCATCGTAAGGAACACCAGCAAATTGCCCGGTTTTATCCGCACCATGACTAGTTTGAAACCAGTTAAAACTGGCTGCCAGATGCTCAGAAACACCAAAACGAAGGCCTTCTTTCTTTGCAGCTTTCTGCCATAAACCAACAACATCTTTATGTGGACCCATATTTACCGAATTCCACTTATGGATTTTGGAGTTCCACAGGAAGAAATTATCATGGTGCGAACCCATGGTTACAAAATACCTGGCACCGGCTTTCTTATATAATGCCATCAATTGTTCCGGATTCCATTTCTCTGCTTTCCAGAGCGGAATAAGATCCTTATAACCAAATTTAGAAGGCGTTCCATATTTTGCAACATGGTATTTATTCTGTTCGCTGCCCTGGATATACATATTTTTCGCATACCAATCGCCTTGCCTTGGAACAGCCTGAGGGCCCCAATGCGACCAGATACCAAATTTAGCATCACGGAACCATTCAGGATACTTATATTGTTTCAACGACTCATCTGTAGGCTTAAAAAATGCATTTTCAGCCTTTTTATTATGCTGTTGTGCCTTTACGTTAAGCATCAGGAAGGAAGTTATAAGACTTAATAATAATGTTTTTCTCATTTTATGATGCTTTAAATAATCTTAAAATACAAGATATCTCCAGGTACGGCCGACAGCATATGGGAGGTCGGAATTATTACCCGGCTATATATTTGGTTATTATGACCAAAAATAGAGATCTTAACCGATGTATTTTTGAATAAATTAGACTATTTGTTGTAAAAATCCGACATTTAAAAAATGATTAAAAGAGTATTACAGAACACTTTTTCTCTGCTGAATGTAGACTATGTAAAACTAACGTACAAATGGGATTACCGAAATGTAATCAGTCCTTATTACCGTATATACTATATAGATGATGGAGCAGGTGAAGTATCTGACCAGGTTAATTCTTTAAAGCTCGAGCCAGGTTACCTTTATATTATACCTAGTTTCACACTTTGCAGTTTACGCTGCAGTGGCCATTTAAGCCAATATTTTATTCAGTTTTTCGAAGAATCTGCAGATGGGGTTTCGCTTTTTGCCAGAAGCCGGATGGTTTCGAAAATCAAGGCAACACAGATGGACATTGATCTTTTCAAACGTCTGCTCGAAATCAATCCTGGCAGGGGTATCAATAGGTCTGATGACCCCAAAATATATGAAAAGAATATTTTTTATAAGGAATACCAGGAATTAAACAACAGGCAGAACTTAGCCACTTACATCGAAACCCAGGGTATATTGCTTCAGCTAATGGGTCGTTTCCTAAATTCTCAGCAGCATCTTGAACAGGGAATCCAGCATGCACCACTAAAAATCGCTGAAACGATAGGGCATATTTTGGTCAACCTGCATCAGGAATTATCTGTGAGCGCACTTGCTGCCCGTATCAATCAGCATCCCGATTATTTCTCACGTCAGTTTAAAATTTTTACCGGAGAGCGCCCGGTAAATTATATACTTGGCAAACGGATAGAGCGTGCCCAATATTTATTGGCCACAAGCCAGTTGGCTTATTCAGAAATTGCAGTCCAGACAGGATTTGATTCCCTTTCTTATTTTTCAAAATCTTTTAAGAAAATTACAGGCATGTCTCCACGTGTATATAAAAAACAGGTATATTTAGTTGGATTCGCGATGTAACGAAACGCTTACCCATTATGAATAGCTGACTGGCTATGTTTAAGGAAAAATTCAATTTTCATGATGTACAACATCGAACCGCTGAAATGACAGCGTATGATGAACCAGGAAGATGATGGCCAGCATATTACTACCCTCACCTAAATGGTAATCAAGCGCCAATATTTGATCAGCAGAGTCCCGACCAGCCCTATAACTTTCAGAATTTTGCGCCATACTGGTCTGTATAATTAATTTTCACCTTTTCACGTTCGATCTGAAAATCTGCATCAATCTCCTCAACCATAGTTTTGATATCCGAAAAACTTGCCCCATGCGATATCACCACGGTGATCTCATTCTCGCCTACTTCTAAAACTTCGGCAATGCGGTGTGCGAACACCTGACGCTTTAAGATCTCCTTTAGTTTTTTCATATCTAATACTTTAAGAATTACACAACCGCTTTTTTTACAGTTTGTTTTGGATTTACAAGAACCTGCCTGCGCGATTGCCAGGTTTATCGCCAGATTATTCAGCATTTGACGGGACTGGTGGTAGGTCGTAATGGATTGTTAAATATTAAAGCATCTCTAAAGATGCCAAGGGAGCAATAAATAGATTTTTCACCTATTAAGTTTATGAAGTTCACTATTAAGCGGTCATCATAGCAAACAGGAGTAAGATTTTATGCCATCTTCCTATGTCTGCTATATAAAAAGCGAAGCAATAACGAGGAGTAAGGGAACTGTCATTACGATGGCCCCTAGCTTTAAAAACGCCCAGGCACTTACCTTCAGGTTCTCCCGACGGAGGGCAACCAGCCAGAGTATGGAGGCGAGGGAGCCTGTGAGCGAAAGATTTGGTCCCAGGTCAATACCAATAAGGATGGCGCGCCTGATGATTTCAGGAGGAAGCGCGCTATGGATGATGTTGGCTGCGGTAAGTCCTGCGGGCAGGTTGTTCATCAGGTTACAGACCAGGGCGGTCAGGATGCCGCTTCCCCATGCCGTACCAGTAACATTACCCTTTGCATAATGTGTAAGTGATTCAGCAATAGACTGGGTAAGGCCTGTTTTTCCTAAGGCTTCCACAATGATGAACAGGCCTGCTACCAATGGCAATACGCTCCAGGATACCCCTTTTGCAATATGCAGCGGATTTCTACGCGCACCTAAACACACCAGCAGAACGGTAACCATACCTGCGATAAAAGTGGGCAGTCCTAATGAAATGCCCTGCGCAGAAGAAACCGTCAGAATTACCGCTGATAATAATATTCCTCCTATAGCGGCCTTTCCACCGCCCGATAAAACAGGGATGCGGATATCGGTGCTGACAGATTCCTTCAATTCCCTACGCTGAAGAACATAGAGCACAATAAAGGTTGCAATGATGGAAACAATGGACGGGATTAGAAAGCTTGACAGCCATCCTCCAAGATCAGGAAGATGGGTACCATAAATCACCAGATTCGCAGGGTTTGAGATTGGCAGCACAAAAGAGGCCGCGTTAGCAATAAAAGCACAGATAAAAAGATAAGGCAAGGGATTTTTAACTTTGCCCGCCCTCATTGCCGCAATTACCGCGGGGGTGAGCACAACGGCGGTTGCATCGTTGGATAGAAAAACCGTTACGAGGGTACCCACCAGGTAGATCAGAAAAAAAAGCCTGATGGAAGATCCCTTTGCCTGCTTTGCCGCGTGGGCCGCAAGCCAGTCGAACATCCCCTCCACCCTTGCCGTTTCTGCCAGCATCATCATTCCTGTCAGAAAAAGATATACATCTATCCCTTTGGTAAAACCAGAAATCCCTTCTGAAAACCCCAGTAGCCCCGAGATAATCAGTATCGCCGCACCGGCACAGGCAGAGATGTATTCCGGAATTCCGAATGGCCTGGCGATCACCCCTGCTATAGCGAGCAGCGAAATGAGCAGGATAAGGGCTGAAGTCATGATATGATAATATTTAAAGTAAGATAGATGATATTTTGATATGGTCAAATGTTTTAAAAACAGAAGTAAAGCAGTATATACCTTGAGCTTTATTTATCCTGCCGGCGCCAGACTGCGGGCAGTAACATTGACGGTTTCAGGCATCTTCCAGTAGAAAATAACAAAGGCCACAAATGCAATGGCCGCAAGGATAAACATCCCATAATCAAATCCTGCATGCGATACAATATACCCGCTGATTACATTGCTCAGCGAAGCACCGATCCCAACTGAGGTCGCCAGGATACCCTGTGCAAAATTTTCCTTGCCCGAACCCTTAAAAAGATCGGAAACCATCAATATGGATACCACGCTGAAAATCCCGCCCGCAATCCCATCGAGCACCTGGATGCTCACCAGGTATGGCGCACCTTTGTACAGGGTATAAAGTATTCCCCTTATGGGCAGCATCATAAAAGCAAAAATCATTAATTTCCTTCTTCCCCCTTTGGCCCATTTGCCACTCATAAAAGCTATGGGAACCATAACAGCTTGTGCAAGTACAATACAGGCCGACATGTAAAGCGAGGCATTACTTCCCTCATCTCTTCCCAGTTCCTGGCCAACCAGGGGGAGCATCGCCGCATTGGCAAAGTGAAATAATATAGCAGAAAATAACAGGATCAGATAGCCTTTGTTTTTCAGCATCGTAATGATTCCTATCTTTGCGCTTTTCTCTTCGTCAACTGGCGCGCCAGTCTGGTGGGAGATATCCTTTTCCCTTATCCCAAGGGTGAAGATAATGCTCATCACGCAAAATATGGCAAGTCCGTAAAATATACCCTCATTATTGGTAAACTTTCCGAGCAGTCCGATAATGACCGCCGAGGCTACATTGCCTGCATGGTTAAAAGTCTGGTTACGGCTGATGGTGTGGTCAAACCTGTCTACCCCGCCTATTCCCATGGCCAGAGAGATGAGTACAGGGCCAAAAAATGTTGCCGCCACTCCTATTGCTATCTGGCAACCGATTACCGCATAGAACGAAGGAAAAAAAAGCATACAGAACCCGGCTATGCAAATGGTAAGGGTAACGACCACTATGCCCAGCCTCTTTTTATCACTCACATCGCACAGCCAGCCAGCCGGAGACTGTGCCACCACGGTAGCAAGGCTCATCGCGCCGATGGCAATGCCTATTTTTGAGGGATCCCACTTTAAGTTTGAGGCAAGATAAACGGCCAGAAAAGGGCCAAGACCAGTGGCCACATCAGCTGCAGAAAAGTTAAGCCAGTTCAGACAGTTCAGGCTCCTGGCCTTGTTAGGTGTCGGGTTTATCATATAAAAGGCAGTTATTGCCCTGCCAGGGATTAAAACCATATAAGGGGAAAAATGTTTACCTGCAGGATCCGGTTTCCTGAACAACATATATTTTAATAAAACATCAGTTTCTCTGAACACCCAGATAAATGACAAAAAACAGTGTATTGCGTTTTAATTAAAACAAAATAAAAACTTTTTTCTTTTAAGATAGTTATCGCGCAATTAACAGATTTTGAAGAAGGCTTCGAACGAATAAAGTTTACACTAGGCTTTTAAGTTTTAATCTAACTGGATCAGAAAATTGCTGACAACAAAGAGTAAGTTTATTGCTTATTGATATCATATACTGAATTAATCCCTAATGATCAACCCGCGCCAATCTGAAAGTTTTACTGGAATCATCAGAAGACTTTTTATTATTTTCTTACTGTTTACTTTCATCGTAACAGCAGGATCATTCATACTGCGCCATACCATAACCGCTAAACTGGATCAGCTCAGCAGCCACCTGCGCCAACCCGGACAGCAACCGGCAATCAGCAGGTTGCTCGTTGATTTAAATCTGGCAGAAAACAGTTTCCAGCAGGCAAGTTCTAACGGTAAGGTGCGTGATCTGAATGCTTACAAGCAGCACCTTAAAACTATTTTTGCACAAATGACGGAAATCATTCAGCAATACCGGGCTGATGAGAAGAGTAATTTACCAAAAAGCAAACAGCAAATTGCACTTGCACTGCAACAAAAACTTGCTGTTTCGCAACAGCTCTTTGATCTTCAAAAAAGATTTACTTTCCTGCTGAACAGAACAACATTGGCCACCATTAGTGACGATCAATCTAAAAAACGCATTGTGAGTTCGAAAACTGATACCGCCATTTCTATCTATAAGGAACCAACCAAAAGAAGCCTGATCAAAAGGTTAAAGGATGCGGTTTATAATACTTCCAAGGTAAAAGTAGTCACCATCAGGCCAGGTAAAGGTCAGGTGGAAGCCATTACCAGAAAAACACAACAGGAATTATTAAAGCAATTAGGGCAACAGTACGACCGTCTGTCAGAATCTAACCAGGAATTGATTTTGGCCAATCTAAATTTGCTCACCGAACTTCGGCAGGTACTATTGGAATTGCAGAATATTGAGCAGCACGCTTACGAAAAAAGCCGCGAAGAGATCCTCGCACAATATCAGTCTACCTCGGGAGATTTAAATATGTATACTGCGATAGCATCTGCACTTGTATTGTTATTTACGGTATTGTTGATCATCTATATTCGCAAGGCTTCGTTCGCTGAACGGCGGTATATACGAGAGAACGCGAGGGCTGTAAGACTGGCAGGTCAGAAATCTGAAATACTCGCCATTATGAGCCACGAGATCCGCAATAAACTCATGGCCATCAATGGTGCTGTGTTTATGTTAAGAAGAACGCAGCTACAACCAGAACAGGAGAAAAAAGTATCATCGATCAACCTATCGTCTTCATTATTGCTCGAAACAGTAAATAACGTGCTCGATGTGAGCAAATTAGAGCAACAGCCGGCAGAATTAAATATACATCCTTTCTCTCCTGAGGAAGCCATTAGCGATTCGGTAGAAGCGATGCGCTTTATGGCTGAAAGGAAGGGAATCGGTTTAAATCTTAAATCTGAGGGCATGACTAACCAAAAGGTAAATGGAGATGCTTTGAGGCTAAAACAAGTGCTTATTAATTTATTGAGTAACGCGATTAAATATACCGATGAGGGTCATGTGGATTTATCCGCTGAACTCCGTCATGAAAAGGACAACACAATCTGGCTTAGCGTAACCGTTAAGGACACCGGTTCTGGTATACCCAAAAATAAGCAGGCGGATCTGTTTTCTCCCTATTATCAGGCCGGTGGCCGTAAACCGGGTACCGGATTGGGATTATATCTTTGCCGCCAGCTAATCACACTCCAAAATGGCAGCATTAACCTTGAAAGTGAAGAAAAGCAAGGCTGTATCGTCCGCTTTTCAATCCCTTACCAGGCAGTGAGTTTGGATAATGAAGCCACCGTCACTCATTAACAGTCTGCACAGCGCACAATAGTTTAAAAATACTTTATTTAACAGTAAATCCATCAATGCTGTTATTTGATTTACTACGGCCAATGTAAAATATTGGAGCGTTCATCTTTTCTATTCCGTCAGATAAAGTTACCTTTGGATTTAAATAAACCAGTGAATACCCCAGGGCAAATGTTCAAAACCCAAAAGACTATATCTAACCAATTGATTTCATGAGAACTAAGCTCAACTGCATTGTTATTGACGATGATCCGGAGGTAAGTGGTTATGTTTGTGATTTTATTCAGGAAACCTCTTTTCTTCATCTTGTGTCAGCACACAGCAGTCCTGCTGAAGCCATTGATGTATTGGGGCACTCAGCTATCGACCTGATTATACTAGATATTAATCTACCTGGGATCGACGGAATGAGCTTCGCAAAAACCCTTTTTGACCAATACGGAAAGGATATGCCCAGGATAATTTTTATCAGTGGCTCAGGCGATCATGCCTCAGAGGGTTATAAAGTTGATGCGATCGATTACCTGCTAAAGCCATTTACTTACGAAGATTTTTTCAGGGCCGCTTTTAAAGCCAAAAATCATATTGTACAAACCGTTCAAAAAAGTGATGAAGAAGATTTCGTTTTTCTTAAAGTAGAGCACGAATTAATCCGCGTGCCTTTTAACGAAATCCTATATGGTGAGAGTCAGAAAGACTACATCAAAGTTTTTACCAGGGATGGAAAAATGATCACCGCGCTGTCTACCATGAAAGCCATGGAAGCTCTCCTGCCCCAGGATCGTTTTATGCGGATACACCGGTCGTTTATCGTGGCCCTGAATAAGATCGAGTCTATCCAGCATTTCACCGTCAAAATCGGAAAAACAGTCATCCCTGTCACCGATCAATATCGCCAGCAGTTCAGGTCACACTTTAAAACCTGGCTTTAATTTCAACTTCCCCTATTAAATTTCGACGATCAGCTGCAACCTTCTATCGGATGGTTAAGGCATTATAGCGAACGTACTTTCTGGTAAAAATGCGAATACCTTTATTTGAACTGTTTTTAACTGAGCGGCTAACAAGCAGGCTCCAGATTTTAATACTACCATGAAAAGAATATTATTTTACCATTTTTTGCTTGCGCCTATCCCTTCGCATATACAGCAGTTCCAATTGACATTGGAAAATGGATATGGCAAAAATGAATATACTTATCCCTATACAGAAGGCAAAATCCATTGACCTTAAAATAAAACGCCATAAATTAAACGATCAGGGAGCTTCAACTTCAAGGTAAAGGCTATCGGCAGATCAGTTTTTAAGAAGGCATAGAGGTTGATCAATCCGGCACCTATACACCACTCATCAGTGGGTTTAAAAACCTAAATCAGCGATCATCACCTGGATTCAGGCCGCACGTAAATTTTTCATAACGCATTCCAATTGAATTGGAACCATTACCCAAAAACAAAAAAATAAAAACAGAAATGAACATCAAATTTACAAAATCAGCAATGTTATTCGCTTTGATAAGCTTATCAACTCAATTATTTGCGCAAGAAACGCCAACCACAACAAGCAGGTTTGGCAAACAATCATTAAGAACATGGAGCATTGGTGCACATGGAGGTATTTTAAGTCAGAACACCTTTTTAGGCGGTGGCAGCGTAAAAGCCGACGAATTTAAAAGTATTGGTTATGGCGCTTTTATCAAAAAGCAGATTTTACCCGCTTTAGGTTTACAGGCTGATTTCTTACGCGGAGAAATTAAAACGTTGAACAGCACCAGCACGATCGAACAAAAAAACAGCATTAAATGGTCTGGATCATTAACGGCGGTATTAAACATTGCAAATTTCAGCTTAAACACTGAAAATGCCGTGTTGATCCCTTATGTTAAAGCTGGTGCAGGTTACATGTCATCAGACTCTCAACTTGGAAATATAGATGCATTTACAAAAAGAGAAGGCTGGTTTATCCCAACGGGAGTTGGATTTAAATTCGGTGTGGCCAAAGGGATCAACATCGATTTAGGTTACGACATCAACTTTATCAAATCATCTCCAACTGTTAAAAATGCATACCATGAAAGCAGATTCTCTTACGCGCATGCAGGTTTAGAGTTTGCATTGGGAAATAAAGAAAATTCTCAGTTACAAAACTACAGTGCCGTTGCTGATCTGCGCAAACAAAGCGCTGAAGAAAGTGCCGAATTAAGAAAAGCGTTATCTACCGCCGAGCAAAATGCGGCAAGAGACAGAGAACAATATGCCAAAGATTTAGCTGATGATGACAATGATGGTGTAGCCAACAAATTTGACAAATGCCCGGGTACCGCAGCAGCAACGGTTGTTGATGGTTCAGGTTGTCCGCTGGCCGCTCCTAAAACTATTATCAGAGAAACTACCGTCATTACAGAGGCCGACCGTAAAGTGGTTAAAGATGCCATTTCGAACCTGGAATTTGATTTAGGAAAATCGACTATCCGTTCAAAATCATATACCACATTAAACAGAGTTGCCGCCCTTTTAATAGAGAAAAACTTTAGCTTAAAACTAGCCGGCCATACCGACAATACCGGAAGTAGAGAATTAAACCTGCGTTTATCGAAAGAAAGAGCAGAATCGGTAAAAACTTACCTGGTTTCTCAGGGCGTAAATGCATCAAGGGTTGAGGCAACCGGTTACGGGCCTGATCAACCCATTTCGACCAACAAAACTGCGGCAGGCCGTCAGGAAAACCGTCGCGTAGAATTTTCTTTATACTAATCTATTTAAATAAAAAATCATGAAAAACTTTTTAGCAACCGTAATTTTATCAGCAACTACAATACTAGCTGCAAATGCTCAAATCCAAAAAGGCAATGTTTTAGTAGGTGGAAACTTAACCAACATTAACCTTGGTTTAGATAATCCAAAAATATTCAGTGTAGATATTACACCTAAAGCCGCCTGGTTTATACAGGATAATGTAGCCTTGGGCGGTTATGTGAATTTTGGATTGGAAACAGCAAAAAATTCAAATACTACTACCAGTTATGGTGTAGGTGCACTGGGCCGTTATTATGGTGGTAAAGATACAGAAGTGCTTCGCCACGGACGTTTCTTTGCAGAAGCAACAGCGGGTATTGGTGGTGTTAATGTGAGTAAAGGCGGTGGTAACACCAATGGCTTAAACCTAAGTGTAGGTCCTGGTTTTGCTTATTTTATCACTCCAAACATCGGATTAGAGACTTTATTAAAATATAACGGCCTGGTGGGTTTTGGAAGTGCGACCACGCAAAACAACCTTAATCTTTCTTTCGGTTTTCAGATCTACTTACCCGGACAGAAAACAGCCAATAAAGTAAAAAGAGATATTACCAATTAGTAATCAAATTTAACATGCTGCTTTCTTTTGAAAGCAGCATTAATCTTAACCTGGCATTTTAAATTTTACAGATTTCTAATTGAATCTGTTGTTAAAATGCGCCTACAAATCATTTTCATTTTACCTATTAATCAGAAAAACATGGATCACAAAGTTCATACATTAAGAGATAAATCTGCTATTGGATTTATCAGTCGCTTATCCTGGAGCGCTATAATTGCGGGGGTATTTATCGCTATCGCAGTTCAACTTTTATTGAGTTTCCTTGGCCTTGGAATAGGTTTTGGAAGTATAAACCCGCTTGACGAAGCTAAACCTTTTAGCGGGCTTGGTACCGGTGCGCTAATCTGGTGGATTGTTACGATGTTAATCTCTGTATTTACAGGCGGATGGGTTGCCGGTTGGTTTTCTAACCATGTACAAAAAACAGATCTGATATTACATGGTTTATTAACCTGGTGTTTGCTTACTTTCCTGAACATGTACCTCATTACCTCATCAGTTGGGAAAATTGTTGGTGGAGTTGGCACCGTGATCACAAAAGGATTCTCGCTTGCAGGCGAAGGGATTAAAGCTGCTGCCCCGGAGGCGGGTGACCTGATTAAGGACCAATTGGGTGTTGATGGAAACACATTTGGAAAGATGAAAAAAGAGGCAGAATTATTGCTGAAACAGACCGAGAAAAAAGAATTACAGCCCAAGGTTTTAAATAAGAAACTTGATCAGGCATCTAATCAGGGTGAATCAACCGGGAAAGCTGTTCTGGAAAACCCACAGGAAGCACAACAAAAGATAGATGACCTGTTCTCAAAACTATTCTCTCAAAATGATTCTACTTTTAGTGCGGTAGATCAGGAGGCATTAGTGAATATTGTAAAAAACAGAACCGGAAAAAGTCAGGCAGAGTCTCAGCAAATCGTAGAAAACTGGTTAAGTACTTTAAAAACGGCCAAAGCAAAAATTAAAGAGGTTAAGGCAGAAGCAGAACAAAAAGCTCGGAAAATTGGTGATGAAATGGCTTCTGCACTTTCAAAATTCGCCATCTTATCGTTTATCGGTATGGTTTTAGGCGCTGTGATTGCCAGTTTTGGAGCTATTCTGGCCTCAAAAAAACGTGTGATGGTAGCGGAACATGTTATCAGAACTGAAGAAACCATATAACAAACTGGAGGTTCAATCATAAATATAGAATCGTTATTCCCGATCAATCCGATAGCTATTGGGTTGATTGGGAATCTTAACGCATAAGCTTTAAGATTTCCGCCTGCGCGGGAATGACGATCTTTATTTCTAGATGCCAGAAAAACGTTTCGCCTATTTGTCCCGATTTGGAAAATTGTTTAGGATGCAATTCCCTTAAGGAACAACCGTATAAAAAAGATACGAGGCAAAAATCACCAGCAGCACTATGCCCTGCTGAATATTGGTTTTACCGGTAGCGAGTGAAAACATCACCGTAACCATAGCGAGCAGCAACATAACCGTAGAGCCGGTATCTATACCGAGCACGAGCGGCATCTGCGTAATGATGGATACAATAGCTACCGCTGGGATGGTGAGCCCGATACTGGCCAGCGCAGAACCAAGGGCCAGGTTCAAACTTGTTTGCAAGCGGTCGGCTTTTACCGCATTATAAGCAGCCAAACCTTCTGGAAGCAACACAATTGCGGCAATAATTACACCGACAACTGATTTTGGCGCACCGAGATCAATCACAATTTTTTCAATATCCTTAGATAAATATTTCGCAAGCAATACAACAATAATTAGGCTCAGTATTAAAAAAACAAGGCTGGATATGGCCGTAGCATTATTGGGTGCTTCGGCATGGTCATCTTCTGAAACAGAGTTTTTTGGCAGAAAGAAATCCCTGTGCCTAACGGTCTGCATAAATATAAATCCACCGTATAAAACCACTGAAACCACCGATACGAAAATGAGCTGGCTTGTACTATATTCGCCCTTTGGTCCGCTTGTGGTATAATTTGGCAGAATAAGTGTCAACACAACAATTGCCATCAGTGTAACCAGCGCTGCATTTACGCCCTGTAATTTATAAAGCTGCTCCTTAAACTTGATCCCACCCTTTAAAAGGCAGATGCCGACAATAGCGGTTATAATAATCATCACGGCTGCGAACACGGTATCCCGTGCCAGCTCCTTTACCCCGTCACCACCGGCCAGCATCAGCGACACAATCAGACCTACTTCAATGGTCGTAATCGCAATAGCCAATATAATTGTTCCAAATGGCTCTCCAACCCGGTGGGCAATCACCTCTGCATGGTGTACGGATGCAATTACGCTTCCGATTAATAACATGGCAAGGATCAGTTTCAGGTAAATACTGGTATCAGCTCCTGTAAAAAAGTATAGTCCTATCCCGGCTACCGGAACAATCATTGTCCATATAGGTAAATTGATTTTTTTCATTTTTGCTTTAGCTATCCTCCGAATGCTAACAAAATAATACATGTGTAGTTTTGATTGTTCTAAAAAACATCAAAATCCTCACTTTGGTCCACTTCAGAAACCGCGCTATTAGCGGCCTTTGTGATTTCCTGTATTCCTTAAATAGTTGAGATAACAATGAACCAGCAGGTTTCAATGAAACTGGTTGTACAAACTGCAATTTAAATATCTTTGTAAGATGATATTTGAGGTTTTTAAAAATTATCTGCAGGAACGCATTTCACTCACCGGGGAAGAACTCAGGTTTATAAATTCTTTGACAAGTGAGAAAAGGATAAAAAAATCACATTTCTTACTTCAAGAAGGTGAATATTCAAAAGATCTTATTTTCGTAGCAAAAGGCATATTGATACTGGACAGGACCGATCAGGATGGAAAAAGGCGCATCCTTAAGTTTGCAACTGAAAATAACTGGCTCCGGGAAAAGGAAAGTTATTCAAAAGGCACGCCCTCAAGCTGCAACATCCAGGCAATAGAGGACAGTGAAATATTGATCTGGAAGAAAGAAGATTTCAGGCTTTTGTTAGATGGTCTTCCTCCGCTGAAACAATTGATGAAAGGACTGATCGAAAGCAGCCAGATCGCAAATCAAGACCGGATCTTCTCCTCCATTAGCAGTTCAGCTGAAGAAAAATACCTTCACTTTATTGCAAAACACCAAAATATTTTAAATCGTATTCCCCTATTTATGGTGGCCTCCTATCTGGGCCTTGCCAGGGAAACACTGAGCCGGATCCGTAAAAACCAATCAATCAAAAAAAATTAACAAGAATCAATTTAGTGACAAATATCCTTCTTATATGAGCAGATTTCCATGTTATTTGCACTAAAATAGTAAGCCATAAATCATGCAAATAAAATTAGATTCCATAATCCTTTTTGTTGGAGATGTAGAGCGGGAGAAAACCTTTTATAGAGAAATTTTCAAACTGGTGCTGCTGGAAGAGGTAAAAGATGAATGGGCAGTATTGAGTGCCGGAGGATGTAACATTAGCCTGCACAGGATCGGCAAACAGTATCTCCATAGCGAAAGAGTAAACCATGAAAGCAACACAAAACTTGTTTTTGAGACTAAGAATATCTTCAACCTTAGGGAAGAGCTGGTTCTAAAAAAGGTAGAAGTTGGAGAAATAAAAACTTTTGAAAACTATGGCTATTGGGTATGTGATGGAAAAGATCCTGAAGGCAATATATTCCAATTAAAACAAAACAAACAGCCCGCAAGTTAGCTGTTAGGGGATTGATTTCAGTGAAAACAGTTTCGGTAATTTAAGATTAATCCCGAAATTTTAAATATTTCTACAGAAATTATCTTGATTTGCAGAGATTTATCCAAAAAACCAACGCTTTTAACGGCTCAAGGTGAAAGTTTTTCTATCAGGTTAACGGCTCTCCCCCATTTCTTGTATATTTCAATCGGTTTGGGATAAGCGGGGATATCGAATTGCCAGGGGATAAGTGCCTCAATGTTGTTTGTGTCCGAAAGTTCAGGGATCCACTGGCGGATAAAATCCTGCGCCCGGTATTTATTCGATTGGTGAACGGGGTTGGTATACCAGATCTCAAATGCCTGCATGTGCCAGTTCATCCAGTTTGAGCTTACATCGTAATCAATTAATTTTGACTCAAAATAAGCCGCACCCCAGGTCCAGTCTATTTTTAGGTCGTGCACAAAGTAGCTGGCACAATTTACCCGGCCACGATTGCTCATAAATCCTGTTTCGTTCAGTTGCCTCATGTGCGCATCCACAAAGGGGATTCCCGTTTTTCCCTGACACCACTTTTCAAATTTAAGGGGATCATTCTCCCACTCCATCTCCTTGTTTTTATATCCTTTTGTCCTAAACACTGAACTTCCGAAACGCATTGCCTTGAAAGTAAAATAATCACGCCATACCAGTTCAAAAATTAGCCACCAGGTACTCTGGTTTTTTTTGACCTTTTCCTCGTAGTCTTTTACTTTTTCATAAATCACTCTTGCCGAAATACAGCCCAATGCCAGATAAGGCGAAAATTTAGAGCTGTAATCCAGTCCATCAGATTTATTCCGGCTCCATCTGTAGCCCGTCAATAACCTGGATTCAAAGGTATAATAGTCCAGTCTCTGCAACGCTGCATCCTCCCCACCCTCCACAAGCGGCGCGGAATTTTCATATTCGCTTTTTTTGAACCCGTAAAGTTTGTAGGAAGGGAAACCCTCATCTTTGATACCCGCAACGGCATTTAACTTGCCAGGTGCACTGAGAGCTTTACGGACTTCGGTTTTTTTTCCTACAGGTATTCTGTAAGCTTTGCTGGTGAGGGGAATTTTGGAAATCTCAAAAGGGATATCATCTTTATGGTATAATGTTTTACCCCAGAAAAAGTGAAATTTGGTTTTCGGCAGAAGATCCTGAACCTCTTTGGCCAAAGCCATTTCATAAGCAGCATATTCTTCTTCCGCATAGATATCGGTTATGCCATATTCCTCAACCAGTTTAGGCAAAGTTACCAGTGCCGAATCGTCTCCCACAATGAGATGGCCGCCCAGAGATTTCAGGTTCTTTTTTAAATTCAGCACGGATTGCTCCATAAACCTGAAGCGGATTACATCAGTTCTTCTAAAACCAAGTTCCAACTCACTGAAATCATTCTTTTCGATACAATAGCAAAAAAGCAGCTCACTGCATTCCTCATGCGCGGTAACCAAGGCCTGGTTATCATGGAGCCTCAGATCATTTTTAAACCAAACCAAGCCCCGCTTTTTCTTCATATATTCTTTAGATCAATTATCAGACAGACTTAGGCCTTCGATATTTCTTTACGGTAGGGAACCGTTATTTTTTGCTGGAATAACATCCCGTTCTCCAAAAAAGTTTTTAGATCTGATCAGTATTCTGTTGCAGGAATTTTAGTTTTATCTTAAAAACTGCGTTATTTTTTTGAAATATCATCAGCAGAAAGTTTAACTTTTACCATTAATATCCGCTGATGATCTGTAATCATTTGAACTTTTAGAAACTAATTATGAAGATTTTCAACCTTTAAATATTCGATAAGTTCCATGCCAAAAAGCTGCACATTCAGTCCTGTTGTTTCGCTCAAAGCATTTCTTTTCTCCCACAGGCGGATAAAACAGAGCTGAACAACTTCTGTAGCGATATAATCAGACTGCGTTTTTTTGAAGATAAATTGGTAGATCTGCTGATGATAGCGAAAATAAGCATCATTAAAAAATGAGGAATCCCCCACCTTTATCCCAGAAATAATATCCTCATACATTTAATGGGCAAAATTATTACCTTTTTACAGCTGTGGCTTAAACTTAATGTTATCAAAATATGAACTTATGCACCGAAGAACGGGATAGATCCGTTCTCATTACCGCTTGCGGACCTTGAAAATGCCGGAAGTAATTTAGCAGGAGTTTCAAAGAAAATAAGCGCATTTGGTAATCCTGAGCCCTATATTAAAAAGGTATCGGAATTATGACCTCTGGATCTGTAATGAGATTGTCCGGGTACACTTGGGCCAGATGAAACTTCAAAGCGAAAAACATCGTTTCTTTGTTACCATATCCATTCCCATATAGGTAGACATTTATCAAAGCGACCTAGTCATTCAGGAAGATATTTTTTAACTGGCCTTACAACGGCAATTAACTGCGAGTGGAAGATCGTAGACCAACACCACACACTGAAATGATCAAAAAAATAAACGTGGATTTTGACGCAAAGCACAAAAATGAATCTGAACCTTTAAACAGCCAGGTAAAGCATTAATTTTTAATCCCTTTCAATGCATCCGTATTCAGGATAATAATATTATGTCCGTCCTTCTCAATCAATTTTTCTTTGGCAAAATCGCTCAAAACCCTGCTGAGTGTTTCGCTGGCAACACCTACTATCCGGGCGAAATCATTCCTCGGAAGTAAAAGCTTCCCATTTGCCCCAACATTACAATCAACTTCAGCAAGATGCGTCAATGCCTTAGCCACCCTCTTTCTCACCGAATAGTAGGTAGTTTCCAGAAGACGTTGATCACGTTGATTTAAATTTCTCGCCATATCCTTTACAAACACGCGCAATAGTTGCGGATACGCCGAAAGCAGGCTATCTACATCAGTTGAAGGTATTGTAGTTATACATGAATCCTCAATTGCTTCCGCCGCTTCCATATTCTCATCTCTGAGCAATATACCCTGCAGACCAAAATAATCGCCCGTTCCGCAAATGCCTGTAATCATAATATTCCCGAAAGCATCTGTGATATAGGTTTTTATTTTGCCGGAGACCACATAATGGAGTCCGAATGATTGGCGCTCTCCCGGATAATAGAGTATTTGGCTCTTTGGATAGGGCCGTGATGGTCTTTCCTCAAAGTGTGTTCTAACCCAATGTTTCTCAAAAGTGCTGTGAGGAATACTTTCCGGTTGATTATGATGTTTTACAAAATTCTCATATTGAAATCTTTTCTTTCTCAGTCTCAGCTCAACTTGATGAAGTAACGCTGCGTCATCGAACGGACTGGCCAGGTAACCATCAGCTCCCATTTCCATGGCCCTGCAGGCAAGTCGATGATTTTGCTCCTTCAGGAGCATGATAAAGCTGACAGACGAAATTTCGGAGAATTTATTTACCACTGCCAATATCCCAAAACCGTCTATTTCAAGCACATTTATGCCACAGATAACAACATCAAAGCGATCACACCTCATCATGGCAATAGCCTGCCTCCCACTGTCTGTCGATTTCACATTATATTTTACGATTTTAAGGATCTCGCTTATTTTAGTCCGAAGATCAAAATCCTCCATTATAATCAGGATTTTAGATCCTTCCATTTATTTTTTGTTTTTGATCCTTAGGTTGTCAACGTTTAATATCAAATAAATAAACTGCCCGGTTCAGGTCAATGCAGCACAAGATCAAGCTGCTACAGCATAAAAAAAAATGCAGGCGACATCCATCAACCTGCATTGTCATCATTAACTATTAAGATTTTTCTATTTTGACTGCTTTTCTAAGATCTCTTTTATTTTGGCTTCCAGTACAGTGCCACGAAGATCTTTGGCTATAATTTTTCCGCTTGGATCAATCAGAAAATTCATTGGAATAGCCTTCACATCATACAGAGCTGCAGCTGCATTTTCCCAGCCTTTTAAATCCCCAACTTGTTTCCAGGTCAATTTATCATCAGCAATGGCTTTAAGCCATTTCGCTTTATCGGCAGCCTTATCAAGTGATACCCCTAAAACTTCAAATCCTTTTGATTTATATTGTTCGTAAACCTTCAACACGTTTGGATTTTCTCTTCTACATGGAGCACACCACGATGCCCAGAAGTCGATCAGCACATATTTTCCTCTGTAATCAGAAAGTTTAACGATTTTACCGTCTACATCAGGTTGGGTAAAATCCTGCGCCTCTACGCCTTCCTGCGTTTTTTTAAATGTAGCGATACGCTCAGCAACTTGCTTTCCGAAAAAAGAATTCTTTAATTCCGGAGAAATGCCTGCAAAAATTTTCTCCATTTCTATGGCATCGAAACCCGGCCCTAAGGTTGAATTAAGTGCCATTAAGGCCATGTATTTCGAGGGATTTTGCTTCACATAACTAATTTTCGCATCAAAAATTTCTTTCTCTATCACTTTCGCTCTATTTTCCAGTTCCAAAACATAAGTTTTGTCCTGCTTTTTTGCTTCAGGCTGCTCAGCATACTCCTTGTTCAGCGCCTGCAGTTTTCCATAAATAGGACCTAATAATGCATCAACCCTTTTACTTTCATCAGTTAAAGTAGAACCTTTAATTGTAGCTGTTTTAATGGAATCCTTTCCGGTAATGGTGATATTTTCGTTTCCTAAAATAATTGCCATGCCATCAATTTTAATCCTTCTTCCTGGCGTATCAATGGAATTGTCGTGTTTTAAACGAAGTGTAGCTTCCATTGGTGAAGGAACTGAACCTTTAAATGTGAAAGCCCCGTTGACCAGAACCGCTGAATCTAATTTTTCGGCACCTTCCAATTTGATCAGGAGAAAGGCTTTTGCTGGTTTGCCCAGCTTTCCGATCTGGCCTTTTATCACATATCCTGTTTGTGCAGAGGCGACAAGAGCACTAATTACTAATGTTGCTGCTAATAATATTTTTTTCATGATTTATCGATTATTTTTTGGTGATTTTAGAAGTAGATGAGTTATTCGCTGAAGATTTACCTTCCAGAAACTGGTTATAAACCTTTTGATTATTTAAAATATTAAGTGCTGTACCAAATGCGGTACTGGCTTCGTTTCGAACGCGAAGCGCATAGCCTTTACCCAGATAGAGCATATCGGCCATCTCGGCCTTTAATTCTACAGCAATGGTTTTTCTGGCTACCTGATCGGTTACTGGTGGGAGTTTAAGCCCCTGCTTTGTGGCGCTGGTTATGATCTGATCAGTCATTTGATCATCTACTTTAAAGGAATGATCAAAAGCATCAAAGTCAGTATATTTATCTGTTAAGCTTTTTCGATTTTGTTGTACATAACTGAAAGCTGCCTGAGTTACCCGTCCGCTGTTCATTAATTTATTTAACCATCCGCTGTACAGTGCTGTATCAATTGCTATGAATTTATCCGGCATAATCCCGCCCCCACCATAAACGGTTCTTTTATTGATAAGGGTAGTATGTTTTAAAGAATCCGGAAAGTTGACATGTCCCCCTTCTGTAAGTTCACCAGAGGCCATACGTCTGTTAAAATCTTCAAAATAATCGGTTTTACCCTTAGTATAGGGTTTTTGAATCGATCTGCCCGATGGCGTATAGTAGCGCGCTGCTGTCAATCTGATTACCGAACCATCGCTCAATCCGAGGCCTTTTTGCATTAAACCTTTACCAAAACTTCTTCTGCCGATTACCACTGCCCTGTCCCAATCTTGTAAAGCACCTGTTAATATTTCGCTTGATGATGCGGTTGATTCATCGATCAAAACCACCAGATCGCCTGTCATAAACTGGCCAAAACCACCAGTCAGGTAATTATCTTTTACGCCGGAGTTGGTTACTGAATAGAAAACCAGTTTATCCTTGGCCAGAAATTCATCTGCTACACCGATAGCAGCTTCAACAAGTCCGCCACCATTAGATTGTAAATCCAGGATTAATTTGGTCATGCCCAAAGCCTTTAACTTCTTTAATGCGGCATCCATTTCCCTTCTGGTCGACTGGCTAAAAATAGCCAGCGAAATATAACCTACATTTTTGCTTACCATATAACTGGTATTGATAGATAACTCGGCGATCTGTTCCCGCATCACATTAAATTCGAGCTGATCGGGTTGCGATTTGCGGATAACGCCTAACTTAACGGCTTTACCTTTTTCGCCCCGCAGCATCCGCATCACGTCCTGGTTTTTTAAACCTTTTCCAAAAATGGAGGCACCATCAACTATATTAATTTGGTCGCCAACCTGCAAACCTGCCCGTGCTGCCGGCCCGTCAGGATTGATACCCGTTATAAAGGTACTATCGGCTACCATTGCAAATGAAATACCGATACCGGCAAAACTGCCGGTCATCTGCTCATTCATGGCTTCGATTTCTTCGCGGCTAATGTAACTTGAATGCGGATCGAGGCTGCTTAACATGGCTTTGATGGCCGCATCTACAACCTGCTCATCATTTACCGGATCTACATAATTATCCTGAATGAGTTTAAGTGCATCCTGCAATTTTATTTTCGGATTCATTTGTGCATGGGCATTATAGCTAATCAATAGCACCAGTATGCTCCATAATATTTTCGCTCTCTTCATTTTATTATTTTTCTGCTCTTAATATTTCTATTGCCATGGATAATTCATCACGTAGCTGGCTTGGACTACCCGAGTAACCCTCCGAACTGTATCGGACCAGGCCATTTTTAATAATGATTTTGCGTGGAATTGCGGATGACTTGAACAATGGTGCCAGGCTTCTAAAAACCAGATCCTGCTCGCCCTTAGGCCCCACCGCATCATGTAAAAGATTGAAACGATAATTATTGTCTCGTACATACTTAACTGACTTTGTTTTATAATCTCCAAACTGCATGGTACCAATCATGTATACGGCAACCTTCGGGTCTTTTGCATACTGGTCTATCAGAAGCTGCATCCCCGGGAAAGCTTCAATGCATGGTCTGCACCATGTTGCCCAAAAATCGATCACTACAATCTGGTTTGCCCAGTCCTTAGAATTAACCATTTTGCCATCGGCATTTTCTAGACTAAATGGAATAAGCGGATAGTTGACCATGTTCGACATTACATGAGTCCTCATCTCATTTTTCTTGTCTGATGGCATTAAGCCAGCAAGATATTGTTCATAGCCTTCTTCCTTACCTCCATGCTCGCTTTTGTATAGCTCCTTAAGTTTGGTAAACATCGCCGGCGTTACTGCATTAGCGGCTACACTGGATTCCAACAATGGCTTAACTGCTTTGGTATCGTTCAATTTTTCCAAAACATTAACATGCATTGCGTTTAAGTCAGCATTTCCGAAAGTTCCTTTTACCGATAAATATTTGAAATACTGGTTTGCCCCAGCATAATCACCCCGGGCATTTGCAAGAGAGATGTGCGTAAAGAGGCGATCATCCATTTGATTATTTGCATTTTCCTGTGCTTTTTCCGCATCATTATCAAAATCGGCTAAATAGGATTGATCCTTTTGTCTTTCCAGCAAATAGGGAATCATTATGCGACTATCGTTATAAAGTAATTTCTGATCGCCTCTGCCCGACATTTGCCCCCGGGTGATATTCCAGCGGTAGATTTCGTTGGCAGTTTTAAAATCAATATCCTTAAATAGCCCTAAAAATTTTTCATTTTGCCCACTCTCAAAGTATTGTGTTGCCAAATTTCTGTATATAGTATAGTAAATAAATGCCTGGTTGTCTGGTGATTTCTTCCATTCCATATAAGGAAAAGCCTTAAGAAAATCTTCAGCACCTGTTTCGAAATCCTTTCCATATTTTCCCTCCGTATTTTTTCTGTAGGATAAAAACCTGGCTGTGCTGCTTTTAGGGTAATCTTTAAAAATAAGTGATTCCACTGCCGCTGAACCGCTTTCATTTTTCAACTTATCGTAATAGCGCTGTGCCTGTGCAAAAAACTGCTCGGTAAGATTTCCGTTTTTTAGCTCGCTCTTTAACAGGTTATCAGCCAGCATGCTGAACTCAGAAGCGGGCATGGTGAGTTGCTTCAGATCCAGATAATTGAACAAATGTGATCTTGGTATCCGCTTAGAAAGCTTTTCTTCCTTTTGCAGCAAAGAGTCAATCATCTTTTTATCCTTTGAAGGATTAACGAAGCCGTTCAGCGTCCAATCGCCGGTTGCGCCTGCTTTAAAACTGGCTTCTGCCAGGTAGGTACCCGGGACTATTTTCCCTTTAGTATCCACAACCTGATGGTAATAACCTCTGCCGTTTTGATTATCAAGTGCTTCAGGATGCTGAAGATCACCCTGATAAAATTTCAAAGCGGTTAATACGGCATGATCCGGAAGTTGATAACTTCCAGTCCAAATTTCGTTTTTTTTCTCTAACTGAACCGGAACAGTGCTCCATTTGCTACCATTGTATACTGCCGCGAGTGCTTTAGGCCCGTCACTAAATTCAAGATCGCCACCTTTCGGCTGGTAATTAAAGCTGATTTTCTGGTTCTGGTTTAGTGTTTCTGGCTGCCAGGTTATGGTTTGTGCAGCTAACTGCTGCCCAAAAAATGGGCAAAGCAGTAGCATACATTTTCTAAAAAAATGTTTTTTCATGGATTGATTTTCTATCTGGGGTTTTGTTGCAATTCGGGGTTCAAAAGAATGTATTTATCCCCGATAGGATATAAATAAAGGTTATTATTGGGTTGTAAAGTGTAGTTGGCACCTTTGAAACTGCGATTTTTGGTCAGTGCGAAATCGTTGTCCAGATTCAGACGTTTCTGGTCAAACCAGCGCATACCCGTTCCAAAAAACTCCCTCCTTTTTTCTTCAACAACTATACGAAGAGCATCGGTGGCATTTGTTGCAGTTAAGGGAACATAATTGGCAGTTGTAAAACGTTTGATCCTTAGATTGTTTACAATTTTCATGGCATCATCAGTTTTTCCGGCCCTGGATAAACATTCTGCTTTTATCAGCATCATCTCAGGCACCGTCGGACCGTTGTTAATTACAAATTCATTAATCAGGTATTTTGTCGATGCCCTTCCGGTAAAGGAGGTGCTAAACTGGTTACCGAACTTGCTTCTAACATCCGAAAATAACTTATAGCGCAAGTCTGTTGTTCCTAATGAAGTGAGTAAATCACTACTTAGGGAAGTAGCAGTATAAACCACGCCTGAAACTTTGGAAAACATGACCTCAGGATTTAACAATCTTACCGGAATGGTTCCAGGTGCATTTTCGTACGTTTTCAGGTCGAGTAAGCCACTTTGCAATGCCAGGGCGCTATCCGCATATAAGGCTGCATTGTCAAAATCGCGCATATTTAAATACGTTTTGGCAAATATGGCATAACCTGATACTTTCGCCGGGCGTACATTATACTCTGCAACCGCAGGCAAACGACTTATCGATGTTCTCAAATCATTTAATACCTGTTTATAAACATCGGCAACCGTGGCTCTGTTAAGTTTCGTATATAAATTTGGTGTGGTAAGCAGCGGAACCCCTAAATCAGTGGATGCAGTGGCTACGTTATATTGCTTGCCATACATATTCACTAATATCAAATAGGCATAAGCACGATGTACCAGGGCCTCTGCATAAATCCGCTGCTTCTCCGCTTCCGTTCCGTCCTGAGAGGTCAAAACGCCGTCTAAAACCTGGTTGCATACATAAATAGTTTTATACAGCTTATCCCAATCGGCATCGCTTTGGCTTTCAGAGGTATATTTTGGCGCCCAGGTGTATACATTGCCCAAAATGTCTCCGAGAGAATTTTGCCTTGTTGCATCCGTGATCTCTATATCGTCACCTGACAGAATCGGGTAAGAATAAGTCCCTTCCAGAACACCATTATTATTCATGGTATTTCTAAAATCGGAAGTATATTTTAGTGTCCTGATTGAAAGCTGATCAATCTCCACATATTTTCTGCAGCTTGCCAGCGTAATCGCTAAGGCAAACAATATAATTGAATATCTATTTTTCATGTTGATTACAGCGTTGCATTAATTCCAAAAACATAACCTGGCGTAGGTGTTACGCTACCAAAATTTCCTGTATTGATAAATTCAGGATCTATGCCATCCTTATTTGCGCGCCAAACAATTCCCACGTTTCGCACATTTGCAGATAGTGACAGAGATTTCACAAAGTTGCGGGGCAGGAAGCGTTGCGGAACGATGTAAGAAAGAGAAATTTGTTGTAAACGGATGTTATCCGCCTTGCGAACCAATGCATCTGAAAAACGGTAGCGGTTAATGCTGTTAAAGTTCACGCCTGTTATTCCCGGAACATCGGTAAAAGCTTCATCACCTGGTTTCCGCCAGCGATCAGCCAGTTCGCCCTGTCGACCCAAAACGCCGTTATAGGCAAAATCTGTAGTTGTCGGATAATTGGTTACGGCATTTTTTAAGAAAACGTGGCCGAAATAACCTACAAATCTTAACCCTAGCTCTAACTGACCATATTTGAAATTATGGTTAAAACCGGTGGTGTAAGGCGCGTACCTATTTCCAACGTAAACCAAATCTTCTTTTGTAAAGGCAGTGGTGAGGTTAGTAGTGTTATTGATGATGTTATTGTTGCGATCGTAAATTTGTGCCTGGCCTTTGTTATCTAATCCAGCCCAGCGGTAAACATAAAGCGAGCCTAATGGCATACCTTCTATGTTGGTCAATGTTCCGGCGATATTACTGGCATTGTTTACATAACGCTGATCTGTAACCGTATTGGTGGTATAACCAAAATTTAATACTGATTTCCAGCTGAATTTTCCTGCTCTTATCAATTCGCCATTTATGGAGAATTCGTAACCATGGCCACTCAAAGTTCCGCTGTTGAACGATAAGTTAGACCAGCCGTAGGTGGCATTATAAGGGAAGGATGCCAGAATGCCAACGGTTCTTTTCGTATACACATCAACACTTCCATTTAGCCGTCCTTTTAAAATGCCGAAGTCGATACCTAAGTTTGCCATTTTGGTGGTTTCCCAACCCAAATCCGAATTGGCCGGAGTTTCGATATTAGCCACAGGTTGGCCGGTTCTAATATCGGTACCAGAAACATTAATGATGGGCACATTTGTACCTGCCTGAGGTACCACTCCACTGGTTCCTAAAGTTGCACGGACACTAAATGCATCTAACCAATTTAAATCCTGGAAAAATTCTTCTTTATTAGCATTCCATCTTAAGCCAACTGACCAAAATGGCCTGGCTCTCTTACTCCTCTCTAAGCCCAATAAAGTATAATCATCAAAACGTACACTACCCGTAACAAAGTATTTATCCTGGTAACTGTATGATGCATTACTATAATACGATAAATATCTCTTACGGTAAGCAATCAAATTGCTTAAATTGGCACCCAACGATTGCGTATAGCCATACATGGTTGGGTACTGTTGTGTAGGGTTAACAGTTGCAATTGTACGCGTATCTGCATTGTAACCATATCTGGTTTCGGATGTACCATCAGAATTGGTTTCTCTAATTTCGGCACCAGCGATGGCATTGAACTGGTGTTTACCAGCGATCGTGAAATCTGAATTTAACTGTCCGCGCAATGACAGTTCTGATGAAGTAGTGCCATAAGTGATGTAACGCCCGCCATAGTTAAATGTATTTATGGCTTTACCATTAGGGGTATATGTATTGATCAGTATCCTTGCTGCATAGCTATTCAGGTCATCAAGCGTGTAAGAGTTACTGAACTGACGTTGATTAGATATCGAAACATCAGCATTTAGCCATTTAGCAATTTTACCATTTAAACCAGCACTCATTCTGAGTACATTGTTCTTGGCGATAGAATTTGAATAATTTAACTCATCTAATGTATTGTAGGTAAAGGGTAAATAACCTTGCCCCACCATTTTATTTGCTAAAACATCGGTAATGATAATATTTCTACCGATGCTGTTGCCATTTGCATCCTGCAATAAATCATAAGGGCGTAATGCCGTAGTGCTTACTGATAGTGCATTTACTGCGGCAGCATTGTATTGTGATTTAGAATATTGATAATTAAACAGCGCCCTTAAAGTTATTTTTTTGTTAAAAAAATCAGTGGAAGTATTGGCATTTACAAAGGCGTTGTCTCCATAATTGCTTTTAAATATGGGGTTATCTTTGGTATAATTTCCAGAAATATAATAGGTACTGCTTTCAGAACCGCCTGAATAAGAAAGGTTATATTGATGATTAGTAGCATTTTGAAGTAAATATTTTTCGATTTGTGCCATGCCATCTCTCGATGCAATTTCTGCTAATGCAGCATCACGCTGTGCTACAGTAGCTGTACCGCGTTTAACCCTAAACATCCATTCTGTAGCCTCACTATTATTTGGAGTATAAATTTCATTCCCCGGCAATGCTGCCAAAGGATCAACCAGCAGCCCTTTATCAACCATTTCCTGTTCCAGATCAATGTATTGCGCACTATTCATCCAGTGCAAATCGGCAATAGAAGGATTTTTTGATATACCAAAAAGATAGCTTACGTTTAATGAAGGCGCAATTTTTTTCCCTTTTTTAGTCTCAATAACGATTACCCCATTTGCTGCTCTCGAACCCCAGATAGAGGTAGCAGAGGCATCTTTTAAGAAAGTAATCTGCTCAATATCAGCCATATTTATACTACTGATCACAGAATTACCAAAAGTATTACCACTTACAGGTCTGGTAAGGGTAGCTAAATCGCTTGGATTCATCAGCGGAAATCCATCAAGAACAATTAAAGGAATTCCACTGCCTGCTCCATAATTATTTACACCGCGAATCTGAACGCTATTGCCTTTGATATCGAACTTTACGCCCGCTACCTGCCCTTCCAGGCGTTCCATGATGTTTACAGCGGGGTTAGCTGCCAGTTCCTTACCTGAGATAACTGAATAAGCTCCTGCGGCACGCTCCCTGCTTATTTTTTGATATCCGTTTGAGACCACCGATACTTCTTCCAGCGCAGCTGAAGACTGTCGGAGTGTGATATAATAAGTAATCGTCTTCCGGTCAACGAAAATTTCCTCGCCTTTAAAGCCCAGGTAATTAATTTGCAGAACATAACCATTGGCAGGCACATCATTAATCACCAAGTCTCCGTTTTTGTCGGTGGTGTACATCTTATTGATTGTTTTGTTGTAAACATTTGCGCCCGGGAGTGGCCTGCCTGAGGAATCCCGTACCGTAACCTTTACATCAACGGCCTTAATAATATCAACCAGTTTATCTGTCACACTTTTTTCTGTAATTACAATGGTTTTGCCATCCAGCGAAAAAGTAAGGGCCTGATTATTTAATGATTTTTGAATAGCCTCGAATACACTAACCTGATTTACATTGATGGAAACAGGTTTAGCATCCAGAATAATATTGAGGTCGTATATAATATCGTAACCGCTCTGTTTACGTATCTCTTTCAGTACGCGTTCTAATGGCACATTTTTCTCAACAATGGAAACTTTTTGTGCCTTTGTTGATGCACTTAATTGCATGAGCGCCAACAGAAGAATCGCAGCAGTTAGTCGCATAACGAGTAGCAGTTTACGGAGCTGCGTATTGCGCAGCCCTGGTGAAGTAAAATTTTTATACATTTGTTTGTTTGGTTATTGCATTTGGCCCGGGCTTCGAAATCAGGACCTTATGCGGTTATTAGTTGATTGATTATAGTCAGCTACCAAATTATCCAGGGGTGCCGCCAAGCACTTCTGGTTTTTTTTGGCATCCTTTTTCTTTATTTAGAAACGATTACCCTCCTTCCTTCAAGTTTAAAATGTACTTTTCCCGTAAGCTGGATGTGATTGAGTACCTCTGAAATGTTAGTAGCTCTCGACATCCATCCGCCAAGTATTAGATTCCCTGGTGCTGTGTCATCATAAACCACTTCTACATTATACCAACGGGCCACTTTGCGCATGGCGCTGCGTAAATCTTCCCTGAACACAAATTCACCTTTTTTCCAGGCAACTTCCATATCAGTATCTGCTGATTGTACCTGGATGTTCTGATTGTTTAGTTTTGCCTGCTGCCCTGGTTTCAACAGGCTGGTTTTGCCATTGTTGAGTACGATTTTCACGCTTCCTTCCAATAATGTACTTTTAACATAAGGTTCATCTGCATAAGCATTGATATTAAAATGCGTTCCCAGAACCTCCAATTTCTGCATTTGAGAATTGCCTTTAACCACTGAGACAGAGAAGGGCAACCTTCCTTTAATCCCATCTACATGTGCAACCTCAAAGTATCCTTCGCCCGTGAGAATTACGTTTCGTCCGTTTTTAGCGAAGGTTGTCGGATATTTTAAGGATGATCCTGCGTTTAGCCATACCTTTGATCCGTCAGGTAAAACAACAGCGTACTGTCCTCCCGCGGGTGTACTGATTGTATTGAAGCCTGCGCTTTTAGGTTTAGCGTCAATTGTCGTGTAAACCAATGTCCCATCTTTTGCTTTAGTAATTTCCAGTCCGGCTTCGGTAGCAACTTTTCCTACAATGTCTTTGTTTAGGTCAATTACGCTACCGTCCGACAAGGTAAGGATAGCCTTATTTGTACCAGCAGGCAGGTCATACTGTTTGGCGACTACAAACTGATTGTTAGTTTTACTTTTGAAAAGCAAATATCCAACTCCGGAGATCAATAAAATGCTGGCAGCAATGCCAATCGTTATTAGTTTTCTATAGGGATTGTTTAGTTTTTTAACGTTAAGTACGTCAGGTAATGGTTCAGAAACTTCATCAATAATTTTAGACCAGATTTTAGCTTCCAGACCGACATAGTCTATCTGTGGTTCGGGCGTGCTGCTTTCCTCAGTTTTTAACAAATACCAGGTTTCCAACCGGGCACTTTGTTTAGCAGTAAGTTTATCATCCAGGTAGTCTCGTATAAATTGTCTCACGTTTAGTTTGCTCATGCTTATTACAGGTAGTATAATAGTAAGACAGGTAGCTCAGGGCAATGTTGTATTCCACATTAAAAATAAATTAACTTTTTATTAATTTATCGCAAAATGAGTTATAATGATATGAGAAACAATGGTAAATGGTTGCCAAACTTATTGCGTAAAGTGGTTATTGCCTTATTCATCTGTGTTTTAACAGTAAGTTCAGAAATATTCATCACGCCAGCGATTTCCTTATAGGATAAGTTTTTGTTGCGCTTCAACTCAAACACTTCCCGCATTCGCGGTGGTAATTTTTCAATTTCGGCTTCAATCAGTTTGGAGAGTATGCGCTCCCGGATACGGTGATCGGTAATTTCCTGCGCCTGTTCAAGAAAGTGACCAAGATCTTCCAGATAAGCATGATGAACCTTATTTTTGCTAAAAAAATTTAGGATGGCATTTCTTGTAGAAATATAAAGATAAGCGCCGATTGAAATATCAGCCTGAAGAGACGGAGCTTTATGCCAAAGTTTTGTGAATACTTCCTGCACAACATCCTCACTTTCATGTTCTTCTTTGAGCATCCTGAAAGCATGTTTATACAATATAGGCCAGTACCTACTGTAGATCTCAGAAAAAGCTCTGTTATCCCGTTCTATCAATAGCGAAGTTAATTTACTATCATCATATATGGAATAATCTGAAATCATCAATGAGTAAAAATAGAACATATTACCCACATTTAAAAATATACGATTCAGGCTTTCGTAACAATAGAATCAGATTTCATTGCCATAAATCGCCTCCATATCTTGAAGAGTGCCTTTTTCAGCTTCCAATAGAGAGTGGCACAAGACTGGGGCAGCTTTTTTCTGATCATATCTGCTGAATAAATAAGGATGTCTGAAGCCATGCTTTTTCAGATGTTAACACCGGGCCACCCTTAAAAATCCTGAATATTAGTTCAAAACAGTTCTTTAACCTAAGGCCAGAACTGTTTTTAGAAAAATTGTCACAGCCTAAATAGCTTATGAGGAGTTCACAATAAAATCGCTGGTTAGTTTTCGGACAACGAATTTTATCGAGAATTTCGTCAGAATCCATATCAAAAAACCAGGCAGTTTTTGCTTTTTTAATGGCAATAGGTTATAAATCCCGCAGAAGTATTAACGAGAACATATATGGTTTGCTGATTTTAAACTAAATTAGGTCACCTTTAAATTTGCCTGAACAATAATATTGTAAATGCTAAATAAGGCCAGGGCGAAATTTGCCTTTGAGTATAAAAATACGGAAACAACGAATCATTACCATGAAAATATTTAAGATAACACTTGCCATACTACTGATCAGCATACGATTATCCGCCCAGGTACAGACCAACCATTACCAGTACAATATTGACCTGTTGAATATCAAACACGATCAGGTTAGCGTATCGTTTACGCCCCCCAAGAATAAAGTTAAAACAGGCACATTCGTTATGCCCAAGCTCGTTCCAGGATATTATGATGCTATGAATTTCGGCCAGTATGTATCAGATCTTAAAGCCTTTGACAAAAATGGAAAGGCCATTAACGTGACTAAAGTTGATACTAATACCTGGAAGGTGTCTGACCTGGAACATGCAGTAAAGATCAGTTACCAGGTTGCCGATGGCTGGGAACATATCCTTCAGAACACTGGCGGCGCTAAGTCTCCGGCAAGCATGTTCCGAAAAGACAGCGTAGCCATCATCAATTATAATTCGTTATCAGGATACTTTAAGGAGCTCACAAATGCCGGTTTCAAAGTAACGGTTAAAAAGAATGCCAAATTTTATGCATCCTCAGCCTTAAAATATCAGGTTATCAATGATACGACCGATGTGGTTTCAGCCTCAGATTACCGCCATCTTGTTGACGCACCGGTATTATATTGCGCACCGGATACGACCTGGTTAAAAGTTGGCAACACGAGGGTACTTATCTCATTTTATTCTGCCGAACATCAAAACCATTCAAAAATACTGGCAGAAAAGTTAAAGTCTATATTGGAAAACCAAATGGCATATCTCGGGGGGAAACTTCCAGTAAAGGAATATGCCTTTTTAATTTATCATGAATCCATCCCAAAAAATGGATTGCTGGGTGATGGTTTGGAACATAGCCATTCCACAGTATGTCTTTATGGCTCAAAAACGCTGGATAGGTTACCCAAAGCACTGATGGGTGTTGCATCACATGAGTTTTTTCATATTCTGACACCATTGAACATCCATTCTGAACAGATACAGAACTTCGACTTCTTAAATCCTAAACTATCCAGACACCTCTGGCTATATGAAGGAATGACGGAATATGCCACTATACACATGCCTGTCAAACAGCATATGATAAGCCTGGATGAGTTTGTTAAAACCATTAATGACAAAATTAAAGGTATGGCAGGATTTGACAACAATCTCTCCATGACCGAGATGAGCACCCAGGCTATCCAAAGGCAAGACCAGTACATGAACTTTTATCAAAAGGGAGCTTTAGTTGGCCTTTGCCTCGACATCCGTTTACGTGAACTTTCAAACGGAAAATCTGGCACGCAGGAGCTGATGCAGGCGTTAATGAAAAAATACGGACCCGAAAAACCATTTAAAGATGAGGAACTGTTCGATGTCATCTCCACTTTGTCATTTCCACACATCCGCCAGTTTTTTCAGGATTACGTTGAAAACGGGCACCCCCTCCCCTTAGGAGCATACCTGCAAAAGGTCGGAATTAGTTATGATGAAAAAACGGGAACGGTTGGAATAATGAGTTCAGCATCCCCTGGCCAGCTATCTCTCAGGAAAGCATGGATTGGTATATAGCCTTTACGGAAAGCAGTAGGCTTCCTATAAATACCCATATGAAAAAGGCATCCAGCTGATGTGGTTCGCAAAAGATATTTCACGGACGGATCACAGTAGTGCTTCCATTTTCATTTTAAATAATTTAGCTAGTTTTAGGGAGGGATTATCATATCATAATTAGGTGCCTGCATTATGAATATAATCTGGCAGAAAGCAGATTTAAATTTCAGCTTATCTAAAATCCCTCTTTAATAAAGGTAGAATACAACATGAAATCGAAACCAGCAATACCGGTCTATAAAATATCTGACAGATCTTCCAAAGGAATACTGATTCGGCACTTTGGTGCAGATAGTTTAGATCGTGCTTATCTGGAAACCGCCCATCGGGACGATCACTACGTCCTGGTTTTTCAACGGGGTGGAGAATCTTCCCTAATAGTAGATTTCAAAAGAATCAACCTGATTGGTACAACGATTTTTATCATCCTGCCCGGACAGGTACACTACGGTTTGGCAGCAGGTAATGCAAGCGTATATTTGCTGGCAATTGATCAGTATTTTGTAGATCAGGTTTTTCATCCTGTTTTTCACGACATCCATGGTAACCCGGAACCCATTTCTATCACTGAAGATAAGGGAAAGCTAATGGAAAATACCATTTTGTTACTGGATAATATATTAAGAAATGCCGACAGGGATCAGTTTTATGAGGGCAACTTACAAGGTATTGCAAAAAGCTACCTAAGTTTTTTTGCTTCCAGTTATCATAATCATAAAAAATCAGTTTTTACTGATGACTCCCGGCCTACGATAATAACCAGAGCATTTTTTGATCAGCTGCACGCAAATTTCAAGACTGTTAAAAGTCCATCTCAATATGCATCATTGTTGAGTATCACACCAGCATACCTTAATGAGGCAGTAAAAAATACGACGGGCAAAACAGTTTCCTTATGGATAAAAGAACGTGTCATCACAGAAGCCAAAAGGATACTTTCACACACCCGGTTATCCGTAAAAGAAGTATCTCTGGAACTGGGATATTCAGACTGGACCTATTTTATCAGGATCTTCGGTAAATCTACAGGCAAAACACCAGGCCAGTTCCGCAAGGAAAATACCTTTCCTACCTCCCCTTAAGATAATTACCAAATAAATCCCCATAAAAGTCCATCTATTGCCGCATATCGTCTATCGGATTGCCTTCCTGTTAGCCTTTACTTTGTAGAAAAATAAACAATATGAAAGATTACAAAGAATTGGTTAAACAGGCATTTGCAGAAGTATTAGCCAACCCAACTTTTGACCGTAAAAAAATCGCTCAATATTTCTCTACAGATTATAAACAGTATGTTGACGGCCATGTACTGAATTACGAACAGTTTGTTGCCCATGTAGAATTGGTTAAAAAAAGAACCTCTAATTTGATTTTTGATTATGCAACTATAGTTCAGGAAGGAAACATTGTTTTTACCAACCATAAGGTAAGTGCAACAATGGAGAATGGTGAGGTTTCGATAACCCACTTAATCGCGGAATTTCACATTGAAGAGGATAGAATTGTATATTGTAGCGAAATGTCGAGATTGGTTACTGGCAGAAAAGAAGATGGCGACCTGGGCTCTGCGCATTAAGCCTATCTTGAATGATGCGATTTTTACATTAACTCAATTATTCCCAATTTTCACTAAATCTGCGATTAATGATAAGAGAAGGCTGATTGTTCGATGCTCCCCGAAAAATTCGATTTTGAAAGCTTACAACATCGAACCGCTTTAGTGAGCGAAACGTTTGAGCGTATCTACCTGATAAACAAGAAATCTAATTAAAGGATTGTCTGAATTCCAAAGGTGAGACATTTGTCTTGGTTTTGAAAAGTTTGCTAAACGATTGTGAGTGCTCAAAGCCCAATTCATAAGCAATTTCCGAAACTGAAAGATTTGTGGTTGATAATCTTTCTTTAGCTTTTTCTATGATTGCGTGCTGAATGTGCTGTTGCGTGTTTAGGCCAGTCAATGAGCTCAACATGTCACTCAAATAGCGCTGCGATAATTTTAATTCCGTACTGATATATTTTACGGTAGGTAAGCCGTTTTTCAGACTGTTTTCTTCTTCGAAATAGTTGTCTAAAAGTTTGTCCAAGGAAGTGATGATGTCGTGATTAACTGCTTTTCTTGTAATAAATTGCCTGTTGTAAAAACGATTACTGTAATTCAATAATAATTCTATCTGCGATACCAACACATCCTGACTGAAATGGTCAATATTGTTGCCTAATTCATTGGCTATTGTAGCAAATAAATTGGCTATAATTTCTTTTTCCTTTGCTGATAAAAACAAGGCTTCTGAAACATCGTAAGAAAAAAAGCCATACTGATTTATTGTTTTTCCCAATGGGTAATTTCGGATGAAGTCCGGATGAAAATACAAAGCGATTCCTTCGTAGCTTTCTGTTTCTTCGGGCGAAAATACGATTTGTTTTGGCTTTAAAAACGCTAATCCACCTTCTTCAAAATCGTAATGGCCCTGTCCGTATTTTATTTGCCCTGTGAATGTTAGTTTAAAGGAAATTTTGTAAAAATCAAGACTTATTTTTTCTCCTTTTGGAAACATTTCAATCGAAACATTATGATAATCAACTAGTGTAATCAACGGGTGCAACGGCGCCGGAAGTCCCAGCACACGCACCAATTGCGATATACTATTGATGTTATTGATTTTGGATTGTTGCTGCATTTTTCTTTTACGAATTTAATCAATTTTGTTTTGACGGGCGAATAACAATATCCCCAATTTCAACATCCTTTGGTTGACTTATCGCATAAATTACAGCATTAGCAATTGCTATGGGATTTATGGCAATCTGTTCCATTCCTTGTTGAACAGCTGTTTTCATTTCTTGGTTTTTGATATTATTCGCAAAATCTGTTTTCACAAATCCGGGCGAGATACCTGTAATGCGTATGTTTCCGTCTGACTCCTGACGGAATGCTTCTGCAATGGTACGGATGGCATTTTTAGTTCCCGCATAAACGCCCTGCATTGGAACAATCTTTATTCCTGAAGTTGAAATGATATTAACAATATGTCCCGCCTGTTGTTGTTTGAAAACAGGAATCGCAGCCGCCATCCCGTACAGAACGCCTTTGAGGTTAACATCGATCATTTCTTCCCAACCTTTAATATCCAACTCGTCAATGCGGGCTAATTGGCTGACACCTGCATTGTTTACAATGACATCCAATTTTCCATACTGCTCAAATGCTGTATTGACCAATCTAACCAAATCAGCGCTATTCTTTACATCAATTTGAGCACAGGTGGCTTCACCACCTGTGCTTTTAATTTCGTCAACGATTTGTTGTAACTTATCTATCCGCCTTGCACCCAAGATAACCTTTGCACCATTTTTTGCTAATTCTATTGCAATGGCTTTACCCATTCCGCTGCTAGCCCCTGTAACAGCGACTACTTTTCCTTTAATATTTTGCATTGCTATTAGTTTTTATTTGTCTATCTGTTTTTCTAAAAATTCGGGATAGCGTTCGCCCACAATTGTAATCCCATCCACTGTGGTGTCAATTTTCGCAAGTTCATCAGCAGTCAATACAACATTTGTACTGCCAATGTTTTCCACTAAGCGATGCAATTTCGTAGTCCCGGGGATTGGCGCTATCCAGGGCTTTTGAGCTAAAAGCCAGGCCAATGCCAATTGTCCGGTCGTCACATTTTTTTGTTGGGCAATCTCAGAGAGTGCGTCAACCAAAACCATATTAGCCTTTATATTTTCTTCAGTGAAGCGGGGAATAATATTTCTGCGGTCGATATCTTCCAATTTTTTGTTTATGATGCCTGTGAGAAAGCCTTTGCCTAAAGGACTGAAGGGAACGAAACCTATTCCTAATTCTTCTAATGTTGGTATAATTTCATCTTCTGGTTCTCGCCAAAACAAAGAATATTCACTTTGTAATGCTGATACAGGCTGAATCGAATGTGCTTTTCGGATCGTTTTGGCACTTGCTTCCGATAAACCGAAATATTTTACCTTGCCCTCCTGGATTAGGTCTTTAACTGTTCCGGCAACATCTTCTATCGGAACATTAGGGTCAACTCTGTGCTGATAAAGCAGATCAATGTAATCTGTTTTTAATCTTTTTAAAGATGCTTCGGTTACTGCTCTAATCGTTTCCGGTCTGCTGTCCAGACCTACTGCCGGCCTGGCATCTTTACAACCAAATTTCGTAGCAATCACTACATCTTTTCTGTAAGGCTGTAATGCCTCACCAACAAGTTCTTCGTTGGTATAAGGTCCGTATGCCTCGGCGGTATCAAAAAATGTAATGCCTCTTTCAACTGCATTGTGTAGTAACTTAATGGCCTCTTTGTTATCAAGCCCCTTGCCATCCAAAAAGTTTAAACCCATACAACCAAAGCCTAATGCGGAGACTTCCAATCCACTATTTCCTAATTTTCTTTTTTGCATAATTCCTTTTTTTGATTGTCTCTAAGACTGAATAAATTTCAAGAACAAAATTCCTGATTGTCGTTCTGTAAAAAGTAGCCCAATTGGTATTTGTTGTAGTCAGATTTCCAAATGTCGTATAGAGGATAAAATCTACGGAAAATAATTTTTGGCATAATACCCCTCTAATATAGTCGATTTCACACATCACTTAACGTTATACTAATTTCGACCTTTGTGTATAGATGAACTTAATTGAGCGGATCTTTAAATAAAAAAAAATAACTAGAAACATCATTATCAACTTATCATCCAATGAAAAACAATATCAATCCGGCATTACAAGAGTTAAAGCAATTTATTGGCACATGGGAAATGGAAATATCAAATGCGTCTTTCTTACCGGATGCCAGTGCAGTTATTAAAGCAAGCGCATCCTTTGAATGGTTTGAAGAAGGTGAATTTTTAATTTTTCGGCAGGGCACAAAAAATAAGGAAACACCGTGGGCGATATGGTTTATTGGTCATGATAAAGATCTTTTGTTTGATCCTCGTCGCCAACAAGGTATATCACTACCGAGTAAAGCCGTTTCCAATACGAATCGAAAACATATTTAAATGCCCCCTCATCCCCAGACCGGATTGCCTGTAAAAGTTCAATATCAGGTTTGTTACTTCTTACCAAGCAGGTAATCCCCTGATTAACTAAGGAAAACTTTATACATTATGTGTTTTATAAAAATTCTTTCCTAAAAATAATGAAATGTCCAAACTATTAGAAAATATTAGCCAAGTTATAAACCTCGGTGCTGAGGAGAAAAAAAAGATAGAAAGTGTGTTTGTTCCTACATCTCTGGGAAAAGGGGACAAGTGGATTATAGAGGGCAAAGTATGTTAGCACGTTGCGTTTTTAAACTAGCGGAAAACTTCGACTTTATTGCAATAATATTCCTGTGATACAACAACCTGCCATTTTTTTATGCCCGATATCGTTGTATCCTCGTTTACCAGCTTTTTAACCAACACCCCTTCAGCCAAGAATATTATTGCAATAGAAGATAATGAGCTACTTATCATTGCTAAAGAAGAACTAGAGGCACATTCAATTGAGATCCCGAAACTTCAAATTTGGCGGATTCTTTACCCCCACACGAATGCGGTTTTTACGAATTGCCCTTGCTGACGCTATTGGGATCGCAAAAATTTTAAAGCCCTAAACACAAACTGAACGGGCTGCTGAAATTTAGCTCAACAAGATGATACAAAAATCAAAAAGGGCATGTGAAAGGCGCAAGCATCGACTTTCAGGTGAGCATTTATTGCTGATATTTCAAAGAAGGAGGTTAAAAATCCCTCCTCCTTCAGATACCATAGGCTTCCGACAGCTTGGTAAGCACTAAAAAGTTGAAATGACGAATTTAAAATTAAACCATTATTTCAATCGTAAAATCTTGAATTATTAAAATTCATGCAACATTTTTATGTGAACGACCATTTTTTTATGTGAACTACCTGTACCGCTATGCGAAAGACTTCTAAAACAGCTAAGAATTGCTAATTAAAAATACAATTATTATTTTAGCCATGTACTCAGCCGAAACTATTTCACTATGGAACTAAAATGCGTAATCATCGATAATGAAAACTACATACTAAGACAAATAGAGGAACTTATCTTATGACGCCAGGAGTCATCCACGAAAAAAGTTTTGATAATGCTTATGATGCCTTAACCTATTTATATGATCAGAAGCATGTTGATATCGTTTTTTTAAATATTGAAATGCCGCAGATCAGTGGCATTGAAGCCGCAAAACTACTTAGGCCTTACTGCGATTTTTTGGTATTCGTTACAGGAAAAGTGGAATACGGAGCGGAAAGTTTTGAAATCGGAGTAGATGGTTATTTACTTAAACCGGTAAGCGACGTCAAATTTATTCAGCAGGTTCAGCGCCTCCTGGAAACAAAGTCAAATGAAGCATCCACTAAAAATCCAGATAACTTCTTACTGGTGAAGGGAGGTTCAAAGCATAAATATGTCAGCATACCACTCGACAAGATCCTATACATCAAATCAATGTCTAATTATATACAGGTTTTCTTAACTGATGAAGAACACATAAGCTACCATACCCTAAAGCATATAGAGGAAGCTATCGGGGATCGGACTGAATTCCTGAGAATCAACAGGTCTGAAATTATATCCTTTAACCATGTCAAGCAGGTTGATGGATACCAAATCTTAATGAATAACGGAAAAAAATTTACGGTAAGCAGAAGTTATAAAGATAAATTTGATGAATTTTTGCGCGGCCGCTTACCGGGGCCAGGAATCAGATAAACGGCAATCCAGCCTCTGGGTGGGTTGACTACAGGGCCCCAGGTAGATCCATACGATCTAGAGTATCATTTAACCCAATGACAATTATCTATCAGACAAACCACTATTCGGAAAAAAATTTATCCTAATTGCAACCATATGAGAAATAATTTCGTCTAACCTGGATACAATACTCTTAATGGTATGAATAATCTAAACAAACCTGCTTTTAAAGATTTTGAAATCAATCCGAAAATTAAGCTTTCAGCACTTTGGACTGCCGTAACACTCTGTTATCTATATGGTGACTATTTCGAACTATATGTGCCACACAAAGCCGAAGGACTTATTAATGGTGACAATCTACTAAACAGTCCTGTTAAACTTTTTTCTGCTGCGGTATTGCTGGCCATTCCGGCATTAATGGTTTTAATTTCTATTTTATTAAAACCACAGCTCAACAGGTTACTGAACATTTTTTTCGGAGTAGTTTACAGCACCATCATGATCCTGATTGCTTTCACTTCATTAACTGAGTGGCGGACATTTTATGTTTTTCTAGCGGTAGTAGAGAGTTTCATCACTACCCTTATTATCTATTACGCCTGGACCTGGCCAAAGAAAGACGCATCAATTCAAACAGATTTACACTAAAAAAAGAATGATAATGGGTGCAAATAAAAAAACCGCCAGAATAGCTGGTGCGATCTATCTTATTGTAGTATTAACAGGTATGTTCAGTCTGGCTTATGTTCCATCTAAACTCATTGCCTGGAATAACCCGGCTCAAACCTATCATAATATCAAAACTTCCGATTTGCTTTTCCGGTTGAGCATTTTAAGCAACTTTATCTGTTATACAGCTTTTTTGGCCTTACCGCTTGTTTTATATAAATTACTAAACGAGGTGAATAACAACCATGCGAAATTGATGGTCATACTGGTTATGGTGAGTGTATCCATATCCTTTATCAACATACAAAATAAATTGGCGGTACTAAGCCTCATTGGAGAAGCCGAATACCTGAAAGTATTTAGCCTTAGTCAACTTCAATCGCAGGTTATGTTTTATATCGATAACTATTATAATGGCATGATCATTAACCAAATATTCTGGGGGCTTTGGCTTTTTCCTTTTGGATATTTGGTTTACCGTTCGGGCTTTTTGCCCAAAATCCTGGGTATTTTCCTTATTCTTGGTTGCTTCGGTTATTTGTTAAATGTTATTGGCGAAACCGCGATTCCTAATTATGATAAATCAGTAATTTCAAATTATATCACTTTACCCGCAAGCATTGGTGAAATAGGCACCTGCCTTTGGCTTTTGATAATCGGCATAAAGGAGAAACCGGATTCAAATAAATCATAGCATGAGCAATCCTTACACCAAAGCCATAGCACTATGATTTGTGGCAGGGAGCAATTATGGGAAGTTTGTATAAGCTAATAGAGATGGGCAAAATGCAGTAGTACGCCAGAGGGATCATGAACGAAACATACTTCTCCCCAAATCTCTTTTTTAACGGGTGAGACCTTTACATTTTTATATTTGGACTCCAGTCCAGCCGATTGCAAATTGCTGAAAACCCTGTTCGCATCATCAATGGTGAGAAAAAGCATCGTATTCTCCAACCACTCTTTATTGTAGTAGTCCTGAAGATAAAAGCCAAGATCTTCTTTTTGAAATAGCGATAGCCATTTCTCTATCAACGTTTCTTTGAAACCGAGATCGGTGTAAAACGATCTTGAAATATTGTAGTCACTTGCGCCTATAAAAGTTCTCAGGGATTTAATTGATATATCCATATGCTTGTTGTTGTATTGCTATAAATCTAAAATATCGAACAGAAATATTTATTCAAAAAAAATAAATATTTATTGTTTATCAATAAATATTTATCTTTATTTGCATAATATTTAGATTAATCCAAAAATGATATGAAAAATAAAGCAAGTATAAATAACATCATTTCAATCATGAAATTGTTAACCTGGATTGTATTTATTGGTCTTTGTATCAAGACCGGATCGCTTATCGTTTCTTTTATTGTCAGTCTTACTGAAAGCCGGATCGCTGCCAAAGATCTTTATATGGGATTGGATCTTAGCCAGCTCCTGGAGCATAGCCCATCGCAGTATGTAACATTGATGCTATTGCTGATCTTCTGCTGGGCGGCAAAAGCTTTCTTATTTTTTATCGCCATAAAGATCTTCCTGAAAATCAATCTCGATCATCCCTTTAGCGATAGGATGGCGACTTTGATAATCAATATCAGTTTCGTCTCCCTGGTTATCGGAATATTGGCGATAGTGGCCAGCGCTTACAGCGACGAGTTAATCAGGGAGGGGTTAATGCTTCCAACTTTACAGCCATATCTTGCCGGCGGAGCAGAATTTCTTTTTCTTGCGGGAATTTTATTTATTATTTCATTAGTCTTTAAAAAAGGAATCCAAATCCAGACTGAAAACGATTTAACTGTATAACCTCATGCCGATTATTATAAACCTCGATGTGATGATGGCCAAACGAAAAATGTCGCTTAATGAGCTTGCGCAAAAGGTGGATTTAACACTTGCCAACCTTTCCATATTTAAAACAGGCAAAGCGAAGGCTGTACGCTTTAGCACCCTGGAATCTATCTGTGAGGCCCTGGACTGCCAGCCGGGGGACTTGCTGGAGTTTAGGAAAGGGCACTAATTATTTGCTGAATATATTCCCCTGAAAATTCATATATATAAAATATTTTTACTGGTTCATTCATAAGCGACTACGATTGGCTTCATTATATTTTATGATTCGTCGCGAATTTACTTATCGTTATTCAGTTTTAATGACTAGTTATTTCAGAACAAAACAGCTGAGAGTATCATATTTGTCCAAACGAATTCCGGCTTGATTCAAGTCTATCTACAGTGATCAGCTATTTTTGAACAGCCATCAAATCCCTAGTCTGCTCTACCAATAAATCACCGATTGCCAGAGATGATTTTATTTAAACCTATGATGTGGGTAGCTATCCCATCCGCATCATACATTGGCTTACCATATGCCCGGATCCTGTGAGCTGATCCATCACGCCATTTCACTTCATACTCTGCCTGATATATCCCATTGCACATAATTGCGTCACTTACAGCGTTTTTAATAATCTGTCTGTAATCAGATAACATGGCTTTAAACAGATCCGGATAACTAAAGGGTTCCCCGGAGGAGTAGCCATAGTTTGCCTTGAATTGGTTATTAGACGTCATTTTTCCGGTAGCCAATTCTACGATAGTGTATCCCATTCCAGTATCCTCGATCGCATTCATCAATACGGTATTGGCTTCCAGAGTGATCTGGTTGAGCACAACCTGATTCGTAACATCTGCAAGGATAAACATAATATTCTGGGACTCATCACCCATCCTGCCAACAAATTGAAGGGAAAGATCAACATATATATTTTTTGTCCCACCTGAGTGTTGAATTTTAATCTTCGCTCCTTTTTTATGATAGGAATCTGAATCTGCATGCAGGAAGCCAATTACATCCGATGCCGCCTGGCCATCAATATGGCTGATCAGTTTATCAAGTGGTATACCAATGGGTGTACTAACCTCTACAAACACATTTGTTAATGCATCATTTGCCTGCCAAATAACCCTATCATGATAAGAGCATATGCCTATAGCGACCGGGGCATGCTTAAAAAGCAATTCGTAACTATCTAATACCCCCTCCAAGGTACTGTTGGCCTGCGCGATGTGATCATTATAATTGCCGAGTAATTTATAATCGTCGTTAAGGATTTTGTATGCGGCATTGATTTGCCTAGTATCGTTTGTTAAAGACTCAAATTCATAGTTGATCAGCCGTGATTCAAGCAGTCCAATAACAGTTTCAGCAAGTCGTTTCAGCATCAAACGTTCCCTTTCCTTAAATCTGATGGCTCGGTTCCCCATTACAGCAATATTACCAAAATTTGAACCGTCCGCCACAATTAAGGGTGCCAATGCGATAAAGTTTATATCGTGTAAATTATAAAAGAAATCAGCATGCTCACCTAAATTATCAATGACCTTCACCTCACCTTTCGGTATAAACTGACCAATTATGCTGCTACTACGGGGCTCCGAATTTCTTCCAGGAAGTCCCACGGTAGCTTTATAAAATACTTCGTCTTTACCCGTAAAAGAAATTACAGATATTGGCAGTTCAAAAATTTCAGCGGCCAAGGCTGCCAGATTATTAAAAGCTATCTCCGCGGGTGTATCCAGAATTTTGTAGCGATTTATCGTCGAGAGTCTGTTATGCTCATTATGTGTAGACAAGTTTTCAATCATTTTTGTCATTGGTTTGATTAAATGTTTGGCTTGTCTAAGCTACCAATAAGTTAGAAATTTAGTAACAGAAAAATCATTTTCCCTAAAAAAATCTTGGTATTCAAATGTCATGATCAACCAATCTAAACTTAAAATTCCTATCATAATAAAGAAATGTTTAGCGGAATGCTAAATTCAAATATTTTTTGGTAATCCAAATTATATTTAAGCTTAAAAAATCTGATAAATGCTGGGGCAACTAAAAAATAAACGGTGATGAAATGGATAAACTGTAGCCATTTGACCCTATATCACCAGAGATTAGCTTTGTTTTAAATTTTTAATTATCTACCTATTAAGAAGTTCGCGGAACATGGACAACGAGTTGCTTTTTAACAATATCGCCCAGCACAAATTTTAATTTATTTAATTATTCATTACAGGCCGGTCTGCAACGGAATTTTGAACCAGAAAATAGATCCTGGGCCAAACTCACTTTTCACTCCTATTTGCCCGCCATGTTTTTTTATGATATCTGCGCAAATATATAAGCCAAGGCCAAGGCCTTTGGTATCGTCTTCTTTTTTTTCCTCCTGCCAATACCGGTCAAACACCTTGTGGAGATTTCCATCTGCAATTCCCTTTCCAAAATCACAGACAGATACTTTAACCTGATTATCTATAATTTCGGTATTGACAATGATCTCTTTACTTTCCGGAGCGTATTTTACCGCATTATTGATCAGATTGATAACGACCTGCTCAATCCTTAGTTTGTCTGCCTGGACCTGTATCGGTTCAGAATTGATCCTGATAGAATCTTTTTTTTCCGGAGACAGGTGCTGGATTGAATTATATAGTATTTCCCTGATATCAAACTTTGTAATATTTAAGGTAATCTTGCCATCTGAATATCTTCCGATATCCAAAAGATCATTCAGCATCACGTTTATTTTTTCCATGGTCCTATTACACGAATCCAGAAGCTTAACTATTCTGCTATCACCAATCTTTGATTTCAACTTATCAATTAGTTGCAGGTTTGCTTTTAACACCGTTATCGGCGTTTTAAGCTCATGGCTAGCAACTGAGAGAAACTCATCCTTTCTAGCCTGGTATTTTTTTTTATCTGTGATAAGCTGCGTGACCCCAATGATTCTCATTGGCGTTCCCTCCTGGTCATAATAAGGCGTTCCGTTCGCCTGTATCCATTGGATGGATTCATCAGGCCATTTGACCTGGTACTCTGCATTATAATTAATGTTCAGTATTGTTGAACAACTGTATACGCTACAAAGTGTTCGTCGATAGCAAGCATTTGCCACACAAAGTTAGATAGAAAAGTTCTTTTTAGCAATCAGAGGTTTTCTCATACAACTTGAGGTTTTAAGCAATTCATTTTAACTAATGATGCACCGGGTACATCCATGCAATCTAGAATATTATTTACCCATTGACACTTATCTATCAGACAAACCGCTATGAAAGGACAAAATTTATTTTATAAAATTTAATATATTTTTACAGGCCTATCTTGAAAACCACTTGATTCGTTTTGTAAATCATTTAGCGACAAAAGAAGTTAATTAAATAAATGAGTGTGTTAAAAAGAAATAATGTGAGTGTGCAGGGAAGTGGCACATCGCCCATGATGTTTGCCCACGGTTTCGGTTGTGACCAAAACATGTGGCGCCTGGTTGCACCTTCATTTGAAGAAACCCACAAGGTAATTTTGTTTGACCATGTAGGCGCTGGGCGATCGGATTTGAACGCATATGATACAGAAAAATATAAGGAACTTGATGGATATGCAATTGATATTCTGGAAATTATCGGGACCTTAGATTTGAAGGATGTCGTTTTTATAGGGCATTCAGTAAGTGCTATCATGGGCATTCTTGCAGCAACTAAATCACCAGAATTATTTAAGGCATTGATATTAGTAGCTCCGTCGCCATCATATATTAACGATGATGACTACATTGGAGGTTTCAGCAGCATAGAAATTGATGAGCTACTGACCTCCCTGGACATGAACCACATGGGCTGGTCAATGACAATGGCACCGCTCATTATGGCCAACCCGGACCGCGCGGAATTAAGTGAGGAGCTGGCTGATAGTTTTTGCCGGACCGACCCCGCGATTGCAAGACAATTCGCTAGGGCAACATTTCTAACAGATAGCCGGAGCAATCTGGAAACCTGTCCAACGCAATCACTTATTCTCCAATGCTCCAATGATATTATCGCTCCCATTGAAGTTGGTCAGTTTATGCATAAAAAAATGATTGACAGCCAACTGGTAATCCTTGAGGCAGACGGCCACTGTCCTCATTTAAGTGCCCCAATCGCAACAACTGCTGCGATAAAAGATTTTTTAGAATTCTTATAGCTTACCCAAATGAAAGATTTCACTAGCGCGCATGATCTGGAGGATTTTTTAGCGTCTTCAATTTCCGGTTATATTTCAACTAACCCTCGTGGAAAAATTACCAGTGCAAACAATAAAATAAAAGAATGGCTTAACAAGAGCAATGAAGCACTTATTGGTGAGCATATCACTTCAATACTAACTGTAGGAAGCAGGATATTTTATGAAACACACCTTTCGCCAATGCTTACGCTAAAGGGTTCATTCGAGGAAGTAGCGGTAGAACTAATGCAGGATGGTGGTGGTAAGATGCAAGCTTTAATGAATGGTTACGCCAAACAAGATGAAAATGGCCTTCCCTATGTAATATGGTTAACTTTTTATCGAGCAAAAGAGCGTATAGTTTACGAAGATAATTTGCGGAATGCCATCTTAAGCACGGAAAACACATTGAAAACTGAAAGGGAAATGGCGATACTAAGAGAACAGTTTATCGCCGTTTTAGGTCACGACCTACGAAATCCTTTGGGAGCAATAAAGACCGGCGCAGCTTTATTAGGACGGTCAGTACTTTCTGATCGGGATAAATCCATTGTGGGTACAATCGCTAAAAGTACCCAGAGAATGGAGGAACTAATAGCCAACGTGATGGACTTTGCAAGGGTGAGAATGGGGAGCGGGATCGCCTTATCTAAAGAAAAAGTTTCACTTGACCCCATCATGGAACATATCGTAAATGAGTTGACCATTTCCTTTCCAGATCGGGGGGTGATTACAGATTTTAATGTTAATGAACCGGTAAATTGTGATCCTAACCGGATGGCACAGATGCTATCTAATCTCCTGGCAAACGCAATTACCCATGGGGCAGCAAACCAGCCCATACTGATTAGCTCAAAAATCAATAAAGAAATTTTAGAAGTTAGGTTCAGCAATGGAGGCTCCCCCATTTCAAATGAAACACTTAGCACTTTATTTGAACCTTTTACAAGGGAAGCAAAAACACCTAGCCAGCAAGGTTTAGGTTTAGGGTTATATATTGCATCTCAAATTGCCAAAGCACATGGAGGCGAATTAACGGCAACTTCCGACCTGGAGCAGACTTCCTTTACTTTCCGTATGCCTGTAATGTTTCCTTCTAATGGATAAAGCGGAGTGTCAATGTTCCAACCATTACGAATGCTCTTTGAAAATGACTAAGTCAGATTGGACTGGAATGGATTTATTTGGGTCAGTCTTTGAGATACCATCAAGATCAGATGTTAAAAAACGTGTGTAGAGTTTGGAATGAGAATCAGTGCACACTTTTCTCAAATTCCCACTTTGGCCGATTAATGATTATAATGATGACGTAGCCTGAAAAGGTTATTGATGTGTAAAATTCATTTTTCACTTACTTTTCCAGACAAATTTTGTCTTGGATAAAAATTGAAGGATTAGTATTATCAGTACTTTTCTTTAAGATAATTAAGAACATGCTAGCAACCACAGGTTTAATCCCACATTTTCAGGATGATTGATGAAATAGTGAGATGATCAGGCACAAGAGTTTACAGGAAAATATGAATCTCGCTTTAATAGAAAAACTCCTGTGCCTGCAGATCATTAAATACCGTAAATAGTTTTCACCCAACTGGCATCTTTTGTGGACGGTGATTTTGTTCCACTCCAGGAATTATCGATCCAGGTGGAACCATCCAGGCGTGTCGTGGTTGGAAGACTACTATTTATCGCGCCATATCCATTGTATGATCCATAAAGCATAATAGAACTGATGTCAAAAGTCGTCCCGCCATAATTCATTCCTGTGAGTTCATTATATCCTGATTGCGCTGATGTAGTTATATTATCCCATTTTACAGCGATGTAAGAATCGCGATCTGCACGAAGCTGCTCATGGTGTAAGCCGATGGCATGCCCCAGTTCATGAACGACAATGCCTTTTGCTTCTGGATTTGAAAGATTCATAGTGGCCCCGCTTACGTAGCCTACAGTGCAATTGTTCGCGCTTCCCGGCTGTATAGTCAGATAATAGCCCGAAGTTACAGCCTCAAAGATAATTCCGGATTTTGCGGTCCAATCTGCCATGGCGGTTAAGATGGTGTTTGTCTGAGCAGTGGTGAATCCAGAGGCAAATCTATATGAGACTTTGTGGTTTGGCCACTTGTATGCTCCTGCCGGGCCGTGTCCCTCGGTTGTAACTTCCGGGAGTTTTGTGGTAATCTGTTCATCCGGAATAACCATATCGCCATTAAAAATATTTCTACCGTCAATCCGCTCGTAACTGATTAACGAACCCATGTAATAGCCCTGTCTCAATTCCACATTTTTTCCAGCAGGGTTTTGTTGCGCTGAAACTGATTGCGCATCGTTGTCTGTTTTCTTGCAACCCTGTGAGAACAATAGCAATCCCATAAAAGTTAGCATAATTAAATTTGTCTTTTTCATAATAATTATTTTGTAGTTTAAATACTAATTTAATGTATTTTTTAATAATTAAAAATGGATTTTTTTTATCTTCAGCTAACTACTGTTTGCAACTGCTGTTTGATTGAAAAAATTTAGCACAGATGCTAATCTGAAAGAAGATTTGTAATTGTGCTGGTATGATACTTTAGCACATCGGTGAATTAGCCACCTCCCATTTTCTTGCTCTATGAGCAGTCGTATTTATTTTGAGAGTATTGAATAAACTTTGCGAGGAAACCTTTCAGTATTAAACTCAGCAGATTAGTAAAATTTTATAGAACGAAGCTTTGATCCTAAGTTAATATGTAATATCGCGAGGGAGAGCACCCCGAGAGAGAGCATGTACAGCCCTACTATTTTAAAAGAAACTGAAAAAATTTCAGTCCGTGAACTGAAAAAAATTCAGAAAAAATGAAAAATTTTCAGAAAAATATATTCGGTAAGCCCATAAAACTGGATGGCACAGCACTTGATATATATTAGGCGGGACAGGTAAATAAAAAAGTCCCAGAGAAAAAATTAATTGATTTATAGTCCATTTTATTTAAACATTAAAAGGAGAACACACTATGACATTGGTTAAATTCAATCCAGAAAAGAAAAACAGCGCATTATTGCCAGGCTTTAATGACATTTTCGAATCCGTGCTAGGCGACACTTTTTTCTCGGAACGCCGCATCGCCAGCGTTCCCGCGGTGAACATTTCAGAGTCAGCAGAAGCCTACCAGATTGAGCTGGCCGCTCCGGGCCTTAAAAAAGACGACTTCAAAGTTTCTGTAGAAAGAGATATGCTGAGCATCTCAACCCAGAGTGCAGATGAGAGTAGCTCGGAAGGAAAGATATACAACAGGCGCGAATACAGCTTTTCAGCTTTCTCCAGATCCTTCGCTTTGCCCGAAAGCGCAGATATCGAGCGGATCCAGGCCAGCTATACCGACGGGGTGCTAAAACTAACCCTTCCAAAAAAGGAAGAAGCCAAAGCAGTATCCAGACAAATCGAGATCAGCTAAACGCTCAAAGATAAAAAATGCCGCGAGAGCGGCATTTTTTACATCAGGCCCAAATGAAAACATATGGCCATAATGCAAAAAATAAGTCACATGGAAACCAAATTTGCTATCACGACCACGCTGAATCTGAAGAAAAAAAGCTTGCCTACGGAAAGTTCAGTCTCGGCAGGGACAAAACTTCCTCAATGGAAATATTTGGCCTGCTAAAAGGAAAAAGTGAGCCAGTACATCCCTGCTTTATCCAGATGGAGCTCTCCCAAGATATTGCTGGTCTTCCTGTTCCTATTGGGATGATCTATTGTAGCCTGGAAGAGCTAAAAGAAAATATTGCGGTCATCTCCAGAGAGATCTTCCGCATAGCCCAGCTGGAAGATGGCGACATCATCCCCTTGCAATGATAACAGAGAAAAATAAATTGGCTGCCCTCAAATGGGGATAATTTACCCTCGCAAAGGAAATGCTATCTGGTCTAGCTGGCCGTCAGCACTATCTGAAAAACGAAATGATCAACATTCATTATGGCTCCATTTAAAAAACCAGGTATTGGGTATAAAGCAGTATATGCATATAAAAGTTCGCATTCCGAGCTGACCTTAGTCAACAGGAAATTTAATACAAGTTTATAAATAAACCAATATTAAATAATTCTTCCATTTGAAACAGCTGCTGGACATTACATAATTAGAGCTAAATAACTTGATCACATGCATTTGGATGATCGATGAGTTATAGATATAATCGAGATATTCAATTGCTCCAAATGATATTGGTTAAAGTAATATACCAAGGTGGAGTTCATATTTATTTATAGCCGTAGTCTGATGAAATTTAGAATAAGGGGTAAAAGTAGTACAGATAAAATGTACCACTGAATTTTATTCACACTTTTTGATCCGAATTTCCGCATACATATCCGATCGACAACTAATATCAACACTAGTAATGGCAACCAAAGCAGGTTTACAAAGCCCTGTAACCGCTGATTCATTCCATTCTGATTGATCATCACGATAGAAGAAATTATGAGGGCAGATACAGCAGCCAGGCTCAGTATATAAAATACCGTAATTTTTGATTGTCCAGATGTTGACATAAATGTTCTTAACCGGCTAGGGCCTTTTCAGTTAATAACTTCCAAACTCCTGCGCTTTAGATGCAACAGCATCCTGAAACTGTTGCTGTTGTTCATGTGTAGTGGTAATGCCATACAGTTTAAAGCGGTAACTTATCTTTTGATCAGCGCTGGACCATCTACCTAAAATCTGGTTCCCGGATAATGACCCAAAAAAAACACCAGAAAAGTTTGGTGTCGCCTGTTCCACCAGAATAATATCGCCCTTTTCGTTCCGATAGCCGTTCAATAACAGATATCCCTTTTGATCATTGTATTTGTAGGCGCCAACTACCCGATCGGCATTTGTGCCTTCCTCCAAACCCTGTAGATAAAGGGTTATTTTTACGGAATTGTTAAGGGTTCCCTTAAAAAGTTTTCCTGTTTGTGCAAATGTCGGGACTGAAAGTCCCAGAAAGAACATGATAATTAAAGTGCGCATTTTAAATTTGGAATGATGTTGTTTTTAAATATTAGACCTACTTGTTTTATAAAAAAAACAGTATATGGGCTCGCAATAGTAACAATGTTCCGGCTTTTTAGTTTCACCATCAATAAGGTAAATGACAGATATAAAAGCGGACAGCTTTCCCATCAGGAACCAGTAGTAGTTATGATCTTTCCGTTTCAATGTCGACGTTTCGGCAAACTGACCGTTCTGATCTTTCGATCAGCTATTTTTTGAGGCTTGCTTTCGGGAATGATTTTTCAATTCTGCATAAGATAAAGGCTCCCGGGAGCATATTTGCGGTTCGGGATGGACACAGCCGCTTCACTATTTTGGAGGGATTATGGCATTATTTTAGGTGCTGATACCTGCAAATGGATTTTGATCTTTAGAAAGGTCCGAATTGAAGAGAAATCCGGCAGTAGGATTGACTAAACTGAGAAATCCTGATGAAAATGGATTTGGATCCGAAGTGTATATTTGTTCAGAGGGAAAGGAGCTTAGATGTGCATCATCCGGTAATCAAATTGGTGGCCAGTTCGGCCCGAACAAAGGGGTCACTTTCAACTAAATACAATCAATGCTCTACTTACCTATACGTTCTAACATTCTTTCCATCTTTTATGAATTAAAAAACGGAACCTTTGGCATTCCTTTGAAATATCCACTGTATTTATTTAATTATATATTTATGTGGTGACAATTTTACGATATACCTAACAGATAAAAAATGCAAGAAGAATATATCAAACGGATAAATAAGATCTTAACATTCATAGATGAAAATTTAGACGCTGATCTCTCATTACAGACTATTTCAAATATGGCCTTTTATTCTCCCTTTCACCTACATAGAATTTTTAAGGCAATTACAAATGAAACGCTGAGCTCATATGTTACCCGAAAACGTATTGAGCGGACAGCAATGATGCTAATGCATGATAAAGAATGTAGCATAGCTGAAATTTCCGTTAAATATGGCTTTAAAAATGATTCTACATTTTCCAGGACATTTAAAAAAATATATGGGCAAAGTCCAACGGAATTTCGTAGGTCAAACCTGGACAGTTTTAGCAAGATCAGTAAAGTGAATAGCAATAACGGTAAAGCTAATTACATAACCGAAGAATACCTTTGTAATATTGATAGTCTTAAAAATTGGCTGAAAATAAATGCGAAAGTTAAAATTACAGAAATGCCAAAAATGAATTTTGCGTATGTTACCCAAATTGGGACAAATGGAATTGAGGGTTCTTTTCAGCGGATTATAAAATGGGCGACACCTAGGGAGTTACTTACAAAAAGTAATAGTAATATATGCAGGGTATTTCATGACAGTTTTAAAATAACGGATGGAGACAAAGTAAGAATGAGTATAGGCATCCTTACAGGTCATGAAATAAAGGCAGATGGACATGTTGAACTAACAACGATCGAAAAGGGGAAAAGTATTGTCGGACATTTCGTTATTGAACCAAAAGAATTCGAAAAATCTTGGAACAGCTTATTTATTTGGATGAACGAAAATGGTTACAAAAAAGCAGAGCGATATCCATATGAAATTTTTCACAACAATTTTAACGAACATCCTGAGAATAAATGCATCGTAGATTTTCATATTCCAATTGCATAATATAATATCACATGTAGCCACTAGCGTTAGTTTTGAGCAAGAGGCCGAATGTACAAACCCAACATCACTAATTTATATTGTGTTTGGTGACTAAGCTAATTTAATGCGTTCTAATGTTCGAACATCATCACCATATTTCGAACTTTCTCTCAGTAGTATGGCCACCTACAAGAAAGACAATAAAACCAATGTTTAAAATATGAAAGATTTTTTTGTAGGTAGCAGGCAATTGACTGTTAGAGATGAAATGAAAAACATTTCATTTCCGGTTTTAGTACAATACCCGACTGATGAGGTATCACGACCCATCGCGTTTGGGCCTTATGCAATAAATGTGAGCCCTGATGCGGAACTTATAGGGGAGCAATTTCCACTTGTAATTATTTCACACGGTAACGGGGGTTCACATCTCTTATACAGGACAATCAGCACACATTTAGCAAAGAATGGTTACATCGTAGCAATGCCCGAACATTACGGCAATAACCGTAATAATAACACATTAGAGCACACAACCGAAAACCTTTTAAGCCGGCCCAGACACGTGAGTTTGACAATTGACTTTTTACTATCCGACAATTCGTTTAGCAGAAACATTGCAAGGAGAAGAATTGCGGTTATCGGACATTCAATGGGTGGATATACTGCTCTGGCGTTGGCAGGCGGAGTTCCACGAACAAAGGACGGGCTGGTGCTTAAAGTTGCATCAGATTCCAGGGTCAAGGCCATAGTATTGCTTGCACCGGGAACGGGATGGTTTATGAACTCATTAAGCGGAGTAGCAATTCCAATTCTTATGCTCACCGCTGAACACGATCCCGTTACGCCGAAATGGAACGGCGAGATTGTGCTAAACTATATAACAGAAAAATCAAAATTGACATTCAAAGAGATTGAAAATGCAGGGCACTATTCATTTTTGAGTCCCTTTCCAGCTACAATGAAAAATCCAAATTTTCTTCCTTCAACTGATCCAACAGGATTTGACAGAGAAAAATTCCATGAACAACTTCCAGTAGATATACTTGACTTCTTAAACGAGAATCTTAATGAAAAATTCCAAGGTTTTTCAAATGTGGAAGTTAAGTAAACAAGTAGTGAGACTGATCAAAACTTAATTTCAGATTTGCCCGTCAAAATCCCTTATAATGCAGGTGCATATCTGCCAAAATTTGACCAGCATTCAGCCGATGACTCTTTTAAAATAGTAAAATCCTATTTTTCCGAAGAAGAATAAATACATCTTTCTGCATTAATTTCTGATGATGCTGCACCTACAAATCAATTGATCTTTAAGGGGTACGGAGACCAGCTTGCAGATGTCTTGCCATTAATTGAATAATTACAAGTTGTCTGAAAATTGATCTTAAAAAATGGGTTGCAAAGAATTTTCTTTGTGGCATGAGATATTCCAAAGCAATATACGGAGGGGTGGGTCCGTGCCATTATTTCTGAAAATATCAAACCTATGCAAAATCAAAGTTTAGCAAGAGGAAAAAAGTCTTTTCCGGGAACTGAAATGATAAAACCTGTTTATTAAAAAGAAACAGTGTTGCCTGCACTTTCCTTATTTTTAGGACCTTTTCTCGTCGGTTTTTTATCTTTTAAAATTTTCTTGTGAGTATTGTAAGATGCATTTTCATTCTGTTTAGCCTCAGTTCCACCCAATTCTGCTTTGAGCAAATCCGCAACCTGGGCCTTAATACTTTCATAATTCTCCTTAATCTCTTCAGGAGAAACCGTTTTCACTATCGGTATCGGCTTATATGACATTTCCTCCTTTGCGATTGCATCGTGATCATTCTGGATTTCGCAGTGAAACATTTTTAATGCAATCTTCTCCTCAGGATTATCTGCCACCATGCCCACAAATTCACCGGATGAAAGGGATGCTATTTTGGAAGCAGGGATAGCATAATCCAGTTGCATACTTTTTGAAATCGAGATATCGCTGCTATTGATGCTCTTACTCTGTCGGTCCTGCATAATTTTCCCAAAAGTCTCGCTTAAAGTTTTTGCGGTATTTCCCGTCACCTGGCCGGAAATAATGTTGCCCACAATCCCGGTAATCACCTCAGACTGTTCTGCGCCATAATCTTTTTTTAGCTGGCTAAAATCCTGTACGGCAAGAGCTGTGGCAACTTTGTTACTCCTTGCAGTGGCTATAAGACTATCCATATTATTAAAAAATATGGTAGGAAATTCATCAAAGATCAATGCACTTTTCAACTTCCCCTTCTGATTGACCAGCTTGATCATTCTGGAAATATACAGGGAAAGAACCGCTCCATAAACCTGGAGTTTTTGGGGATTGTTACCTACGCAGATAATTTTTGGCTCATCCGGGTTATTGACATCCAGCGTGAAATCATTTCCGCTTAAAACATAATATAACTGCGGCGAGGATAGCCTCGCCAAGCCGATTTTTGCCGAGGCTATCTGGCCCTCCAGCTGCGCCATTGCTTCATTTTGATATGCGCTGATGAAAGGATTAATCAGCACCTTAATTTCTTCTTCCTTCCCGAGCACATTAAAAAGCTGCTCGTAGTCCGCCTGCATAAGTTCAATTACATGCGGAAGAGTACAGTATTTACCGTCTTTATATTTCTTTAAGTACCATATGATAGCCGTGAGGAAATTGATAGGGCTTTTGACGAAGAAGTCCCCCTGCTTTTTGATCCAGTCACGGTTTAGTCCCATCATGATGGTTCTGCTTGCTTTAAAACAGCCAGAAGCATCGCTGGTTAAGTGGGTATTCGACCAGTTGGCCGAGGGTACTTATTCCGGTGAGCAGATATTATCTTCTGCCAGAGAAAAAGGGTTAAATTGCAGCAAAAACAACTTCTACACACTTATTAGAAATCCAATATATTGTGGAAAGGTGATTGTTCCGAAATACAAAAATGAGGAGGCTTTCCTAGCTCAGGGCTTACATGAACCATTAATAAGCGAAACGATGTTCTTTAACATTCAAGATATTCTCAATGGGAGAAAAAGAGAGCTTGGTCAGCCCATCTCTACGCCAGAAGCCCTGGTTCTTCGGGGATTCTTAAAATGCCCTAAATGTCACAGATCACTAAGCGGCAGTTCATCGAAAGGAAAACAAAGACACTTCACCTATTACCATTGCACATCAGCATGTGGTATCCGTTTTCGTTCAGAAAAGGTAAACGAAGCCTTTGCCCTTGAGTTATTGAGTTATTTACCTAGAAAAGGATACGAGGAGATATTTGTCGAGACTATTGCGGATGCTTACCAAAATCAAGTTGGGTCCATCCTGGATGAACGAAAATCCTATTCTAAGCAAATACAAGACCTGAATAAAAAAATTGAGAAAGCAAGGGATTTGCTATTAGATAATGACATAGATGCTGTAGATTTTAGAGCAATCAAAAACGAGTGCAGTGAGAAAATCACTATAGTAGAATCTAAATTATCAGAGCTCACCACAAAAAACAAAGCAGCATTGAACATCAGACCAATTGCAGAGCGAGCTATTAAAAATTTAACGGATCTTGATCTGTTTTATGAAAATTCCAGCGTTGAAGGTAAAAGATACCTAGTTAGCTGCCTTTTTCCTGAAAAAATGGAATACGATGGAGAGCGATATCGAACACTTTTAGTCAACGAAATCGCCGAGCATATCTACCTGAAAAACAAAGAGTTAGGAGCAAAAAAAATGGAGCAAAAATCTTCGAAAAAATCTTTGCCCCACTGGGGGTCACCAACGGTTCTGATAAGCAATAAATTTATTGCTGATTTAAAGCGAATGGCAGAACTAGACACTAAAATGACAGAGTATGATGAACTCGGTCGGTTGATGAAATTACGAAAAGAAAGAGAAAAGTTAATTCCAAAAGTCATTGACAAAAAGAAAAAAATTAAAGTTAAACGGAAAGCGAGGAAAGTGACACTGAAGAAATGGGTAATCAATATTTCTGATGATTAAATGGTATGATGGATAAACCAATATGGTTGATTGGATATTTCAGTGATAGTGGGTCTTCGTCACTTTTGGTGAAGAATTGCCTAAATGGGTATTTACGTTTAGCTATTATGGCCCAAGACTAGAATATATAAATGGTTTTCCCATTATGCATTTTCTTTTTTTAAAGCTTTTACCTAAAAGTAACAAAGAATCTTTCGATCTGCTGCTTGAAGGGCTTGCTGAGGGAGAATTAGAGTAATAAACTGAGAACATATTAATTTTCCAAAAAAGCCTTGACAAGGTTTTTCCATTATGGATAATATAATCCTAATTTTGCGGCTAAACCAACCGCAAAATACCTTCTTTTGTTGAATTATTTCGTTGGTTCTGTAGTAGCTAGGTCATTACGTCCATGCTCTTCAGCATATAATTCTAAACCATTTTTTTTTGCAGAAAATAAGGATAGAGTTAGAGTGAGCTGATTATGTAAAAAACAGTTCATTCTTTAAACTCTTTTTCGATAATCTTATTTATTGAAGAGACAACATTAAGCCAGAGTTTATCACTACCACCATTCCTTACTTTAATTTCTGTGTTGTAAGTTCTAATTACTACCTCAGTGTCGATCCCGTCAAATGGCTGCCTGCTTTTACCACTTATTATTTTAGAGAAACCAGTTAACTGATTTGTGGAAATCAATTCTTCTAATTGATATTGGGTATTTATTTTTTTTATAGATTTACGATGAGATGTGTCAACACGCAAGCCCTGTTCGAAGTAAAGTGTGTCAGGCATAATTAAAAGCCTTCGATAGTAACCAAGTTGCCCCCCATTTGTCGAAATTGAAATTGATTTTATTCTATCCACTGTATGAGATGAATTAGCGTTCGTACAAGACATGATGAAAGCATGACATAGCAATAGATATTTTAAGCTGGCAACCAAATTCACACTTTTTTTCTTCATAACTTTTGTTTAATCTGCGATCTTTAGTACAAAAAATTCTTAAGAAACATTATGAATAACTCAATTCCTATCCTTGGTTCTCTAGCGGTGTGTTATCAAATATGTTTTGTTTATTCTTCCTTTATCCGTACCAAGTTATTCCTTTTTTTATAAACTGACTTTTTATATGCTCTTAGCCACGTTTTATCATATTACTAGCCTTTTGTAATATCAGTTTTACCTTTGTTTCTGTTTTGTAGCAACACGCTACTTTAGATAAACGGCGTTCATCTATAAATACCTACCGTTGCCTCCCCTCAAATGTAAAAGTTTTTTTTCTAAATATCTTCGCGGGCTTGAGGTGATAACCGTATCAGGGCAGTTTGGCCCCTTAAAAGAAACTTTTTTGGGGCAATGGTTTTTCTTATTTGCTTTACCTTTACCATAATATTATTGCTTTCCGTGAGCTGGGCAACACTCGCCAAATTTTTACAAGTTTCTTTTGAGCAAAAGTTCCAAAAGAGATCGAAATATCAATTAATAAATCTGGAAATCATAAGATTTGGAATTTAATCGATTTTCATCCTGAATTGTTTGATAAGGGCATTGGCATGATTTGAAGAAACAAATGTTCAGACTAACCGCTTTTTATTTAGCCAACTATAGTAACCCATCAAAGCGTATCTAAAAAAGGCAACCTGAACACTATGTTCGCTAAAGAATTATGATTTATCTTCATAATGAAATAATTGTTACAAAACATTTATCTTTACAATTGAGGCAAAAATACCTGTCCAGAAATGTTAATTGAAGAAAAAAGGTAAACAGACATAGCCAATAGAATTTTTTTTATCCGGAGCTATTAAAGTTATTGAATAAAATATTAAAAGAATAATTAAACAAAACACAGATAACGATGAGCTAAGGTTTTTCGATGCGTTTGATTTATGTAAAAAACCGCGAAGGAATTTGATTTGATCATTACACTATTCTCTTTCTTGAATTGAAAGGATAATTGACAGAAAGCAACTAAAAAATGTATAATCTGGAAAACTTCCGGAAAGAAGCATTTAATGATTGAAAGTTTAAAGTAATCCATAAAATGAAAATGAATCTACTTGTACATATTATTGTAAGAGCTGTTTTGGGTGTCATTCCAGTTCTTCTATTTGCACTTATTATAGCAAGTGATAAACAGAGTGGAAACTCTTTTCTGGGATCAAATTTTTTAAAAATGATTTTAGGCTTTGGAAGTTCGATACTTTGGTGTGGTTGGATAACAACTGAGATAGTTATATTTTATTTAGACAAACAAAAAAACTTTGCAAGTGCGAATCTATATCTACTTTTATCTTTAGCTGCAATATATATATTAGAACTGTACATAAATCACAGGTTGAATTAGATTGTTAAAACCGTCGGTAAGAAAGATTTTTTGAAGATGAAGGTCATGCTTATTGACAAAAAAAATATGTTTAGATGTTTATTTGGGTAGGGAGAAACTTGTAAAAAACTATTATAAAAGATGAGCTGGAAAGAGGCTTTAGGCATTACTAAAAGTATTTAGAATACGCTGATGAATGGAGCTGGGAAGGTGACTTATTTTTGTAAAAAAGAGGAATTTGTAAAGATTACCTGCTGGCTAGATAACACATTTAACGATCTGCCTGGCGAGAAAGGATGTTTCTTCCGGTAACTTACGGAATTACTTGTGAGCCATTCAAACCACCCTAAATTAGAAACATGTATCCATATTCATCAGCCTTGCTTTCTAATTCTTTTATTGTAGGTGGCATCATCCGCACTGCCCCTACCGTAAACATTTTTGACATGTTATTTCTTGTCGACAATTTCAATAAAAGGTAAAAAACAATGAGTGAACATTTATGTTATTATCAACAACTGAATAGATAACTTTTAATACGTACGGATGAAATTTAATCGAATCAATCAAAATAAAATGAAACACTTATTGGTTATTTTAGCGTGCTTTATCGCATTGGGTTGCAGTACCAATCCACAAAATGACAAACAGCTTATAGGAAAATGGGTTGGCACGCTTAAGGATCAGCAAACAGGAGGTTCAATAGAAAAAATTGTTCTGGAATTTACAAAAGATGGCAATTTTATGCAACACCTGGGTGAAGGCGACATGCAAAATACAATTGAATCAATCTATGAGATACAAAACGACAAATTAATTTGCATAGATAAACAATCAAAGGAAAAAACGGAAGCTAAATATGAAGTTAAAAACGATACATTAACGATCGTACTTGAGGGAGTGGAAAATAGCTACACAAAAGTGAAGTGATTACTGTAGGAATTTTTATAGTTATCCAGTTGCCAGTGTATTTGCATACCATCTCCTCTCTATGGATGAGGTAATCGGAGAAGATTAAAGGCTAATATCTATTTTAAATGGCGCTTACCTGGATTACCATTATCATCAGAATATAATGTTGAACTTCCTGGCTTAGATACGCTATTTGAAAAAGTAAAGAACCTGCATACAGGCGCAGAAGAAATTTTCCTCGACTGGCTGGCAAAATAGGAACTATTAATCAATGCTGCTTAAAGATGGTTATTCACGCTGAGTTCCAAAATAATTGCTACACGAATTTCGAAGTTACTTATTGCAAAGACAAAACACAGGAAATCATTTTATTTAGCTGTGCTTAGCCTTTTCTAAATTAAATCACGAACATATTCTTCTAATGTAATAAGGTTGCCGTAAGCATCGCCCATGGTATTATTAAAATATACAAAAACCTGTTTATTATCTGATAACCATTCTGCAATGTAACTAGCATATTCAGCAAGTACATCATCGGTATAACTGCCACGATAATTGCCACCCGGACCATGAAACCTCAAGTAGATAAAATTGTTATCAACAACATCAAATGGACTCACAACCGAACTTTTATCGTGTATAACCATACCTAGACGATGCTCTTGTAAAAGTTCATAAACTTCTTCTACATATAATGATGAATGCCTGAATTCCAAAGCAATCTTCCATCCATTTTCTAAGTTACCTTCTTGTAAACTTTGCATAAACTTAGCCAGCTGAGGAAAGTTTGCAATTCTAATACTCGGTGGAAATTGACCTAAAAGACATCCCTTTTTATCTCCTGCCTGATTGATAACCTCAAAAAACTTTGTTACATCATCAACATCAAACCCTAATTTGGGAGCGTGAGAAATACCTTTAAATAGCTTAAAGCTAAAGCGAAAATCATTTGGCACATCTTCACTCCATTTTTTCACAGTTGAAGCCAGCGGAATTTTATAAAATGAGCTATTTATTTCAATGCTATCCATTAAAGAACTAAAGTAACATAACCTTGATTTTTCTTTATACGCCTCAGGATAATGCAGCTTATTAGGAACCGGCAAAATTAATCCGCTGGTACCCGAAAAATAATTTTTGACAATGTGTTTCATTATTGTGGCAACAATGTAAAGTTAAAAATTGTTGTAAAATGATTAATTTAGTTATCGCTCTATAGGCAGAGAAAAACAGCTTGAATAATTCGATAGGTAAAAATACGGTTGCTGGAAATTCGAGCGTAGGAAAAATAGCCCATATGCTGGTTAATTCGACGGTATAGGTGAAAAAACAATCCACTTGACTCCTGTTAACCAAAACATTAACACAATACCATTCAACAATTTACAATAAATCTATTTCTGGTGGAGCGGGAGTCGATTTATTCTGGTTTATCCCAGTAAGGTCTAATACTGAAATTCCGATGTTTTGGCGACTCAAGCTTGTTTAAAGCTAAAAGCTGTCTTTCAAGATCCTTATTCTTTTTAATGAGATTTATGATCTCGGCTATAATCGCAGGAAAGCCTGAAAGAGTTCCGACCACCACTATCCAATCGGTAATGCTAGGTTAATTTATAGTCTTTATTGTTGACTTAATATTTTTAATTAATCTGATTCCGCTGCTGCATCAACATCTCATACAAACGTACTTTTGCTTTTGGTTTGACTGTGGACTCACAAATCTATCTGTCCCCCGAGATGGAACTGATGAATGGCAAACTTTCTTCTTATTTCTCCGATTGCAGCAGCTCCCTGATCTGATGAACAATCAAATCGGGTTCTGACGCCTGTACAATGTGACCGCTTTGTTTTGCCACTACCAATTTACTTCTTGAGGATAAATTCAAAAAATCTCGATGAAGTACTTTAACCAGGCTCATATACTCGCCTTTCAACTGATCATTTTTTAGCGTTTTGGTTCTGATTTCAGAAGAGCCTGATATTATGGTAAGCGGGATATTTTCAAAATCACCGTACCTGGTTGCCTCATCAAAATTAACTTCGTCACTTTTGATTTCTGAAAAAAGTGTCTCAACAGACCGGTAAAAGAAGTCTCTTTCGTTTTGATGAATCGGATGAGTCACTGGAATCTCAGGATTTAGCTGCTTAAAGAAAAATAGTGTTCTGTAAATTCCTGTAGCTGTTAACAGCCTCACAAACCAAAGTGGAGGAGGTTTAAGCGCTTCGAGAAAAGCTTTCGATGATTTTTTCAGTTGCAAAGGGTGAGCAGATTCCATAAAAATTATTCCAGCAATATCCTTTTTATGACGAGCAATAAATAGCCTTACATAAATTCCAGCCATCGAATGTACCACCAGCAGATAAGGTTTTGGGCATTTTGTTTTTTCCAGCAGTTCTTCAAGTTCACTGGAAACTGATTCATTTGTAATTACCTCTTTTCTTCGCCCACTTAAAAATAAGCCACTTCTGTCGTAGGAAATGGTAACCGCCTGAGCAGAAATTTTATCCTGGACTTCTGCCCAGATGGTACTGTTGCTACCCATTCCTGAAACCAATACGACCGTTTTGTTCCCATTTCCCTTTTTCTGATAATGAATACTGGCTCCGTTAATTTCAGCAAAGGTTTTGTTTTTAAATACTTTTGCTTCCAGATTCCAACGGCAGTATTGTTCATAAACTATTCCAATTAATATTAAAACCACCAAAAAGAACCCTAGATATTTCAGCGTCCTTAAAGCCAGGAATACAAATTCTTTCATAATTTTAATTAACTTTTAAAGATTTTCTACAACTTCTTTAATTGGTTGAGTGGATGGTTTCAACTTGTCGTGCTGCTTCATTTTGATCAGCACGACAATGGAGAGCATTGCTAGAATCAAAAACAGCAAATCGATAAACAGAATATCATATCTACCTTCAGCAAATGTGGTCCACAACCAATTGTTTCGCTTAAATCCATCAGCGAGCGGTAGTAAAAAGCAGAGTACAGCAGAAAGGATCAGGGTTTGATGGTTGGTGATGGTTAAGTTTTTCCGGGCAATAAAATAGACAGACAGTATTAACCAGGAGTAAAAATACACGTGGTAAATATCTGATTGATTGGGTTTCTCAATAAAGAGTAAGCTTATCATGGTTAGAGCAGTTACAGGCAACATACTTAAAGATGAGGCCATAAAAATATTTGCCGTCCAGAAATTAAACACACGTTTATGCTTGGGTACATTCTTCTTATCTCTTGCAACAAGCCAGATCAGTATACCGGAAATGATTACCAGACACCCCATTATACCGAGTATAAAGAATATAATCCTTAAAGGCCGGCCTCCAAAATCGCCAAAGTGCAGGTGGTAAATCAAACTTTTGACTTTATCGACGTAGGAAGAGCTTCCGCTTGGAGCGAGCTCACTCAAGACCTTATGGTCCCGAACACGGTAAACCATTTTACCGGTTCCCGAAAAGCTTTCGTTGGAAAGCGGTTTGGCGGTCAGGATCACATGCATATTGGAATCACCGTAATTCTTGATCGCAACAGCGGTAATTTTGCTTTGCGGCCACTTACGTCCTTCCTTGTCCATAAAATCATTTACGCTAAACGAGCTTTTTAAAGGCTGATAAGTGTAGGCATATTTTGTGGTATCGCTATATTCCAAATCCTGATACAGGGCCACACTATCTCCCCTGTATAAATATTTAGAAAAGGGTGCTATTAAAATTATGTTGGCAATAAGCACTACACCTGTAACAGCGAAAATAAGCTGAAAGGGAAAACCAATTACCCCTATAGCGGTATGCAAGTCTGTCCATAGCGTTTTCCACTTAGCCCAGGGCCTGAATGTAAAAAAGTTGGAAACAATTTTATCCCAGTGGAGCATGAGACCGGTAAGGAGTGCAAAAAGAAAAATAAACGACACCACCCCAGCCAACAAATAACCAAATGGTGCCCCCAACCTTATGGGAACAACATTTAATTGGGCAAGAAAATGTAACCTGTAGAGAAATTCGCCCATGTCGTATCCCTGCTGATAATCAGCTGTTTTGTGTTGGGCAAAATCATAGTTAAAATACATGGAGTCATCATCACCACCTCTTCCTCTTCCACCCCGTTTTTTTGAGCCTTCCTTGGTTTTTGGCTTAATTTTCTTTTTCAAGGTAGTATCATTCGAGGCCGTTACCGACACATAAGCTCCAATTTCATTACGTTGGATAAAGAAGTCAAAGTCACGTCCCTTGAGATTATTCTTTTTTGAGAGCGAATCAATCACATGATCAAAATCTCTGGTTACTGTTTTTCGGCTTTTAACATAGGAAGTATTTTTTTGCCAGGCAGTGATTTCCTCTTTAAAAAAAGAAAAAGACCCTGCAAAAAATATGACGTACAAAAGCGCACATATTATAATTCCACTAATGGTGTGTGTGTGAAAGTATATATTGTATTTTCTATTATCCATTTCTTAAAAAAAAGTATATATAGCGGAGAAAATTAATGTCAGCAGAAGATATAATGTAAATACCTTCCAGACATTTTTAGCCAGAAAAGCCATCAGTAATAGTATGGCCCATAGGATATATCCTGTAATAAAAGTGGTTACAATTACATCTTTCTGCGGAAAAATCTTGCACATCAGCAGATGAAAAGTGAACATAACGGTATATCCACCAATTGTTCCGACAAGAATTTTTACAAGCCTTAACCAGGGAGATTTAGTGAGGTGTTTTTTATTTGCTGGCATAAAAATTATATAAAAAATTCCAGGAGGAGAATAGTGAAGTAAAGCATGGCGACTGTTGTAATCCGCAAATACTGAAAGGGTTGAATAACCACAACCAGACTACCCGCTGCCATTGTTGCGAAAACAATTGCGGTAAGTCCGCTGGTTACGCCCAAAAAAAATATAAACAGGTAGCAGGCTACAATAAATAATATTGCAGCAACTATGCGATACAGTTTAGCATTTGCGATAATTTTCACCAGATAATCAGGTAGCTTATGCTCTTTGAACTGCTTTGATGTTAGATACCAGAGCTCAAAAGATATAAGCAGCAGCAAAAAAGTTGTAGTAATCATAGCGTTTATAAGGAGTCGTACATGCACCAATTACAAATTCACTTTAAACAAAAAGAGCAAATGGCTTATGGCTATAAGAAATGATCTGATTTGAGATAAAGGGATTTTTGCAGGTACTTTAATTTGCGAGCTGAAACAAACAGAGCAATGGTTTATACCCCATTGCCCGGTTTGATTGGTTTCAATAAAATTATTTAACGTTCTGGATCGCCGTTATTAAGCCGCCTTCTACTTTAAGGCCTTTTATAGCTGTGCTGGTTGCAGCGTCAATCTTATAAACCCAGGTATTACCATCAGTTAAGTTAACCCCGACATAGCCTACTCCATTTTTTGCGGAATAATTCGTAGTGGTTATGCTGGAGATAGTTGCCACCTCAGGAAAACCAGTTACCGGAGTTACCGTTTTGTTCAACACGTCTACGATTGCTAATTTGCGGCCTGTTGTGTATGCTCCTCTGGTTGCTTTTGGCTCTATATTGGCAACAAATTTGTTCGAGCCAACATATAACCAATTGGTTATTACATACCCGTTTGATGCTGCTTCAAAATCCATTAAGTAAGATTGATCAAACTCTTCAGTTCCTGATTTAATTCTGGTAATTGATGAGGGTTTGCTTGAAGTTAAAACGCCACCTTTCATAGCTACTGAAGAAGAAAAAGCATAAGTATCGCCATTTTCAACTACTTCGAGTGCATCGGTAAAATATCTACCTATAAAACTTGTTCTGGTATCTTTAATCGTCTTTTCATATTGCATAGATGGATAAGAATAAACAGCAATACCTGCATAATTTGGATAATCTGTTTCGAAAGTACGACCTGTGATGGAGAAGAATGGCGCGTAAACTTTATTTCCAACCTGTTTTAGCCAGCTGAAATGCGCAATTTCACCATTACCGCTTGGAGCAACAGCATCTAAAGTTCCCTCAGTGGTTTGAAGATTCGTAGTGGAACTGACAATATACCAGTTTGCTAAAGTTGCACCTGTTGCAGCATAGGTTCTGGGCACTTTAACCATTAGAATGTCCTTATTCACTGGTGCAAAAGCCTGGACCGTAGCAGCAGTGAAATCAGTCAACTTATTCAGTTTACCTTCTTTGATATTATAAACCGTTACTGCACCAGGATTACCCTGTCCGTATAGCATACTGAAGAATTTATCTCCTAGGGTTACATAGTAACGATAAGTACCGTCTTGCTCGGTACCATTACCTTTAATTGATACTGTCCCGGATTCCAAACTACCGGCGGTAACCAGGTAGTCCGCCACTCCGGTAGATGCAACCGGGGTTACTGCTAATACGAAATTGCCTGGGTTTTCAGCAACAGGTTCCGAATTGTTTTTTTTACAAGAGCTAAATACTGCGGTGAATGCCAGCGCAACAAGCGCTTTAGTAATTGTTGATTTCATATTGATTTTTATTTATGATTAAGATTTGTTAAGAAAATATCTAAGGTTTAGATAGAAGCCACGACCGGGTTTCTGTAAGCTGAAGTTATCATACAAAGGCTTGTCTGTAATGTTTTTGGCTTCCAGGGAAACATTATATCTGCCATTTTTCATACTGTAAACAAAATTTAAATCATGTGCCAGTTGGGTCGGAATGCCTTTTTTATCAGAAGCCTGGTCCCGCCCTCCTAAACTCGGCCAGTATAGATAGAAAGAATTAACGTATAGTAAGTTGTAGCCTAAGGTTAAATTGTTACCCTTTTTGCCAATATCTCTAAATGAAGCGCTGATATCCATGTTACCGAACAAATAGGGAATATTTGGCATCTGATCTAAGTAAACGGGACTTACCCCATTGTAATTAGGTTCATATTGTTGAAGATTCTGCAAATACTGATAAGTAACCGTTGCGCCGGCAGTTAACCAGTTTTTATAGGAATATCTGACCTCTGCATCGGTACCCAAAGTTCTGACGCCTGCTCGGTTATCAGCTGTTGTTTTAGTTTGATTGTTATTTAACCGGTTGTAAATAAAGTCTGCCGAGTACCGATAAACACCATTTGCGGTGACAGAGAAACGGTTAATTTCATTGATTTTGAAATTGTAAATCACACCGACATTAATGTTATCGCTCTTTTCGGGCTTAAGTGCCGGGTTCGCTTCCTGATTTTCCAGGTCACCGAATATTTCTGTTGCCTCGGGCATTCTATTGGTTAACTCGTAAGAGGTTCTCAGTTGCAGGTTTCTGCTTAAAAAGTAAGCAAGCGCCAGTCCATATCCCATTTTATCAGTTGAAGAAGAAACATTTCTGGATCCGATTATATTCTTCTGATTAATATATTTACCGAAAAAATTGGTGCTCCATTTGTTATCTACATCATAACTATATCCGAAACCAAGAACATTTTTATTCATTTTTTTGGCTGGGTCGAGCGCATTGTTGGCAGGAAATAAAATGTTGTCTGTTTTTCTGTTGAAGGTGGAAAATACATTGTTAACCGCGAGGGAATGATGTTCCGCAATTTTGTAGCTAACCATAGTGGTTAGCAAACCATTATTATTTTCGAATTTAGAGAGCTGCCCGCCATCTCTTTCGCCCATTGTTGCCTTTGGATCACGAATGCCATCCCAATCGTATTTCGCATAAGCGGTGTCGATGGTTTTTTCGTATCCTAGATTATAATTCGCATTTAATGTTACATCCAAGCCCTTAACCAAATTTGTTTTCTGGTATTTAAGGGTCGGCATTATGATGGTACCACGCCTGTGCAATTGACCAAAAACCGCATCAGGTCTCGCGCCAGTCTGTATTTCTTTATAGTTTTTGCCCAGGGTAATTCCCAGCAATAAATTATCGGCAAAAGACTTGCCCACAAAGCCTACATTGGCAATTAGGGTTTCGTTATGATAGGTGTCGTTAAATCTCCTCTGCGAACTTTCGGTGGTACCTTGAAGAACCCTTACCAGCCGTTCAGGTAAATCTGTTTTATAATTATTATCTGAATAGTTCTGAAAAGCATTAAGCTGAACTGTGAAACCACTTTTTGATGTAAGTGCAGCATTTACAACAGAGCGATGGGTGTTAAAACTTCCGAAAGAATAAGATGCATCTATGTAATTTCGATGCTTGTTTCCTGTAACAATATTAACCGCACCGCCGAGGGCATCAGAACCCAACCATAGCGGCACAACACCTTTGTAAACCTCAACACGCTCGGCTAGATTTATAGGTATGTTGTTAATCTGAAAAGAAGAACCGAAGTTGTCCATAGGTATACCGTCTATAAAATAGCGAATGTGATTACCCGAAAAACCATTAAGCGATACATTAAAACTGGAGCCGACACCACCGGTTTCCCGTACGCGCACACCTGCTACTCTATCCAAAGCACCTGAAATATCCAGCGTGGTATTGTAGAGTTTGGTTGCATCGATCGCCGTCACATTAAATGCCTGCCTGTTAACTTCCTGAGCTTTTGTTCTGCCCAGAACATTCACAGTTTCCATCTGCTCGGCGTTTTCAGTAACAGAAAAATTAATTTTCATTTCCTGGCCGGCAGATAGGCTAATGTCTTTTTTTTGTGTTTTGAATCCTACTGCAGAAACATGGATACTATAGTTTCCAGGAGCTAGATTATAAATTTTGAATAATCCATTATCATCTGATACAGAACCAAAATTTATTTTTTGAACTTTAACTGTGGCGCCTGGAAGAGGGTCGCCAGCGCTGGTTTTTACATAGCCCGATATGCTTGAGGTCTGTTTTTGGGCGTAGCTGAAAATTACATTGGCACATAGCATTGCCGTTAGCAAAATTTTCTTAATTTGCATGACTTTTAACTGAGATTAAAGGTGAGCCGGTTTTCCGGTTTTTGCCACACGGGTCCGAACCGTGTGGCTTTTTTTATGGCGCAAATATAAATTTTATTTAGACTAATTACAAATAGATTCTTGCCACGATAGATCTCCGCTATCAGGATGCCCCCTCGTCTCGGCATAGATTTTTATTAATTATGAGACACAAAGCAATCTGCCAGGCTTTATTTCGCCTGGCTTTTAGATAAAAAAAAATTAAAATCATTTAATTAATTTTGGTTTGATTTTTCTGAATTCAAACTGCTGTTTTTTGATGGAGCTAGAAAAGTATGGTTTTTTCTATCTTTAGTTTTGATATTACCCCTTAAAGCTGATGCATAATAAGCAGAAAAAAATACCAGTCAATACCATGGATGATTTCTTTAGACAGGGTATTGCACTGGATCGGAATCCGATCAGCAAGTCGGATTTTACTGCGGCTTTTCAAAAACAGGAAGCAACCCAGTCCCACCGGGATGAAGGCTATACTTTTCATATTCTGGAAAAGGGAAGTGTGAAAATAGAAATTGATTTTAAATTTTATGAGGTATCTTCCCCAGCTGTGGTTTACCTACATCCTGACCAGGTACACCGGATGCGGGATATTGAGGATATCGTCGTTTGCTCGCTGTCAATGAGTGGTGAAAAGCTGAATACTGCCTACCTGGACATCCTGGAAGAGTTATCAACTGCAATTCCCCTAGCCTTAGGTGCCGAAGCTTTCACTGCGATTTCTGATTGTTTTGCGCTTTGCCTGAAATTCTACCATAATAAAGCAGCCAGGCTGCATCCACTCCTGGTGCGGGATAGCTGTAATGTGCTGATCGGTCTGTTGCTGTCTGAATTCATGAATCAGAAAAAACCGCAGGATGTTTTTTCGCGCTACGATAAAGTAGCCAAATCTTTCCGCCGACTGGTGGAAGAAAACTATCGTTGCTTAAAGCGTGCTGGTGAATACGCTGAATTATTACATATCTCAACGCCTTATCTGAATGAATGCATTAAAAACGTTACCGGATTTACCGCTTCTCAGGCGATCCAGGAACGGATAATGCTCGAGGCTAAAAGACTGCTCTACCATACCGGCAAATCCGTAAAAGAAATTGCATTTGATTTAGGTTATACCGATTATCCTTATTTCTCCAGGTTGTTTTCCAAGACAACTGGTCTATCGGCAAAAGCGTTCCGATCCAAAAACCTCGATTAGTCCAACGATTACCGCGTTTGGTTCTTTTACTGACAGGAGCATTTAGGGAATTTTGTGCTGTATAAATTGATATTTAAAATGGAACAAAATAAAAAAGTGCTAATCTCCGGAGCCAGTTTTGCCGGTTTGACTTTGGCCTACTGGATGAATCAACTAGGTTATCAGGTGACGATTGTTGAAGTTGGCGGCAGCTTAAAAAAAGGTGGAACGCCCGTAGATATTAAAGACCGTACAATTGAAATTGTCAAAAGAATGGGTATTTATGAGCAGATTAAAGCCCAACGGGTGGGCCCTGAAAAATGGGAATTTAAGAATTCTGCAGATGAGACCGGTTATAGCTTAGTGATGAAGCAGCCTGCTGAAGCATTTTCGGCTGATGAGTTTGAAATCGAAAGGGATACTTTGCTGGAAATGCTTTATAAACTCATTGAAGGCGAGGTTGAGCTGATTTTTAATAACAGTGTTGCTGAACTTCTGGAAACCGATGAGCACGTGGAGGTTACTTTTAAGGACGGCAAAAAAGAAAATTACCTCCATATATTCGCTTGCGATGGGATACACTCTAATGTTCGCAAGATCTGGTTTGGCAAGGAAGCGGAGTATGTGCATTTTCTGGGGCAGTATTTCTCGATTGCGGTAGTGGATAAGTTATTGGTGGATAATGGAACCTACCAGATGTATTCTATAGCAAATAAAGGCTTGGCTTTGTATGCGCATAACAAAAAGACCGATGTAATCTTTACTTTCAGACCTGATCGGGAAATTATTTATGATTTCCGCAATCAGGAAGAGCTGAAGACTATTCTATCAGATCAGATGAGAGGTATGGGCTGGCGCGCGCAGGAGCTGGAAAGGGAATTATTGGATTCATCCGCCTTTTACTTTGACGCTTTCGCTCAGGTTAAGATGTCTTCTTGGAGTAAAGGAAAAGTGGCACTGGTGGGTGATGCGGGCTATTGCGCCTCTCCCGCTGCCGGAATGGGCGGCTCGCTGGCGATCATCGGGGCTACTGCGCTTGCGGATGCGCTGTCAAATGCTGATGGCGATTATCTTAAAGCTTTTGAACTTTATGATAAGAACTTAAGACCGTTTATTGACGAAATCCAGGCAATGGCTTTACAGACGCTTGATCAATTATTACCGGCAACCGATCAGCAGGCCATGGACATGTGGCAGAACGGACTCTCTTTTTTATCCTAAAAACTGTTCACCCAGTTAAATTAAAGTTTAACCTCAGATGAGCGGGCGGAACGCCAATCAAAAATTGAGGCTGGATGAATAAAGCTGCCTGGAAACTTCCCGGTTCGTTAGGTGATCGCTGAAGACCACTTTGGCGGATTTTAAGGCATAGGCCGTCAGGATTTCCTGACTCACACCCTCCTCGAGTAGCACATAATCTGAAAGCCAGTTTTTCTAGGTAAGCTTCTAGATTTTCTCTCTTCATAAAATTCCCCTATTCTATGCTGTATGATGGTTTTGAGGTAGCGGATGAAACGGCAGGCAATGAGCTGATAAGAAAAGGTCTCTGCTTTTTCTGAAAGCATCTGCCAGGCGTAACGGTCAAAATGAGCCGAGATAGCTTGTGCAATCTGGAATGCCGGATTTTAACAACTGCTGGCTTCAATTTTGGGTTCAAAATGAATTAAAGAACTGATTGGAAAAACCAATCCACTTGACCCCTCTTAGCCAAAACACCATCACATTAACATTCAACAATCTACAATAATTTTATTTCTGGTTGAGCGGAGTCAATTTATTCTGGTTTATCCAATGAAATCTCAAAATTTGATAGTATGATCGAAAAAGCCCTCGAACTTTTAACCCAGAAAAAGATTGAGCTTACGGAATTCCTTACATTAAAGACAAGGATTTTCACAGGCAAAGAGAGCTATTAGTAGTTAAGCAGTCCAAGCTAAGCGAGAATAAAAATTATATTCAAAAAGAATTAATTCTTGCAAAATGCCTAGAGAGCTTCGGAAATTTAGGAGAAATCTATGAGCAAACAAACATCGAAAGAATACGTACACTTTTAGGATTAATATTGGATGCTAAGCTTATTTACAGCAATAACAGTTTTTTACAATTACAGATCATCAAATCTGCTAATCTAATCCAGTATAGATAATGGAGATTAAAGAACAAGAAACATTGCTAAACGAAATAGCACGAATATTAAAAACTGAAGAAACAATCACAGACTTAGAAGAACTTGATAGAATACATAATTTAATATACACAATCTGTGTTGTTGCTATGGAGAATCAGTTAAATATAATCGAGAAGGAATCTCAAGTTTTTTCAAAAAAGTTCTTTTAGGAATACATCAATTATTATTAGAATAACTGTCGAACTTTCACAAAAACATAAACATCTAAATATTAGATATTTGAAAATAACTGAGCCTAAAAAAGTCAAATCCCCAATGGTACATCGAACATCAAAAATCAGCCTTAAAACATGGATTGAGCGGGATTATCAAAATAATATAAATTTTAACAAAAAAAAGAAAGTGCCATAGGATTCCTAAGGCACTTTTCTTAAAACGGGTCGACAAAGGTTCTAATAAGCAATAAATTTGTTGCTGATTTGAAGCGAATCGCAGAACTAGACACTAAGATGACAGAGTATAATGAACTCGGCAGATTGATGAAATTGCGAAAAGAAAGTGAAAAATTAATCCCAAAGGTAGTTGACAAAAAGAAAAAAATTAGGGCTAAAAGGAAAGCGAGAAAGGTTACACTAAAAAAATGGATACTCAATATTTCTGATGACTAATTAGTCTCTTGAGGATTTCAGAAATTATAAAAACCGGATTCAGATCACAAGTGTCCAAAGCTGTCAAAGCCTTACCGAAGGGTTCAACCAAATTTACAATAAAACCCTCCCTATCTTCTCTAAAAACATCAAGAAATCCGTTCTGTACCCCACATTTTCTCAAAGTCAACGACCATAACTTTAAGCTTGTCTACCACATCCGCACCCAAACCGACGTCGTTATATTTCCCATTGGCATCAGAAGCCGAAAAACTGACCTCCGAACTATTCATTACTCCCAACCATCTGGCAACCTGGAAGTCTCAATCAGCGCAATATCTACCATCCGCCCGACTTCCTTATTCTTTCCAATGACTTCCTAACCATCCATTTCTTATCCAAACCACCAACCGCGACACCAAGTGCTCCATTGCCCTCAGAATGAGAAGAAAGATGGTAAGCCTAGAGCCTGGTGATTGATAATCCATTTATGAATATATATTGAAGGTTTCATTTCAAAAAATTTTGCCCGTATGTGGTCAGCTTTTTTTTTATAACCACACATTCTCGTATATTGGGACAGCTAAAGTTATCGCTCATGAACACCAAGGAAGTAGGAAATTCAGTCCTAAAGACACTTTTTGCCTCAATACCCTACGCCGGGCAGCTTTTCAGCGAGGTCTTCATTGAATACCGGAGCAGGATTAAACAAAATCGAATAAACGCATTCTCCGAACTATTGGAGGAACATTTTTCTGGTGGAAGTCAAATAGATTTCAGCAAGCTCAATAAGGTAGAGTTTAGTGACCTTTTTGAGGCCGTGATCCAGAGGGTTGCCCGTACTGATTCCAGCCAGAAACACATAAGGTTTCGTGACATTCTCACAAATTATATGGAGAGCACCGTCCAATCCATTGACCATGCGGAAACATTTTTGGATCTCATCTCATCCCTTGACGAACCGTCCATACAAATTTTAAAATATCACAATCAGTATGATAAGGAATTTGCTAAGTACGATCAGAAGGAAGATTCCCTCCGAGATGCGATCAAAGATGAAAATCTTCGGCTTGAGAAAGAAAGAGATGAACAGAAGCGTGTAATGACCTTACTTCCAAGGTCTAAGTCGGACATCAGTTCGCTTACCAGAGAGTTACAAAATGTGCAGGAGCAGATCAAGCAACTTTCCAAATACCGACAAGCTTCATTCTACAGCTTGTCGGAAGACGATTTCCTTTATCTCAAACAAATACTGCTAAGCAAGGCCTTGTTAAGGGAATCGGGGGTCGGAACTCGTGGACACGTTCCCTATATGATGATGAGGATCACCATGTTTGGGAAACAATTTATCAACTATATCAGTGACGGCGACATTGGGTGATTTGACCCCATTGTTACGATTCAGAAAAAACTAACGCTTGATATTAAGAACATCTCAAAATATCCAATGTAGATTATGGCATATGCACTTAACAAACTTGTGTACATTTATATAAATAAGTTTTCAAGATTTGGCCCGATATCAATAAATCTAAGCAATCAATTAGATATCGATTATTCAAACGGTGTAGTGAGCATTAAAAGAAAAGCCGACCATTTTGATTATTTATTAGGAGAAAGTATTTCCAGCTTGAATATTATAGCAGGAGAAAACGGTGTCGGAAAGACAACTTTGCTAAAAACCATCGCAGAATTGGTTGCTGACAGTTCAAGTGGTGAAAATAATTATGATTTCGAATATCTTTTGGTTTTTCAGATTGACGAAGAAACGTTTTACCTCAGAAATGAACATGGAGATACAGGGCCCTATCCAATCGAAATACGCGAAAGGGGTTGGTTTGCTCCGAAACATGGACCCGTTTCTGACGATTATCGCCGGTCGGTCATCTATTTTTCTCCGTACTTAGACTTCAATGTACTGGAAATCTTCCACACAAAGGATATTTCACCGATTATAGACCTATCCGCTACGAATATGGTTAATGAAGATATAAGGACTAGCAATGCGTGTGAAGATAATCAGGATGAAAGATATGAAAATCCACTTATCTTACATCGGATTAATAACATCAAGAGACAACTTAAGTTCTTCAATGAAGCCAGACAGTGTTTTGAGTTTCCATTTAGTATACCCAGCGATATCAACATTTGTTTCCATAGGCTTACCTACGATCGGGATGACGTTTCCAGCGATTACAAAAAGGTGTATGATTTATTCCACTCGCTATGTTCAAATTTCTTCGGAGATGATCATGTTATATCTGAAGATAACATCGCTAAACTGGTTTTTCTACGCAACCTCCTGAGCTTATACTTCAGATCGATCACTAGTATCAAAAACCGGTCAATACTGAACAAATACGTAAGCGAAAAATTGCAGAGTGCAATAAACAAGGTTGCAAAATCCGATGTCCAAGCTGTAATCGCTCTTTTTGAATCCTTTTTTGCGGAAAAAGATATTTTTGATTCGAATATCTTTTCTGAACTAATCTCCTCGTTTTATAAAAAGCTTATAAAAAATAAGTTTCATGTCAGCGATAACTATAACCAGGTATATATTTCTACACCTACGGACGACCCACTAATCAGCCTTTATTTCAGGATGATGGATACAAAGATCAATAGCAAGATGAGAGACAGGTTTATACTTCCACACGTCAGTAGCTTTATCACTTTTGACTGGCCCAACTTCAGCAGTGGAGAAAAGATGTTTGCCGATCTTTTTTCAAGAATATATGGAGTTATGGACAAGTTAAAAAATACCGATAGGCCAATACTGCTTCTTATTGACGAAGGAGAAATGGGCTTCCATCCGAAATGGCAGCTCAAGTATGTAACCACGCTCTGTGGTTTTGTCAACCAAATTTTAGGAAAATACAAAATTGAGATATTGCTCGCGTCACATTCCCCGCTTGTACTTTCGGATTTTCCAAAAGAAAGGGTGCACCTTTTTAAAAAAAGCAACAGAAACAAAATTGTTAAAGGAGCAACGATGGGTACCCTTGCTCAGAATACCAGCGAACTACTCGCTCATGAGTTTTTTATAGATAGTACCCTAATAGGTGACTTGGCAAAAAAGTATGTCAATGATATCATTACCGAAATCCGAAACCTCACCACTAGCTCCCTTAATCCAATCATGGAGGACGAACTAATCGAAAAAATAGAGCTTATAGACGAACCCGTAGTAAAGAAGATCCTGCTTGAGGAAATGGGAAGGATTTTCAATGCTTAGTATGCCACTTTTACACCGGAAGATCAGAAGTCTAGCTGCATACCACGCGGATCAGTTACTACCACTTGTCAAATCCCAGATGATTGGCAGCGCTGGGATACTGCTCAGAAAATATTTTGTTAGCGATGAAAAACTCAAGTAAAATTTTGAAATAAGCGGTTTTTGCCTTTTCGTTGATTTTCAAGGCTTTCAAAAAGCTTTTGGCAAAATGTCCAGGAAATTTCTCAGTTATGAACCTAATTAAAAATTCTTTATCGACGGAAGAGTCATCAAGTTTAAGCTGATTTCCTGTTTTTCGGAAAATTTCTGCGAGGTATGCTTTTAAGTCTAACTGCTTGTTTGCCTTTATCAAACTTTCCAAGGCGGTATCGCTGGTGAGGTAATTGTACAGCGTCTCGAAAAAATAGGTATGAAGCTGAGCTGACAGGTATTGCTCTTCCGATATTTCTACTTTGATAGCGTCGCGGACTTTCTTAAAAAAACCGAACTTGATAGACAATTCTTTAAAAAGTTCAGTTTCCAGATTGGATAATCCGTCTTCATAAGCGAATTTTAGCACCTTTTCGAGATCATGGTTGATATCAGAACGTACCGTTTCACCACCTTGTTTAACACAGTCATGAAGAATGTTAGAGGACATACCATTTAGCTGCTTCATAGCTTCAATCAGCATTGTGCCACCTATCCCCAATTCCAGAGCCATCTGCGAGGCCATTTCTGGTTTGTTGAGAAAATAACTAAGCAGGCTGCTGACAACAACGGTCCCGGAAAACTGAGCAGCAGAGCCTTTTAGTGAGGAAAGTTTTTTTAGCATGCCAGATAAGACGTAAGAAATTTAGATAACCAAAATACTCCATTTAACGGAGCAAGAGAAAACTAAATTAAGTATTTAACTTTACCTCTCAAAATGAGTATAAGGTGATTTTTTTCCACGTGGATAATAGGATATCTTGCAAGCTTCGTTCAGTGAATCCCGATGATGAACCACGAGTTCCAATAAAAATGCAATTTGATATACTAAATTCTTTCAAAATGCACAAAATTGGGAAAAGTACAATCAATTTTCTCCTCAACAATCTCTTGCTCAATCTGCATAAGCAACAGGAGGTGATATTCAATAATGATTTTCATTTTTACAATATGTTTTCCCAGGTCACGTTTGCTTGTCAGCAAAGAAAGGTCGGTATGCTCCTTATCTACTTCATGCACAAGATAATGACGAAGATCCAATATCCTCTGAACGAAGTTTGGCGGATCATCAACAAGTTTGACCAGTTTTGGGCTATGGTTGATTACTCTAATCAACTTGTCCCTGAGATGAAAGTCCCTGTATGATTTGGCCAGCTTTGCATTGGTCAAAAATTGTCTGTGTTTTGGTGATAGTTGGTATTTGCTCAGGATTTCTTTCAGAGTTGGGTTAAGGGCTTTACTCTGGAGATCGGCGTCCTTAAAAGATTTATTGTAAATAATCTCCATGGCAGATACAAAAGGCTGGATGTAATTAATATAATCGCGGCGATCACTGTTAAGGTAGGACATCAGGTGTGACATTGGAAGCCTAAATTGGTCATACAATTGAAAAAAATTTCCAAGGTATTCTGAGTAGGAGAGTTTTTCCAGGCTGACAATCCTCTTGCCCGAACGAATTGAGGAATAGTGACTGTTTAAAATATTTTTGTCATAGGTGTAGGTAAAGGCCTGATTACTGGAATCCATGAATTCAATGTTGCAAAGACCAAGGTTCACGCCATTAACGAGCGAGTAAAATTCTCTGAAACGCTGCAGAAAAATGTATACTGCCTCAATGTCCATATCAATTTTAAATTGAAAGAAAAAACAGGTTTGCTGCTGAATGTTTAGGTTGTTTACATCAAAACGATGGTTTCTTTTAATGTAATCGTGGAACGTGCATATCCCATAGGGAAAAGGAATGTTGAGGGGTTCAACCTCGTAAAGGTCATATCCTAAAGCGGGATTTATTCCGCCTTTACGATTCGGATGCGGCATTTTTTGGCGGATGGAGTCAGATTTTGTCCAGCCGTTTAAAAACTGTGCAGACACAGAAAGTGTGTTGATTTTATCTGCCGGGTTAAACAATCTACTACCGGAGATAAATTGCCTAAAAGACAGGACATGTTCGGATCGGAAAGCTGAGTGCTCATGGGTCGTTGTTGCGCCAACTATATTTTCAAGTCTGAGCCCTATTATGGTTATGTAGTTCTGTTCTTTAGTAAATCCATAAATGCAGAGAATATCATCGTGAAAGTTTATATCCGAATAGGGTTTTTCAAATATGGGGAAAGACCCGTAAATTTTAATTTCATATTGATTAGCTTTAGCCGAAATGGTAATTTCACCATAATGCTTCAAAAGTTCATCATCTGCAGTCCAAAAATATCCCTTCAGCGTATCTTCCATAGCTTTGTAATTCTAATCGGCATGTTCTTTATTTTCCGGAACCTTCATCAGGTTACCATATTTAGCCAGCTTAATATAAGCTAATAGGAGGATATTGGATAATGTTATCGTGTAATCTTTCGGCCGGTAGAAAGCGTGAGCAACATTATTGCGGATGTTGTAACCGCTTCCTGTGAAAGTAAACTGCCATAGCCGAAGGTCTTCTTCCAAAAACGTGGTATTGAGCTCGTCACTCTGAAGAAGCTCATTTATATCTTTTGCCACTGTGCGATCGTCGTAAACTTTTGTTGTCGTCAGATTTGCACAGCTGCAGAGATCCCGTAACAGCCCCTCAAATTTTACGGCAAGCTGGTCAAAAGCCATCTGCTGCTGATAATCCAAATGAGCATTCCGAGCGGTTATGTTAGCTTGGATGAGGATTTCCAAGGACGGCCTTAGCATAGCGATCCAGGAATAAATCTGCGGATTATCCGCATAACCGTTTTGTATCTGGCTGGCGAACCAGGTATGCTCAAAATAATGTAAACCTTCAGCTAAAAAATCACGTTCTTGTTTTTCCATCTTTTTAATTAATTCTCTAAAATAAATCGGAAGGCTTGACTCTAATGCGATCTGAAAACCCTGAAACAAATCCCGCCGACGAAGTTCAAACGGGCTTAGCCTATGACTGTTTAAATTAATATCATAATAAGATGTGGTCACAAATTGCAAAAAAGCATTTTCCCCGGCAAAGGGGTGCTCCGCTTTAGGCACAAACTTCCTGTCAAGTGCTATAGGGAAAAAGATCGTTCGGATATCTTGTGCTAAATGATATGCTGCTATATTCTGGGTAGATTCTATGATGACCGCTATTTGGTTGATATCCATTCTGCTGGATATCACATCGAAGTGAAGGTCCCTTTTTTGAATATGCAATTCCCTTAAAAGTTCATCTGCTCTGGCACTGTCGCCAGCTTTTTTATAAAATTTGGATGCATTTGCTAACCTATCTGCTTTGATAAAACCCGATGTATCGTGGATACTTTCTGCAATCAGATTAATCTGCTCATTACCCATCATCCGGAAAATCGGTTTTAAATCTACACCTTCCTTTTTTGCGATAAGCAGGCATACGGAAAGATATGTTTCACTATGTGAACTCTGGTAATAACGCTGAAAAAAAGAAACTGCTTTTTCTGTATAACCAATAATGTCGGTACGATTAAAAATCCGGCTATTGGCGGTTAACTCCAGAAGCCGCTGATAGTAGTAAAGATGATGCCCGGGAGCATCCAGCCAACCGGCAACAAGCTCCTTACAGCTATGGATATTATATTTTGTATCTCTACAAAGGGTGAGGTAAGCCTCTAACAATTCCATTAGGCCGTTAATATGCCGGTCTTCCGAATCTAAGCCTGACAGATATTCTTGTGCAAGTTGCAGGTATGCATCTGCTGCTTTTTTCCCATACAAGTTGTTTTTACCCACCAAATAAAGGATGTGTGCATATCGAGCAGATAGATAAGCATTCTGTTCTTCGACAATGCGTATTTTCAGGTAATCGATTTCCCTGGAAGTCAATCGTTTTATGTCCGTAGTTTTATGTGTTCCGAACTCCATTATTGGCGCAAGGCTACCATCTTTCAACATGAAGCCAAAGCATCTGACCTCTGTCTGGAAGCATTCGGCTGATGAAGCTGATTCCGGTAAATTATGTTTAATGAGCTCGAAATATGCATACTCTGGTTTAAGCATTGCACTGTAGATAATTTTCAAATAACCTCTATCTGATGCTTTTAAAAATTCCATTTAAATTCATGGTTTGTTTGGCATTATTAATTGAACAAGAGAAACTCTTTAAGGATATCATTTTTTAATTTACTAAATGGCCTTTTATGGTAATGCTGTTCTTCACTTTCAGCCCCAAAAACCATGCGATGTACCTCTTCCCTGCTGACATCGATGGAGTTGAAAGTGTCATTAAACAAGGTTTGGATATAATTATCCGGGTATTTGTATTTCAAATCCAAAAGGTCACGTAATTCCATATTGGAGTGGGCATCATACACCTCCTTGATTTTGAAAGCGGTTAAATGATTGAAGATTTTTGAGTCCTCCTCTACCTCTATCTTAATATTATATTCATTCAAGTCCTGATGCACAAAACTAAAGCTAAACGCATCCTGTTCTTCTTTAATGTATGGATGGATGTGAGTTTGCAAAGTGAATATATCATCAGCTTTTACCGAGCTGTTGCACACCGAGCAGCTTGGTATGAGGTTGAAAAACGAAATCCCCAGCAAAGGATATACACTTCGGGCGAACCAATGGTCAAACTGAGCTCTGGTTATGCGGTGATCGTTGTTTTCACGCTGGCGCGCTTCAACTTTGGAAATCACGGTGTTGGTATAAAGCCTGTTGCAATAGGTGCAGGTATTACGGTTTAACACCTTTGCAAGGTTATAAGATTTTGCTTTTGATTCACTAATCTGGCGCTCATAATCAAAGATTTCCAGGAGTTGCCTGGTGGGTTCATAAACAGAAATCAACGTATCATGGGCCATGTTACGAAGTTTTTTTTGCAAACTTCGTGCTTTGAGATAGGCTAGATATTGATTCTCATTAAAATTTTTAATGAGAAGGGGCATAAATTCATTGTGATGAACGATCAGTTTTTCAGGTGTGTCGGTCAGTATGCTGACGATACGCTCTTCATCCAAAAAATCTTTTGCCTCTTGGGGAATGTTGGATGAATCTACTGCTGAGCGTACGCTTTTTTTGAGTGATTTTGCATAAGCATCCAGTTGTGTTTGTTCAGGTTTTTCTAAATAGAGCATTACTTTCCTTTTCTAATTCTGCTGGCCTCTTCAGTTAATAATTTTATTTTTTCTTCGATAATATCCAATTGCAGGTCAGTTTGATGGTATTCATCGAACATCTGGGATAACTTCTGCTTAAGTATTGGCTCATCAATGATCTTAATGAGGCTTTTGTGTTCTGCTATATTTGTGGACCTAACCAACTTTCTCTGCAACTCTAGTTCATTTCTTTTGGCTGTAAGCAAATCTGCATCTGACGATGCCGGTCTCTTTTCAATCTCAATGATCTCTTGCTCTATCCTTTTTAAATTTAAATAGTTGATCGTAGCCTGTATTTTGTTCTTGGCAAATTCGCCCATGGTACCTTTTTCAAGAAAAAAACTTTGTTTCATTAAATCATGGATATTGGCACCAAAGGTTTTAAATGATTCCTTTTTGTCTGCAACTCTACCTTGCTCATTCAAAAACATAATGTTTGTGTGCGGAATATCTGAAAGTATGAAAGGTGAGTGGGTAACGAAACAAAAATTAATTCCTGCGATATCCGCGAGCTTTATTCTTGATATGCTTTGCAATATATAACTGATATACTGGCGCTGTAGTTCCGGATGAAAATAAAGCTCAATTTCTTCAAGGATGATATTTATATATCGGTATTTGACCCTTCCTCCGCCTTCTGGCACAGAGTTTATATTGACAAGATGATATAAGAGCGAACTGACCGAAAAAATTAATTGTTTTTCTCCAGAACTTATTTTTTTGAGCGGGATGTCCTTTATATTTCCTGATTTAGGTCTGAGTACTATCTCGATAGAAAAAATTGGAGGGGGTACAATTTCAATCAGCTGAAGTGATCTTTCCGGATATTTTCCGTCCATTCTGACCATTTCCTGCTGAAGGTGATCTAACGTCAGCTCCTGATCTTCGAGTGGAAGATTTTGAAAAAGTAAAAAGTTCAGTGCCTGGCGAAGCTTAAAGGTGATATGACTGTGGTCCCCCATCAGCTTATGAATAAACTCTGACAAGAGATCTGTATCGAATTTTCGACTTTCCTTTGAAAAAAATCTGTTATAATCCCGGTACTGCAAGCATATCCTTGCAAGCTTGTATAAAATATAGTCAATGACCAGAATGTAATCTTCATTTTCCGCACCTAAGTATTCCCATTTAAACGGATAGTTAACGTTGAGCTTATCCAGTATTTCAATCCATTGATCTTCAAAATCACTGATAGTTGCCGGACCTTTTTTTTCATCAATTTCTGATCCACCGTACCAAAGCGCCTTGTTTCTTTTTCCCTTATTTAAAGTCAGCTTTAACTTGTAGGCCACCAGATTATTCGAAACATCTCTAAAGCTGAATAGGTCATCAGTTTGTGGCAGTAAAAAATTTGCGATTAATCGAGAAACTACCAAGTGGTTTTCAACATTGATATCGATGTTTCCATCAGTTCTCATAGGATTAATAACCAAAGGCGTCTGATAGCCATCATTTTTATGGAACAGTGGGTCGAACCAATTGGGCTCATCAAAATCTTTATGATTGTAGGCGTAGTGGGAATAGTTCACAGCAATGCTGTAAAAAAAGTCGGGTATAATCTGATCTATCAATGGCTCTCCGGGCAAAAGGGTAAAATCATCATAAGTAAACAGACTTACCTGCGTTTCCCTCACTTCCAGTTTGTAAAAGTGATCAGTACGGTAGTAGAGTGCCACGTTGAATTCAGCTAAAGGCTGAAAATAAGTATCCGGAAAGCCCTGCCCGTTTGTTAAGTTATAAATAGTCCTGAAAAACAATTCCACTATGGTACTTTTTCCTGAGCCATTTTTACCAACTATTGCGGAAACATTGATATTAACATTATTTACTTTAAAAAAATCATTCGGCAGGGCATCATTATGGGTAATTTTATCGGTTAAGGGATCGATATCATAATTATTGTAAAAGAAATACGCGGTTTCCGGAGAAAGTACTTTATAATAGTCGCTGTTGCAGCCAGGGAGTGTTTTTATTGCGATTAGTTTGAAATCAGTAGTATCAGCGATACGGTTTCGTTGGGAATTATCCATGCGTTAGTTTTAGATTGCGTTGCCCAATATTAAGGAATTCAGAAAAATATTACTGATTTTTTTTCGATATATCCATATTTTGCCATCATATGCATTCCGTGCATGACAATCCATACACCAAAGTCGGAGAAGCAGATCATTGATCTTACAGGTTAATGTTCCTATTGAAACCCGCCTGGGTTTTCTACCGTAGCTTAACCACCTGAGCTGGTCGTACTAAACCATTGTATCAGCAGAGCCATGCTAAAAATTTACCGGACCTGCTTCAAAGACAATAAATCCGGGGGCCAAAGGTCTAACCGGCGGAAATCGATAAAACATCAAGGTTTTCATTCTTAAACCCTTCTATTTTGATTTGAACCTGAGCATTAGCAATTGATTGTGCTCCATTTTAGACCACGAAGCCGCCTTCGCAAAACCAAACGTCTTTAGCCAAAGCGGTATACATTGCAGTTTGCCACGAATTAACATGAGCACTCCTGCGGCTGTTTCGCATTTCTTTTAAAATATCCATCACAGCAGACCTCCCCACGGTACTTAGCAGGTTGGAAAGTAGATAGTTGAGGTTCGTTAATTCATTTGCTGCTTCTGCACTGTAAAGCGAGTTAAGTGCCAGGCAGTCGAAATGATGCTTCACCCTATCCTTTAACAGACCATCCCAATGATTTGGACAGGAAACGTAAAAACTGACAGATACAGGAGTCGTTCTTTCAACTTTGGCCTTTAACCAGAGTTCATTTTCCACATTATCAAAATAAGGATGGAGAAGCTCATCTTCAGCTTGTTTTGGATATTTACTACCCAAAGTAAAATTACAATCCTTGCAGCAGGGGATCAGATTGACCGGTGCTACACAAAGTAACGGATAATAGGCTTTACTCAGATAGTGGTCAATTGTGGAAACCTGGCGATGAAAACAGTACGGGCATTTACTGTTTTTGGGTTGGGCCAGTATTTTATCATAGAGAACTCTGCCTTTGGTCCCTCTTAATGCGAAGCAGTTGGTATAAACAGCTTTCATTTCGCTGATGGTAACCAATCCAAGCACCCGGATATCTTTATTTGCTTTCGTGGATTTATTACGGGGGAGAGTGTAAAGCTTATTCGAGGCTACTTTAGCCTCATAGCGGACTGCCGCGTCGGCAACATCATGTGCTGAATGCTCAAGCCTTTTTTTTAAAGCCTTATCTTGAATTATAGAGATGCAGTCAAGAAAAACAGTTTTTGCATCATCTGTCGGTTTTGGTAATACCCACATTACAATTGATTCCTTTGATTAGCAAACAATACCCTGGCGATTGATCTGGCTTCCATTCCAAGTTCTCCATCAAAGTATTCCAATAACTCCTCATAATTTTTAACCTCACTGACGGCCTTTTTCAATAATTGGTAGAATCCGGAATCTGTTACTTCAAGACCGAATATTTCTCTGGTAAGTATGCCAACATTCTCACCAAAGGTTTGTATTTCGGGCCGCGTTGCGGAAGCATTGGCGCCAAACCTCTGAAGTTTATATACACAATTCTGCGGAACTTCCTGTAGAATTACTGGTGAATGGGTGGCAATTATACATACTCCATTAAGGTCTATGAGTAATTCTGAGAGGGATCGGGTAAAGGCAGACAATAATGGCGGATGAAGGTGTGCTTCTGGTTCATCAATGAATACGAGGGTTTTCTCCTGCACTGTCTCGATGAGCCTGGTAATCGACAGCAGAATAATCATATGTCCAGAACTGAGTTTATCAAAAAGTTCCTTTGCTTTCTTTTCGAACTCCATACCACTCAAGTCAAGTAATTGCAAGATATCAGCTTCTTTGAAATTCGGATCTGATTCCAAAGCCCTGATTCCCTTTATGAGATTGTCGGTTTTAAAAGTTTCCAAGCATTCAGTGAAAGATTCCCGAAATTCAGCGGAAAGATCCGGCCCGCTTTTGATGCTAAATCCCAGTGCAGAATTACTGGCTTCACGTTTAAGCCCGATATATTTAAATTCAATATTTGTTTCTGGGCTTTCTCTATCAAAAAAAGGAACCATCATATCAAAAGCACTGAAAGAAATCTGGACAACATTCACAAAGCGGTCATCAGCTTCTTTAAAATACAGGCCAGTTTTCATTTCTTCTTCGCCATGGTACAAACTAGAAATCATATTGTTAATAAGACTGGTTTTGCCTACTCCATTTCTTCCTATAATAACATGGATATTTGTTGGCGGGTTGGATTCAGGCACCACTTTGAATGATAATTTCATTTCAGGACTTTCGGGTCTGATTTTAGGACTGTTAAACCAAAACCGGAAGTTTGTTAGTTTAGCTCCTCCCAATGCCATTCTGTGATATTGCCCTTTGACAGTAGCAATGTCAAGCCCCCTGAACAAGGAAGATTTCGTTACTTCCTCGTGCTGTGCCAGTTCGAGTATACTTGGATTGTAAGCAATATCCCGAAGTGCATGCAGAATCGATTCCCGTTGATCCTTTTTAAGTCGTTTTAAATTTTCATAATATTCCGTCCCGGCACCTAATGAAAAAAATTCATCAGATAAGAATTCTAATTCATCTTCTTTGGATAAGCGACGATCACCATCCTTTTGTCCGTAATATCCGATTCTCACATTACCGATATTATGGCGATTCATTTCCTGATCAAAATAAATTATACCGAAAACTGTTAGAAAACCATAATCATTCCAGGAATTCCATGTTAGAAGAATCATGTCTGCTTCGACTATAGAGCGATTGAGGTATCGCTGTACGATTTTGATTTTCATTAATTTGGGCGTTCTGGTTAAATGAAATAGATGGCCTAAAATACAACTATCAATACAGATAAAAATACCTTGTCTGCAAAAAAATATTTTTCATAAAGTAAGTGGAAATGTTTGGATGCAAACTAAAACAACCCGAAAAGAAGCGATGATATGTTATGCATATTTGAAGTTTTTGCCAGTAGGCGTGAAAAATAGTTTCAAGCATAAATCCCTGGACTTTTACTGTTTAAAATTAAAGTTATAGGCAGAAGAATTAATAGTTGGAAGTAACCGCTGGAATAGTATTAATAGGAGATTCTCAACGTCCAGGGATAAATTCAGAAGAGCTTATTTATTTCTACCGTCTATTTCTTCCATGGATAAAATTAATTATAACCTGGAAAGTTCAGACCCTAAAATCATTCTGTTAATAACTCATCGATCCACGACCCGTAAAAACAATGTACTACGTTTCTAGCGGACATTCTTCGCAATCCAGTCTTTGATTACAGTCAGGGCTGTCTCCGAGAAACCAGTTTTAATTTTTACACTTTCTGCATTATCACAAGTCGTGCAGGCTAAGAACAAATGGTTTAAACCAGGTAGTTTGATGGTCATTACTTTTCTGTTACCTCCTGCCAAAGCGAATTTTTTCCAGTTCAATAAATTTTCATCAGCGGCTACCATTAAATCCTTATCGCCGTTTAATGCCAAAATCGGAACTTTAATTTTTGAAATTGTTTGTTCGGCATTATATTTTATAAAATACCGATACCAGGGACTGGTTGCATTTTTTGAGTAGCTGTATATTGGGAACCGAAAATGATCGAATTTAATATTTAATGTTTTAAAGTAAGCGTCGTCTTTAATTTTCCAAGCCTTGTATGCATCATTCAGCTTCACTTCCATGCTATCAGAATCCGCAAATTTCAGGGCAGTTTCAAACATAATACGATTAATTTCATTTGACCGTCTTTTATCGTAATCAGGCAGGGCAGAATGATTGACCAAATCTTCATTTTGTTTGATCTGCGCATCAAAGCCACTCATCGCCAATCCGGCCAAACTAATTAAAAACCTGACCGCTTTACTTTTTTCAGCTGCCAGTGCGATTACCGCCCCACCTTCGCTGTGCCCGAGTAAACCTATCTTCTTCCGATCAATATCTTTTCTCCCATTCAGATAAGTTATGGCATCCAATGCGTCATTGGCGAAATCTTCTGTGGTGGCTGTTTCATATACCCCTGTCGTTTTGCCCAGTCCGCGATCATCCGTTCTCAGAACTGCAACCCCATGCGCATTTAAATAACTGGCTATCTCCAGAAAAATTTTATGCCCCGCCATTGTGCCATCGCGGTCCTGTTTTCCCGTTCCTGAAATGATAATCACGGTTGGAAAAGACTTCAAGCCTAAGGGCTTACTAAATGTGCCTCCGAAAGTTATTCTCCCATCTGCACTTTTAAAAGTAACACTGTCGCTAACCATTTGCGTTTGCTGCGCAAAAGAATTGAAACCGCAAAGCAGGGTTAAAAGGAAAATCAGCTTTTTCATTATTTAATCGTTTTGGTGATGTCCACCATGGTTGAAATCTCATCTGCCAATTCAGTAGCACTCCCGTTAAAACCAATCGATCTGAATCTTGCTATACCATTTTGATCCACTATGATTTTCTGCGGGATGCCCGAAATCTTGAATGTTTTACAAACCCGGTCAAAAACTTCTCCGGTAGCTTTACCACCTGTTGCCTTATTATCAAACAAAACATTAAAAGGGTAATTATTGGCCTTGATGTAGGCTGCAATCTCCTTTTTATAATTTTCACCACGTTCCTCGGTATCTACAAAATAGAAAACCACATTTGGGTCTTTAGCGTATTTCTCGACGGCAAGTTTCATTCCTGGAAATGAGGCTTTACAAGGAACGCACCAAGTAGCCCAAAAATCAAACACCACCGTTTTGCCTTTCAAATCCTCCAGCTTAATAGTGTTTCCATTTAAATCCAGCATGGCAAAATCAACCATAGGAATTTCCACCTGTTCCTTCAAAATATCTGCTTTCATTTTTTTACTATCGGTAGCGTTTTTAAGGCTTGCCAAATAAGTATCAAATCCTACTTCGTTACCTTTTTCTTTCACATATGTACTTTTTAACATGGTTAGCATTTCAGCGCTCGCTTGATTTTCATACACACTTTTTGCCAATACTGTTGACAAGCGTTCTTTATCTTTAAGCTTTGCTAAAGTGATGGAAAGTTCATTATTAAATGAAGCATTTTTGTATCCTGAAATCGGTTGCGCGGCATCGGCATAAATTAATGCCGTTTTGTATTTACCCGCATTGTTTAACAGGTGGATATGATCGGTAACGATTTGTTTTGCCATCGTGTTATTAACCATTTGAACCCACTCCTGCTGAGATAAATAACTAAATTCTTCCGGTCTGTTTGCCCTGATGAATTCCAATCTCTTTACGAGTTTCTCCGAAACAGACATCAATACTTTTTCCGCTACTTCCTTCCTTTTTAAGGGAATATCAACGATTTTATAGTACAGGTTATTAATCATTCCAAAAGATAGCGCACTTAAATACTGATCTAAAGCAGCATGATTTTTCTCTGTGTAACTACTGAAAACGATAATGTTCTGCTTGATGATATCATAGTTTATCCTATTTTCCTCATTAAATGTTTTATCCGTTGCATTCTCGGGGAAATCTGCTAAAAACTTTCTGTATCCAGCCAAAGTTAATGTGATATCATTGCTGGTAGGTATAGCCTTAAATGCAGCTAAGCGTGCCAGACTACCTTTGGGGAATCTTTGCATTAATACCTTTTCAACGGAATCTGCTATTATTTTGTCCGGCAGTAATCTTAACAAGATCTTCCTTGCATTTAACAGATCTCCTTCTGTTGCCTCAGCCCTTTTTAAGTAGGCAAGAATGCGTTGCAATCTTGGCGGCGCATCTGTTTTGAAAGTTGCATTTGTGGCTACAGCATATGGATAGACCAGGACTGATTTTGAATCCTGATTAAAGCTGATTTCCTGATTTAACCAGTGATACGTAGCTGAATCACTAATTCCCTCGAATTTGATATAGTTTGGAATATCTTTACCATACTTGGGTGAGCGTGAAAACGCCCAGCCCGCGTATGCGCCTTTGGCCATTAAACCAGCTCTTTTTTTATCCCGCATCATCAGAAAGTAGCCTTGATCATGGTTATTATCTACAAGCGTATCGGCTTTAAATTTAAAAGCAAGCAAACCGCAATCTTTTGGAACAATTACCGAAACACTCCAGTTATTTTCAACCCCGTTGAAGGTGACATCACTGGCATACCATTTGTAATTTTGATAGCTGTACATCACTGCTTCTACTTTTTTCTGATTTTTTAATACAGTGCTGCTTGCGTCATATTCAACTTTGATCGTGTCGCCATTATGTACGATTTCCGGAAACGACCTAAAATTGGGTTTAGTTTGTGACGAGGCGACGGTAACAAAAAGTGAGAACGAAATTGAGGACAGTAGGAATTTGATTTGTTTTTTCATCTGCGTTTCATTAACTGCCAGACTTTCGCCTGGCAGTAATTTTATATTTGTGTGTTGTGTTTAAGGATTTTTTTCCAGTTCTGGATTTAAATTAGTCAGGTATTCTGCAATTGGAAACACATAACGGTCACTATTTGGGGCTAAAGTGTATGTTGATGCACCATAATTCCTGGTATAAGTACGCTGAAAAGGAACCTCATTTTTCAATCGCCTCATATCCCACCAGCGGAGCATCCTGCCAAAGAACTCCCTCCGGCGCTCTTCAATGACTTTTACTAACGCATCAGCACCATTACTGGCCGTCAGAGCAACATAATCAGCAGATTTGAAACGTTTGATGCGCAGGTTATTCACCCATAGCATTGCATTAGCGGCATCTCCGTTTCGGGCGAATGCTTCCGCCTTTATTAATATCATTTCAGGAACAGAGGGACCAACGTTTCTGGTTTCACCAATTGCTCTTTCCCTGTAAAAATATCTTCCGGTATAGGTTGCAGAAATAGTGGAGGCGGGAACGGTAAATAATGTATAGCGTTGATCAGTGGTACCTAAAATACTTAACAGCTCATCGCCTAGGCGAAAAGCCGTGGGCGTGTATGCAAGTGTTCCATCAAGAGTTGTTTTAGAAAGCAAAATCTCAGGATCTGTGATCCTTTTGGGATAATTCGTGCTCGTAATTGTTGTTATTGCACTCAGATCATTCAGTGTACTTCTCAGGCTCAGCGCTAAGTCAGCATACCTCGCTGCATTTGTATAATCGTTCATATAAAGGTAGCAGCGCGCGAGCTCACCATAAGCAGAGGCTTTGCTGGGTAAAGTATTGTATGCCTGCGTAGTCGGTAAAGCAGGGATAGCTGAGGTGAGGTCTGCAATAATTTGCTCGTAAACTGTTTTAACTGAAGCTCTGTTTAATTTCTGGGAAACAGTTTGTGCAGTTAAAAGCGGGACACCTAAATCCGTTGCAGCTGTTGCGGCATTATAGGGTTTAGCATAATTATTAACTAAAACCAGGTATGCATCTGCCCGATGAACCAGTGCCTCAGCTGAAAGCTCCGCTTTGTCCGCTTCTGTTCCGTTGCTTGCCGGTAGTTCATTGATGATCGTATTACAATATAGAATTCTTGAGTACATAAAGTTCCAGTTCCGGTCTTGCTCGTAACTCGCATTACCAACCGGATAGATAACAGGCTGCCACGTGTAAGTATTAACATAGTAACCGTAAGCTAAGCTATTCAAGGAGTTAATCTGAGCGGCATCAATGATATTAAGGTCATCGGAGGCAAAATCTGACAGGTTGGAACTTGTTTCGAAATTACTGGTAGCGTTTAACAGATAACGGTAATTTATGGTTTGATTGGGAACCAAATTACCCTGTGTTTTAATATCCACGTATTTTTTACAGCTGCAAAAAACAGACATTCCAATCAGAAGAGAGAAGTACTTATATTTTGAGTTCATTTTGACAGGGTTAAAAGTTGACATTTAAAGAAAAATTATATGACACGGTAGCTGGTAATCCGAGCGTTGTTGTACTTAGCGATCCTGCAAAGTCGGGATCATAGCCTTCTTTATTGGCAGTCCAGAGTAATCCAAGGTTACGCACTGCAAAACCGAAGTTTGCAGCCTTGACAGCTTTGGTGATCTTACTGACTGGTATTTTATAAGAGAGCGAAAGTTCACGTAAACGAATATAATCCCCTTTCAATACATTGATATCGGACTGCTGGTACCTCAATAAACTCTGTGCTGCGTAAACGCCTGCAGCACCGGGAACGTTTGTAGTAAGCTCATCGCCTGCTTTTCTCCATCGCTTATCAATATCTTCACTTAAATCATATTTTGTTCCCAGCCTTGTAGATGGATAACCACTAATTGTTGGTCTCAAAAACACATTTCCAAATTGATAAGTAGCTACAGCCATTAGTGTAAAATCCTTATAGCGCACTGAGGTATTTAAACTTCCAAAATGTGGCGCGACACTTCTGCCTGCATATGCCAAAGCACCAAGCGCTGTTACGTTCTGTGCAGCTGTGACTTTATTGTTATTTTCGTCGTACACCTGCGTCATTCCTGTAGCATCCAGGCCCGCATTTCGATAAACAAAGACTTTATCGCTTGCATAGCCACTGATTAATGGCCCGTAAACTGGATTTGCGAAGAAACTGGAATTGGCAACGAGCCTACTATCTGTGACTTCATTTGTGTTATATGCATAATTTAGCCTGCTGGTCACTTCCCAATCATTATTGTTGTAAATAAGGCCTGTTAATGAAACATCGATACCTTTTCCTTTTAATTCAGTTGAGTTTCTGGTCAATGAGGTAACACCATAAGTTCCATTCACCGGAAAAGTGAAAAACAGATCCTCACCATGCTTGCGATAAACATCAATACTTCCATATAACCTGTTTTTGAACAAGCCATAATCCAGGCCAATATTGGTCACATAGGTTTTCTCCCATCGAAGTTCGGGATTAGCGGGCGAAATGATTGTGGCACTAGGCAAACCTGTAGTTCCATCTGTCGGAATTATACCGATATAGGTGAAGGGAAAAAGTGTTGTTGATATATTTCCATTCACACCATAAGTTGCTCTGATATTTAAGTTTGACAGCCAAGACTGGTTATTAAGAAATGATTCTTTATAAGCGTCCCATTTCACACCTGCAGACCATAATGGCGTTGCCCTGAACTTGCGATCAACCCCAAAATTATTGTAGTCATCATACCGCACACTTCCCGTTAGCGCGTACTTACCTTTATAGGTATAGGCAGCATTACTATAATAAGACAGGTAGCGGCGGGTTTTATCGCCTTGCGATGCTGCTCCCGGCAAGCTTTGACTGAAACCTGCAATGGTGGTATAAGGTGTAAAATAATTTACACTTCGGGAAATGCCTGTTCCCGTATTATAGCCATACAGGCTAGAAAGCCCCTGCCCCAATTGCGTCTGGCGGATTTCCGCACCTGCAATGGCAGTAAGCTGATGATTTTCCCCAATTTTATCATCGTAACCTAACTGACCCCTCAAATTATAATTATTGTTGGTGGTATTAGTCAAAGATAATATACCAGCTCCAGGCGTCAAGCCAACTGAATTAACGGTGTTACCGGTGGTCGGAAGTGGCGTAAAGGTATTTACCAAATCACGGTAATAATAGGTATTCTCATTATAATAACGTCTAGTTGCACTAAATGTACGTTCAGTGCTGAAGAATGCAGTTGCGGAAAGACCTTTTATAAGAGGTACATTTAGATTTAAGTTAACCGAATAGTTATTGTCTTTTTGGCTCAGATCATTATTGTCCAGTTCATCCAAAGCATTGTAATTCCAATTCAGATAACCTTTGGCAGAAAGTGTGTTCTGCCAGCCTGAATAATATTTCATCGAACGCTGAACACGGTTACCATTGTCATCAACAATTTGATTGTATGGCATAAAAGTGACAGCAGATGGATTATAGAAGCTATTCAAACTTATTCCATTATTTTTGAACGTTAAAAATGAACCCTTAACATTTGTAGACAGTGTGGCCTTTTTAAAAAGTTTAAATGTATTATTTAAGGTAATGGTCAGGCGTTGCCCTTCATTCCCGATGGCATAGGGTTGCTCCTTACTGTAAGAAGCGGAATAAAAATAACTCGTTGCATTCCCACCACCATTGATTGAAAAGTTATATTGCTGTGTAGTTGCGGGGCGAAGGAAATATTCTGATATCTGACTGCGGCTATCTCTTGCAGTGTACTGCGCAATCTGGCTGTCATAAGCTGACTGTGTAATTGTACCGGCTTTGAGCTTAAATAGAAGATCCGTTACCTCACTAACCGGAGCTCCTAATGCCGTTGCTGCATTTGGTGTGGCAATAAGTCCTTTTGTTACCAATTCTTTTTCATAATCAATTGTTTGTGCAGCATTCATCATGCGTAGGTAATCCAGATTCGGTGCATTTGACACAGAACCGGTCGCGGAAAAACTAATTGATGGCGCTTGGTTCATTCCACCTTTTTTCGTCGTGATAACAATAACACCGTTTGCAGCACGTGTTCCCCATATTGAGGCTGCTGCCGCATCTTTCAGAAAAGTAATATTCTCAATATCATTTGGATTGATCGTTGACAAATCAAGCTCTGAAATCGCTCCATCTACAACCACCAGTGGAAATGTTTCCCCCTGAAAGGTACTGTTACCACGAATAGCAACATTGTAATCTGACTTCCCCACAGTACGGGTTCCACCATTTAATGCAATCTGGCTATTGCTGTAAACAAAACTGTTATCACCGGAAGTCAGGGTTACCTTTACCCCGGGAATCTGTGATTCCAGGATTTGTGCAATGTTGGCAATTTTAAATTTCTCGATATCTTTTGAGGATATAGAGAAAGCTGCACCAGTTGAACGTTCTTTAGGCAAGGTTTGATATCCATTAGAAACAATATTCACATCCTGAAGCTGGGCTGCGTTGGACAGCTTTAAATTTATGATTAAGTTCTTTATGTTCCCTGACATGCTAACCATTTTCGGCTCATAGCCAACATAAGAAGCGCTGATCTCCATGGTATTTTCTGGAAAAAAAGCAGAAAACCGGCCATTAACATCCGTTGTAATTGATTTGTTGGATGAATTGCTCTTGATGTTTGCGCCGGGAAGCGCATTACCTAATTCATCGATAACCTGGCCGGTAATAAATTTATCTTTTATTTCCGCTGCACCTCCGTTCATATTCTGGGCGGGCGATTTAGGAGAAAAAAGACGCTCATCACGCGTTACGATGGTATAGTTTCCGTCACTTACGTATAAAAACAGCAAGTTATTGGGATACAAAACCTGCTTCAGGGCTTCATCTAAATTCTTGGCTTTTAAGCTTTCTGCAGATGTTGTTTTGCCCTGAACAATATCATGTTCATAGGCAAACTTGGTATTATATTTCTTTGAAATGGCATTCAGCGCTGTCTCTACGGTTATTCTGTTCGCATTCTGTTGTGCTTTTACAGGCAGTACAAATACGATAATCAAAAACATAGAGATACAGCCGAATGATCGGGTAAATCTTTTTTTCATTTTAGTTTGGTTTGGTTGTTGATTTTACTTTAACAGTTATCTTCTGTTCTTCAGGTAGATTGTTTTTCCTTCTTTTTGTATGTCTACATTTAAAATGTTTTTAAGGGTAAAGAGTAAACTTTCTTCGCTTTTTATAGATATGGCGCCATCTATTTTTTTATTTCCAAGTGCAGGGCTATCCAGCATTACTTTATAGCCATACAAATCTTCAAATTCTCTTAAAATTTCATTTACTGTAGTTTGGTTGACGACGATTTTCCCGCTCAGCCAGGCGGTTTGATTGGCAAAATCATTCACATTTTCAACACTGTTTCCGTTGCCATCAAGATCGATGAAATCCCCGGGATGCATCACATAGCTTTTGCCCGTACTGTTCGAACTGACCTGAATCTTACCCTTGATCAGGGCCACGCTGGTTTTACGGTGACGATCCTTTAGGTTAAATTCTGTTCCAAGGACTTGAACGCTCGCTCCATCAGTGATGGCTATGAACAATTCTCCCTTTTTAACCTGATCTGAATTAATATTAATGTGTTTTACCTTAAAGTAAGCCTCGCCTGCCAAATGTACTTCCCGACGGACTTTCCAGTTAAAAGCGCGGGCGTAGGTTAAGCTTGAATTTGCATTCAGTTTGACTTCCGAGCCGTCTGGCAGGTGTACCAAACGGTTTTCTGCAAAATCAGATTTTATGGTGATCTCAGAGAGGAAGAACCAGGAAATCAGCGTGACCATCAGAAAGCTGGCAGCAATCCCGGAAGTCCATACTAATCGGATTAATTTCCTCTTTTTGCTTTTTTGAATCGCATCTACAGACAGGTTGATATCCTGCAGAAGCAGCTCACGAAAATTAATGGTTTCAGCTTTTGGCTGATCACTTAAAATAAGTTGTAATTGTAATTTCGCTTCTTTAAACGATTTTAAATTTTCAGGCTTAACAGCTTGCCAGTTATTCCAAAAAGAAACATCACTAGGATTATTGTATTTTACATAACGCAAAAAATCTGCATCATCTAAAAAATTCTCGGCATTATATGAATTATATGTTTTGTTTGGCATAATTACGAATGATTTTAACGACCATTCAATTATACAAACAGGAAATATTTAAAAACTACCCCATAGAATTCAAATTATTTTGTTTTTTTTTCCAGATTCACAAAAAAGCTAAGCTTTTACGGCCAATAAAACCGCCAAAAGCATTGCTTTATCTACATTTAGTATTTCCCTCAGTGCCTCCAAAGCTCTTGCACTAAGTTTGTAGGCCCCTTTTTTACTTAGATCCATTATTTCAGCGATTTCATCGTAATCAATCTCCTCAAAATACCTCAAGTAAATGATTTCCTTCTGTCTGGGGGTCAATTTATTCATGGCTTCACTTAGCTGCAGTATCTTCTTGTTTTGTTCTTCCTTTTTAATGTATTCAGCTTCAACGGTAAACTTCAAATCGAAAACCTCATTATCTCTAATATCGACTTTTTGAAATTTACTTTCCTGGGTTTTATAATTAATAATCGTGTTTCGAAAAGCCGATATCAGGTAATATTTAATGTTATCTGTTGGTTTGAGGGTTTTGTGGTTAACCCATATTTTCACGAAAAGATTATGCAAACAGTCTCTCACGGCATCCTCATCTTGAAGCATACGCATTCCATACTGATACAGTGGTGATAAATTCCTTTCGTAAATTATATTTAACGCAAGTCTATCTCCCGATAACAGTTTCTGCCAAAGATTATAGTCAATAATTTCTTTTTCCAACAAGACTGATAAGTAAACTCAAAGTAATATAAAAATTAACAAAATTTCTCCTTTAGGAATTCTTTTTTTAATAACCTATTGAGCAACACGACTGAAGTCGGGCCTCAGCTAAAATCAACTTTTTTCTTTAAGGCGGTTGCATCTTACTTGACCGAAGTTGCGTTATCGGTATTACCAGGAGTAAAAATCCTCAAAGTATCTTTGTGGTTATCTGTTGCGGCAAATACAATTGGCTCTGGAATAAACTTTAACCTTACTTGGATTTTTTTACACTTAAACATCATCAGTGTTGTTGAAAGGTGGCGGACTTTTCATTTAATACTGTTAGGTTATGGTAAAAATGCACCTTGAAATAATCAAAACTAATTTCATATTCTATCCTTCTATAGCTCAAATTTAAACTTTTAAAAGATGATTGTTCGCCAAGTTCACCAAAATCGCATACTGCTTATAGTTGACTTAACTCCTGCAATAAACACTTTATCAGAACATTGAATTGCTCACGAATAACTGTATCCTTCGCTTGTAATAAGGAATAGAAATATTTTCAAAACATTAAACCTCGTGAAGTCTGGGTTTAGCAAAGAAGAGAAATTATTGATAATTGGAGATTTCGATAAGGTTTCCATCAGGATCGCGGATATAAATGGATAATATCCCGCCCAAAGCGCCTGTTCGTTCTACGATACCCTCTAAAATATCTATATCCATAGACTCCAGCTCCTGTTTTATTTCCTGCAGGTCCTGGGATGCGAGCAGGCAAATATCTGCCGAACCCGGAGTTGGCAAAAGGGCTTTTGGATCAATTTCATTCCCTGCACGATGCAGGTTTATTTTTTGGTTTCCAAACCTGAGCGCAACCCTGTTGTCCCCAAAAGTTATTTTTTCAAAGCCAAGAATCTGTGTGTAGAAAGATACTGTTTTTTCAATATCCGCTACGGTCAAAACGATGTGGTCAATTGCTGTAATTTTCAATTTTTCAGATTTTAAAGAAAATCAATTACAATAACTATGCCTGTTAAGTGATAGTTATAAACTAAAGTGAAACCTGTTAATTGCAAAAAAAAGCCGGGATAAAAGCTCTAAACCTTGCATGTTTAAAGTTTATTGGTGTTCTTTTTGGTCGGGACATGCGAAGTGAGTAGAACCGTTTGGTTTTCGTATAATATTTTCATCATTTTGAGATAAATTCCGTGTAGTTTATCTCTTTTTATTTATCTACTTTTTGCCCATGAATAAAATTAAACTTTTAGCATTCCTATTACTACTGGGAGGCGCTGCCCGGGCTTCCATCTCCCTTCCTTCCCTATTGTCCAGCAATATGGTACTTCAACGAGAAAAGCCGATCAAAGTTTGGGGTTACGGTCATCCAGGGGAAGGGGTTACAATTGAGCTGAACGGCAAAAAAGTTAGGACCACAGCCGGTACGGATGGTAAATGGTACACTACGCTACCAAAAATGTCTGCTGGCGGACCATTTGAAATGGTTTTTACCGGCGAAAACAAGGTCATTCTGAGCAACATTTTAGTCGGTGATGTATGGGTTTGTTCCGGGCAGTCAAATATGGAATTCAATCTTCAGGATGTAAACAAAGCCGACCTTGAGATTAAAAATGCGGATTATTCCCAAATCAGATTGTACAGTGTGGGAAAGGAAATTTCGCTGAAAGAAAAAGCAGAAAGCAGGGGAAGCTGGACAAACTGTACCCCGGAGCAGGCCAGATATTTCTCCGCAGTGGGCTATTTTTTTGGAAGAAGACTGCATCAGGACCTTAAGGTACCGATAGGCTTAATCAATGCCAGCTGGGGAGGAACGGTAATCGAAAGCTGGATCAGCAGTGAGGGATTAATAAATGAGGAAACTTTCGGACTTAAGGCCCAACAGGTTGCCCGGTTCGACAGTACAAGTTATAACCGTAAGCAGCGAAAGCTTAACTCGGAATGGATTACCACTTTCAACAGCAGGGATAGTGGTTACAAAAATCAGGATTATCTGTGGGGCAAGGTTTCAACTGCAGACTGGAAAAATATCCAGTTACCGAGTGCCTGGGAATTCACGGAGAAACCGGATTTATTGGAACTTGATGGGGTGGTCTGGCTAAGCAGAAAGATTTCACTCAAGGAGAACGACCTCATGAGCGATGCTACGCTCAGCCTTGGGGTGATCCTCAATGCCGACCAGACATTTGTCAACGGCATCCTGGTGGGCTCAACTGCGGACTCCTGGGGAAAGCTTAGAAACTACACGGTTCCGCGGTCTGTACTAAAGACAGGCACAAATACGATCACCGTCCGTGTCGAAAACTATGGAGGCGATGGCGGAATGATGAGCAAACCGGAACTGGTGAAACTAAAAACCTCCGCCGGACCGATGGCTCTTGCAGGTCTGTGGCAGTACAGGATTGGCTATAAAATGACAACTTATGACCGCCCGGAGAAAGAACTGAGTCCAAATACTTTGCCGACCTTGATGTATAATAATATGATTAGTCCGTTAACAGGTTTGAGTATCAAGGGTTTCATCTGGTATCAGGGTGAAAGCAACTGGGATAGGGGCTACCAGTATAGAAATCTTCTTCCGATGCTTATTGCTGACTGGAGAAAAAAATTCGGGGATGCGCATCTGCCTTTCCTGTATGTACAACTCGCCAACTTTCACAAAGCGCCGGCAAATCCTGAAGACTCCTACTGGGCTGAGGTCCGTGAAGCACAGGATTTGGCTCAGAAAACACCTTATACGGGTATGATTACGGCGATTGATTTGGGTGATCCGAGCAACATCCACCCCAAAAACAAGCAGGAGGTTGGGCGCCGTCTGGCAATGCTTGCAGAGCAATCCGTCTACAGGCTACCAGTTGATTCGGTAAGCGCACAGTTTAGGAGCTTTAAAATAAGCGGAACTGAAATTATCCTAACAGCATCGGAAACGTACAAAGGACTGAAAACCAAATCTGGTGAAGTCAAGGGGTTTCAAATTGCAGGTAAAGACCGTAAATGGTATTGGGCACAGGCAAAGATAATTGGCAAAAGTACGATTTCGGTATCTAGTAAAGAGGTAAAAGATCCGGTAGCGATAAGGTACGCATGGGCGGACAACCCGGAGAGCGCTAACGTAGTCAATTCCGAAAATCTTCCACTGATGCCTTTCCGCACTGATGACTGGCCGGGTATCACCTATGGAAAGAAATAAGATGGTTTAAACTTTTCGCCGACAAATGAATAAGGCATAAATAAAAATAGGTACAATCCAATTAAGGATTGCACCTATTTTCGTTGCTTTTCGGTCATCAGCTATTGGTTCTGGCCAACTAAGTAAATGCACCAAATCTTCAATTTTACATCTCTTATCTGCATACGGGCTTGAGGTTTAGGCCTTGTTTATCCTTTTTATGATTTCCATGCAGGCTCTGCTGTTATGGTATGGACATTTCCATAGACCCATTTTATCTTCCCCTTTCATCAGTTGTCCATCTGCTCCAATCCCCCAAAACCATTCACCGTTCACACGGTCGACCAGGTGATTTTGGACGTAATGCCAGTTTCCCAGACTAAGTTGCAGGAATTTATTCTCTCCGCTTAGCTGCCAGGCATTAAAGAAACCGACCATGCCCTCAGCCTGAACCCACCAGTGTTTTTCCTTTATCAGGTGATTTTTCTCAGGGTCATATTCATAATAAAGGGCACCATCTTCGGCAATTCCTGAGATAGATGCCTCGGCCATTTTTAGCGAAAGGTCTTTCACACGTTCAATCAGAACATCCTCCTGGATGACCTCTGCTGCTTCGAGCAAAAGCCAGGCGGCCTCGATGTCATGACCGTAGGAGACCAATCTTGATTTCGGTTCCCAGTACTCGTCAAAAAACAGTAGAAGGTTGCCTTGTGCTGGCTGGACGATATGCTGCAGAAAATTTTCGATCAGCGCAATTATCTTTACCTTAAGACCTTGGTCAGGCCAGATGCGGTAGAGCGTAGTAAATGCCTCCAGTACATGCAGGTGGGTATTCATGGTTTTCTTTTCATTGGCATCTTTATCACTCAGCCTCAAGTCTTCCAGTGGTGCCCAGTTCCGGGTGAAGGCCTCAAAGTAACCACCTCTTTCCCAGTCATAACTGTGTTCAAGCAGCTTATGGTAAAGGGCTATGGCTTGTCTGCGGGCTTGAGGATCCTGACTGGCAGAATGGTACTCACTGAATGCATAGATGGTAAAGGCAATGGCATAAACCTGCTTCTTACTATCCAAAGGCTGCCCACTGGCGTCCAGGAGCCAGTATACGCCACCGTAGTCCTGATCAATAAAATTATCATTGATGTAACGGAAAGCCCTTTGGGCGATGTGCAGATCCTGAGGATCAGCTTTGAAATTGTAAGCAGCCGAAAAGGTCCACAAGATCCTTGCATTAAGCACGCTACCTTTGGCCGCCAGGGCATCCACACGTTCAAATTCATCTATTCTGCCCACGAAACCGCCATGAAGCTCATCAAGACTATATTTCTTCCAATAGGATAAAATGCTATCCAGCTCTGTCTGCAGTTCGGACTGATATTTTATAAGTTCTTTTTCCAAAGTATTTAGTTAATGAACACTCACCATTCGATTTTTTTCAACCATTTCCAGAATTGTTTCTACACTTGCTGCTGAGCGCAACCCGTCAGATGGGGTGTTCATTACGTAATCCAGTAAAATCGGGAGGCTCGAAGTGGCTACGTGCATCCTGGTATCGGATGAAGCGTAATAAATAAAAACCGTTCCATCCTCATCCAGTATCCACCCATTGCTGAATACCACATTTGACACATCTCCTATTCGTTCTGTTTGCTCAGGTGCAATGAAATAACCTGCAGGTTTATAAATCACTTTGGTCAGATCATCAAGATCAGTCATAAAAAGATAAAGCACATAACGAAGCCCAGCAGCAGTATTCCGAACGCCATGAGCGAGAAAAAGCCAACCGTGTTCAGTTTTAAGGGGCTCCGGTCCCATTCCGTTCTTCGCCTCATAAACAGTATGGTACTGCTTGTTATCTACGATGACTTCTTTATCTATCACTGCGTTTTCTATGGACTTACTCAGGCCAAAACCAATTCCGCCGCCAGTTCCGCTTTCGATAAAACCATCCTGAGGACGGGTATAAAAGGCATACTGACCATTTACAAATTCCGGATGCAACACTACATTTCGCTGCTGGGGAGAAGGGGTTTTCAGGTCTGGCAGGCGTTCCCATTGCAAAAGGTCTTTGGTGCGCACGATACCGCATTGCGCCACAGCCATGGACTGATCGTGTGCCGGGGCATGAGGATCTTTTCTTTCGGTACAGAAAAGTCCGTATATCCAGCCATCCTGGTGACTCACCAGGCGCATGTCGTAGACATTAGTGTCCGGTTCACTGGTTTCAGGCAGCACCACTGGGCTATCCCAAAAGGTAAAACCATCGATTCCATTATCACTTTGGGCAACAGCAAAAAAAGATTTACGGTCGGCTCCCTCTACCCTGACAAGCAGAATATACTTGCCCTCGAACTTAATCGCCCCGGCGTTGAATGTAGCATTGATGCCAATGCGTTCCAGCAAATAAGGGTTGGTCTGGGGATCAAAGTCGTAGCGCCAATTCAGTGGAGCATGTGCAGCGGTAAGCACAGGATTTTGATAACGGCTATATATACCATTGCCAAGTGGCTCTTTTATGTTACCTAAGCAAGTCAATTTGTTGAATTCAGCTTGCAGCTGCTTTTTTCTTTTTTCAAAATCTATCATAAATTATATCGTTTAGCATTAATTGAAAGTTTAATCTTCTAGTTTGTCCCACCAGGTTTTCTTCAAAATGAATGAAATGATTGTTAGGATGATAATTGCCACCGCAAGGGGGAGGTTCATGCCCAGAATCAGGTACATGGGCAATATCGTCAGGCAGAGCTGTGCGATTATTCCCAGAACCACGTTGAACATATCCAGGCGGAATCTTTCATTTGCCCTGAACCCGGGATCCTCCTGTACGACCAGCTGGTGAATGGGTTCCCAAAAGCCCCAAGGACGAACCGTCCGGTAGAAAACCTTCAGGGTATGCTCTTCAGTGGGCGGAGCTGCATAGGTACCTGCGATCGAACCTGCCAAAGAAAGCAGGAAAAGCAGTGGCCACCAGTAAAGTGGCAGACCAATAGTGAAGTATGGCATTGTCAGGGCAGCAATTATGCCTACAGCCATTCCCCAGAAAAACCCGTTTGCATTGAAACGCCACCAATACCACTTAAGGCAGTTGGCTGCCACATACCCCCCATAAAGTCCCCCGACAATCCACTGAAGGATATCATTGACATTTTTAGCGAAAAACCCCAGTACAACGCCGATAACAACCACGCAGATACCCACCAGATAGTTTGCTGTGATTATTTTTTTTGTGCTCGCTTTTGGGTTGAAATATTTAAGGTAAATATCGTTCACAATATAAGCCTGAGCAGCATTTAAGGTTCCGCTAAAAGTTCCCATAAAGGCACCCAGAAGTCCGGTGAGGACAATTCCCAAAACGCCGACAGGTAGAAAATTATTGATGGTCGCTGGAAGTATGCGTTCAAAATCAGTGACCCCATCAGGACCTTTGAGATAAAGCTGGTTATAATAAAGCAATGCGAGAACGGTGAGGCCGATTACCATGGAGTAGCGGATGGGCAACAGTATGATGCTTACGAAACCCGTCATCTTACTGGCATCTTTGGGACTTCTTGTGCTGAGGATTTTTTGCATATCATAATTCGGTGCCGGTCCTGCCAGAGACGCAAAAACACCTTTTAGCAGCATCATTCCAAAAAATATACTGAAAAGGCTGAATCCGTCATCGGCAATCTTTTTATTAGCTTCTGCGGCGATCCCGGACCAGTCAAGATTCAGTTGCCATCCAAAAAAGGGATTATCCCATCCTTGCGGAACATTGAGACGTTGCCCACCAAGATGTCCCATTGCAATAATTGCGATGGCAATACAACCAACAGTCATAAAGGCATATTTAATCATATCACCAAGAACGATACTATGCATGCCTCCCAAAATAGAGTAGAACATGGCGAACAGGGTGAACACGATTCCGTAAAAATGCGGAACATACTTTGTCGGTATATCGAATGGAATGAACGATTTAACTTCGTTCCATGGGATAAAAATCTCCATAAATTTGCCCAACCCGATAAACCCATAGGCAAGAAAACCGAAACAGCTAATCAGGGCAAATGCGATGACTACAATGTGCGAACCTTTTATGCCATATCCGGACGTACCAAAACGGGTCTGAAGCCATTCCGCCCCGGTATTGGCATTGCTTCTTCTAAGCCATTTGCTCAGGAACATCATCATAAAAACCTGATTAAATACCGGCCAAAGCCAGGGAATCCAGATGCTTTTGAGTCCATAAACAAAGCAGAGCGATACCATCCACATCGTCCCGCTAATATCGAACATGTCTGAGGCGTCGCTCAAACCCAGTTTATACCAAGGCAGGGATTTTCCACCCATGAGATAGCTTTCCTTATTTTGCCTTGCTTTTTTTCTGTACCAGAAGCCAATAAAAATCATACCACCCAAGTAGGTCAGTATGATGAGAAAATCAACGAGTTGTAGTTTCATCTATGTATTTAATAAAAATCGATGGTATAAATTTAAATAGCTATTCGTATAGTCTTTTTGACTGTGCCTGCGGCTGCATAATGATCATTTTATGGTTTAAAAACCTGATAAAATCCTGTGCAGACTGCTGTCCTGGATATGGTGCGTAATAGTGGTTGTCTTTTTCTATCGGCCGGTAGCCTGCGTTTCGCCAGAACAATACATAGGCGGGAATATCCGACTGAACTGCAGGGGCAAATGTGTCTGTCCACCAGTTTGGATCTGGAATCTCCACAAAACCTGTTTCAGCGAGTGCAGCGGGTTTATTCCTGCTTTCGGCTATACGGGCCTGAATGGCCAGCTTTTTCGACAGATCGGCCTTAAAAAAATCATTTTTTCCAATTCCCCCGTACTGATAGGCATCAAAGCTGAGCACATCAACAAAATCATCCCCTGGATAGCGCTCTAAATACTGCTCCTGATTGTCAAAGTCGCAGGGGTTGAACACGTAAATCAGGTTATGCAGCTTCCTGGTTTTTCGCAGATAGTTTACTGTAAACATCCACAGCGTTTTATACTCCTGTGGTGAGCAGGATTTGGCACCCCACCAGAACCATCCTCCGGAATGCTCATGAAGTGGTCTGAACAAAATCGGTATCGCCTGACCATCTGTACCACGCAGGGAGCTGCTGAAAGCGGCAAAACGGTCCAACCAGCGCCTGTATAATTTATGGTTCTTATTTCCAGGCAGTAATGAACTTAAAGCCCCTGAAGTGGTATCCCATGCATTTTTTCCGCTCACCGGATTAGGCATATGCCAGCTAAGGGTGTTGACCGCGCCCATATCGTAGGCCTTTACTATAAAAGCCTTCATCTTTTCAAAAGGTATGCCATCAAGGTTAAGCTTGTCCTGGTTTTCTATTCCGGCTACATCCCATCCAAACACTGACGGGTAATTACCCGTCAGGTCTTTTATATCGCTCCTGTCCTTTTCGTATTTCCAGCCAACCCCGTATGCCAGGTCATCCTGATGACCGATCATCATTTCTTTTTTATTCATTGAAAGCAGATGACGGTAAAGGTTCCGGGTTTGTCTGGTTGCCAGGGGATCAACAAGCTGGCTGTATGCATATGAATTGAGCATAAAAAAGACTGCAACAAGGAGAGATATTTTGTATAAATTCATTTATCTGGTTAGTCGTTAAGTTTATTCAAATTACCGATAAAATTTACTTAATGAGTAATACTATTTTATCAAAAAGGAATATAAAATCAAGGTATACCCCCGTCATTTAGCGGCTAAGGCTACCGAATAACCAAAATGAATAAACAATTAAGATAATGTTATTTTATCTTAGTATATTGCTTTTTTAAATTAGTTATGAGCAATATTATTAAAGAGATAACGCCTCTTACGCCCAATGATTGTTTCACCATTTTTTCCAGGGTCAAAAGCAAGTTTGATTTCCCGCTTCACTTTCACGAGGAATACGAACTTAATCTGATTTTGAATGCACCGGGAGCGAAACGGATTGTCGGGGATAATATTGAGGAGATAGAAGACATCGAGCTGGTTCTTGTCGGACCGAACCTTTCGCATGTCTGGTTGACCCACAATTGCAAAAGTCAGGAGATTAACGAGGTAACCATCCAGTGGCACAGTGATCTTTTTGATGAAAAACTGCTCAGGCGTAACCAGTTGAGCTTTGTTCGCAAAATGTTCGAAAGATCTTCCAGGGGCATACTTTTCCCCAGAGAAACCGCTATCAGGTTAAGCGAACGAATTCTGGCCATTAAACAGCTTCAGGGATTTGATTCGGTACTTGAACTGATGAGCATCCTTCACGACCTTTCCACCTCGAAAAGCATGCGTGTATTATCTGATGTCGCTTTCGACAATGATCAGATCCTGAACTATAACAGCCGCAGGATTGATAAGGCTTATGAATTCATGAACGCAAATTTTTTCAAACCCATTACACTCAAGGAGGTGTCCAAACTGGTGAGCATGACTGACGTTTCCTTCAGCAGGTTCATTAAAAAACGTACCGGAAATACTTTTATCGACAGTCTCAATGAGATCCGCCTGGGTCATGCCACCCGGATGCTGATTGAAACCACCCATTCCATTTCAGAGATTTCCTATAACTGCGGCTTTAACAATATTTCAAATTTCAACCGGGTATTCAAAAAGAAGAAGCATTGCACCCCGAAAGAGTTTCGCCAAAACTTTTCAGGGACCCGAATATTTATCTAACTGCATATTGAGTTGCCGGAGACACCGGCCACTTAAACAGTCCGTATGGCCTTGCAGATTTATTTTATCTGATACAGGGCTGGGGTCTTATCTGAAAAAAGTACAAAACCATCGTCTTTAAAAGCTACAAAGTCAGGGTTAGCAGGATGTCCGGGATAAGGTGTCCAATAAGCATCACGGGTATTTGCCCATAACATGGCGTACGCAAATTCAATGTTTTGATTTTTCAGCGACTTCAATAACTGTTGGGTGAACCAGTCTTTTCGGCTCAGGTTCTGCAAGCCGGTTTCTGTCAATGCAGCCAGCTTGTTATTTGCTTTGGCATAATCCGAAACGATCTTAAACTTTGCCGTAGCTGTCTCAGGCGAGACATTGGCTTTGAAATCCTCATAATCATCAATGCCAACTAAATCGACAAAATCGTTTCCGGGATAATAAGTAAGGTATTCATTCGTGGTAGTAAAGCTCCGGTCGGGTGACCAGGCGTACAAAAAGTTGCGCACTTTAAGTTCATCACGCAAATACTGAACGGTATACCTATAGAGGGCTATATATTCGGCCGGGGTGCAGTGGCCTTTTCCCCACCAGAACCAGTCCCCGTCCATTTCATGGAAAGGGCGGAAAACAACGGGAATGAGCTTTCCGTCTGCCCCGATGAGGCTTTGCGCGTACTCCGCGATAATTTTCAGCGAACCCTGGAAGGTGGCATTGGCCGAACCGCCTGGCAGAACTTCTTTTACAGCAGGTACAGGGGCGTCCGACCAGTAAAAGCTCCCCTTGGACACCGGGTTGGCGTAGTGCCAGCAATAGGTATTCACCCCACCCCTGTTATATGCCTCTATGGTCAGCTTTTGGGCGATACTTTTCTCATAGTCAAACCACGGTCCTGAAGAGAAGTTTGCTATCTGAAGGAAATCATGACCATAGACAATTGGATAGGCGCCGGTTGCCGACCGGACATCACTCTGGAGTGTAGAGATGCCGGTAAACTGTGCCTCATTAGCCCACTGGGTTGCACCGTCTATCAGCCCTCTTTTGGTATCATCCTGATGTCCAAAGAGCAGGTTTGTTTTTGCAAGGCGCCTGAGGTTATAGAATAACGCTGCAGTCTCATCCGTTGCATTTTTATCTACAAGTGAGGTCCTCACCACTGCGGTGGTGGTCACGCCTGTTGCTGGTTCAGGAAACGTTGGGGCCTGATCAGCACCCTTTTTACACCCGGCATATGTTGCTGCCAATAGCATAAGAAGCACTGCTTTATGATATTGTTTCATAATTGAATTATTTGCTTAACTGAAAAATGTATACGGTTAATTGGGGACTAATCCGAATGCGCCCCAAAACGCGTTATAGAACTACGATATTTACAAGGGATTAATGGTGTGAAATTTAACGATCAAGGAAACTGCTGACCACCTTCCAGGTAGAGCGGTCTGAAGTAAATACCGAATTGAGCCCCTGCTCTTCCTGTGGCGGGTCACCTGAGAAATCATCGCCAACCATCCAGAATATCCTTTTATCGGGAAGTTGGGCAAGGCCACCATAAGACCAGAAATTACAGCCGGCCAGCATGTTTCCGCTTTTGCGGCTTTGCGCCCATTGCGCAAAGATGGTTTCAAAATACTGGTCCCGCAGCGCGGTTGTAGCAGTGCGTCCGAAGGCATGTCCGTCCCGGGGCAGCCCAAACTCTTCGATCACCAGTGGTTTGACCAGACGTCGGGCGACTTTTAGATGTTTTCCGATATAGGTTTTTGTGTGTTCGATTACCACTTTCAGGTTTTCCTCTGAAGGCACACCTTTAAACCAGCTCCAGTTTTTTGGCCAGATGTGAATCGTGAGGTAATCGACATTAGGATCACTGTGAATCCTTTCGTAAAGGGCCATCTGGTTTTCACTCCCCATTGAGCCTTCCGATCCAATGGTGATCAGGTGATTGGCATCAAGGCGCCGGATATCACTGGCGGTTTTAGAAAGCCAGCGCTCATAGTCAGGTATAGCCTCCGCACGCATCGGCCTGGGTTCATTGGCGATCTCCCATGCCATTATGGTTGGATCTGATGCATACCTTTTGCCATTTATGGTATTTTTGTGCCCAATTATAAACGCGAGTTGTTCGGCATAAGCAGACGTGCAGTCCTGACAGCTATAAAATCTGCTGGTGTATTCGCTCTGTTCGGCCCAGCTCAGCTTGCGCTCCATGGTCCTCCTTTCCAATCCACCGTACCAGTTCAGGTATTGAAGGAATCCACCGCTCCACTCCCAGTTATTACTGAGGTACAGTACAGCATACATTTTGCGTTTAGCCATTTCTACCAAAAGGATGTCAAGTCCCTTTAATACGGCAGGATCGAATCGTCCCTTTTCTGGCTGAAGTGCCGGGCTAACCCTTTCCACGCCATTGATTTTCCCTGTTCCTTCAGAACCGACAAGCACACGGAGGTTATTGACGCCTTGCCCCTGTAGAAAATTAAGTTCACTGATCAAACGTTGCTTACCTTTTTCAGGCTCGCTTCCTAAAGCCAGCAGACCGCCATACCAGTAATTGGTGCCAATAAAATAATAGGGCTGATTTCCAATGCTGAACTGACCACCTTTAGCCTGAACATAGTGTACCTGAGCATAACCGGCAGAACTCAGGATGCAGAAAATCGATATAAAATTAAACAGTTTTTTCATGGCGACAGCTAAAAAAAGCTACACCTAAAATTAGGGTGTAGCTCTGAAACTTTATTATATCAATCCTAGGTCATCAACATACACCAGGGTTGTTGCGCCGTTACTGAATTCCTGTAACCAGATCTCGTTGATTGCCGTTGGGTTTCCAAGGGTGCTTAGCGGAATATTATAGTCGGTCCACTTGCCCTCGGTCAGTATCAGTTCCTGTCCACTGGACGCCGAACCGTTAAGGATAAGTTTCACCTTGTTGTTGTTGCTTCCTGAACCACCATAGATGGAAATTTTTATAGCGGTGTATCCTGCGGTAGCAAGGTTGCCGCCTCCGATCTGTATTGGAGAACCCCATCCGCCAACATAGTTGACCCTGATCGAGCGCAAGCCCCTTTTAACAACCTCGGTACTGGCATAATTTGTTGTTCCTCCCCATCCTCCGGACCACCATGAGGTGTTCAGTGCATCATCATAGATTATATATTTAAAGCCAAATATGTTTGCTGAGCGGGAAGTTCCGCCACTGGTCGTGACGAAGATGTACGACTGGTCTCCGCCTGCTGGCACCCTGACTTTGATTTCTGTTTTTGAGCTTGAAACCACAGTGGCTGCAACCGTGCCAAACTTAACTGATTCCAGGTTGGTAAACCAGTCACCCGTAATGGTCACCACATCGCCTACGCTCCCTGAAACAGGACTAAATTGCCCAATAACAGGAGCAGGCTGAAGGATATTGAAGGCCAGCGTTGCCTGTCCATATGCGGTGGTTACGGTAATGGGGTTGCTGGTCGCACCCGCCAGTGGCCCCGGCACCTGAACGGTGATGGAGGTGTCATTGGCAAATATCATATCCCTGGAAATCAGCGTACCGTTGAAATCAACTTGATTTGCTGAAGCAAGATGTCGGCCCCTGATGAGTATCCATTGCGAATAAGTGGCGTTGCTGAGTCCGGTATTGCGATCAGTCAGGGTGGTAACACTGGTCAGTACCGGACTGGCTGAATCTGTGTTTTCTTTTTTACAGGCGCTAAAAAATGCTGCTAAGAATAAGATAGAAAAAACAGGCATCAAGGCATGTTTCAAAAAATAATATTTTCTTTTCATTTTGATTTATTTTCTGTGATGCCAGCAGCTAAGCATGCTGACATCAGGTGAATGAGCTATTTACCAGCCTGGATTGTTGGCCGTGATGGCTTTGTTGGTATTCATTTCGTCCTGCGGAATCGGCAGTAATAGATTGCGCTGGGTACGTTGCTTGTTTATGTTATTTTGCTGAACGGTTATCCGGTTCATCACACCCAGATAAATCCCCCAGCGTAACAGGTCAAAATGACGGATAGAGTTTTCAAGTGCAAACTCACGTCCGCGCTCTTCAAGCACAAAACTTCTGAAATCCTCCCTGCCCATTCCTATTGGCGCGGATGAAGCTTTTGCGCGGGTACGTACCGCGTTGAGCTGCGTGTAAGCAGTTGAAGAACCTGGATTGATTTCATTCTCGGCTTCAGCGAAAATTAGCAATACCTCACTATATCGCAGCAAAGGGTAAAATGCATCACTTTTACCCAGGGTAGGATCTGAAACATCACTGTATTTATTAATGTAGGCTTTATTATCTGCCGCGCCGTCATTATTATAAACTGTACCATCAGGTGCAGTTCCACCATACAAACTACTTTGAGCAGAAGGATAATAATAATAGGTTCCCCAATTGGCTTTATAACGGTGGGTTACCCCATCCAGAACACGCGTATCGCTTAACTCATAGTTGTCGTAGTGGTGATTGCTCATCCATACTGCCCCGATACCAAAAAGCGAACCTGCAGAAAAATAAGAATGGAGGTCATTTTGGAAATCCGTACCAGCCAGGGACTGGAGTTCCCACATCTGCTCCTGCTTATTGCGGTTTCCCTTAGCAAAAACATCCTTCCAGTTCGTAAACAGCGCGTACGAGGCCCCATAGCTGGAAATTACTTCCTGGGCTTTGTCTCTGGCAAGTTTGAAATATGCCGGACTGTCGAAAGATTCGTAGCCAGCCACTACAGTCTTGCTGTAGGTATAATAACTGTTATCGTTGCCACCCCTAACTTTTATGTTGGCTGCCGACAGTGCACCTGAAGCCATTGTCAGATAGGTCTTGGCCAGGAAAGACGATGCTACGGCCTTGGTTACCCGCCCCAGTTCCCCTACATTCGCATCAGTTGAAGGGAGCAGTTTTGACTCAGCGTTTTTAAAATCTGAAATCACCACATCGTATACTTCCTTGACCGATGAGCGTGGCACATTGGTACTTTTGTCCTGAGAAAGTGATTTCAGGCGAACTGGAACCCCTCCATACAGCTGCACGAGCTGGAAATAGGCCCAGCCCCTTAAAAAATAGGCCTCACCTAATATACGGTCCCTGACTGTAGCGTTCATACTACTGATATTGGCCACATTTTCCAGAACCGCGTTGGCACGGGAAATCATCGTGTAACAACCTGCCCATGGGCGGGAAACGCCCCAATAGCTTTGCGGGTTCCCCGCACCCGCGTTACCCAAATACCAGTCGGCACCTGAAACGTGGTCGTCATCCAGCAGGGTCAGGTTCCAGAAGGGCTGGATAAACAAATCATAGGTATATAGTTCATTATATACCCCATTTATGGCAGCCTTGGCATCCGTTTCGTTCTGGTAAAAATTATTAGGGGAGACAAAGGTAAAAGACTTTTCTTCCAGTGCCTTCTTACAGCCCCAAAAACCCATACTCATGGCCAGGGCGGTAATCATTAATATTTTTTTTGAAATTGTGTTCATTGTCGCTTTTGGTTAGATCATTAGAAATTGCATCGCAAAGTAAAATTGAAGGTGCGGGAATTGGGATATCCGCCCAAATCCACCCCATAAAGCGCCGGGTTATCCCCATAACTATTCACTTCCGGGTCATATCCGCTATAGCGTGTAAGGGTGTATAGGTTATTGGCACCAACAGCAACCCGCAAACCGTTAAGGCCCAGAACCTTGGTCTTGAAATTGTATCCAATGGTCACGTTTTTAAGACGTGCAAAGCTGCCATCCTCTATAAACCTGGAGGTAAAACGTACGGTCTGGCGGCTGAAATCCCGAATAATTTTGGGACTGGTGGCATTATTGTTATCCTGGCCTTCCCTCCATGCACCTTCATACATCGCATAGGTGATATTCTTAAAATCTCCTGGCAATCCGATGAAACGCGTATTCATATTGATGATGTCATTACCATAACTTCCGTTGATGAAAATGCTCAAATCAAAGTTCTTGTATCTGAAGTTATTGGTAAATCCAAAGGTAAACTTAGGATTGACATTGCCAATGAAGGTACGGTCATTATCGGTTATCGAGGAGGGATCATTATCCAGGTTGCGGTATTTGATCTCACCGATCATCTTTTTGATTAATGCCGCGTTGGCATTGGTGAACTGAGGATCATTACGAACCTCGGCTTCATTGTCATAGTAGCCATCCTCTACCCATCCGTATATCGTTCCGATGGACTGTCCGACGATCTGGATGAACGGCGAGTCACCCGTTGAGATGTTTCCTGCAAACTGCCGCTGAACTTCGCTTCCTAAACTGGTAATCTTGTTTCGGTTGAAGGCTATGTTAAAACTGGAGTTCCATTCAAAATTTTCGGATTTCACAGGCGATCCGCTCAGGGTAAATTCGATTCCCTTATTTTGCACGCTGCCTGCATTCACCAGCTTTCGCGGGAAACCGGAAGAGAGCGGAGTGGTCACATATTGCAGTAAATCATTGGTTTTTTTCAGGTAAGCATCTACAGTGAGGTTCAGGCGGTTCTGAAACATGCCCAGGTCAAGACCAAGGTTGTAGGCATCTGTGGTTTCCCATTTCAGATCAGGATTCGCCGGACCGGAAAAGTAGTCATCCGCATATCCTGTCTGAAGCGCGCCGTTTAGAGGGTATTTGTAAACGGTGAGCTTGCTCAGCGAAGAATAGGATCCTATCCCCTGGTTGCCGGTCTGACCATAACTCAGGCGGAGTTTAAGTTCACTAAGACTTTTGATTTTATCTTTAAGGAAGCCTTCATTGATTAACTTCCAGGCGATGGCTGCCGAAGGAAAGTTGGCCCATTTATTATTTGCACCGAACTTGCTGGAGCCGTCCCTTCTTAGTGATGCTGTCAGGAAATAGCGGTTATCATAACTGTAGTTCGCCCTGCCCAGAAAGGATATGAGTGTGGATTGTGACTTGTCTCCCTGTGGAGTAACCTGGGTTGCACCAGAACCCAGGTTTTCATTTTGCAAGAGGTCACTGGTAAAATCACGCGCCTCCTGTTTTTTCCACTGGCTGTTGGTCAGTTCATAGGTTGATCCTGCCACCACGCTTATCTCGTGTTTTTCAAGTTTTTTATAATAGGATAGCAAACTTTCCGACACTACGCTGTTCCACTGATCATCTGCTTTCAGCCCATCTCCATTAACGGTGAAGCCTTCATATACCGTACGCGGATAATACTGGTCACGGGTATTGGATGAGAAGTTGAAGCCCAGGTTTTGCCTGAATTTGAAATCCTTAAGAAAGGTGAACTCTGCATAATTTGAGGAGAATATATTTATCCCCTTCACCCGGTTGAGTACATCATTGACATAGATACCTGGGTTGGTAATAAAGTAGCCCTGGCTTCCTGCGGATTTGGCGTCTCCAAAAGATTGGTTATCAAAAATGGTGGTTGGATAGGTTATCGCTGAACGCACCACACCCGCATTGGCATCATCGGACTTGTCCGTTCCGGTTTTCACCCCATTGGTCACACTTCTGGCCACCGATAAGCTTGTACCCACTTTGACAAATTTTCCGAGATTCCGGTTGAGGTTAAGGTTGACACCAAAACGTTTGTAGTCAGAGTTCTCTATCGTTCCGTTTTGATCCAGGTAGTTGAAACCAATACTGTGGTTTCCGCTTTCACTACCTCCGGAAATATTCACAGAATAGTTCTGCGAAAGGCCTGTCCTGAATATCTCCTGTTGCCAGTCCTTGCTGTTCGAGGCGTAGTCCTGAGGTCCGGGTTTATAAAACTGGCCTGTTGGACCGGTAACGGTCATGCCTGGGAACGGGAATTGATCTGGTGTATAGTTGGCAATACCGTATTTATTGGCATTGGTGTAGGATAGGTTTTGGTAGGTCGCATAATCAGAGGCATTCAGCATCTTATACAGGTTGGATACCTGGGCAAGTCCGGAAGTCAGGTTAAACTCTACCTTGTCTTTTCCAACCGAGCCTTTTCTGGTGGTAATCAACACGACGCCATTGGCACCCCTTGAGCCGTATATCGCTGTAGCAGAGGCGTCCTTGAGCACATCAATGCTTTCAATATCATTTGGATTGATAAAAGACATTGCATTCAGGGTTTGTTTTTCATCTCCACCGATCGCCTTTGGAGTAGAGCTGCTACTGCTACTATTAAACGGGATGCCATCGATGACATATAAAGGCTCCGTGCCGCCTAAAAATGAATTCGAACCACGTACGCGAATGCTTAATGCAGCTCCTGGTGCACCATCATTCTGTGTAACATTCACGCCGGCAACCTTACCCTGCATAGCCTGCAAAACATTTGCCGGGGCATCCTTGGTCAGTTCCTCGCGGGTTACCCTGGATACTGCACCAGTCAGATCTTTTCTTTTAACGGTACCATAACCAATAACCACCACATCGGAGAGATTAGTATTGACTGATTTCAGTGTCACCGATACCTGCATTTTGCTGCCGATCGTGATTTCTTGTGTCGCGAGACCTACAAACCTGAAAACCAGGATATTTGAGCCCGATGGAAGATTAATCGAATATTTACCTTCAATATTGGTTGAGGTGGTGAGTGTGGTGCCTTTAACCTGAATGCCTACGCCAGGCAGGGTCTCCCCCTTCTCATCATAAACGGTTCCGGTGACCACCTTAGAGGTATTTTGTGCAAGGCTGCTTAAAAAAAAGCCCATACAACTCACCAACAGGAACGCTGCTCGTAAAGTTTTACTCATAATGTTTATATTTAGTTATATTTAATTATCCAAATTTAAATGCATCGTGCCGGATATTTGTAATATTATTTTAGCTTATGATGAGCGAAAAAATGCTTCTGAATCCGATTGCTTCACAAAAAAAGGAATATCTGTTAAGTCCTGAACCGCGATATCCTATTTACACTCCAAGGATGCTTCAGGCAATAGACAACTATTATCTGCTGGCGGGACTTTTATAAGCAAAATGAACAATCTCTTTTCAGAAAAGAATGAAACGAGCGTTTCTTTGTTCATATTAGGGGTGTAGTTTCAGATTTAATGACAAATGAATTCACCGGCCAGCCTAAAAACCTAATGAGTTAATGCTGCTGATGCTTCGGTGTATGGCGTTTCAGGCAAATGATATGAATCATCCGGTGTATATGATAAAACTATGCGATGCGATAGTTTTTTACTGATTTTACTTCGCTTTTTCAGAAACCGCCAATTGTAATGGATTCAGAAACTACAAGTATTATTATCAGAAAAACATCTGTATTAAGCTGACCGGAAGGATTGATTGTAATCCTACTGGTCAGCTTAATTTTTTCTTGGTTTACTAGTGTTGATGAATCATTTCTGGTGAAAATATCTCCAGTTACTTCTTTTCACCAAAAAGCTCGGCAAGTTTTACATCTAGGGCTTTCCCTCTTAAGTTCTGTCCGATAACTTTACCCTGGGGATCAAGCAGGAAATTGTCAGGGATTGTATTTACCCCAAATTGATTTGCCACATCGTTAGGATATTTAAGATCAGAAACCTGCGTCCATGGCAGTTTATCTTCCTGTATCGCTTTAATCCAGGCATCTTTTTTGGTATCCAGGGAGACGGCTAAAATTTCAAATCCGTTACCATTATAAAGATTAAAGGCTCTGAGCAGGTTTGGATTTTCTTCCCTGCATGGGTGGCACCAGGAAGCCCAGAAATCAATAAGCACATATTTCCCGCGGTAATCGCTGAGCTTGATCAGTTTACCGAGGTGACTTTTCTGTGCAAAGTCTTCCGGCACCTTCCCCATTAAATATTTCCTTTCACTAAACTCGATCTTTGAAAACAATGTTTTCGCATTATACCCGGACCGGATGGCTGGATTAAGGTTGTTCAATAAAGATTTAACCTGGTTTAAGGCTTCCAAATTTCTTAAAGGGAGATCATACATCAGTATAAACAGACTGGCCCACTTCTCAGGATTATCCTTGGCAAACTTCTCCAGGTTTCCTCTGCGAAGGCTCGCGGCATTCTGAATTTTTTTATCCAGCACTTTCATTTCCAGGCTGTCCTTATCAGAAAGCGCCTTTTTGTAGGCATCACGCAACTGCGGAAGCTGGGAGAACTGGTCTGCATTTGAGTGGATGAGACTGATTTCGTCCTGAAGTTTTGAGCCAGTAACCGATTTGCGTACAAAAGTTTGTGCTGTGGTTTCCAGGCCCGCGGTAAAAGTCACCGGTGAACCATCCAGGTAAAAACTTGCAGAAGCAGTTTTTTTGCCAGAAAGGTCTTTCAAAAAGACATTTGCGAGTGCCGGCTCCTCTGAATTGCCGGAAATTTTAAATTCACCACTCTTGAGCTTTACCGAATCTATCTTCTGTTTTCCAGCTGTTATCGGACCAATGATATATAGAAACTGCTCTGATCTGGTTCCATTGATTTTACCGGAAATTGAATAAGTTAGTTTTGTTTCCTGTGTTTTGCCTGAAAGTGAATTTAACATCAATAGGGTTATTGACAGGCATGTTTTTATATAATTCTTCATTTTATGGATTAAAAAATTTAGGTTAAAAAGGTTCACAGATTACTTTTTTTTGTAATCAGGAAGACTATGTACCTTTTGCAGTGTTTAATAGTTTTGGGTTAAATTCGGGTTAAAATCAGTGGCACTTTTAGGGAATGGAAATATCCATAAAGGAGAGTCTGGTGTCAGTGTAAAAACCGAGCCGTTCAGGTTCCTTGAAACGTTTTCCTTATTTTCTTCCTCGGTATTCCAGCGCTTGATGTTCGCAAAGTTTTTCCATGTAAACAGCAGCTCTGTGCGCGAGACATTTTTTAAACTGCGCATCGCCTGGGCTTTGGTGTTATCGTTAAGGGGTTTATACTGACTGGGATGGATGCGTAGTTTCCTGATCTCATTTAAAGTTTCCATGGCCGCGGTCAGTTGTTCTAACCTTATCTGGCATTCCGCTTTCATCAGGTAAGTATCCGAAACGGTCATTCCAGCAGAATTCTGCTCATAGTTGAAACTATACCAATAGGCTGTGCCATTAATTTTAGAGCGGCTAAAACCGTTTGTTGTGCTGTAGGTATTGGTATAAAACTTGATTATGCTGCCAGCTTCATAACTATCATAGCGCTCCGGACTCAGCGTACAATAGGTTGGATCCACAAAAAGTGAATTAGCAAAAAACAGGTTATCTGCCGCACCGAGTCCATTTCTGGAAATGGTTCCTGTCCTGAGGAATACGGTGTGATCTTCAAGGGCTTTGTTATACTGCAGGGAACTGTTGGCAGCTTCCAGGGCCCCAGAAAAATTACGCATCGAGAGCAGTATTTTTGCTTTAACCGCATAGGCAAATCCTTTTCCCACCCGCATTGCGTTAATGGGATTGTCGGGAAGTGAATTCAGTGCAAATGCATCATTAACATCGGAAAGCATAAGCCTGTAAACATCTGCGACTGAGTTTTTTTGTGAGATGGCCTCAAAATCGATTTTATTTGCATAAACAATCCCTCCGTCGGTTGAGGAGGTAAGCGGGTCATAAGCCTTCGCATAGATGTTTACCAGAATATAATGGAGGTATGCGCGAAGGATCAGTGCTTCCGCTTTCAGCATTTTCACTTTCTGCGGATCATCAGTTACTTTATCGGCTTGCTCCAGAATAATATTCAAACGGGTATTGATAATAGCGTACATTCCTTCATACTGAGGATCGGTAACAGAAAGTTCAGCCCTGTCAACAGCCTTGTCAAAGGTCAGCATAACGTAATTAAAATCCTTACGTGCGCCGGTTATAATCACCGGGACGTCTTTTGTTTCATAACAGGTTATATCGTTATCAAGTACATAAAGATTCGTGAACTTAAAAGTATTCTGAAAATAGCCCCAGGAATAATTAAGCAGATACTCGAGATCGTTTGCACGCGTCAATAAATTTTTACCTTTCGGAGTAATATCAGTATACTTTTGGCAGGATGACAAGGCAAAAGCGGTGATTATGGTGAGAATAGTGATTATCTTTTTCATAATTTCTAAAAATTTACGTTCATTCCAAGGATATAAGATGTGGGTATTCTTAAGCCCAGTGTTTCAGGATCGATGGAAAGCGACTCCTTTGTCCAGATGATATTAGGGTTATCTATCTGGAATCTGAATTTAATACTGGAGGCTTTCATCTTCGCAGCGATTCTTCCGGGAAGTGCATAAGCGAGTATCAGCGTTCTGATCTTCATAAAATCTGCACGTTTTACGAAATAATCTGCGAACCGAAGTTGATTATTATTGATTCCTGTTTTATAATATTGTCCAAATCCAGGTATGTAACTTTCTAAATTCTGTGGGCTCCAGCTGTTGAGCAGATAAGAAGGTAGTGCTCCGTAAGCAGGAACGGAATAAAGATTCGGGGGATTGTCGCGCAAAGAATGACCTCCGTAGTAAACGGCATAAACGCTCATGCTCAATCCCTTCCAGGAAACTTCGTTATTTATTGCGGCGTTAGTTACGGGCGTTGCTGTTCCCGAGTAAACTACTGCTCCCAGATCAGAACTTGGTACCGTGCCGGTTACCAGAGAACCATTGGAGATAAGGTATTGGGGTTGTCCGTTGGCATTTATACCTCTGTACTGGTAGGAAAACAAGGAGTTGACCGGATAATCAGTCTTAAAGGCCCCATTCCCTGCAAGCGCTGCAGGTGTCTTGATTACATCATCAACGTAAGTTATCCTATTCTTGTTATAGCCCAGGTTTAATGTAGACATCCATCTGAAACCACCATTAAATTCAGGAATTAGCCATTCATAATTTATAGTAGCCTCGACACCGGTGTTGAGCATATCCCCGTTGTTTATGATCAGGGTAGAATAACCTTGGGTCACATCTAAACGTTTTCTGGCAAACAAATCGGTCCCTCTTTTGCTGTAAAAATCCAATGCACCATTCAGTCGGTTTTTCAGTATGGCGAAATCAAGGCCGAGATTAAATGTTTTGGTTTTTTCCCAACGCAGATTAGGGTTTGGAGGAACGGTGACCGTTGCCACAGGCAGATTGGTATAAACCTGGGTACCTCCTATACTTGCCGTAAGCAGGCTGGTGTAGTTGGTGGCAATATTACCCGTTTGCCCGTAACTGGCCCTTAGTTTGAGTACATCAAAATTCACTAATTCCTGCAAAAACTGCTCCTCATTTACATTCCAGACAATACCGGCCGACCACAATGGGCTACCTCTGAATTTTGGGGCACCGCCAAAAAGATCGGCATAGTCCTTTCTGGCAGAGCCAAAAAGGGTATATTTCCGGTCGTAGGTATAAGTTAAATTAGCGTAGACTGATGCATACCTGTGGCGCGTATCGGTGTTGAGACCGAAAACATTGACATAGGGCGCAAATGCGCTTGAATTGGGGTAATTGAAGGCATTCCAAAAGGTGGAAGTTACCCTACTCAGCTGGTAAAAATCTATCGAAGAGGTGGACTGTATCTGAAGTTCATCATCATACCCAAAAAACCCACCTGTGGTACCGTAACTTCTGGTCTGCCTGAATTCATTTCCCGCGATTGCGTTTAGGCTGTGTTTGCCAATATCTTTGTTAAAATTGATTTGAAGACGGGCGGTGTAACTCGGTGATTTTAACTGATTGGTCAGCAAGCGTCCTCCGGCAGGCAATGTTCTTGCATAGGTCGCCGAGGCACCTGTCCCTGTTTGTTTTGCATAGGTATTGTTCAGCCAGCGCATCAGGTAACTCTGCGCTTCAGAGTAGCTGGAAATATCGGTATTATTATCCTCATACTGGAACTGGGGGCTGATGGTCAGTCCTGAAAAAGGTTTGATTGCAATGTTTATGAAATAACGTGAATTACGGGAAGTCGTGTTGCTGTAATCCCTTTCGAGCTCTGTAAGGTGATTGAATTTAAGGGAAGATAATCCGCTGGTGGTTTCAAACACATTATTGTAGGTGCTGTAAGGATTAAAGTCGGAGAGGTTGTAGGCTGCTCTGGAACCGTCCGGATTTAATAATCCGAAGTAGGCCGGAACGTTAAATGGATTAAGCGCATCCGCATTTCGCTGCTTTCGGACTTTCCCGATTATCGTATTGATTCCGAAATTTGCCTCAACCCATTTGTTCAGGGTATAGTTTGCTTTATAAAACAAATTCAGCTGCCTGTTGGATGCATTAATCAGTCCAAGGTTATCGGTTTTATAGTTAACAACCAGGCTGGATGTAAAATTATCCCTGTTTACCCTCACTGCCATATTGTATTGCTGGATGAGCTGATTTTCCAGCGCATTGTTTTTATACTCCGCTAAAAAATCATGCGTTTTAAGTTCTGCCAGTCCTGCATTTAGCTGCGCTGTTGTTGAAATACCTTTTGCCCGCTGATAGTGCAGGTAAGCTACGGGGGAAATCCCGTTACCGGCCTGGATTGCAGACTCAAAATTTCCGGTCATCGTTGCTATCGTCCCCAAAATCCCGCTATTGAAATAATAGTCATAATAGTTGCTTTCGAAATCCACCTGCTGAGCGGCACTCATGTAATTATAATTCCCATAATCGGGTTTTTCAAAAAAACTGATATTCGAAGAAAAATCAATCTGGGTTTTTCCCTTTTTATTAGCTTGTTTAGTCAGGATTACAATTACTCCGTTTGAAGCCCTGGCGCCATAAATTGCTGCTGCAGCGGCATCTTTAAGTAAGGTTACACCCTCCACATCATACGGATTTATATCTGCTATGCTTCCTTCAATGGGAAAACCGTCTACAACCAGAAGAACATCGGAACTGGCGTTCAAAGTTCCCACACCACGAACCCTTGTTGCGCCGTTATACTGGAGAAGACCAGGCATTCTTCCTTCCAGATTGGTCAGTATATTGGTTGCATTTCGCTTATCCAGTTCTGTACTGGTCACTGTACTGGTCGCACCGGTCATTTTTCTTTGCTTGATTGTCTGATAACCGGTATTAATGGACACTTCTTCCAGGGCGATGGAAAGTGGCCTCATTACAACATCAATCAAAGGACGTCCGGCAACTTTTACTTCCTGAGTCTGCATGTCTACGCTGCTAAAGACCAGAATATCCTCTGGCTGAGGTACAACGATACTGTATTCGCCCTGGCTGTTGGTCGATACCCTGGTCTGGGTACCCTTCACTGTTACGGTAACAAACTGGAGCGGAATTTTTCCGGAGTCGGTCACCTTACCAGCAACAGTGGTTTGCTTAAAGGAGGATAAAAGATTATCCAGGAATGATTTTTTTTTTGCCGCAATGGCTATGGTTTTGTCCCTAATAATGTAGCTGAGCGGCTGCTCACGAAAAACAAGTTCCAATACCTCCTCTAGTTCTGCATCGCTGACCTTTAAACTTACCGGTTGTGCACGGTCAAGTTCCGATTCGGTGTAAATGAAATCGAACCCACTCTGTAGCTGCAGCTCTTTGAGCACATTCCTTAAACTGGTCTTGCTTTTATGGATTGTAATTTTTTGAGCAAAGCTTGCTGCACTCACCTGGAGCAATGTGGCTATCACTATGGCGGTAGTTAATCGCATAATTAGCAAAAATTTACGGACATACCTTTTCGGCACACCCTTGGTTATGATGTAATTTTTATACATTTGTTTGTTTGGTTACGCAGGGGGGTGTTTGAAGGACGTTACCCCTGGTGGTTGGTTGATAGTACTATTGATCTCTGGCCAAATTTTTTGCAGGTTCCGTTTCGACCGGAACCTGTTTTTTATCGAATGGCAATAGGTATTTACTGGCTAACGATTATCTGCCTCCTTTCTATTTTAAAGTGAACCTTCCCTGTTAATTCGAGTATGGATAGAACCTTTTCGATACTGTCAAATCTGGAAACCGTTCCGCCAAAGAGTTCTGTAGGTACTGGTCCTTGATAGACAACGTCAACATCATACCAGCGTGCTACCCTTTTCATAATTTCTTCAATACTGGTATGGTCGAAAATGAATTTGTTATCTTTCCATGCAACTGCAAGCTGAGTGTTGGCGGTCTTTACCTCTAGAGAACCCCTGGCCGAAATTGCCTGTTCACCGGGTTTAATGCGTATTTTTTCATCAGGTTTTTCGGATAGTGATACCTGAACTGAACCACTTTCCAATGTGGTTACCGCTTTTTTTTCATCCGCATAGGAACAAATGTTAAAGTGTGTCCCAAGAACCTGTATTTCCTGCGTGGACGTCTTTACGACAAATGGATGATTTTTATCCCTGAATACCTGAAAATACGCTTCTCCCTGAAGCTCAACTACCCTTTGTTTGCCAAACTTTATTGGAAATTTAAGCGACGATCCGGCATTCAGCCAGACTTTGGTTCCATCGCTTAAAACCATCTGGTACTGTCCTCCCCTGGGCGTAATAAGTAATGAATTGCTGTTCATATCCGATCCGGCCAGCTGGCTGGCTACGATTGAACCATCTGCATATTTTATATTATTTCCCTGAACACTGACCCATCCCCTGTTTGCATCCAGCTCAATCTGTTGTCCACTGGCAAGTTTCATCATTGCCCGGTTGCGTCCTGGCTGTATAGTGGAGTGACCCTGAACATAGGATGATTTGTGGAGATCACGATATTGATAAAAGGCAAAGATTGCCAATCCCAGAAGTAGCACTATCGAGGCCGCCGCGACACTAGGCCAAAGAATTTTTGATTTCGGATAAATCGCAGCTTTTCGCTTGATTTTTCGGAACAAATCCTTTTCGAACTGCGCCTCATCTGTAGAAGGCGTTCGAGGCACCTCCACAGGATTAAGATCTATCTGGCTAAACCACAGCTCAAACTCCTTTGCTTCCCTGGTGCTAAGCTCCTGGTCAAGCCATTTTTGAGCCAGTTCCTCAATTCTGTATTTGTCTGGTTGGATCTCCATTTTCTGAAAGCTTCTTTGATAATAAGTACCATGAAGCCTAAAAAGGAAACAATTATTTTAAAAAAACACCCTAACTTACTGATTAAAAGCACGATAAAATCACAGCAAAATACTTGACAAATAGGAATCGAGCTTTGAGCGCAGCGTTTTTTTTATCCTGACCAGTTGAGTGTTTACGGCCTTTTCGGTCATATTCAATAGCAGCGCAATCTCCTTGTGGGTCTTGCCATCTTGTTTATTCAACCTAAATATTAACTCACTTTTTTTAGGAAGTTCAACGATCAGCTGTTCCAGACGTTCGCGAAGGTGTTCAAAATCCAGGTACTCCTGAGTTGAATTATCCAGCAAATCATTTTCATGTCCCAGCTGCTCAGAATAAATGCGCTGAAAACGGCTACGTTCAAAGTGCTTGATAATACGGTACTTTACAGAGGTTAACAGATAGCTTTTAAGTGTTGATGTAATCCCGAATGCGGTTCGTCTTTTCCATATCGACACAAAAATATCCTGCACAATATTCTCTGAATCTTCAAAGTCGTCAATTTTATTTGATGCAAAGAAGAGCAGTTCCTTCCAGTAACGAAGATAGATTTCCTCAAAAGCGCGGGCATCACTTTGGGTAAGCAGTTCCACGAGCTGTTCGTCACTATAGTCTTTATACGCTATCAATTTTTTGCATTTATGTCGATGCTAATTTAATAATTAATATCATTAACGGATACAAAATGAAAACCTAAAGCAGCAATACAGAGGGAAAACCCAGCAATGTGTTAAAACCCGATGCCGTTGATCTTCTGATCAGCAGGGCCAAGCAATTTCAAATACAGGTTATGCGTCAAAGACTAAATGCATTATGTGGATATAAATTTTCAGTCAGAGGTTGTCCCTGTAATAGGATCAGGAACTATCATGCTCAACGGGCAAAAAATCATACCAGACATCTATTGTAAATGCAAAGATACCTGGGGGGATTTATTAAATTCATTTTAGCACCAATACATTCCAAAAATGCCTAAAATGTATAAAACAACCGAAGTTGATCTGATTTAGATCAATACTATCACTTTGCACTTGCCAATCAATTAAACAATCTTCCTGCAAATCAATAAAAAGGAAAAACTTTCAAATTTTAGCTCTAAAGCCAGTGAATATGATCATCGCCATTGTCGCTATTGACCTCTCGGGAAACCTTTTTCTTTAAAGAGACCAATATAAAAATTACCGCGCCAAGTAGAGTAAGGGACAGTAAATCATTGAATGTCCAGGAGGACAGTAGGGATAAGATTCTAATCATAAGCTATTAATATTTTTTTTTACATGTCAATTTTAGGATTTCTGTTCATTATTTCCTGAGCATTCAGCAAAAGTCCGTAAGGAACCTTTGGCTCAATATAGCTCGATTTCGGGGGGAAACACTGCCCCTTGTCTGAGTGCTCCAGAAGTTTACAAATACTCATGGGAAACAGCGTAAAAAGTACAAAATCAGTCCTTTCAGTTATTTTTTCCATCGTTTCTGCCAGATCTGCCAGCGGATCGCTGACCAGACTGGGATCGGTTTGTGGCGAAGATATGCCGAGCATCGGGCAAAGAACATGTTCCTGAAGAATATGCACATCGGCCATTTGCGAAAAGGCGTATAAATCGGATTTCAGATCCAACTGGTACCATTGCCCTTTCAGGCACATTCCGAATCGATGAAGGCGATCGGGCAGGTATCGTTTATTTGAAGGAACAGCGGATATAAAGAACAATTTCGATATCGAGGTCAAAAAAGCCCCTTCATCAAATGCTTTATCCAGACTGATTAGCCTGGTAAAGGAGGAGATATTAAGATCAGCGGTACCGACGAAAAGGGCCATAATCCATTGCCGACTTTGCCTTTGCAGCCTTCCGGCTGCAGCAAGACGGTGGTGTCCGTCCCCAACATAAATATTTCCGGCCCTTTCAAAGAGCATTGTTATTTCCTCCAGATCCTGGGGGCTGGAGACTTTCCACAATCGGTGTATCCTACCTTCCTGTAAATATTCTGTAAAGTCATTACCCTGAATGATCTTGGAGATGAAATCGCTTATTCCCTGGTGGTTGCGGTAGGTAAGCAGTACAGGTGAACCCTCGAGTCCCAGGCAAGAGCGGTACTCCGCCAGTCTGTTCTCCCGATCCGCCAGGGTTTTTTCATGAGGAATGATCACGCCATCGATAAAGTCCTGAACGTCCGCAAGTGCCCATACACCCCGCTGGCGGCCGAGCACAGACTCTTGCTCGTAGATAAAAATAGCCTCATTTTCCTGGTTCAGGTATTTATTATTTTTAACCAGAAGCAGGAGTTCTTCTTCAACTCTATCAATCCTTCCGGTTCCCATTCCTGCATCACCCCTACCCTCAAGGGCATACTTGAGTTCCCGGTTTCCCTCACCGGCTCTGCGCAACAGGCCTGTAAACCATGATTGCTCAGGACATAATGCCCTAAATGCGCTGATATTTGCCATTTCTTACTTAATAATTGATTTTGACACTAGTGGAACAGCCCTAAGTTCCTGTTTTTCGAATACCTTCATCAGCTCTACCAACGCTTCAACCGCCTCAATCGGAAGCGCATTATAAAGGGAAACCCTGAATCCTCCAACAGATCTGTATCCGCTAATGCCCACCATTCCATGACCGGAAGCCATTTTAAAAAAGGCGCTTTCAATTTCAAGGTCTCTGGCTTTAAAGGTAATGTTCATCCTGGAGCGGTGTTCAGGGTCGGCCGTTCCTTCAAACATTGTATTGCGGTCAATCTCTGCATAGAGCAAGGTGGACTTGGCGATGTTGACCTGTTCTATTTCGTCCACACCTCCTATGCTTTTTAACCACTCCAGGTTTAACATCGCCACGTAGATAGAAAATACGGGCGGCGTGTTAAACATACTAAGGTTATTACGGTAAACCCTGTAATCGGACATAGAAGGAACTGCATGTTTAACTGAATCCAGATAGGTATTTTTTGCAATCACTAATGTCATCCCTGCGGGTCCGAGATTTTTTTGTGCACCGGCATAAATGAGTTCGAAATCACAAACACTGATTTTTCGTGAAAAAATATCCGATGACATATCACACACCAGCGGAATTGCAGTCTTGGGAAAACTGAACATTTCGGTACCTTCAATGGTATTATTGGAAGTCAGGTGCAGGTATGCGCTACCATATGCGGGCTCAAAGCGGCAAGGGATATAGTTGTATGCTTTATCTCGCGAAGAGTCCACAATCTCCACCTCACCAAATAACCTGGCTTCCTTGATGGCTTTCTGAGCGAAAACCCCGGTATCCAGATAACTTGCCCGCTGTTTCCCCTGTAAAAAATTTAGTGGAACCATAGAAAACTGGGTACTCGCTCCACCTTGCAGAAAAAGAACGGAGTAGGTGTCGGGAACTTGGAGTAATTCCCGTACAAGGTTTTCTGTTTTTTGTACGACCGCCTCAAAGTCAGGACTTCGATGAGAGATTTCCAGTATGGATAGCCCCGTGCCGTTCCAGTTTATTACTGCCTGAGACGCTTTTTTTAATACTGGTTCTGGGAGTATACACGGGCCCGCTCCGAAGTTATATATTTTTGACATAAACAATATAGTTTTAACAACTGTAAAGTTCACTATATTAATACCTTACAAAAAGTTAAAAAAGTTTAGCGATAAAAATTACTGATTCCATACTGAGATACCGGGCATAAATTCTGCAATCGTATTTCTTTATATTGTATGACAGAATTTTATTTGGCGAAGCACATAAAAAAGTAAAACTAAATGTATGTTACACACTAAGTAAAATTTAAATTGATGAATTAACACCATAAATACAGTATTATCATATATTTGACAATACATAAACCAAATAACAAAATAAACAATACACACTAAGCTTTTATATGTCAATCCCTAATTTAGATAAAACTGATAGAGCAATATTGAATTTACTCCAAGCAGACGGATCAATGACCTACAAGGAAATTGCCGGGAAAGTTGGCAAAAGCATGACCAGTGTTGTTGAGCGAATCAGGTTTTTGAAATGTAATCATTATATTAAAAGGACGGTTGCACTGATTGACATTGAGAAAGTACGTCCACTGATGGTCGCTTTTCCCCATATTCAACTTAAAGAACATTCTCAGGAAAATATTCTGGATTTCAAAAAAAGAATGTCTACATACGCTGAAGTTATGGAATGCTTCCACCTAACCGGGCATTTTGACTTTATGATCAAAATTGTACTTCCCGACATGGTGGGCTACAATGAATTTATGACTACTAATATCGCAAGTTTGCCCTACGTGGGTGCTATCCAGAGTTTCCTAGTCCTTTCGGAAACCAAGCATGAAACGGCATACCTACTCTGATAATTACTGTAATCCAGCAGGAGCGAACACTATTAAATGGGTCGGGAACTATCTTAACCTAATGCCATTTTACTTAGCTAAAAGACTGGATTTAAATGAATAGTGATAAGATCGAATGAATGATACCTGCTATTTTCCCACCAGTACTATTCCCTTTACTGGATTCATCTGCTGATGGAATCAAATCACGACCCGACTCGCGAACCTGTGGATAATTATGCAGCTGTTCGAAATAATGCTGATGCTGAAGAGCAGCATCTAAATAAAATTGTAATCCCTGATCCTCTATATAATCATCCAGGTCATATTGCTGTCTATTTGATGTATCCATCGTATAATCCTCGCTTTTTCTGCCGATTTATTCAATCAGCAATTATTTAGGCAAAATTCTGAAAGTAAAATGAATTCACAAAACACTTAATTTAGGTTAAATCAATCGATAAAACAGATTGATAATATCCTGTTAATGATGATACGCTGCAAACCTTCATGTCAGTTTTGTCCAAGCAAAATTCTGAAGAATTCTGTCGCAGACTTTTTCTCATAGGCTTCCTTGAGGGAAATGATTACTGCTTTCCTGATCATATTGGAACCGGTTATGGGAATACTAACCAGATTATCGTTTATATTGAGTGTGGTTTCCGCTAAAATCGTATACCATTGACCGGTTCTGACCAGTTCGAGGAGCGTGGGAATATCGTTAATTTCAATGGCTACCTCAGGTGAGCAGTCTGATTTTTTAAATATGCTGTCGATAAACCTCCTGGTACTGTAACCTGTTGCGGGCAAAACCATTGGCAATGTCTGAATATCAGAAAGGCTTACGGTTTTCTTTCTGCAAAGTGCCGAACCTGATGAAGCTATGAGACACATCTTTGATTCAAATAGCGACTGCAACTGTAAACTCTGGTCGTGGTAAACTTCTTCAAAGCTAAGCACGAAATCAAGCCCGGAGTGATTAAGCTTGTCAACCAGTTCTTCCGAGGTCGCAAAATACACGTTGATTTTTATTTTTGGATATTTTTCAGCAAAATGGATAAGTGCTGGAGTGAGTATATATTTCAGTCCGTAGGTTACCCCGATGTTGAGTTGCCCGGTGTTGAGCTGCTGGAGATCCAGCATGACGGACTTACCGTCATTCGCCCTGGCGAAAGCGGAACGTGCATGCGGATAAAACAGTCTTCCTGCTTCGGTCAGTTCAACGCGCTTACCGATTCTGTTGAACATGGGCAGACCAAGTTCATCTTCAAGTTGCCGAATCTGCTGGGACAGCGTACTTTGGCTAATGAACACCTCCCTGGCGGCCTGGGTAAAATTCAACAGGTCGGCAGCCTTCAAAAAATATTTCAATTGTCGTAATTCCATATACAAATTTAATAAAATCAATCTAAAATACAGATTGATATGATATAAATAATCTATTTTGACGATTAAAATATTCTTTGGAGATTTGTCCTGACGGCAATATAATAGTCCTGGATTGGGCACTCCCCTATCTTGCCTTCCTAATTTTATAGCGATGAACATGTTTCGTTCAATGAAGTACCGTAACTTCAAACTCTTTTTTTACGGTCAATCCATATCACTGATAGGTACCTGGATGCAAAAAACAGCCGTAGCATGGCTTGTCTACAGGCTTACCGGTTCTGCCCTGCTGCTTGGGCTCACCGGGTTTGTGGGCTTAATCCCTTCTTTGATTCTCTCTCCCTATGCGGGTAGTCTGATTGACAGGTACAACAGGTATCACATCATGGTTATTTGTCAGCTCATTTCCATGCTGCAGGCTGGTGCCCTGGCTTTACTGATATTATTCAACCATTACAACATTACAGCAATTATTTGCCTCAGCCTGCTGGCCGGTATCGTTAACGCATTTGATTCAACCTGCAGACAATCATTAATGGTTGACATGGTTGATGATCCGCAGGACCTACCCAACGCGATTGCACTTAATTCAACAATGACAAATTTCGCCAGAATTGCAGGACCTGCTGTGGCAGGCTTAGTGCTGGGCCAGTTTGGGGAGGATGTCTGTTTCTTCGGAAATTTCTTTAGTTATGGCCCGGTTCTGATTTGCATATTCATGATGAAACTGAATCTTGCAGAACGCAAAAAGGCTACCCAGGGAACCTGGGAAAGCCTTAGAGAGGGCTATATTTATGTACGTTCTAATCCGGATATCAGGTCACTGATTATCCTCCTTTCCGTAAGCAGCCTGCTGGTAATGCCCTTCGGAACATTGATACCCATCTTCGCCAAGGATATTTTCAACGGGGATGCCAATACCTTCAGCTGGTTCGAAATTGCAGCAGGGCTGGGCTCGGTCTTCAGCGCCGTTTATCTGGCCAACCTTAAAAGTGACAAAGTGCTCTTACCCCTCATTATCACTTCCAGCATCATTTTCGGGATAAGCGTCTTGTTTGTCGCTTACAGTAAAAACCTGGCGTCATCGCTTTTCTTCATGGCCATCAGCGGAGCCGGAATGATGGCACAATCGGCTGCGATAAATACCTATTTGCAAACCCACACCACTTTGGATATGAGGGCAAGGGTAATCAGCTATTATATTATGGCCTATCAGGGAGTCATGCCTATCGGCAGCCTGTTGGTCGGCTGGATGGCAGGCCTGATTGGAACGCGGGTGACAGTGGGTGTTGAAGGCATTATGGGCATATTAGCCGCCATAGTCTATCTATTACATCAAAAAGGGCGATATCAGACCTCGAAAGATTTGTCAGGTTATGCACAGCCAGTCAATCTCTTGAACTATACCAGCCAAAAAATAATCCGCGCCTGTTGGATAAGGACTTCATTTAGAAAAAAATGGGACGTGAATTTAAAATCGAATGATAAAATAAAAAACACATAAAAATGGAAATAATACCATTGACACAAGGCAATTTTCAGGTTGATAAAAACAAAAACTTCATTCCCATTATCAGCGAAAATAATAACCAGGGAATTTCTGATGGTTTGAATATCTCCGTCAGACCCTTTGTAGTGATTACTTCAAACCAGACTATACTGCTTGATGCAGGGCTTGGCTCACGGGATCAAGAGTCTCCGCCGCTCAGTGAATCTATACGTGCACAAGGACTTGTTAACGATCAGATCACTACAATCCTTCTTTCCCATCTTCATAAAGACCACATCGGAGGTTTAGGTTATTTCAGGAACGGAAGTTTTAGACCTCAATTTCCAAATGCAAAGATCTATCTACAGGCCAGGGAGCTTGAATTTGCGCAATCACAGACCCAAAACCCGTCCTATGACCAGTTATTACTCAATGAACTGGCTTGTATGCCCAACCTTATACGCATGGATAAACAAAGTGATTCTATCACTCCGGAAATTTCTTACCAGGTAAGTGGCGGCCATACCCCTTACCATCAGGTATTCTGGATCAGAGCGTATGGCAAAACAGTCTTTTACGGTGGGGATGTCCTGCCTAAAATAAGCTATATAAACTTCCCTGGCGCATACAAAACGGATCATGATGGAAAGCTGGCCCTAAGGGAACGCCAGCAATGGGTTAAAACCGCGACGAAAGAAAACTGGAAAATTCTGCTTTACCATGATTCCCAAAATGAAGCAGCCTTCCTTTGACCGCTGAATACGGATTTAAAATTATTGAATATAATCTCAAAAAGAGTTCCAGCACATCTCCACTTGAACCGACAAAATACTATCTCTTACCCCACGGAGGTAAAGAGATTTCTGTTTTAAAAAACAGGTAAAATTTAAGTTGGCTACCTGCCTCTGGGGATGCCGAGTGAAAACTTCGTGCTGTATTTTTTACGAGGAAAAAGCATACAGATGATATAGATTGATAAAAAAAACACCAAAATACAAAAATTCCGAATAAATTATGGATTATCCACCTCTGCTTGACACAATCAATTAACTGTAAGATATTTGTCCATATAATTTTCAGAAAACAGATAACTATGGAAAAAATCACCTACCTTGATAATGCAGCTACTACCGCGCTGGATACCAGGGTTTTAGACGCCATGCTACCTTACCTGGGTGAACAATATGGCAATCCTTCATCATCATACGCCTTTGGAAGGCTATCCCGCGCGGCGATTGAGTTAGCCAGAAAAACTGTTGCCACGCACCTTGGCGTGAAAGCAACGAACATATATTTCACCAGCGGTGGCACGGAGAGCAATAACACTGCAATTTCTTGTGCAATCAATGATTTGGGATGCAGTCATGTTATAACCTCAGCGATAGAGCACCATTCGGTACTACATACCGTTCAGCATCATTGCGCCAGTTCGGCGGTGAGTTGTTCTTACGTTCGTTTAGACAAATATGGCCAGGTGGATCTTTTAGACCTCGAGCAGCAACTAACCAGCAAGTCAGCTAACGGCATTAAGTGTCTGGTTAGTTTAATGCATGCAAACAATGAAATAGGTGCTATTCTTGACATTGGCAGGGTCGGCGAGCTGTGCAGAAACCACAGTGCAATTTTTCACTCGGACTGCGTGCAGACTATAGGACACTACGCAATAAACCTGGCAGAGGTTGGCGTACATTTCGCCTCGGCCTCTGGGCATAAGTTTCATGGACCCAAGGGAACAGGCATTCTATATGTCAGCAACGACACCTCTTTAACGCCATATATACATGGCGGAGGTCAGGAGCGTAAAAAACGTGCCGGCACGGAAAATGTTCATGGCATTATTGGATTTTCAGAAGCGTTAAACATCGCAATGCAACAGCTCGTTGAAGACCAGGAAAAGATTGTCGGGCTAAACCAGAAAATGCAGCGCGGGCTTTTGAGCATTTCCTCCGAGATCACTTTTAACAGCTTCACTGACTGCCTCTATACGGTGCTAAGTGTGAATTTCCCTCAGGGAAGCGATACTGACCTCTTGCTTTCCTCCTTCGACCGCAACGGAATATGTGCTTCAGGCGGAAGCGCATGCAGTAGTGGCGATGACGGCGGGAGCCATGTTATCGCAGCGTTGGGAAATAACATACCTGGGGCTACGATCCGTTTTTCCTTCAGCAGAATGACATCCGAATGCGATATTGACTATGCCATCAGCAGGATTGCAGTTGAGCTTGGAAAAATAGAAAATAAAGTAGCCCATTAAAAGGCCATGGAAATTCTGGGTTACCTCTCTTCAGTTTTAATAGGCATTTCCCTGGGCTTGCTGGGTGCCGGGGGCAGTATACTTACCGTACCAATCCTGGTATACCTTTTCGGGCTTAGTCCTGCAATATCGGTACGCTACTCTTTGTGGATTGTAGGCTTTACCAGCCTCTTCGCGCTAATACCTAGAGTCCGAAAGGGCGAAGTATTGCTGCTCGAAGGTGGTGTCTTCGGAGTGATATCAATATCGGTGGTGTGTATTGTGCGGGTGCTAATCCTGCCACTGGTTCCACACGAGCTTTATAAAAAAGGTGATTTTGTATTAACTCTGGACAATGCAAGCATGATTTCTTTTGCTATCCTTATGTTTTTTGTATCCCGGGCGATGACCCGCCAGTCTGATGCCCGACCAGATACTCCAGTAACAAAAGCGTCTGACTTACTTTTAGTTTCTTCAGCTATTGCAACCGGATTGCTTACTGGTTTTCTGGGCGCAGGTGGTGGTTTTTTAATTGTACCGGTTTTAATGTTTTTTTTCAGGCTTGATGCAAAAAAAGCAATCGGAACTTCGTTGTTTATCATCACACTGAATTCTATCTCCGGATTTCTTTCTGAAATGAACCTTCAGAAACTGGACTGGACTTTCATTGGCTGCCTGACGATACTGTCGGTTTTCGGAAGCATAATAGGACGCCTTATCGGCCAGCGCCTGGATACCATCCACCTCAGAAAAGCCTTCGGATGGTTTATATTTATCCTGGCTGTAACGCTGCTAACCATCCAGGGGATTCAGCTTATTTACACCTAATCCACTATTGAACAAAATTCAAAGCACCATGAAAATAGAACAAATTTATGAAAAGTGTCTTTCGCAAGCATCATACTACATTGAGTTTAATGGCGAGGCTGCTGTAATCGATCCGTTAAGGGATGTTTCCCGTTACCTGGCACTTGCCGATGTGTCAGGGGCAAAAATTAAATACATATTCGAGACTCATTTTCATGCAGATTTTGTAAGCGGACACCTCGAACTTGAACAAAAGACCGGCGCAGTAATTATTTTTGGTCCCGAAGCGGTAACCGGCTTTAAAGCTCATATTGCTTCGGATGGCGAATACTTCGGACTAGGGGGTGCAAGTTTAACGCTACTGCACACGCCTGGCCATACACTGGAGAGCAGCTGTCTGTTGCTTAAAGACGTTCACCATCAACAGGTAGCCATTTTCACAGGAGATACACTTTTTCTGGGAGACGTGGGTCGCCCGGATTTAGCGCAGGATACAAATATTGGTTTGAGTAAGGAAAATCTTGCCGGAATGCTATATGATTCTTTGCACCGTAATATCCTTCCCCTATCTGATCACATCACATTATATCCAGGCCATGGCGCGGGCAGCGCGTGCGGTAAGAATATGAGCAGTGAAACCGTCGATACGCTGGGTAACCAGCGAAAGTCAAACTATGCACTTAATGCCCAGTTGAGCAAACCGGATTTTATCCACCTATTATGCGGCAATCTGAATGATGCCCCGGAATACTTTCCGATGGACGTGAGGCTGAATCGTCAGGGATATACGTCAATCGATCAGATCATAAAGATGGTTGTTCCACTCAATCCGCGTCACTTCAGTGAACGGATGAGCCAGCAAGGCACAATGGTGCTGGATGTGCGCAGTGCTGACGATTTTGCGGCCGGCCATATCCCGGGCTCAATCAACATTGGACTGGACGGACGGTTTGCACCATGGGTCGGAGAAATAATACCCTCCTCACAGAAACAGATTTTACTGGTTTGTCCCAGGGAAAGAATCGAGGAAACCATAATGAGACTGGGTAGGATTGGTTACCATCAATGTACAGCATACCTTGCCTTAGGGATAGATAGCTGGAGTTCCGCGGGAAATCCTGTTGAAAATGTACTTAACATTTCTGCCGCTGCATTCTGTGAATTACATCAAAATTTAAAAGGAAATCTTATTGATGTTCGCGCAGCCTCGGAATTTGCGCTTGGATCAATTGGCGACAGTCAGAATATCCCGCTTTCTAAAGACATAGAATTAAAAAACGAACTGATGGAAGATACTTATATTTTCTGCGCTGGTGGATACCGGTCAATGATCTTCATTTCGAAAGCAAAGGCGGCAGGACATCAAAAGCTGATCAATATTAGCGGTGGGTATAATGCTTTGGTTCAAGCGGGTATCCAGTCATAAAAACAAATAAAAGGCATGCTATTTATTGGCTAAAAGCAGATAACAATCAGGCAAAAAAATAAATAAGTAAAATGAAACAGGAAGAGAATAAAGAGCACCATCAGTGCCTGATCATAGGATCTGGTCCTGCAGGTTATACCGCAGCCATTTATGCAGCAAGAGCTGATTTAAAACCAGTGATGTATACCGGGATGGAGGCAGGTGGTCAGCTTACGCAAACCACTGAAGTGGATAATTTCCCTGGTTATCCTAAGGGAATAACGGGACCGGAAATGATGGAAGATTTCAGAAAACAGGCGGAAAGATTTGGGACAGCAATACATTTTGGCTACATCAGCTCGGTAGACTTTTCCAGACGCCCCTTTAGTGTAGTCCTAGACGAGGTGAAAATGATCACCGCCGACACTGTGATTATAGCAACCGGAGCAACCGCAAAATGGCTGGAAATTCCCGGCGAACAACAATATAATGGCTTCGGTGTGTCGGCTTGCGCAGTTTGCGATGGATTTTTCTTTAAAGGAGTTGAGGTTGCAATTGTAGGAGGCGGCGATACCGCGGCGGAGGAAGCTACCTATTTGGCTAAATTATGTAAGAAAGTCCACCTTCTGGTGAGAAGAGATCAGTTCAGAGCTTCAAAGGCCATGATATCACGTGTGCTTGCAACCCCAAACATCGAAATCCACTACAACACCAGTACCGTTGAAATTCTTGGAAATGGAAAAAACGTTACCGGTGTCCGGGTATTGAATACATCGAGTGGTCTGGAATCCGCCATCAATGTCGAGGGATTTTTTGTAGCTATCGGCCATCAGCCTAACACTGGAATTTTCAACGGTCAGCTGGATATGAATGAAATGGGTTACCTGATTACCAAGCCAGGCAGCTCAAAGACCAATATCCCCGGGATATTTGCCTGCGGCGACGTACAGGATATGCACTACCGTCAGGCGATTACTGCTGCAGCATCAGGATGCATGGCAGCACTTGACGCAGAGCGCTACCTCGCCGGGTTAATACCCTCTCCCCTTATTCTGATGAGCCTCTAGCCGTAAGCAGGATGTAGAAGCTGAACGAATTTAGCCAAATCAGAAAAAACCTATCTCCCGTTTGCTGCGCCTGGAAGTGATTATCCTATCCCAACAGACACCTACGAACTGTTTAAGCATTTATTTAGTTATGGAGGGGACATCATACTGTTTTATGTCCAAAGAAATCTTCCCTGATTTTCTCAGCATCCTTTAAAGTATAAAAAGTGCTTTTGCATACACTATCATACGGAATGCCCATGTATATGCGGCTTAAACTATAAGCTGGTGTAATACAGGATGTCGGCCGTTTGAAAAGTAAAAGGGTTTGTCGAAACCAATCGACAAACCCTTTATTGTTATATGTAGGTAAATAACTTTAGTAACCGAAGATCTGCTCCAGGGAGAGTTTAGTTACCGGACCCAATTTCTCAAGTCCCTGTAGGTTAATTTTCTTTTCTGAAGAGACGATGCAATAGATGTAGGATTTTCCGGCAATATTTTCTGAATGAAACTGTCTGATATCCGTAAATTCCAATGCTTTCAGTTGATTATACCTACTGATTCTGGAATCCTCATTGAATCCTAGTTTTTTATCTGCCAGATAACTATATATAATGTCATCCTGGGTAATTCGTTGGGTCTGGATACTATTCTCCGCACTGGTCTTTGCCAGAGCAAAAGACTTTGACGCTTCAGGAATAACTGAAATCAGTTCATTCATTCCACTAACCGCCTCCAGCATTTTGTCTGCCTGTGCACCAACGTAGGCAATCATTGCAGTCTCCCTGGTCCTGCTCGCAGGAACCTGATATGTTGCGAAAGTGGAATAGGCAAGCGCTTTGGATTCTCTGATAGTCTGAAAAACAACAGACCCCATTCCCCCACCGAAGTAGTTATTGAAAAGAGAAATTCCGGCAAGCTTTTGCGGATCGTAAAGACCTCCGTTTCTTACCCAACGAATATCAGCCTGTACCATATCATAATCTGCGAAATAGACCTTGGTGCTGTCGGTTTTTGCATAAGTAAAGGTTTTGAATGGGGCTTCAGGTGTAAATTCACTTGGCAGCGGGTGTATTTTTACGATATCGGACTGTAAGGTTGCTAATGTTTTGGGACCGTAATAGACTATCGAATGTTTGTAATTGGTCAGGTTATGCAGGAGGTCAATAAGGTCTGCAGACTTGATATTTTTCACTTCTGAAACGCTCAGGGAGTATCTGAATGGATTATCAGCACCAAACTGTGCAAAGGAGGTTAGGCCATTCATGATCATACTTTTATTGAGTTTCTGGTTATCCATATTCTTCAAAATCCTGGACTTGAAAGCATCTAGTGCCTTTTCATCAGCCTTGCAATTTGTTAATATTTTTTCCAGTAGCACAACCGCCCTATCAAAATTTTGATCAAGTCCGCTTAAGGTAAGTGAAGTGACCTCAGTCCCTACATTCAGGGAGTAAGTGCAGGCGAGTTCATAAAACTCACGGCTTATTTCCTCAGCGGTTTTTTTATCATCGCCCAAAAAACTCAGGTATTGTGCCGCATAAGGCAAAAGTTTATAATTATAGGAACCTTTATCAAAGCGGTAAGTCATTCTGAAAATCCCATTATCCTTGTTCTGTACGTAAAGCACGTCAGCAATACCAGATTTTCCAAAGGACAAATCCTTGGTATAATCCAGAAATTTAGGGGTAATTGGTTTTACTGGAGCTGAGATGATATTCTTAGTAAAAGGAGAGATTTCGTTACGGTTGGTCTGGATTGCAGTGATTGCGGGTTTATCGACCTTCAGAATATTTTTATCAACTCCTTTACGCTTAAATATAACTGCATAATTGTCTAAGAAAAAGCGATTGGCGAAATCAACAATTTCCTTTTTGCTAACCTTTTCCATCTCATCATTCGATGCGAGGATTTTTCGCCATTGTGTTCCGCGGTTTTGAATAAACGCATTCATAATTGCTTGTGCACGGGCATCATTACTTTCAAAAGCATTTAGGTCTTCCAGTTTAATATTGGCAACGGTAGCCTTGATCAGTCGTTCGTCAAATTTTCCGGCCTTAAGTAAGTTAATTTGCTGTAAGAACAGTTGCTCAGCATCCTCCAGGCTTTGCCCCGATTTTGGCGAACCACTCATAATGAACATCCCATAATCCTTCATCTGATTGTATCCAGCTCCTGAATTAAGCATTTTTTGCTGTTTATTGACATTAATATCCATCAGGCCTGCCTTACCGTTGGAAAGGATTTTAGCGATCATATCCAGTAAAAGGCTTTCGCGGGTGTTGCTGGCAAAACCCCTGTAAGCTACCATAAGGTTTTCAGCGCTGGGATCATAAACATCAACCCTTTGTACCGTTGTCAATGGTTTTTCCGGTGCTGGTTTATATTCTGAGAGTGGCTTGGCCGTCATATAGGTAAAACTTTTATCAATCTTCTTTACCGCCTCATCAAAGTTAAGATCACCAGCCATGATGACTGCCATATTGTTGGGCACATAAAATTTGTTGTAGTAATTTCTGATCTCTACCATTGACGGATTTTTAAGATGTTCAATGGTACCAATAGTCGTCTGCTGTCCGTAATTGTGTGTAGGAAAAAGTGTTTTCAGCAAAACTTCATAAGTTTTCCTTCGGGCATTGTCCATGCCCATGTTTTTTTCCTCATAAACAGCTTCAAGTTCAGTATGGAAAAGACGGAAAACAGGTGCACGAAAACGTTCAGCCTGTACCGCCAGGAATTTATCCAAGGCATTGCTCGGCAGGTTTTCCTCATAAACGGTTTCCTCAACTGCTGTATGGGCATTGGTGACTGTGCTACCAATTGATTTCATCATTTTATCATATTCATTGGCAATAGCATACTTGGAAGCCTCACCCGAAACCCTGTCAATTTCCTTATAGATTTGTTTTCTTGTTTCAGGATCGGTCGTTTTTCCATAGGTTTCATAAAGGCCTTGAATCTTATCCAGCAAAGGTTTTTCCTTTGCATAGTCAAGGGTTCCGAATTTGTCCGTGCCTTTGAAAAGAAGGTGTTCCAGGTAATGGGCCAGACCAGTATTGGTTTTAGGATCACTATTGCTACCCGCACGAACAGCCATTTTAAATGTTATCTGAGGCTCTTTATTATTCTGGGAAAGAATAACAGTCAGTCCGTTTTTCAAGGTATAGAAACGGCTTTTGGTTGGATCGTTTGTTACATAACGATAAGCATAACCTCCTGAATTCCCGGTCTTCCACTGAAAGGTCGACTGTGCATTCGCATTACTCAGCACCAAGAGCATGAGTGCTGTTATCAATAATTTTATTTTCATTTTTAGGATTTACATTACAGGCGTTGAGGTTAAAAATAAGGGTAAACCATCCAGTATTACCCTTATAATAATCAATTAACTAACTAAAACTAAAACGGCGACTTCTACAAAAAACCGTTTTTTCTTTATCTGAAAGCGTCAAGGCCGCTTTGCAGAAATTTCTTATAATTTATCGGATCATAGTCTGCGCCCTGCGGAGCTACCAGTTTCTCTTCGGTATTTGGATTAAGGAGCACATAATAAGGTTGAGAATTGGACTGGAATTTCCGGGTCTGCAGGTCACTCCATTTTTTACCAATCGTGTTGAGGATTTTACCCTCTGGGGTTGTTACCCTGTCGGCTTCAGAAAGCTCACTTTTATCATCAACATAGAGCTGGATGAGTATGTATTCCTGACTGATCAGGCGGTATACTTCCTTATCAGGCCATACATTGGCCTCCATCTTCCTGCAGTTCACACATGCATGTCCAGTGAAATCAATAAGTACAGGCTTGTTTACCCTTTTCGCTTCCTGCAATCCCTCCTGGTAATCGAAATAAGCATTCAGTTTAAGGGGCGCATGGAACTTATCTGCATATTTATGAACTCCCCCAGGCTCTTCTCTGGCGGTGGTCACTCCACTGGTAAGAATTTGGGTATAAAGATCGAAGTCCTGCGTTTCCTGAGGTGGCAGAAATGCTGAAACACTTTTTAACGGAGCACCCCAAAGCCCTGGAATGAGATAAATTGTAAATGCCATCACAATGGCCGCCAGAAATAATCTCGGTACGGAAAGGTATGCTACTGTGCTGTCATGCGCAAACCTGAGTTTCCCAAATAAATAAATGCCCATCGAACCAAAAATCACGATCCAAAGGCTTAAGAAAAGTTCCCTGTCAAACCACTCCCAGTGATAGGCCAGATCCACATTACTCAAGAATTTAAGCGCAAAGGCAAGTTCAAGAAAACCCAGTACGACTTTAACACTATTAAGCCATCCCCCGGATTTTGGAAGTTTATTCATCGCCGAGGGAAAAAGGGCGAAAAGCGCGAACGGTATGGCCAGGGCAAGAGAAAAACCAAACATACCTGTTGCAGGCCCAAGTAATGCACCTGTTGTAGCGGCCTGAACCAGCAGCGTTCCTATGATCGGTCCTGTACAGGAGAACGAAACCAGTGCGAGGGTCCCCGCCATAAAAAATAACCCTGCAAGGCCGCCCTTATCGGAATTGGCATCCATTTTATTGACCCACGACGAAGGGAGTGTAATCTCAAAAGCACCCAGAAAGGAAGCGGCAAACAGTACAAGTAACAGGAAGAAGAAAAAGTTAAAAATCCCGTTGGTTGAAAGGCTGTTTAATGCATCAGCTCCAAAAATGACGGTGACCAGCAAGCCGAGCACCACATAAATCACTATGATAAAAAAGCCATACAATGCCGCCCGCTGAAACGCTTTTCCTTTTTCCGCGCCTTTGGTAAAGAAACTTACCGTCAAAGGGAGCATCGGAAAGATACAGGGCATTAAAAGCGCTGCCAAGCCCCCTATAAAGCCTGCAATAAAAATTCCGGTCAGCGTATTTTCTCCCTGTTTTTCTACAGCTGGCTTTATGGGTTTATCAACCGGTTCAGAACTTATTTTTGCTACACTGTCAGTTGCTGTAGCGACAGTGTCAGTCTTGATTTCAGTGAACACCAGATCGTCCGTAGCAAGACTATCCTGCGCGTACCCAAAAGCAAACATACAACACAACAGCGTTGTAAGACAGCTTCTTTTTAATAACATCATTTTCAAATCAAATATATTATTTCACAAGAATGCTAAATTCAACCTCTTCGGGAGGCAGGCACTGACTGTCATCACATACCATATATTCAACCTTGCCCTTTACTGAAACCCCTTTGGCTGAAAGTTTCACTTTTTGCTGAAATACTACAGTATTTTCAAAATAACTTACGTTCATTTTAAAAGTAGATTCAAATTTGGTGACTGGTTTTGGTTCAGATGTTTTCCCTATCAGCGAAAAGGATTTGGAAGGCGTAAAAGTGAAAGTGGTTTTCACCGGTCCGCCATCTTTAACAAACTGGGAATAAATATGCCATCCCTGATCGATTGTCGCTTTAAGATAAAGCGTTGCCTCATTAGGGCTTGTTCTTTTTGCTGCATAGCTCCACGTTACTGGTTTAAGTATCTGACTATAAGCTCTGGCTCCGAAAAACGCAGCAAAGCAGCATAACATTAGGATTTTTTTCATTTGGTGTATTTTTTTGGTTGTTGATTTTCAATATTCACCTCATTGTGCCTGCTGTAAACTCTTCTGAATTATCAGACTTGTATGCGTCCAACAAATGGGCTAAATATTACTGGCCAGCACTAAACCCAAGCTTTCTATCAGGAAGTTTAGGCGTTTATATTTTGGTAAAAATCATTATTATAAACTTTTGTATCAATGATTATTGTTATTTTCAGATATTTTCTGCTTTTTTACATACCAAACAATAAAAAGTTCAGATTAGACATTAAATTCTTTCTAATAACTGTTTTTTTTTCAATTTAAGACTATGATTTTAGGCGATTTAGATAAAATAGACATCGAAATACTAAGGCTTTTACAGGATGACGCGTCATTGACAAACAAGGAGATATCCTCAAAACTGCATAAATCAATTGCAACGATCCATGAGCGCATCCGAAAACTAAAGGAACAGGGCTATATCAAACGAATCGTAGCCATCCTGGACCGCAAAAAGATTAACCGTAACCTGATTGCGTTTTCCCACGTGTTGCTTAAGGAACATACCGCAGCGACCCTAATTGCATTTGAAACTGAAGTGTCAAAATTTAATGAGGTAATGGAATGCTTTCAGATGACGGGCGCCCACGACTTCATTTTGAGGATTGCCACCAGGGATATGGAAGAATACCATGAGTTCCTTCGAAACAAGTTGGCCACCTTACCGAATATCACAACTGTGCAAAGCTATTTTGTACTTTCAGAGCCCAAAAGCCATACAGCATACCCTATATAAGCATCAAACTCATCCGTTTAACCTGAAACGCTTAAATAGTCATCGGTCAGTTCTTTTAACACTTCCGCATTTCCTCCGCACAGCTCATTCTTCATCCAGTCCATAAATTCAAAGACCAATCTGGCATGGTTCCACACCGGGTAATAAATCATTTTTTTCCCAGTCTTATGACCACGAATCATTTTTTTGATCACCATCATTCGCAGATTGAAAGATATGGTGCTGTAAGCCAGGTTTGAAAGTAAACTCACCTGAGCAAGCTCATCCGAAGTTGCTTGCTGCAAGGACCATAAAGCGCACAATATCGTCAGCTCAACTTTATTCACATGCTTGCCATTACTTAATAATGGTGCCTTTATTTTTTGTTCCAACAGCGTCATTTATCTAACTGCAAATTTCATCGCTTAATCACTTTTAAACTCATCATTACTACCAGATAGCAGTAACGATGAGTATTTTAAAGGATTTATTTACCATTGGTTTTATTAAGTAACTCACCAAGCTTGTCCTGTAAAGCTTGTCCTCGAAGATTAACTGCAATAATTTTTCCAGCAGGATCGATCAAATAGTTTTGTGGAATTGAAGCTATCCCATATAGCTTAGCAACATCATTATCCCAAAATTTCAAATCGGACAACTGCGTCCAATTGAGGCCATCAGCCTTGATAGCGGCTAACCAAGAATCCTTCTTTCCAGGCTGATCAAGTGAGATACCAAGTACAGTAAAATTCAGGTTTTTGTATTTATTGTAAGCTACAACAACATTTGGATTTTCTGCCCTGCAGGGTCCACACCAACTTGCCCAGAAGTCAAGCAATACATATTTTCCACGGAAAGAACTCAGGCTGACAGGTTTGCCATCGGTATCATTCTGCGTAAAGTCGGGAGCCATCTTGCCTACCGTAGTTGCACGCGCAAGTGCGATGGCTTTCGCAAACTCTGCACCTTTATCGCTTTTACGAACATTTGGGGATAGGCTATTGAAAATCGGGCTGATTTTGTCCGGATCGATAGAAGCGCCGGCAACTTCCATTAGCGCATCTAGGCTCAAAAATGAATTTGGGTTTTTCTTGATATATTCATATTGAAGGGCTTGACGTTCTTCGGTAGCCTGGTTGAAGCGTTTCCGGATATCATTGACAAAAACTGTATCTTTTTGCTTTTCCGTACCTGCTGCCACATATTCAGCATTTAGGGCTGCTCTTTTTTTATCACCAGGAGCTAAGGTCTTCTGGTAGGCGAGATATTCTTCATTGATTTTCGAGCCTGTGACAGTAGCCTTTTTTACAGAATCAGCGGAGGATAACTTAATGTTACCGCTTTCGATGTAGACAAATTTATAATCAGGTGTTCTTCCAAGCTTTTTCAGCCCCAGCCCCTGGTGGTCAAGAATTACCTGAACCCTTACTGGAGAGGCAAGCTTACCAGCGAACTGGAAAGCTCCATTTTCAATTGCCACAGAATCCATCACATTTTTCCCGGACAATCGGTAACTCAAATAAGCCATGGCAGGCTTACCTACTTGACCTACCTGACCGTTGATTTTAAATTCACCCGTTTGTGCAAAAGCAAACACAGGAAGAAAAGATAGGACACTTAAGATATTTTTTTTCATTGTTTTAATATTTAATTTATTTATAGATTTACTTTACGAGTATTGAAAATTTTACGTCTTCCGGGGGAAGGCAGCGCTCCTCATCACATACCATAAAATGTACTGAGCCAGAAACTTTCGTTGGTGTACCTGAAGAAAGCTTGATCTTCTGTTGGAAAGTTACAGAACCCTCCAAAAATTCCAGTACCATGTTAAAATTTGGATCAAACACTTTTTTTGATTGGGGTTCAGAAACTTTTCCATCAAGCTTATACAGCTTATCGGCAACGAATTGAAAACTTGTTTTCACAGGGCCACTGCCAGCAGTCATATCCTGCGAATATATATGCCATCCCTGATCAATTACTGCCCGTATGAATAATATTGCTTCATTTTTCCCAGTCCGCTTTGAAGCATAACTCCATTTCACAGGTTTAAATATCTGAGCGCTTGCGCTAGTAGAAAGCAAAGCGAGGACAAATAAGGGAATTAGGATTTTTTTTACGTATTTCATAAACTCTGGTTTATTCACAATTAAGAGTTGCTCGAATTGACAGCGAGATCAATCATTAGTTTGAGATCTGCTTCAGCTTCCAAATCGTCGATCATAAAATTTGAAAATAAAATTCTGCCTTTTCCATCAATTATGAAATTGACAGGCGCTGCAGTTCGGTTGTCGAGATTGCCTTTTTTCCTACCTTTTACATCTTCAAGTGCCTGAAATGAATATCCGCTTTGCTTTAAGAACGGAACTACATATTCATTTTGTTCTGGTGCTATGTTTAGACCGATATAAGCAAGTTTATCTGCGCCAAATTGGTTAACCACACGCTGGAAATGTGGAAATTCCCCCCTACAAGGTCCACAGCCTGGAAACCAATAGGTAAGTAAAACCGCCTTACCTTGAAAATCCTTGAGCGAGGCATTTCCACTTCCCACATAACGCTTCAGACTAAAATCTGTGGCAGGTTGCGCTACCCTCGTAAGCTGGCTTATGATATCCCGAGTAAGATCTGATTTCGACTTGGATAATTTGCTGGCATATTTGGACAGCTTTTCATAAATAAAAACTTTAGGATTTTTGCTGAGCGCAGTCAGCAAAGTGTCGTAGGCTGCCTGTGTGTTGCCAGTTTCGTCTATAGCCTCAGCTTTCATTGCCAGCACCAATTGGCTTGGTTTAACATACCGGCTAAACTTAAGTTTTTCAATAATTGGGAGTGCATCCGCTCCCTTGCCCTGATCAAGGAAATTTCTGGCAGCTATAAATTGCTCGGCCAACTCGATATTTTTAAGCCACTGTTCAGCAACTTTGGGTTTCGAGGACAATTCCCTTGCTAAGTCTAGTGCTCGTTGAGGATACTTTTCTAATAGGGCATTAAACAAACGGAATGCGGCAACCCCGGCTGAAGGGTTGGTCTCGATACTTGCATTGCGATAAGCCATATCAAGATATTTGATTTTCTCTTCATATGTGGGTGCCTTTATCCCGAGAAGCAAAATTGCAGCGGTTGCCGTCCAGTTCTCAGGGAAGCGTTTGGAATAATCCAGACTAACCCTTTGATATTCTTTCCAATCTTCCGAAAATTTTTGGGTATAACGAAAGGCAAAATCACTATTTGTAGGATCTGCTTCCATCGCTTTTTGTAAGTACTTCTCCCCCGCGTTAAAATCGCCCCAGCGCTGACTGTCCTCGGATAGTGCACCCCACGCTTTGGCATTCTTCGGATTGCGTTTCACAGCCTCTAGCAGAAATGGTTTGGCCTTTGGGCTCTCAATTTTAGTAAAGGCTTCGCCCAAGGCAAATGGGAAAACATCCGATTTGGGATATTTTTGAATCCATTTCGCATACTGGGCGTCGATTTCTTTGGTATCAATTCCTACAGCTTTGATATATTCCCGCTGATAAGTCAGGCTATCAGGAGCATTTTCAACTTTAGCCTTCAAGCGCGCAATTTCATTTTTATCTGTCGATGCAGGTTGATCACCATGCTGCGCAAAGGCAGATAGGCCAGTGATGGCCAAAGTTGCAGCAAGTATGCTGCGCTTTAATTTATTGTTCATCATCTTCATTTTTGTGTATTTCCTCAGCAACAAACACCACCTTCTTAATTTGTCGCGAGATGGTGCAAGTTTAGCTACATATTATTGATAAGCATTTTGTACAATTTGCCCCTGGCTATTTGCAATTTCCAAATTATTGAAAGGTACGACCATGTTGACTGGGTTAAAAATATAGGTCTGCGGCGTATTCAAATCCACGATCCCATTTGTAGCCTTATAAAAGGTACGGGTAACGGTAACATCGTCCGAGGGATCACTATTTGCGCCAAATCTGCGTATATCCAGAAACCTGAACGTGAATGGCAACTCGCGGCGTCTTTCCTGTAATACTTTTGTTAATGCATCTCCCTGAGTGGATAAAGAAAGCGTATAAGAAAAGCCCGTTTTAAAACGTTTAGCACGGAGTGTGTTAATTGCACCTGTTGCACCGGATAAGTCGTTGATCCTCGCGCAGGCTTCAGCTTTGTTCAGTAAAACTTCCGCAATGGATGGTCCCTCAATATTCCATATCCCATCATTAAACTGTGTATATCTATATGTCGATGGTGTAACTACTGTAAACCGTCTCCCTCCATCTGGAATGATAAACCATTTGAACCTAAGGTCGTTGGATTGATCATACAGTGCAATCAGTGAAGGGCTTGGAATCAGGAACTGGGCAGAAGATGATCGAACTCTAGGAAAATAAAACTCTGGCCATGTCAATATCCTGTTGGTAGCGGAGGTGTAGTTCCATCCATTTAGTTCTGAATAGTTCAGCGTCACAGATGGGTTACTGTAAGTTGCCGGGGTGCCTTGTGCTATGGTATTGTAATCTACTAGCTGAGCAACCGGTTTTGCAAGCGCACTGTTTGCATACTGAATTGACTTTGCATAGTCACCTGTGAACAGGTAGTATCTACTTAAGAAAGCATCAATAGCGGTCTTACTTACCCTCCAACGCAAGTTTGCTTGAACATCGTCATAAGTAGCATAGGACTGGGCCTGAGTTACATCAGAAAGTATCTGATCATAAGTCTCCTGCAATGTGGACCTCGAAATGGATTCGGCATAGTCGGTTGTCTTTTTAATGGGCATTCCAGGTCCGGACAAGTTTGCTGAAGCATATGGCTTGCAGTAGTAGTTGACCAGCAGCCAATAGGCGTAGGCTCTGATAAAATATGCATTGGCCTTTACCAGGTTCTTTGTTGCATCTGAGCCAGTTACATCGTCAACATTGGCGAGAATCACATTCGCGGTGAATATTTTTCTATACTGGGCAGTATAAAAGGTATCAGAAGTTTGGTTTGCAATGGTGGGCACATCAAACAGATAGGTACTGATCACAGCAGGGCTGAACGAACTTAATGCGCTATTTGATTTATAGAGCGCCTGACTGATATCAGTATCATCCGTGGCATGGGAAAATATGTATTCACTACCATTGTCCACAAAGTTTGGATATTGGGCAGTCAATACATTCAACGAGTTATCTTCAAGTGCCAGCAGCTGGTCTGCAGTCTTAATTTCAGCAAGCACGCGTGGGGCTTCGGAAAGGTATTTTTTGCAAGAGGTCACAGAACCTAATGTTATCATCGCTAGGGCGATCATAATTTTATTTGTTTTCATCTTCATTCTTTTTTAATAGTCGCTTGTACTAAAACCCAATGTTTGCACCGATAGTATAGGATCTCAGCGGACGTTCTGTTCCTGGCAGATAATCCGGATTATACTTATTTCTGTTGGCAACATAAATCATCCCCAGGTCGGTTCCCTGAAGAAAAACCCTGACATTTCTTAAACCTGCCTTTCTAATGAGATCTTTTGGTAGTGAATAATCCAACATCACGTTCGAACACTGAATGTAGGATGAACTCTCGGTTAGTGTATTAAGTATCGGATAGGACGTCGACCAGAGGTAGAAGTCATTTGAATTCTGCATCGGGAAGCCTGGTACGCTGGTGCTGCCTGCAAAAACATCAGCCACCCATCTATTAACCTGGGTTTTGGTCGACCCACTCCACGCTGTTGCATAATTAAAAGTAGGATTGCGATAAACCCCGCCCAAGTTTCCGGTAAAGAAAGCTGTTAGGTTAAAATTCTTATAGCCCAATGAAGCGCGATAGCTCAAAATCGTCGGTGGGGTGGTTGTTCCTTGGTAAACCATAAACTGCTCACCCGGACTTGTCATGTAGTTAGATATCAGCGCTATATTTACAGATGTGCCATTGGGACCGATGATTGTTGGCACACCGTTTTGCATTCCAGAATAGACAAAAGAGTAGACAGCGTTCAAGGGCATTCCTTCGATATAAGTTGTTGCAGGATCCCTCATCGCATTCGCTAACCGCTGAGGAAAAAATAGGCTTGTAATCCTGTTTCTGTTATAGCTATACTGAAGCGATGTATTGTAGCTTAGGCCTGTTGCCCCAATATTTCCCCTGGAGCCCAGCTCAAGCTCGATACCGCGGTTAGAAATCTCAGCATTATTGAAACGTTGCTGATTGGTGCCTGTAGTAGATGCCAACTTGATAATACCTGTAATGTCCTTACCTTGCTTATTATATACCTCGACGGTACCAAACAAGCGTCCATTGAACATCGAATAATCCAATCCGATGTTTGTGCTTACCGTACGCTCCCACCTTAAGGTTGGATTACCATTATCAGCAATGCTAGCAGTAATCGTCCCCGTTGTAACATCCGGAGCTGATCCAACAGATAATAATGTACTTGTAGAACTTGAGGTCACGGTGTTACCGGTGCTACCATAGGTGGCACGTAGGATTAAACGATCGAGCCATCCTATCCTTTGCGCAAAGGCTTCATTTTTTGCATTCCACGATCCGCCGATGGTCCAGAATGGTGACCACCTTAGCGAGGGATCTTTGGTGATATAATTTGAGGCATCGCTTCTTGCGCTCGCTGACAATGTATATTTATCGTCATAAGTATAACTGGCTAAGCTATATAAAGAAACGTAACGGTTCAAGCTATAAGATAGCGTTGTATTACCTCCAGATAAGGTCGCGCCTGGGTTCACACTCGTGAACTGGTAATACTGGTCCACTGCACTGCCGTAACCATATTGAGGTACTGTCGATTGAAGTGTCGCTGGATTATAGCCATATTGCCATGGATCTGTTCTTAAATCTGTACGGTTATTTGTAATTTCCGTACCGGCCGAAGCTGAAATCCTGTGTTTACCGATCAGCTTATCGTAACTGAATTGATTTCTGAATAAATAGTTCGCAGAATTGGTGTTGCTATACTGATTAATACCACCTTTAGGAAGATACACCGTGCCCACTGTCTTGGTTGTATTATTGTACTGTACATATTGGTTAACCATATTGCGGACATAATAGGTGTCATCACTGTAGTAATTGTTGACATCTATTCTCCCCCGCTCATACTGTAAACTGGTATTGAACGTCAATCCAGGAAGTAGTTTAGCTACAAATCCAGTTTGTATTCTGGCCAGATAGCTTTTCGTATCGAGATCACGCGCTCTAGTCTCACGAAGAAGATTGTAGTTCCAATCGGGATACGGAAACCTGCTCAGTGGAAGTAGTGATAAGGCATAATCGTTTCGGGTACCTACATTGATTGAATACAGTCCGTTAGGGTTCAATAATGTTTCGTAGGGCGAGAGAGATTGGATCTCCGCATTGGTCGCACCGCTATTTTTCTGGGCATTGTACTGAACAAACATACCAAAGTTGAAGGTCAGGAATTTGGCTACCTTATATTCATTACTTAAATTGATGCTATAACGCTGATTTCCCGTACCCTGGTAGCGGGTCTGATTGTTTTCAAATAACAAGGATGAATAGGTTTTCGAGCGCTCGGTGTTGGCAGAGAAGTTAACGTTGTACTGATTAACAATGGCCCTACGCATCAATAAGTCCTGAATCTGACTACGGTTGTTAATCAAACTAAGGCTATCGAGCGTTGTGTTCATTGCTCCGGTAGACAGCTGACCATAGCGGTTGGCGTAAATCGCTCGTTGAGCAAGCGTCAGTGGTAGGGACTGATCGAGTGGAAAAGAAGCTCCACCAGTATATACATTAGTTGCAAAATATAAGTTATTTTGGGCCGCTAGTTTTTCATATCGGATCATATCCGCTGAACTTGCAGTGGCCAGATATTGATTAAGGTCGGTTTTTTCGGAAATCCTGGTAAATACACTTCCATCGATTGTCAACCCATTTTTGCCTTTACCCTTTTTTGTGGTTATTACGATAACCCCATTTGCAGAGCGGGCACCCCAGATTGCAGCCGCAGCCGCGTCCTTCAAGATATCAATGCTTTCTACATCATTTGGGTTGATCGATGAAAAATCGGCATTCGTTCCTGCCGCATTTTGGATGGGAAAACCGTCTACGACAACTAATGGACCAGTACCAGCATACATTGTTCCAGCACCGCGAATGAGAATATTCATTGTCCCATCAGCATTTTGCTTCGCCTGAACCCCCGTCGCAACTCCCTGAAGCACTGTTGACAAATCAGATACCGGGCGTTTAGAAAGAATATCTTCACCTATGTGCTGGAATGAACCAGTGGCAAGATCTTTCTTGATGGTTTGATAACCAGAGGTCACCACAACTTCCTGAAGTGCCCTGATGCTGAACGATAGAGTAATTACAACTACCTTTCCCGTTTCGGCAGGTACGGTGTACATTGCGGAGTTGTAGCCTATGAAATTTATTGAAATCTGATCGCCTACATTAGCAAACAAGGAGAAGTTACCATTGTTATCCGTTGTGGTCGCGATATTGGTTCTAACGTTTTTCACTGTGGCGCCCGGAAGGCCATTTCCGACAGAATCCACGATTTTCCCTCTAAAAACTACCTGTTTGGCATTTTCAGGCATTGGAATCTTTGTTTTTGCAAGAACCACTACTGTTTTTGATTCTAACCGATAGGTAAATGGCTGATCAGCAAAACATCTGTCAAGTACTTCTTTAACAGATTTGTTGACAACATTGATATCAACCGGCTTTGCTGTTTTGAACAAGTCAACCTGGTAGATGAAGTCGTAACCAGTCTGAATTTTGATATCCTTAAATATCTCCACCAATGGTGCCGACTTTTTAGAAATGGTAAGTGATTGACCTTCAGCAGCAAAGGATAGCTGCATGAAACATGCGAATAGACAAATACAGGTTAGGTTAAATCGCATTATCCAGTATCTTAATGGGAATCGATCGGGTGAATTTCCTCCATTTTCTAACTTTTCACATATAGGGAAAGCTACTGACCGAAACCAGTTATTGGTGTAAATTTTATACATTTGTTTGGTTATAGTTTAAATAGTTGTTGGAATCAATTGATTAAAAGATAACCGTATTGAGCCGGGAGCGTTGGAGCGCTTCCGGTTTTTTTGTGGTTATCCTGTGGTTCATTAATCTTAGCGCTTCACGATAACCCTCCTTTCTTCTATTAAAAAGTGTACAGCCTGCGTAGATTCTAATGTTTTAAGAATATCTTTTATACCTCTGGATCTGGAAATAGAACCTCCGAAGGCTATCTTCCCTACATCATCCCTAAATTCGATATCAACATCATACCAGCGACTGATTTGCCTCATGATTTCCTTTAAGGAAGAGTTAGTAAAGACAAAATCACCATTTTTCCAAGCCATTACCTGGTCCTGGTCAGCTTTTATAATTTCAATCTGGCCGTTAGACAGGATGGACTGCTGCCCTGGAACCAACAGCTTGAGAATACCATTCTTAGGTTTTACCCTCACACTTCCGTTTAAAAGCGTTGTTCGAACGGATGGTTCATCATCATATGCATTAACATTAAAATGGGTCCCCAGAACTTCTATTTGCTGATCTGCAGTATTGACCAGGAAAGGATGACTACGATCATGTTTAACCTCAAAATATGCCTCACCGCTGAGCTCAACCACACGATTTTTACCCGTGAACCTTATTGGATATTTCAGGGACGACATGGAGTTCAGCCACACCCCTGTTCCATCTGGGAGCACCATATGAAACTTACCGCCCCGGGGTATTTCAATTGCATTTGTTCCTACGGGTCCCTCAGTTGCTTGTTCATGCTGCGTATAAATAATCTGATTATCGGACTGGACGATCTGTGTCCCCGCTTGTACAGCTAGCTGACCATTGGTGGAATTATCCAGCGTGATTCTTGAACCATCGGCAAGAACCAACATTGCTTTATCCTGGCCAGGTAAAATTCTACCCGACTTACTGATCAATAGATTTTGTTTTGGTGGAGGGGATTTAAAGTAGAGGCTGGCAAAAAAAACCAATCCTGCTAAACTTGCGGCAGCTCCATAATAAATGAGGCGAAAGAAACGCTTTTTTGATGCAGATTTTGCCTGGGCAGTTTTTTGCCATATCTGGTCCTTGAGTGAACTATTAACAGCATAGCTGGAAATATCCTGTCTTTGATATTCTTCTAGATAAAACTGCTCAACAAGAGCAGCTTCCTCGGGTGTACAGGAACCTTCCAGGTATTTATCAATAAGTTGTTTTGCTTGTTCTTTATGGTTCATAGGAGAGTGATATATTTTAAAGACACCACTCAGCCCCAAAGGATGTAGAAGAATTAATTATTTTTTAAAAATAAATTAACATGCGGATAAATGTAAGCCAATTTGAAGGACTGGCTTAAGTTAGCCAGATCATTCCCCCTTAAAAAGGGAGGATATATTCAGCATTATTTTGAAGAAATGTATTTCAGAAGAAAGCCTAAAAACAGGTAGCTCAATATAAACAGAGACCCGTAGGATTTGGAAAGATGATTTTTCAGGATTAGTATGGCGTTGCTGATCTGGCGTTTCACCGTCGTTTCGGCAATATTCATTTTGAGGGCAATTTCCTTATTGGTCATGGACTGTTTGCGGCTCATTTCAAAAACTTCCCGCATACGTTCTGGAAGGTTACTGATTACCTTGTCGATGGCCTGTTCGAGTTCCTGAAACTGAATTTTCTCAATAACTGAGGTTTGATGAGTCTGCAGATAAAGCGCAAACCTGTCATAATATTGGGAACGTCTATCATTAGCACGGATCTCATTGAGCACCCTATGTCTTACCGCAGAAAACAAGTAAGCCTTTAGCGTTGTGTGAATCGAAAGCTGATCGCCCTGTTTCCATAAAGAGGTGAATACTTCCTGAACCATATCTTTTGCTTCCTCTTCATTTCCAAGCATTTTTAGTGCATGAACATAGAGCGAATGCCAATGACGATCGAAAACGTTAGCAAACGAAATGTGATCGCCCTCTTTTATAAGAGAGACCAATTGCAGATCGCTTAACTCTTTATGGTCGTTCCTTTTCAATGATTTTTCAATAAATATTTAATAATATCAGCTTGAAGCAAAGAATTCCTCCTGAATACTTAACAAACATCCATTTTTATAATGGATTTTAATATAAATATATATATTTTATTTAAAAAACAATAAATTACATCAAATTATCAGTATCATTTTTTTCAAAAAAACAAAACCTAACCAATAATGGCAAACTCAATCTACAATATTCATCATCAATAGAAGATGAAGATATGCCATTAAAAGCAAGATTTAATAATTTACCTAAAGTTAAAAATTAATTGACAATAAATAAACAGGAGTCAGCAGGCAGAAGAAGATTTAGCAATTCGGTCTTCAGACCATGTATTTAAAATCACTCATCTAAAAAAGCTCCTTGACTTTGCAGACAGGTTATTTTTTCCTATAATGTATATACTAAGAAAAGAAATCTTTCTAATTAAATTTAAGTCTGTTAATAAAGTTGTGCGGAATCCCGACAGGTAATAACCGTCAAGCTTATTAGAGTCTTCTAGGACAAGCCTGGCTGAAGCAAAGGTAGAATATATATCTTGCTCATGCAGGTATACAGTGATGAAATTGCATTGATTCAGCAGTTGCTGATTAATCATATCTGCCTTATCGAGGTAAATAGCAGGATATTCGGCAACGCCGAGTCTTGCCCTGATCACACACCTCGAGTTCGCGCGAAACCTTAAAAAAGCAAGGGATTTTCGGATATTACGCCTGGGCTTTCCAATGAAATGATTTGACACTGGCCCTAACGATCGCGAAATAAAATAGCCGAAGTCGGAACGATAGACCTTCGCCCCTGTCTGTACTATTCTTTGGGCAAATTCAGCAACCAGTTTACTGTGCGTGTAATATTTTTCCATTTAAATTTTTATCATGAAAGTCCTGTAAAAATTATGGGAGCTTTGAATTTATAGATGGACATTTTCAAAACGCCGTTTCTCTTATCTAGAAGTACATTGTTACAGGAAAATGTATGATTAAGGGATTTAATTTCAACGAAATATCTTATGCATAAAACTTACCATGTAATCTGCCGTCTTTTCTGCCCATGGATGAAAGAGCCAGAAAGGATGAACCTTGACATCTACTTTGTGAACTTGGTAATAAACGCCCCACTCGTTCAAACTTGCGATCAATTCATCCTGCCCGGCGTGAAAGCGGGAATATCCGCTATTTAAGAATAGTATCGGAACCATTTTTTCATTGGCCCAGAAACCAGCAGACGCTTCTTTCCATACATCTGGTTTTTCAGAAAAATCCCCCCCGAGCCAGAGAATATCGGGAGAATCGGGTTTCCGGTTGAGATTTAAGGAACCTGGAGCGAGAAAACTGATTACTCCGTCGATATTGATTACTGCGTTCACCACACTTGACGTTTTTAAGCCTTCGCGGTTCCCTTCAAAAGCGGCAACACCATTTGTCGCTGCAACCAGAGCAGCTATCTGACCACCGGCAGATGTACCGGAAATGACGATTTTGCTGGTATCTATCCCATAAGTTTCAGCATTAGCCTTGAGCCATCGGATGGCGGATTTGATATTGTAAATTGCGGCGGGATACTTGGCTTCTGGGGATAGCTGGTATTCGACAGGAATACTAACAAAGCCTCTTTTTGCAATCATTTGCGCCAAAGGGACTTCCATTTGTTTATCACCCGAGCGCCATCCGCCTCCATGTACCATAATCAGGGCAGGGAGTAATTTTCGGCTATCCGGCCTGTAAACATCAAGATGCAAATCTCTGACGCCAAATCTTGAAGCCGCAGAGTTGCTGTAGACAACGTTCTTGAATACCAGTAAACCTTTGGGCAAGCTATCCTTGGCAGGAATCGCAAAGGGATAATCCTTCCGGATTTGCCTGAACACCTGGGCAACAGTATAGCTGGTATCCCGTGGGATAGAAATCCCCTGGCTAAAGAGTTCAGTGAATATTGTGCTCAGCAAAAATACCAGTATATATTGCTTATTCATCATAACCTGTATTTGTATAGAAAAGTAATTGTTCGGTTCAAAAAAGCCTAAAAGACACCATAATATTTGAAAACTAATGGTCAGTTGATTCTACCTTTGAGCATTCTATCAGATAGGCCGATGTGTTTTTCCTGCAAATCCCTTAAAACGAGTTCTGCAATTCTCCTGGCACCATATTCATTGAAATGCGTATTGTCATGGCTACCCTGCGGATAATTCGGATGCTCCAGCGCATCAAGGGTCATGAACAGCTGAGCAGTAATTTCAGGGCCCAGTTTTTGAAAAAGTGCCCGGCTTTTTTCATCGAGATTAATGACCGGGGTTTGACTTTGCCTGCCAACCTCAATCGCAGCTGCTGTGTATTCCAGGTGGGTTTCCAACGCATCTCCGTTTTTATCAAAACGCATTCTGCTCACAGGGGTTATCAGAATGGGTATCCCTCCTTTACTTCGGACATCGGTGATCATCCGTGTCAGGTTCTTACGATAATCGTTTGCTGGAGTGTATCGAGCTGCAAATTCAGGCTGTTTTGCTTCATCATTATGTCCAAACTGAATCAGAACATAGTCCCCCGCCCTTAGGCTATCGATTACTGGCTTCCATAAATTTTCAGCTAAAAAGGTTTTGGTACTCCGCCCTCCCTTTGCGAAGTTACTAACAACAACTGAGGTATCAAAATAATCGGCAAATGGCATACCCCACCCTGTCAGGGGCGCCCTGCTTGAAGGATAAAGACATACAGTAGAATCACCGACCAGGAAGACATTTGTTTTTTGTTGCACGGGAATTATAAAAGACGAACAAAATAGCCCGATTATAAAAAGTATTGAGGTTCTGATGTATTTCATGAATCTGCAGTTTTATTTTTTAATCCCTGAAGGCTTGACAATTCTTTGGGCAAGATCATGGTTCATCTGCTTGATAGCCGACAAGACAATACAGGCTACCTTTCTTGCACCCAGCTCATTGAGGTGTGTATCATCTGAACTTCCGTTGGGATAATTGGGATTTTGAGAAGGCTCGAGATAATTAAATAAATTCTGAGAACCGATGGGACCGAATTTTCGGATCAACTGCTGGCTCTGTCGATCGATGTCAATTAAATTAACCTTCATTTCGTCAGCGAGTTCGCGCACGATAGCAGCATATTTCTCGTGTGTTTGCTGAAGGTTTCCTTCAGCATCAAATTTGCGCCTGGCTACGGAAGTCAATAATAAAGGTACGCCGCCTTTAGACCGGGTTTCGTCAATAAATCTCCGCAGGTTATCTGCAAACTCTGTTTCCGTTGTCGCTGCAGCCTTGGTTTGCACCTCGTCATTGTGACCAAATTCGATAAAAACATAATCACCTTCCCCAAGTTTATCCATCACGCTCGACCATAGACCATCCTTTATAAAAGTCCTGGTACTGCTTCCGTTTCGTGCAAAATTGGATACGGTTACCGTACTGTCGAAAAATTTACAAAAAGGCATGCCCCAACCTGTTTCGGGATAGGCGGATTTACTTTTAATTGCCATTGTCGAATCGCCAATCAAAAACAAGTTGATTTGCCTTGGGCGTATCGCGAAAGCCACCAAAGCCTGGAGCACCAGTATTGTCAGGGAACCCAAAAAAATTCCCTTAATTGATTTATTCATTAGTTGAAGGTTTAAAGTTTTTAAAAACCCGCAGCTCGGCCGAGCTGCGGATAAATGTTTATTTAATAACCATAGTCCTGGGTCAACACTCCGCTGCTGGCATTGATTACATTAATATATATCGGATAGAGCTCACTTTTATTCGGCTGAAAGGCGAAGGCAAACAAACTGGTATATACCGGATTAATCTGATTGTATCCAACCCAGGGCACACGTGTTGTTCCGGCAGGAACAGTGGAGGATGCTGGTTTATACAAACTATTGGCCCATATCCTGGAATCATCCGCAGAAGTTGTGTTAAAATAATACATGAACTGCGGGAGGCTGCTGACCAGACAATATGCAGCGGGTGAAGCCATATAACTTGGCGCATTCATGGCAACAGGCGTGGCATTCCCAAGATTCCCCAGATTTATTCTGGTTTCATTTAAAGCGGTTTGCAGCAAATTCCAGCGGATCAGGTCATACTTGCGTATACCTTCGGAACCGAACTCGAGGTATCTTTCCCTGACGATGAATTTGAAGAAACCATCATAATCGGCTGGAATATTTGGCACTAATGCGGCATTGCCGCTATGCGCCCTTTTACTGACCTCGGTAACCGCGGCAAGCGCGTCCGCTGTTGGGCCATGGTTAATTTCATTGACTGCTTCGGCATACATTAGCAAAACGTCCGAAAATCGGATCAACACCCAGTTAATCCCTGAAAAAAGGGTTGCATTTGTAGGGTTGGCAGGATTTGCCCACCATTCTCTGCGATACTTACCGTCATAGATGCTGGTTATTGCATGACCGGTTCTGTTGATACCGTCGGATTTTGTTTCGTACGGTACTGCAGTTACGTCCCGACGAACGTCCGTAGAATCAAAAGCGTAGTAATAAGTGGGTAACACCAACGGAGAGCCGCCCCCCACTCCCGCAAAGCGGGTACCGTTATATATCCCGATACGCCCATCGGTAGTTCCGGTTGCGCCGCCTTCGGCAACCTGAAACATGAGTTCTCCATTGGGCTCATTGGCAAGCCTGCTACAAACATAGTCTTTCCATACCGCTTTATAGCTTGGGTTTAAATTGTGTTGATCCCTTCGTGCCATAACTTCCGCACATTCATCTCTTGCTATCGTATAATACTTCAGATAATCCGGGCGTCTCTGCATTTGCTGCGGAGATCTTCTTAGTGAATAACCGGCCCTGGCCAGTGCAATTCTGGCCCTGAGCGCTTTGACCGCCCCTTTGGTTAACCGCTCATCTGCGGCATCGCCAAGGGTAGCAACTTCGGTCCTCCAGGGCATCAGGTCAGAGGCTATTTTCAGGTCCCCTATAATACGGTCATAAATGGTATCCCTATCTGTTTTGGGCAGGAACAGGTTTTCCGATTCTGCTGAAGGACTAAAGGCAGCCGGCACATCTCCCCAATGTTTGATAAGATCAAAATAAAACTGGGCACGTAACGTCAGTGCTTCCCCGTATAGTCTTCGAAGCTGGCCTTTCTGAAGCGGACTGCCATTGCTGTATAAATCCATCAGGGGGATTTGTTGAATGCAGATGTTTGCCCTTTCTATCCCCGCATAACAGTTGCTGTAAGCAGTGGAAAGTCCCCCGTTGGACGAAATTACATTGTAGCGGGCCAGATCTCTCCGCTCATTATCCCTTGTAGCACCTCCGGCGCCCATCATTTCATCGGTATCATACGGATAGTAGCCACTGAGGTAAAGGCCGTAGGCATTTTGTGTGGATAAACTGTTGTAAATCCCGATAACGGCAGACTTCGCATAAGGTACATTGCTGAATACAAATTTCTGACTGAATGAAGAAACAGGTTCAGGTTCCAGAAATTTTTTACACGAAATTAAAAGTGTTGTTGAGGCGATCAACAAAAGAGAAAGATATTTTATTGTGAAGATATTTGTCCTTTTCATAATTAAAGTATTAAAATGTAACATTTACACCTGCAACATATACGCGTGATTTTGGATAAGCAGAGTAATCCACACCGGCAGTGATAGGTGTCGACCGCCTGGTACTCACATCAGGGTCATATCCTGAATATCCGGTAATGGTACCCAGATTATTTCCGGTAACGAATACCCTGAAACTTGCTATGCGCAGCTTAGAACTTAACGCGCTCGGCAGGGTATAACCCAGGGTCAGGTTGTTTATTCTTAAAAAAGAACCATTTTCTATTGCAAAGGACTGGCTGTTACTCCACTCAATACCCTGTACGGGGATCCAGTATTGTGCATTTGCGTTTAAAGCATTCAAAATTTCGGGTGATGCACCGATTACCCCGATGGCAGCACTTGGCACCCCTTGCAACTGAACGCCCGTGTTAGGATCGACAGTGCGATAGCGGTCATTGAAGCTGCTCAGTAAATTGGCTCCATTGGTATAACTGCTGGTAAACTCCAGTTTATTGTAATTGGCAACCTTTCCCCCAATAGAATAATTTAAAAAGATTGATGCATCAAAGTTTTTCCAGCTAAATTGCTGGCCAAATCCCCCAATCACCCTTGGCAGGGCATGTCCCAGTACGGTGTAATCAGCGGTATTGATCAGCCCGTCACCATTGATGTCGACAAATTTTTGCGTTCCCGGCTGTATGGTCGATGAGCTGATTGCTGAAACCGGAACCCCTGGTTTTAGCGTGTATCTTGTTGTTGCCCATGGATAAGCCGGGTTGGTGTATGGAACAGCATTAAAGTCAGAAACTTTATAATATCCGTCATTTTTTAATCCCCAGAATGTTCCTACCTCCTCACCTACTTTTACCAGGAAGTCTGCGGGTTGTTGAGAGGTATTGAAATAACCGGAGTTGGACAGAAACTGTTGCTGGGCACCTAGGCTTTTAATAATATTTTTATTGGTGGAAATATTGAAGTTAACACTCCACTTGAAAGATTTTTGCTGCAGTATTGTTCCGTTGATCTGTAGTTCCAATCCTGTATTTTGTGTTGCTCCTACGTTTTGGAACTGACTGCCATAACCAGAATTGGCAGGGATAACATTATTGATGAGCAGCTGGCTGGTCGTATTCCTGTAAGCGTCTAAAGTCAGCGATAACCGCCCTTTAAAAAAGGAAGCGTCCAATCCGATATTTCTGGATATCTGGGATTCCCATTGCAGGTTAGGGTTGCCCAAACCCGTGGTAGAGGAACCAAATGTAAAAAGGTCATTAAGAAAATAGGAACGCCCGGCGGCAAAAAAATTACCGTATGAATAAGGGGTGATGCGGTTATTACCGATCGAACCGTAGCTTAATCTAAGTTTCAGTTCAGAAATTAATGTCTGGTTTTTGAGAAAATTTTCTTCCGAGATCCTCCAGGCCAATGATCCTGATGGAAAATAACCCCAACGGTGTTCAGGTCCAAAAATTGAACTGCCGTCGGCCCGGAGGTTGAATGTTGCAAAGTACCGTTGCTGGTAGTTGTAACTTATCCTGGAGAAAAACGAAAGGTTGTTGATCGGAACTTCGCTTACTGTTGGCGGTATCACAGTCTGGGCCAGGCTATAATTTGCAAAGGCCTGATCAGGGGTGGTACCAACAGGAAAATTGCGCAAGTCAAGCAAGCTTGTAGTTTGATAAGTCTGATAAAGTTCCTGGCCAATTAAAATATTTACCGCGTGTTTTGAGCCCAAAATCGCTGAGTTGTCATAGTTTAGCGTGTTTGAATTGTTTATCGTACGGGTATTGGCCGTGGCAAGCAACAATAAGGGTTGTTTACCACCAGTGGTACGGGAATTATAGGTTACTGTATCATCAAATGACCGGTTGGTGTTATTATTGAAATCAATAGCGGCAATTGATTTAAAAACAATTTTTTTACTCAGCTGATAGCTAACATTAGCATTCAGGTTCAGTACATTATTGGATTTCCTGCGGTACTGGTTCTGGAGTTCTTTTAATGGATTTATCAACGAGAGTCCATTGCCCGCGGTAGCATTCGCCTGGTTGACATCGTAATAATCTTCCTCCTGACCAGGTAGCAAGAGCGGCTGGTAACGAACAATCTGCCGAAGATTGTTACTTGAAGCTCCACCTACATCGGAAGTACCCTGTCCATCCAGACGATTGTTATTATAACGGACATTGAAACCAATCTTCATTTTCGAGGTTGCCTGGTGGTCGAACCTGAAATTGATCAGCCCCCTTGTGTATTTGGTATACATCAGTATGCCATCCTGGTTATTGTAAGTTGCACTCAGATTATACTGGGTCTGCTTGGTTCCACCACTCACACTGAAATTGTGGGTTTGCATAAATGCATTTCTGCCAAACAATTTATCCTGCCAGTTTATAGCTTCCACATTCTTTATGGCAGTTACCACGCTGTAAGGATTGCCAGTCTTATAGTAACGGGATAAAACGGTCGTGTCCCCGGTAATCTTGGCGCGTTCATACTGAAATTCCACAAATTCATATGGACTCATGACCTCCAGTTCTTTCGGCAGCTGTTGTATGGCCAGGGAATTATTATAATTGATCGTGGTTTTTCCCTGTGTGTCCTTTCCACCTTTGGTCGTTATGATAACGACCCCGTTCGACCCCCTTGCCCCATAGATGGACGTTGATGCGGCATCCTTCAAAACATCGATGGACTCGATATCCTGCGGGGAAAGTACATTTATTGCATTGTCCACCTGCACTCCATCTACGATGTACAGCGGCGAACCGCTCTGGGTTATGGACGTTCTCCCGCGAATGTAAATATCCGCCTGCGCGCCTGGGGCGCCTTCTGAAACGGTCACCTGAACGCCTGCGAGTTTCCCTTGCAATGCTTCTGCTGCCGACAGGGTCGGGTTGTCCCGAAGGTCTTTTGCCGAAACTGAAGATACCGCGCCTGTTAGGTCCCTGCGTTTCACCGTCTGGTAACCTATGGCAACCACTTCATCCAGAACCTTACTATCCTGTTCAAGTCTGACATCCAGTACGGTGCGCTCACCAACTGAAATTTCTTTCACCTTATATCCCACTGATGTGTAGACCAGTAGGGCTTGGCCCTGTGGAAGTCCGATGCGATAGGTACCATCATTGGAAGTAACGGTACCGATTGTTGTTCCTTTTAGTTTAATACTTACCCCTGGAAGATTTTCCCCGCTTTCATCTGTTACCTTGCCAGTAACGGTACGTGTCTGCGCACATACGGAGCTGACAAAAAGCATCAGCAGGAATTGCTGTAAAACTTTTCTCATAAATTGTGTTATTAAATATTTGGTTATCGACTGGGTTATTCAACCCAAACTTTAAAAACAAACTTATGATCTAAGCAAAAAAAAGCGGTTCAAAAATTGGTATAAATGGTATAAAAATTGTTAAAAACCAAACCCAAAACGCTATCCTGAGGCTTTAGCCTTTAGTTTCAGGTAATCTGAGGGTGTGAGGTGCAGGTGTTCTTTGAAACAGGTACTGAAATACTTTGCATTTTTAAAACCAACCATATAAGCGATCTCTGAGATGTTATACTCACCTGAATCGAGGTATTGCTTTGCACGCTTGATGCGAATCTCTGAGACGAACTCTACCGGGGTGAGTGTGGTCAGGCTTTTGAGCTTTTTGTAAAATGTAGAACGTCCCATGTTCATTAATTCTGCAATATCATCAATATTAAAGTCTGCCTCCATCATCCGCTCCTCAAGAAACAGGATAATCTTTTTCAGGAATAATTCATCAGTATGGGTAATCACAATTTCATTGGGCCCGGGTATGCGTGTTTTTTTTCCCTGAATCAGCTTGTCTGTAATTTTTTTTCTTTGATTGATCAGATTAGTGATGCAGGCCAATAGAAATTCATTTTGAAAAGGCTTGGTAACGTAGTAATCGGCACCATATCTCAACCCCTCCAGCTGATGCTCGACAGCTGATCTCGCGGTCAGCAGTATTACCGGTATGTGACTGGTCAGGTTATTATTTTTAATTTCTTCCAGCATTTCTATACCATCCATTTCCGGCATCATAACATCGCTCAAAATCAGATCTGGCATTAGTTTTCTGGCCATATTTAACCCGGTCTGACCATTATCTGCGACCTCTACCCGATAATGTTGGCTTAACTGAAGGTTTAAGAAGGTGCGCAAATCACTGTTATCCTCCACGAGCAGCAGTAAAGGTGCATCAACAAGAGGGGGTTTGCTTTTCTGCACTACCTCCTCTAAAACAGTGGTCTCAATCGGAGAACTTGACATGCCAGTATCTTTTAGGTCAGTGTAAGAAATACCAACTGCATTCAGGTAATCCTTTCCAAGCGGAAGTTCAATAACCACCGTGAGTCCATGGCGGTCATTATTGCGGGCAAAAATATGTCCACGATGCAATTCAGTCATTTCGCGGGATAATGCTAATCCAATTCCGGTTCCGCTTAGTTGATTTTGGGAATTCTGCTCACCGACATAATACAATTCGAAAATATCGGACAGCCTGCTTTCCTCAACTCCTCCGGCCTGATCAAAAATTTCAATTCTAAACGTTTTGTGTTCAAAACATTGGGATACCAGAATTCCGATTGTCGTGTCCGGCCTGCTGAACTTGAAAGCATTCGATAAGACGTTATAAAGAATGACGTCAATTTTCTCGGAGTCTAGCCATACCAAAAAATCCTGACTTGTATCATCCATACTCAGCGTGATATTTTTTTCCCTGGCAACATCGTTAAAATACGCGCAGATATTTCTGATAAAACCCAGAATAAGGAATTGTGAAATTAGCAGACGCCCATTTCCACTCTCAATTTTGTTATGTTCCAAAAGCTGGTTAATAAATTTGAGTAGCCTTTTGGCATTTCTACTGACGATATCCAGGTGCTGACGCACAGGATAGGACAATTGCTGATCTTTTTTGATTTCTTCAACAGGATTTATAATCAATGTTAGCGGGGTACGAAGTTCGTGAGAGATTTTTGTAAAAAAATTCACTTTTAAATCTGCCATTTTTTGTCCAACAACCACCCGCTGTCTTAAGGATAATAATGTGAGCACGACCCGTCGGATGCTCCAGATGAGCACTATGGACAAAAGTATATAAATCAGATAAGCCCACCAGGTCAGATAAAAAGGGGGCAGAATAGTGATGACCAGACTTTTAAACGGGGTATTAAGGTAATCACCGGTATTGACTGCCCTGACCTGGAATGTATATCTCCCGTGTGGTAAGTTGGTGTAGGTTGCCCGTCGTTCACCCTTATTATCGCGCCATCCATTGTCAAATCCGATCAGACGGTATTCATAGGCCTGCCTGTTATTTGGCCGGTAATCCAGCAGGCAGTAATCTATACTGACTGTATTTTGATCATGTTCCAGCTTAAGTTGAGCAATTTGATTAATATCTTCTTTCAGTATTTCATTTTTATTATTTTCTCTTACTTCAGCATTATTAATCAGTAGTTTAGTGAGCACCATGTTTATTGCTTTTTTTTTACTGGTAATCTGACCAGGCGCAAATAACACATACCCGCACAGGGAACCGAAGACCATATCTCCTGAGGGAAGTTTTAAACAGGAAGCTTCGGAAAACCCGGATTTTGGAAGGCCGTTATAATAATCAAAGTTAATCACCTTTCCGGTTTGAGGGTTGAATCTGGAGAGTCCATTTTCAGTGGAGAGCCATAGCAAACGGGAATTATCTTCGGTGCAACCAAATACGTAATCACTTGGAAAACCGTTGTCCATGGTATAAGATCTAAAACGCAGCATTCTCAAAGGGTTTCCTCCCGACGCCCTGTTGAGTCCTCCGCCTGAGGTAGCGAGCCACATCACATCTTTTGAGTCGCGAAAAATATACTGGATATCGTTTTTTCCGAGGCTCAGGCTGTCACCCGGTACTTTAGTAAAACACTTGTAACCCATCAGGGTATTGCCTGAGCGCGCAAGGGACAAAACCATCAGGCCGTCTGTTGTACCGATCCATATGTTTTTATTGACATCCTCCCGCAAGTAACGAACTTTTAAAAAACTACGCTGCGGCAGGGTCGCCATGGCGTTGTTTCTGTTTAAGAAAGTCACCATCCCATTTTCTTCCCTGACAAGATTTATTCCTCCTCCGAAAGTTCCTACCCATACCCTATCCCGGTGGTCTATCTGAATAGCATAAATACTGTTATTGCTCAAGGTATACTTATCTTTTTCGTTATTAAGAAAATGCTGAAGCCTGTAACGGCGCTGAGCGGAATCCAGCGGGTCTGCCCGGTATAAGCCATTTGATCTTGTACCTAACCACAGTCTTCCCTGTTTATCCTGCGTGATACAGTAGACGATGCCTATCCCCTGAGCGGGTTCGTTCTCAAAAGTAATTCCGAGTTTTTTTCCATTTTCAACAGTATACACCTTTCCGGATTTTGAAGCGAGCCATAGCCGATTTTTACTATCATTGAAAATACCCCGGATTTCATTATCAGAACGGTTGTCTGTAGTTTCAACAACCCGTCGTACATGAAAGTTAGCGCCTGAAAACATGATTTTATTCAAACCCTTATCATCTGTATGAATCCACAAATTGCCCAGAGGGTCCAAGTAGGAAAGTATAGTCACATTTGAAAAAAGACTTTTTTCTCTACCGGGTTCATTATAGAAGTAGGCTATTTTTTCATTATGTTCATCATAATAGCCGAATCCACCCTGCCTCATGCTGACCCATACCAGGCCCTGAGCATCTTCGAATACTTTAAAAAAATTAGAGGTGTGTTCATAATAAGCATCCACGCGCTGATAAAAAGACTGGAATTTTCCTGTGGTCGGGCTGTATCGTACTGCCCCAAAATTTTTTGCATGTAACCACAGAAAACCGCGCCTGTCCTGATATATGCTATAAAAGATTCCTGCCTGCTTCATGACATGTTCACTTTTAACCCGCTTATCCTGTCCAATGGTCAATAGTCCGGCATTAGCGGTTGTAGCATACAAATTTTGCCTATCTTTTGCGTAAAAAATGGCTGTCAGCTGGTGTGCGGAGACTTTATTAATGCTAAATTTCCCTGTGTGCTTATCAAAAGTTATGACTTCACCATTTGAAGTACCGATACTCACCTCGCGATGGTCATCATCAATACAGCTGTAGTCGCGGTCCGCTCTGTACTGACTTCCAATATCGAAAAGTCTGTAGGCTCCCCGATAACGGGTCAAGCAGGAAAGACCTGCCTTAGTCAGTAACCAGATTCTGAAGTCCTTATCTTCATAAACCATATTAATGGTATTCGACCGGATATGACTACTGCCCCTGGATTCTTTAGAAAAATGGGTGTAGCCTGGATGAACTGCGCCAGGATCCTGAAAGATAAAAATTCCACTATTAAGCGTCGTAATTAAAATAGCTCCATGCTTTGTTCGAATTATTTTATCAAAAACCGGCACTGTGGCGGTTTTGCTGACACTTTTAAACATTATGGGTAAAAACTGGTTGGTTTTTCTGCTGAAGCGATAAATTCTGTTGTCATAAGACCTGAGCCAAATGTTACCGGCACGGTCCTCTACCATTGTTTCAATTCTGCTGCTGCCAAGGCTGGAGCTATCTCCGGGACGTGATTTGTATACTACAAAATTATTTCCGTCGAATCGGTTGAGTCCATCCCAACTTCCAAACCACATGAAGCCCTGTTGATCCCGAAGCATGCACATGATCCGGTTATGTGAAAGGCCGTTCTCGGTGGAATAATGCTGAACAGTAGCCTTGAGCTGAGCTTTTACCAAAACGCTTGCAAAGGCAAAAAATAATATCGCAAGATATTGAACGGATGTTCTGAACATGATGGGTGCTGATCTATTTGGCTTTAAACAAGGTAAAAATCTGGTTGGTGATAAGCAAATAGTATCGCGATAAAAAGTATGCAATCGTTGCCAGAAAGATGGTTTTAAAGCCTTTCGCTAACCCAAATTCAACAGGCAGGCCTTTGAGACAGACTAAAACAGCTTTTCATGTCCCGTTTTTTTAAGTATGAGCCGGCAATCTCATAAAATCAAAGCAGGGCTAACCCTGCTTTGATTTTCGTGACTAACCTAAATAAAATCCTAAAACCAACCAGCTCAAAGGTGGGCAATATTCATCAGCAGGCTTTTATCGTAAAGATTTAGAAACCTCAGCTTTTTGGCGAAGAAATGCCAGGGTTTATTTTTTTAGATTTTTTCATTGAGTCGATAGCTTTAGGGGTAACGTTGTAATAATAGGTGTTGTTACTGGGAAGCATTTTAAAATATTTCTGATGGTTTTTGAAAGGGTTGTTGTCCCGGTTGAGGTATAGGGAGATGCTCATAATCCGCCCAACTTCATAATCATGGATCTGCTCCATCAGGGCATCCCGTTTCGCAGAATAATAAAAAAGATAAAACATATTATTAGGCATGTGGCTGTAATTGAATATGCCAACAAGCCTGAAATCGAGCAATTGACTACTCGGCGGTGTGTTTCCGGTAAACCTGTCCGGTCCCACCCTGGTTAGAAACTGAGTGTCGGAAGGTGCTTTACCCAGCCTATGAATCTCATCATTGTTAATAAATTCAAACCTTGCATCATTTCTCATGACGTTTGGTTTATCCCAGCCGGACTTGCCCACCTCATCGCCCGAGAAAAGCATCGAGATGTAATGAAACTGATGAACTCCAGTCGGAAAGTTTTCCTTCCTGATGCCTGACTGAGCAAACGCTGAGGCGCTGATCAGGCAGAAAAGCAGGTTAAGCAGATTTTTTTTCATAACCATAACAAAAACTTGATTATTGTGAAATGATTCCTTCATATATAAACCGTTCATTTGCTGCCCCGACTACAGGACTATTAAAATTCATATAAACACCATGATTTCTATTATTTTGATAGGTTGCCAAACTTCCTGCGAATCCAGTATCCTGTCCGTAAAAAGTGTATTCACTGGAATATCTAAAGTGACTCTGGCTCAAAAATTTCCTGGTTATTTTGAATCCACGCGAATTAGTCTGTCCGATCTGAAGCCCTTCCATCAAATTGGCACTGGAAGTAAATTCGGTTTTACCATCATCATCCACCAGTGCACTCCTGATTTCCTGATCAGTAATCCAAATGGTAGCGGTCGCGATTCCTGAAGTCGAATTATTGATCAAAAAATCATTTTCAAGATGGGTAATTTGTCCGATACTTCCGGATATCTCGATACGGGGAGCTACATTAAGATCCTTCTCAAACTTGTAACGGGCAGAAAATTGATTGGGAAAAGTTAACGCATATTTATAGGGCACTACAACGTTGACATTCAAATTCCTGCCCGCCAAATAGCCAGCATATTCAACTCGAGCTTTAAAATACGGTAATTCAGGATAAACTGCCTGACTGCCCACAGAGATGGAGGTAGAGTAATCGGTTTCATAACCGGCAGGATATCCGGCCGGACCACCCCAGCCATAAAATCCAAACCCAGAGACTTCAACCATACCATAATAAAACCCCGGTAAACTGTAATCCTCAGTAAAAGTGTTATCTGACATTAGTCTATTGATTTTCGGCAGTCCAGCGCTGAAAATCCCCTTCTCCAAAGCATAAGTATTTAAAGCGGCTATAGCCTTTTGGTGAAGGGAAAGTTTTAATAGACTATCCACAAACCTATATTCAGAAAATGATAACCCCTTTACTGCGGTAGGGTTAATCTTGACGGAAAGCGCCGATTTGGCAACTACATCAAAAGATTTATGTTCGTCTTTCTTACAAGAATAAGTTGAAATTACCAACACAAGGATTATTGTGATTAGCATTTTTGATTGTTTAAGAGCGTTGTTTTTTTTCATTTTAATCTATTTTATTTTATTAATGTTTATTCTTATTCTAAAGAATGCCTATTAGTTGTTCTTAAAGAGTAGATGCAGGCGACATCCATCAACCTGCATTACCGTCATCACTAACTATTTAATCAAACTTAATTTTTCTTTATACTTCATTGCTGTTATAGCTATAATTGCAGTTTATTCTTTAGATTTTTCAGCAAGCTGAAAAGCTTTATATGCATTTACAACACCTCCGCTTACGCAGAGTTCAGAAAATGGAACTGAAACAAGCTCATTTCCTTTTCTAAACTCAACCTCATGCTCTACCTTAACTACGGACTGTAAAATAATTCTCTTGATTTCCGCAGCACTGAACCTTGGATAAAGGGATCTTAATTCCCCCGCAAGACCTGCCACAACAGGCGCCGCCATACTAGTTCCATCGAGTTTTTTGTATTGTGAGCCTGGAACGGTCGAATTAATCTGAACACCGGGTGCGAAAACATCAACCTGGGATTTACCGAAATTGGAAAAACCTGCCTTTAGGCTCTTATCATCTTTTAACGAGGATGCCCCTACTGTGATCCAGCAATCTATTGTTTTTTGAGCAACACCTTTACGGTTTGGAAAATTATCCTCCAGGTCTATATCCTTATTTTCATTGCCTGCGGCCTGAACCATCAGTACATCTTTGGATGCGGCATACTTAATTGCCTCCCTTACCAATTCCGGCTCAGCGGAATAGGATTTCCCAAAACTCATATTGATTACCCTGGCGCCGTTATCCACAGCATAGCGGATGGAATTTGCAACATCTTTATCACGTTCGTCCCCATCAGGAACACAGCGCACAGCCATAATCAAAACCTGGTCTGCTACTCCGGAAATACCAATTTTATTTGACCTGTCAGCTGCAATGATGCCGGCGACATGTGTACCATGCATAGCATCCGGTCCGGCAACATCACTGTTTCCATAAAATTTTTCCTTGAAATTTTTAGGATCATCCCCAACGACTGATCTCGGATCGAAAGCAGTATTAAGCTGATATTTCACTTCATTATCCAAATGTTCAAGACCAGACAGAATCTGGTTTTGATAAAATTCAGCATACGAAGTACGCTTTAACTGCTGAATTAAAACATTTTTGATCCGCTCCTCAGTCGGGTTCTGGGGAGAAAATTTTTCAACGTCCTGTATAGAAGGGTTTTCATTACCAATTTTTTTCAGGGTATTGTCCAGGGCATTTTTAAAGCTTGTTATCCCAGCGAGATTCTGTTTGGCCCGTTTAAGTTTCTCTTCCAGTACTGCCTTTTGTTCGATATACAATGCCCAGTCTTTTTTCTCTGCGTCGTTCAAGTCATTTTCTTTTTTATCGCCAAACCTATCTGATGCTGCGCGCACCAGACGGGTCAGTTCAAGGGTTTCTTTTCCAACCGAGCCGCCCGTTCCCCCTAGAAAGTTCCAGCCATGAATGTCATCGATATACCCGTTGCGGTCATCATCTTTTTTGTTTCCAACAATTTCTTTTTTATTGACCCACATGATGTTTTTTAAATCTTCATGTGTGGCTTCCACCCCGCCATCATTCACCGCTACTATGACTTTAATGCCTTTTTTGCCCTTAATCAGTTCTTTGTATGCCTTTTCCATACTGATTCCAAATACCGAATCTGCGGCCAAGTCTAAATTTTGCCAGTTGGTTTTTTGCGCAAGGGCAGGAAGCGAACCTGCACACAATGAAAAGAATAAGGCTACGATTATGCTTAAAGATTTTTTATTCATTTTTGTTGTTATTTTTTTTCCGTAAGAACTAAATCAGTCCAATTTTTTGGGCTGTTTATCTACTAAAATTCTATTATGAAGGTTAATTATGATTTAATAGATGTATTAAATCCCCTTCTTTATTTTACCTTCAAAAATTAATCCTGCTGACTACTGAGGAGAGAAACTGTGTGATTGCAACCGGGGTAATCACTACGTTAGTTGTCCGGCTATAACGGGCAATATTGAGCCCCATAAATGCTCCATCAGCGTTAAATACCGGTCCACCACAGTTGGTAGATAAAATCTTGCCATCGTGAAGAAACACTAAGCCGAAGCCATCTCGCTGCTCACTTTTACCTCCCGGATAGTCGTCGGCTATATTAAGCGGTCTTTGTGGATACTGGGACAATTTAACCTCGATATTTTGTTCAACACCATTCCTGCGAAGCAGAACGCCAAGGGATCCCCCTGGTTTTCCATTTTGTGTCTGTGTAAGAAACTGTTCGCTGGTGTGCACTGGCGTGCTGCCAACTTTCAGCAGTTCATCCCCAACTTTAATAAGAGTATCACCTGCTGCGCTTTTGTTTACAGCGTACACCAGCAGCTTTCCATTTTGCTCTTCAGTAAAAACACCAAGGTAACCGCCCCTTAACTTGCCTGCCATATTAAATATTTCCGAACCCAGTACACTGAAAGAAAATGTTCCGTCAGCATAAGGTGAAACCAGAAATTCGCCCAAAGATTCTTCTGTTTTTTTTACTGTTTTTTTCAAATCGATAGCGATAGCATTTTTTAGCTTATAGTCTACCCCCATCAACACTAAATCGGCTTTTTCATCCCTTGCTACTATTCTTGCCGGAACTTCCTTTTCTTTACCAATATCAACAGTAGGATCGTTTCCAATCAATGAACTTTTACCCAGCAGTAAGCCCTGTCCGACACCTTTATACCTGCCCGTACCTTTTAGGTTAATTGCGGTGGTAAATGCGGCGGTCATTTTCCCCTTTAACAAGCTGTATATTTTAAAGGTCGTACCTTTCCAGGTGCTGTTGCTTTTCCCCAATATTTTATTTATCTGATCAAAATTAAACGGGGAAGTCTCCATCTCAACTTTCTGTTTATTTCCCTCAGGATTAATGGCGGGCAGTCTTTGATAATCTACAGCTTGAAGCAGTGGAGTCCAGTATTTAAGGTATAGATCAACGGGAACATCAAAATTGCTTTGCAAGGCATTGCGTATACTGCTCCGTAATCCGATAACCTGTCCGGCAAGGTTAAAAGTAGGACCTCCGGAATCCCCTGGTTCCATCAGGCAGGTGGTTCTGAGCATGCCTGCCCTGTCTTTACTCTCTACTTCAGCGACATATCCGAATCGTATGAGTGAAATAGCAGGCTCTAACGGCGCAGGGTAGCCAATACTCAGGCAAGGTTCATTTACCGTCAATGCTAGAGTTGTACCCATTTGTGCAAAAGGGTAGCTGTCAGATTGGATGATTTTCAATACGGCGGCATCGATTTCCGCAATGCGCCCTAATCCGCTGGCCAGGCACTTCTGTCCATCGGGAAAAGTAACCTGATATAATCTTTTAGGGAATGCGGCATGAGCAACGGTAAGAATTACCCCTTCCGGACTCACAACTACTCCCGAAAACCTGTTCCCTGTAATTCTTTTGTTTTGCCCGTCATAATCACTAATCAAAACGGTGGCTTTTCTCCCGCGTTCGATGGCCAGCTTCAGCCTGGACTCCATTTCAGGAAGGCTCATTTTCTGGGCTCGGCTGGCGAATGAAAGGGTTAGGAGGAAAATTAGGAATATATAATTAAATCCAGATCCTTTGTGTGTTGGCATATAGATTTTAATGGCTGATGATTATTTGTTTAATTGGTATTGAGTTTTTTTGTTACCAGGTTTTTATCTTCCGGAAACAGTTTTTCCATCATTTCACCAAGCGCCGGACCGCGAAGGTTCCTTGCAATGATTTTGCCGGACGGATCTATCAAAAAATTAACGGGTATAGCGTCCACTTTGTACAAGGCACTAATCACCCCCTTGTAACCTTTCAGTTCAGATCCCTGATCCCATGTGAGTGAGTCCGTTCTGATTGCTTTAGCCCAGCTTGACCTTCCTTTTTCCCCTTCATCTAATGAGATCCCCAGAACCTTGAAATTTTGGTCTTTGTATTTTGCATAAACCTTACGAAGGTTTGGGTTTTCCATTCTGCAGGGCAGGCACCAGCTTGCCCAGAAATCAACCAGTACATAGCCGCCACGATAAGAATTGAGGGAAATCATTTTCCCATCTTCGCTGGGAATAGCGAAATCGGGCGCCTGAATCCCGATCACAATGTCAAAAAGCCTCGAATATTTTCTACCTGCGACAGATTCTCTCAAAGCTGCTGGAAACCTAAAAAAGTAAGATTTTGCTTTTGGAAGGTTATAAGCAGGATCAACAGTTTTGGCAAGCAGTTCCAATGCCACTAATGAGTTTGGATGGGTGGTAATAAACTGCTCCTGTGCAGGAATCTGACGCCCCGAAAGTTCCTTGTAAGCAGCTTCCACTTTGGGCGCTTCAGTCTTAACCATTTCCGACCATTTTCTGGCAGACTGCAGTGCGGCTTCCTGAATCTGAAATGGTTCTAAAAGCCTGACAAGCTCCTGATGGTCAAGATTCAGTTGCGTTCCACTGACTGCAGCATCTTTCAACAAACCCTTAGAGCTTACTTTAACCGTTCCATTTTCCAGATAGATATCAATCTGGTCCAGGCGATTAGGCTTTCTGGAATAACTGAATTCCGCCGGACGGACAAAAAGAGTTGCTTTTATGGAATAAGGTACTGAACCTGAAACAACGAATTTACCTTGCTCAATCTTTGCGCTATCCCGGTGTTCCTTTCCGTCAATATTGTAATAAACGCATGCCTCAGCTGGCCCGTCAATTGGCTTAACTTCTCCTTTAAGTACATATTTCTGCTGACTGAAAGCTAAAAACGGTATAATGGAAAACAGGATAATTATGATTTTTTTCATTATTGTGTGTTGCTGCTAATCTGTTGTTATGGATTTATTAGTATGCCGAAGCCCTATTTGGTCTTTGAAAAAATGTCTGCAAGCTTATCACTCAGCTCGGCTCCCCTTAAGTTTATGGCAATCACTTTTCCGGCAGGATCGATGAGAAAATTTGTCGGGATTGCAGTTACCCCGTACAGGATTGCTGCTGCATTTGAGTTACCCAGAAGATCTGAAAGCTGCTCATAAGGCAAAGCATCATCCTTGATCGCTTTAAGCCAGTTTTCCTTTGTTGTAGTTCCCCCGTCCATTGAAATACCCAAAACGGTGAATTGCTTATCCTTGTATTGGTTGTAAGCTTTTACCACATTTGGATTTTCTTTTCTGCAAGGTACACACCAGCTTGCCCAAAAATCAAGCAACACATACTTTCCTTTATATGCAGATAGGCTTTTCATTTCATCATTTGCATTCTTCATAGAGAAATCCGGTGCGAGCGACCCTATTTTAACCGGGGTTATCGTTCCTATCGCTTCAAGAAAACGCTGAGCAAACGCAGAAGACTGAAGTTCTTTGCTCAAGAATCCGATGAGCATCCTTGATTTCGGCGGATCGGTTTTAGGATTATATTTAGACCTGATCAAATCAAGACTGACTAAGGAATTCCCATGGGATTTAACAAAAGCAACCTGAGCGTCTTCCTTTTTTGAGGCTAGTTCATCAAACTGTCTTCTTAACTTTACCTGCAATTCATCATTACCTTCTGCATTTTTATAAGCGGTATTCAACAGGGTTTCCTCTTTTCTAAAAGCAGATAGTACCTCAACCAGGCTTTGCTGATCCTTATTAAGTTGCGTACCGCTAATCTTGGCATGAAGAAGAGAATCTGGAGATTGTATCGAAATTTTTCCACTCTCAAGATAGACGCCTATCTGGTCAGGTGCAGGTGACTGATTTAAAGTCTCTCCCCTTTGCTTAAGAATTACAAACGCTCTGGTTATCTGACCTACTTTTCCCTTCAACTGAAAAACACCATTATCAACTGCTGCTGAGTCTTTGCCCAGCCGACCATTAATATTATAATAAAGGTAGACCTTGGCAGGGTAAGTAATGTTTTTGACTTTACCCGTTATGAAATATTCTTGTTGGGCAAGCGCCGTAATCGGAAGTGCTGCAATCAGTAGTAAAATTAATTTTGTTTTCATTTGTTATATTTATTAGGGTAAACAGTGGGGTTAGGCTGAACAGTTCGTTTTGTTCAGCCTGTATACTAGTAATATCGGTACATGGAATGAAAGAGGGAGGTGAAGGTTGCGGTGCTATTTCCGTTAGGAACTGCATAAATCAAGGACTTAATGCGTCCTGTACCTTCGAAAACGGCTCCTGTCTGAGTCAATGTTGTGCCCAGTACGGTAAACCGGTAAACCTTGTATTTTCCATTCAGATAAGTTGCTACAACCAGGTTTCTAAAGTTGTTGGCAGTAATGGCATCATATTGTGCATCAATAAATTTCACATAAGTGATCTCTTCGCCTCCGAAATTATACATTGATGAACTGTAGACCTGGGTATCGATGTTATAGTATCCCAGGTTGCTTCCTTTTGCGAAATAAATAATTGGGTTATTCTTATTTATTGCAAAGAGACTGGCCGAGGCCAAATCGGGATAGCTGGAACTCAACAGATCACGTTTAAAAGCGATGGGGCTGAAATTACCGTTACCATATCTTGAGGGAAGAAGTAATTCAGTGTTGAGTCCGACAAGCATCATATCACTGCTATTGTCCTTTTTGAGAAGACCATAAGCTCTTCCGTTGGACGACTGTAAGCTATCCAGGGTACCATCGGTATTCCCCATGAAAACCAGCTGAGCGCCCATTTTATTTGAAGAAACATTGTAAGGGTAGCTAAACTTGCTGCCAGTGAGGAACCTGTCGGGAAAGTAGCTGATATCTGTCTGTTTGTAACGCAGGGTTACGAATGAAGCGGATTTTTTATCGAAGCCCAGGATATAACCTACATTGGCGTTATTGAATTTATAGGGTGCCAGTGTAAAGTATGGTGAAAGACTATAATCCCCTGAACGTTGCGGCAGAAAGCTGCTTGAATTGGGGTCCATCCCTTGTGCTGCTCCGTCGTTAACGATACCCATCAGGTTAGGATCGCACACAAGGGCTTGAAAATTACGGGAAGCAGGCACAGGTGGTTCATAGAATAACCCATCGGTACTGGAGAGTATTCTTTCATCTCTTACTCTATAAGCAAGCACTTCTTTGGAACTAACTGGAATCAGACAGGTATTATTGCTAACAAAAAATTTGGTAATGGGATTATACCAGGTGTAAAAAGCTGTAAAACCAATATCTACTGGCAGTCCAGCCATAGGAGCACCATTTTTTGCTGTGATGATATTGGTGACACTTTGATTTCCAACAGCATTAGTATAAAATGCGTCCATCTCTGTATTGCCATCTGCGGTTGCTTTCAGTAAATACCAACCTCGCTCAGCCCTGCTGACCACGTTGAATGAAATCTTCGAGAAGGAGCTCACACCAGTTACGGTATTGGACACTTCAAACTTTAGGTTAAGTGTGCCCAGACTGTCGAGCGTATAGCTCAAGGCTTTCTTATCTGAGATTTGCTTGTAAACCGTCAGGCTGGAGCTTGCCTGTACGGTTTTAAACCACTTGTAGGTGAAATTGGCTTCCTGCCCACCATAAGCCACAGTGGGATTTATACTCAGCACATCACCTATAAATTTTTCGCTTACAGTTGTTGCCGATATTGTGATATCAGGTAATGGAGTAATATCGTTGTTATTTTTTTTACATCCATACATTGCGCAGAAGATAACTAAGGCGGCAATTACGATGGAAAGTTTATATTTTAGACTTAACATGTTCTTGGATTTTATGATTAAAGATTAGGAAAAGTCACCGCAGTTGAAGGCAAAAGCGGATTCTCCCGAAGTTCGGTCAGACCGGCAGCCTTTCGGGTTGCATTTAAGTCTTTCAAAGCCTGGGTAAACTTGAAAAGATAGAATGCCTGTGCATTAAGGTCTACCGGGTTGGTAAGGGTTGTGATAAATGCAGCATCCCATGGTTTACCTGACTGTTCAATCATGAATTGATGTTTTACTGAACCATAGCTTCCCAGGAAAAACGAGGGTGTCCAGTTTGATGGCTGAAACAGGCGATCAGAAATGTAAATGATCCCTTCGGTATGATCGGAGTTACCTGGCTTGAAGTCATCTGAAGTAGTGATTTTAAACCTAAGCTGGTAAACTTTATCTTTCAGGCTGGGGTCCCTTTTAAGTACAACGGGAATATAAGCTTCGTACTTACCCGCATCCACCTTCATTAACTTTTTTATATTTTCATCATCAAAGGAAACGTATTGAACACCGGCTACCGCATCGGGATAGGCAGAGGTTGTATTGGGGTCCGTGAAAGCTGATAATTTAATAAAGCTAGTTTTAGAGGGCACAGTGCCCACTGTCCTAACCCGCAAAAAGACGGTATCGGTAGATCTGGATGAGTTAAGATAATAGAAGGAGGAATACGCCGTAGTGACTTCTTTAATATCGTATAAAGAATAAAATTCAAGATACTGTTGACCTGTATAAGCTGCTGGTAGTTCTTTTTTACATCCAGCCAAAGTTAGAACTGTCAATGAAACAGCGATTGTGTTTATGATTTTTTTGATCATCTCTAATTGAATTTAATGGATAAAATTATTGGCCAAGACCGATTTCTCTACTAGGAAGCGGCAGTACATATTCAGCTTCTCCGGTAGAATGGTCACTCCACATCATATTGGTTATCCCAAGGCGTTTGTACAGGTAAAAAATCTGACCTTCAGCATAAAAGTCTTTGATGTATTCTCTAATCAGGATATCCTGCCTGTTTGTTTCTGTAAGGGTAATCGGTGCGACCTCCCTCGCTGTACGATAGGCGGTATAATAGGTATTGGCATCGGTAAGGCTCGAACACTCCATCATAATCAAATACATTTCCGAGAGTCTGATCATCGGGATCGAAAACACATTACTATTGGGCACTGTTGTGGTCGCTGCCAGAAGATCTGCATACTTCTTGGTGGAGGATGCATTACCCGAAAAATATGAGGTTGAAATTGAATAAAACAGCGCATATCTGAGATCAGAGGTTTCACTCTGATAGAGGTCTGAAATGATCTTGGACTGCTGAATTACCTGAGTAGCCTGTGAACCACTGGAAACCAGGGCATCGTTGAAATTCTCGATGTTAAGGCCAAATAAATGCTCAGTAAAGAATACGTAATTTCTGGAAGAGAGGTTACTTCTAACGCCAAAGGTAAATTTTTTCGCTCCGTTAGGATCGACTGCATCAATAACCATTTTTGCATACCTCGCCGCATTCACTTTATCACCCATCCATAAACGTACTCTTGCCTGAAGACCAAGAACTGCGTAATAATTCATGCGGTTCTGCCTCCAGTACCAGTATTGCTGCTGATATTCTGTGTAAGCTGCGAATGTACGGTTTAGTGATGCGGGTGAGTATTTAGAAATGGGATCATAGGTTGCAAGCAACTGTTCAGCCTTATCCAGATCAGCGGTCAGTTTTGCCATGTAGTTGCTGTAGGAATCATACGAATAAGCGCTTTTATCTACCGTTGTCACATAAGGAAGATATCCCTTGGATCCTGGATTAGAAGGTATCGGGCCAAATAGTCGCATCAGATCAAAGTGAACAAATGCCCTGATTGCCAGTCCTTCCCCTTCTGTACACTTGGCTAGCCTTTCTTCAAGCACATTCTGAGTGGTTAGTGCATTTAAGAGTGTATTGGTATTCAGTATGGTATTATACTGATTTAGAAACATTGTGTTGAGCGCGGCATCCACTTCAGTGCTTTTATAGAGATGGTGAGCGAGCTGATAATTAACCCCATTAGTTGCTGTTGCAGCGGGGTAATACCAAAGCTGTGCCATAAAATCTGTACCACCACTGTTTAAAAACGCAGCGGGTGAATAATTTTTTCTCATCCCGATATAGATACCTGCAAGCGCATCAGTATACCCCTGAGGACTGGCGAATAGTTTATCCGCAGTGGTAACGGTTGCTGGTTCCACGGTTAGAAATTTTTTGCACGAACTGCTGAACATGATCAGGAACATCAGTCCTATTAGTTGAATCTTTTTCATTATGTTAGCTTTGAATTGTTCCATGATTAAAAAGTACAGGAAAGTGAAAAACTTGGTTTTAGGGAATATGGATAGCTTGTACCGCGTTCCTGCTCAATATTGCTCCAGTAGCCAATGTCGCTCATTGTTGCAGATACGGTAATTTGCTGAACATCCAGATGTTTTACCAATTTTGCAGGCAGGGAATAATTGATATTGATATTGTTCAGTAGGAAGGTTGTTTCGGTAAATGCAAACCTGTTATTCGGATATGTATTATCAGTTACTGTCAAAGACTTGAACCCGGTGACATCCCCTGGAGCTGACCAGCGGTAATCTGATACCCTGGCATCAACATTTACCCTCAGAAAAGCATTTTCAACCTTATTTAATAAAGTATAGTTAACTTTTGTCGCACCAAACCTAGCAGCGAAGCCTATATTTGCGGCGAATTGACCGATTCTGATCATCGTACTTAGTCTTCCATCAACTTTTGGAATACTCTGTCCCACTACCACTTTCGGCAAATCCCCTGAAATCGCGGTAGTCAGGGTTCCATCAGCTTTCAGGTAAAGCACTTTACCAGTAGCTGCGTCAACTCCTGGAGACTGGAGAACATATACGGCATCCGTTGACTGCCCCTCCACATACTGATAGTACACCTGGCCGCTTGAATTGGATGATGCTGCAAGCTGGTTGGCTTTTTTGAGTGCATCACTCAATTTCACCAGAATATTTTTATTATGAGCTGCAGATGCTGTCACTGACCAGTAGAATTTCTTTGCTGGATTTCTGACCAGGAAAACCGATGCGGTTATGTCACTTCCGTAATTGTTTACTTTTCCAAAGTTTTCGATGTAGCTGCTAAAACCATGCGAGTAGGAAAGATTAGCTGTAGTAATTGCATTATTAGTCGTTTTGAAATAATAGTTTGCTGAGAGGGTCAGCAACCCATCGAATAGTCCCATATCTATGCCCGCATTGTGCTGATAGGTGTTCTGCCATTGTAAATCCTTGTTACCAAAGGATATCAGGTTTGCACCTGAAAGGGATCTGTAAAGGGCAGTGCGATCATATTGATAACTGGACAGGGACTGATAAGGATCAAAGTTCATCCCTCCCGATACGCCATAGTTATAGCGGATCCTCAATGAATTGACCTTTGGTAGTAGCTCTTTCATAAAGCGCTCATTACTGATTGTCCAGCCCAGACCTGCTGAGTAAAACGTTCCGAACTTAGAGTTGGCACCGAAAGAGGAACCACCTGTAAGGTTGTAGTTGGCATCAACAAAAAACCTTCCATCAAAATTATAACTGGCAGTAAAACTGGCACCCACGGTGCGGGTTGTACTCTCAGTTGTTGTTGGTCTGCCGCTATTGATTGCATCTGCAAGATTTGATTGCTGATCGTTACTGAATCCTGTGGCTGTCAATGCATTGCCATTGGCTTTATCTTCGGTCACCTGACCATTAAAGCCGGCAAATACCGTACTTTTCCCTATAACTGTGCCGTAACTAAGTGTAGTTCTGGCCTGATAACTTTGTTGAAAATCATTAATTAGGTTATAAGATCCTTTAGTTGTAGCCGAGTTCTGCAGAAAAGCACTATTCGAGGGTGACCTAAAAATATCACTGCTCCCAACCTGTCTGTTATAACCTATTGAACTACTGGACTTAAGCCCTTTAATGATATCCCAATCCAGTGAAGTGGTATTTCTGAAAACTGTATATTTGGTTTTGTCAAAATCTGGCAGTGATCCATTATATGCGGGATTGGTGTAAGTGCCGCCAAATCCCGTAAACTGCGCAACCGCTCTACCATTTGCATCGTAGGGATTCCAGTATGGGTTCATGGTAATGTAGCTGCTAAAGTCTCCCCATGTACTATTTGAGGAATTATTGAAACCTACGGAAAGATTATTAGTAAAACGTACTTTCTTTAAGATGTAGGATAAAGTGATTCCACCATTGAAGTTATCCCGTTTGGAGCCTTTCATTACCCCTGTAATCTGATTATAGGAACCATTCAGGGTATATCGGAATTCATTATCACCACCGCTAAGTCCAATTGAATGAACCTGACCGATTCCAACCTGGGTGGGTATTTGCGCCCATTTGGTATCCACGCCTTCTACAGTGGCTTTTAGGTTTGCGTTGTAAAGCTGGTTATAACTATCCTGGGTACTGATACTCGTGCTGGTATACAAACCGGCTTTGCGCTCAATGGCTAGTTTATCAGCGGAGCCGAGCAAATTATAACTTGAAAAATCTGGTATTTCAATATTTAAGCCTGCGGAATAGGAGATTCTGATTTTTCCACCTACCGGCTTAATTGAAGTGATTACCACAACCCCATTGGCACCCCTGGCGCCGTAGGCTGCTGTTGAACTGGCATCTTTCAATATGACTACCGATTCAACATCATTCTGGTTCATATCCATTACACGTTGAAGGGTAACCTCAAAGCCATCCAGGATAAAAAGTGGAACGTTATAGGCATTCCTGATATTGGTACTCTGTATATTGGTCAGGTCAGTTGGAATGGTCGAAGTACCACGGATAGAGATATTGGGTAATGCATTGGGATTGGAACCCGATATGCTCTGCTCCTCGATATTAAAGGCTGGGTCAATATTTCCAATGGTTTTAAGCAGATTTCTGTTACCAAACATTTTGATCTGCTCTTTTGTGATTACTGTTACCGCGCCGGTAAAGCTTTCTTTGGGTTTATCAAACATCCCGGTAACTACAACTGCCTTTAAATCTGCATCCTGTGCCTGCATGACAATTCTGTAATTTGTTTTACCCGGAACAATTCTTACCGACTTCATCGCATAGCCGACATAGCTTACATTCAGCACACTATCCCCTTCGGATGTCATGAACTCAAAACTACCATCTGGCTGTGTTGCCGTTCTGGATATTTTTTTTCCGATAAGGTATACCGTAGCAGCTGGCAAGCCCTTGCCATCCTCTCCGACAACGATACCTTTAATCCTCACCGGTGGCAGAGGTTTATTTTGAGCTTTCGGCTCGATTCTGGATTTCTGTATCGTAATAAGCTTGTCCTCCAGACTGAATTCCAGATGTTGTTTGTCAAGTACCGCATGTAATGCAGCTTCCAGGCTAGCATTGGTTAATTTTACGCTAACCTTTGAATCGGTCAGTAAATCGTTCTTATAAAAAAAGTCGTAACCGGATTGTTTCTGGATCTTAGCCAGTACAATACTTACAGGTGTATTGGTTTCCGAAAGCGTAATTTTCTGCGCATTCGCCGTTGCAAATACCTGTATAACAGTAAATAATATAATTGAAATGGTTAGTTTCATAGCCAATAGTAGTTTATAGGGTAAGTGCCCTGCGAGACAGGACATTTTACCACATAAGTTTATTTGCATACTTTTGTGAAGTTTAGGTTTGGTTTAAGTTCTGTTGAAAGTTTTTTAATCAAGCGGCCTAGGCGGTACTGGATCCTGATAGCAGTCAGGGTTCAGTTTCCTATCATTTCCGCTAATTTGTCTGGTATTATTTGTAGTTATTTATTCCAAATTATTCCTTTCCTTTAATTGTTATCTAATTATTTTAAATTCTATTCTCCATTATTGATTAGTTGGTGACAAAAAGTTTCCGGCCTTCAATGTGGAACTCAACCCCACCTTTTTCCAAAATCTTTAAGATTCTGGACAGACTCGCATTTCTGTCGATAACACCACTGAACGTATCTGTATGAGTATTGCCTTCATAGACCACCTCCAGATTATACCATCGGGAAATCTGTCTCATGATCTGAGGAAGGGGTACTTGTTTGAAATTGAAAAAACCATCCTTCCAGGCAAGAACCGCATCTAAGTCAGCCTCACCGACATAAATTTTACCAGCCTGGTCCGAAATAGCCTGCTGACCTGGTTTTAAAACCATATTTTCATTTACCCTGACAAGCCCTTCGAACAGTGTGGTTTTAAGTAATGCTTCATCCTGATAAGCATTAACATTGAAATGGGTTCCCAGAACGGCTATACGCTGCCTTTCAGTCTGAACAACAAAGGGATGAGCTTTATCTTTTGCAACTTCAAAATAGGCTTCCCCAATCAGCTTGACGTTTCTTTCCTGAAGCCCCTGGAAGTTAGAGGGATATTCCAGCCTTGATGCGGCATTAAGCCAAACTTTGGTCCCGTCGGGAAGCGATACCTGAAATTCCTCTCCCCTTGCGGTACTCAGTATATTGATATTTTTAGCGATCGAACCAGCATTGGTACCGTTGTATATGAGATGTCCCTGGTCATTCTGCTCGATGACCACGCCGTGTTCGCTGGCGATCCTTCCCTTTGCGTTTGGGTTCAAGACAATTCGAGAACCATCAGCGAGGGTGAGCGTGGCTGTTTTTCTACCTGGGGGTAGATCATTCTTAGCCAGTTGATCTGTGGTTATCCGTTCTGGACTTCTGGATAACCAGAGGTAAGCAATTGAAGAAATCAATAGCAGAATTGCAGCAGCTGCCGTAAGCCTGAGCCATAGACGCCTTTTTTTGGGGACGACCGACAGCATTAGCAAATTTCTTCTGACCTCATCCAGATCCTGAGCGGTTTCTTCTGCTCCAAGGACTTTACGGTTGCTGAGATCAAACTGGAGGTGCCACTGTTCCACAATCGCACGATCATGGTCACTTGCACGATTCTGGTTATATTTTTTCAATAAATCTGTTTGATCTTCCATAATGAGGCGGATTTCTATAATTAGTAGATACCTGAAATTAATTTAGGGGGTATAGCCAAGAAAAATATTCTTTTTATTTCATGATAAAATAAAAAAAATGGATTTGAGCTGATATCTGAACTGAAATCAGTCCAAATATCAGTATTGAAAGGTATCAGTAGATTTGAACTTACATTCCTCCCTGGGCATCCGCCTGTTCTATCAGTTTTTGATAGGATTGGCCCGCCGGGGTTGCACGAAGTTCTGAAGAAAGCCCTTCAAACAGTGTTTTTGCAAATGCCGGATCTTTCGCAGGATTTAAAGAGGCGCGCAGCAAATTCAGGCTGACTAAAGAATTGGGATGCTCTTGGATAAACTTCACTTCTACCTGTGCTTTTATAGCAAATAACTGTTCGGATTTTTCACGGATTTCTGTTTGAAGCGCTGGATTATCTTTCGCCTGGGCATAATCTGTATTCATCTGGTCCTGGGTAGATTTGATACTTACCAGTGCATTATTCAACTCCATATGGTCTTTGTTCAACTGCGTGCCGGAGATCATTGAATTTTGCAATACACCAGAGGCAAGTATGTCAATGGTACCATCTTCAAGATAGATACCGACCTGATCGGCAATTGTCCCATTCGTCCTCTTAGTGCTATCCGCCTGTTTAAGTAATACAAATGCTTTCATTTTTGAGGGTACCTCTCCCCTGAAGGTAAATTTATCTCCGGTCAGCTGTATGGAATCTTTCAGTATCTTTCGGTCGATTTGGTACACCAGGTAGGCTTTAGCAGGCAGCTTTACATTCTTTACGGTAGCATTTACGGTATACTTTTGCTGTGCGGCTACCATCATTGGAAGAAATGCAATTGATAATAAAATACTGGTTTTCATTCGTTTGGTTTTTGGTTTTCAGATGATTAATTTTTCCAAAAGAATAACATTAGGTCATGCTAAGGTGCACAGTCATTTTAGGACGATGATCAGCCAGATGGTTATTTCCAGGTCGGGTTTGACTGATCAGTGAGCGCAAAATGCACTGTAATTGACTTCTTATAACTCTTGGTATATAGTTAAGATACCTGAAACCTGTCCAGGGGGTATATGATATAAAAAAATAAATTCAGAAAAATTACCGCATGAGAAGGTAAAGGAAGAGGTAAATCCCAAGCTTGCCCCTAAGTATCTTCAGGGCATTTTTCACATGGGTACGAACGGTCAGTTCGGAGATCCCCATGCGCTCGGCAATCTGGGCGTGACTAAGGTATTCATTTCTGCTTAATTCAAAGACCTCCCTCATTTTTGGGGGAAGGGCAGCAATTTCCTGCTCGATGATATCTTTCAACTGTTTTTCCCTTGCAAGATAATCGGTATTGCTGATCTCCTGGCTGGCAAAAGACTTGAGGGATTCAGCATATTGGTTATCGCGGTCCTGTCGTTCGATTTTTCGCAGTATTGCATTACGGACTGCGATATACAGGTATCCTGAAAGATTTTTTTCAAGAGTTATGCTTTCCCGCTTGATCCAGACAATGGTAAAGATATCCTGGATGATATCCTTGGCGGCATCCCGATCCTGCAACCACTTAAAGGCATACCGATGCAGGACGACTTTATATCTGTCGTAAAGTTCGGCAAAAGCCTGCTGGTTGTTCTCTTTTAGAAGATCAAGCAGTTCGCGGTCGCTGGAATCCTGATATGGAGTAACTACTTTCAATTATATGTCGGCAAATATATACACTGAGATTTACATTCTGTCAGCTAAGATAATTCAAACTGAAGAAGATGCAAATTATTTTCGCTGTTCAGGGTTAATTGCAGGATTAGTCAATTACCGTTTGGACAGTCCGGGGGCAGACTGCTAAGTGGGTCTAAGGTGGGAATTGACTTCTGGGTTACTAAACAGCCAGAGGGAAAGGTTGTTGCTGAGGCTACGTTGCGGGTAAGTCAACTTTGAAGGGGAATGAAACCAAAAGGGGAATATTGCATCTGGTAGGTGTATACCGCGATATTTTGGGAGAGAATTGCTTATTAAATCCCGCTGGCAAAAAGAAATACTTCCATTTGGAATATTCCCAATAAGTATTTACTTTTATTCAATAAAACAAACACATAAACGACTGCATGACAAATAATTACTAAATTTTAACCTCTCACCTATACTATTATGGGAAAAGTCAAATTTACCGCAGCCTTCTCTGGCGGCGAGGGTACTTTGAAGATAACCTTTGAAGACAAAAGTTCCATAACCTTTACTGCTGATGGTTCGCTGGAAGCGGATCTTAAAGACGGATCAAGAACCCTGATGTTCAGCGGAACATCTCCCGAGAGTCCGCAGGGCAATATCCATCTGGAAATTAGTGGTCAGGTTGCAAAAAAATACATATATAACTTCCCGCCGGGAAATATCACAGCAGATCCGGCAATTATCTTCGTAACGGGAAATACTGCTGTGAAGTCCAATTTTACAGAAGCCTTTTTTACTGCTATAGACCCGCAAAAAAGCTTTTTCAGGAAAAGCAAATCCAAAGGGGCTGCGGGGCTGGCTAAAGGAGATAAAAACGAAAAAAAGCAAAGCACTGGAAAAAATAAAAAGCGTAAATGAGAAGGGTTTTGGTCATTTTGGCTTACCTGCTTGGAGCAGTTGGGCCAGTCTTTGCTCAAAACAGTGAGCAGCTCATTAAAAAATCGATTATCGAAGGCGAAAACGAAAAAAGCATGGGCAGGCAGCAAATCCTGACCAATTATTTACAGGGTGTCGCTAAAAACCTGACGAGCAACGAAAAAGAAATTTTGCTGAAAGCCAATCTTTTCGCCCTGGATCCCATGGATTCGGTAAGCAAGTATAAAAGTGAAAACTACCTGAAAAAATCTTTTCAGCGCAACACCCAGCTGCTCATCGGGGGAGGAGTGGATAAAAACACAAAAATAAATTCCTTCACCATTGGTCTAAGCTACAACTTGCTGAACAAAAGGGATCCCTCCAATGTAAATGTTTACCAGGAACTGTTAAGCAAACCGGATTACGACCAGCTTAGCCGAAAGCTTATGGCAATCAACTTCAGGGTACTGGAGCAATACAAAAAAAATAAATGGAATGCGATTGCTCAGCAACTGAACAAAATCGCGGCCGATGCAAAAGGGAGAAATGATGTGTTGAATTTAAAGCAGGACATCCTTGATCTGCTACCTTCCCAACTTAGGGACGGGGTGGGAGATGCGCTGCCATTCCAAAATTCTTATAAAATGTTCGAAGATTCGGTATCCCATTCGCTGAAAAATCCTGGCCAGCCGCCAAAAGCCGGCAATGTCACCCTGTTCGCAGAGTTTCTGATGTCCGAATATTTCGCAACCCCTCTGGCATCCTCACTAAGGTCTTACCTCTCAGAGGCACAAAAAGAAGATGGCAAGCCCAAAAACACTTCTGCCGCTGTGAGTGATAGTGAGTTCAATAAAGTGATTGGCCAGATCAATGATGAGCTTGCCAAAAACACAACATCCGGCGGAGGCATTACGGTAGAATCCGCTTATCAGCAAGTCAGAAAAATCTATGACGACCGGATAAAGTCTATCCAGAGCCGGCCATTGCTGACGCTTGGTTACAATTACAAATATACACCCGACGCCATCTCCCATCAACACATTCCAGTGCTGGATTTTCTGTTGGGCTTTGGAAAAAATGGTCGAAAGAACAATGAACTTGTGATTTCACTGAGTGATACCCTGGGTACGGACACGATTTCTGTCAATAAATCGATCGGCCGAAATGTTACTAATTTAAATATCGGGATAAACCGTATCCTGTTCAAAGATAAATCCTTAGCATCCTTGCTGGAACTAAAATTCGCACTGGAAGAGCGGCTGATATGGAGTGGAAGGCTAAGTTCTGAAAAACGTGATGCTTTTTTCGCCAGTGCTACACTTCAAGGACGGCCTTCGTCAAAATCCCCATGGCTAAAGCTCGTCGTGAAATACAATAAGGACGCGAAGTTCCTGGGTTTTCTGGACGTAACGCTTAATCTGGACAACAAATCAAAATAAATTCTAACTGAAAAAGGTTTTTGTCTCTTATAGAATAAGGTTCTGCCTGGTAGAATCCCCAGCAGAACTTTAACCAAAAAGAGACTTAACAAATCCCTGAACAGTAGGTTTTGTGCCTAATATATAGCCTGCATAGCCAATTAAAACCCCTATCAACGCTTTGCCATTTATGATTACAAAGGGTGCTACGGGCGGAATTTTTTCTCGGGAATATACTATCCAGGTGACAAAGCAGCTGATACCGGTAACTATCACTACCAATCCGGCAATAAGCTGAAAAGTTTCTTTTACAGATTGCTTTGGCTGATCAGGAACCAAACCGAGCAGCCTCGCTGCGAGTTTCCTGAATTCGGCCTTACTCGCCGAGGTGGTCAGTAAAGCGCCCAGATTTATCAATAGCGTAGTATTGAGGGCATTGACCAGAAAATCCAGTGGCGGGTAAATGGTATATCCGATAATTTCAGTGGGTTTTGGTATAGCCGGATCCTTAAAATCTGGCTGTGCATGAAAAATACCGAAGTAGGTTCCCAAAAGATAAAATAGCAGCAGGCAGATCAATGCTGTATATCCGATTATTAACACTGGAGTTTTCATAATCTTAAATCGAATTTTTGATTTAAACTATTTTTATATCAGCAAGTTACGGAATATAAATAACTCCTTTCAATACTAAATATTAATTAATTCCTTTAACGAATAGGATACCAGGTAGACAAATATACTCCAATCCTTTTTTTAATAATAAAGAAAAGTTGAAATTCAGTCTATGTAGATACTTGGGCGTAAAAAAACCTGGTCAGAAGCTTTTTAGTCAGCTTCTGACCACGGATTTAGCTTCGTACACTTCTAAAGATATTTGGCTAGGACATCCTTCAGATGCTCACCCGTCAAGTTTTTTGCCAGGATTTTTCCATCCGGGCCGATTAGAAAGTTTTGGGGTATTGCTTGTATACCATACAATTTTGCGGCAGCATTATTAAAATATGACAGGTCACTCACATGCAACCAGGTCAAGCCATCTGCCTTGATGGCTTTCAGCCAGTCCTGGCGGCCTGCAGCACGATCCAGGGATACGCTGAGTATCGTAAAGTTTTTGTTGCCATATTTTTGATAAGCAGAAACGAGGTTAGGATTTTCCAGCCGGCACGGGCCGCACCAGCTTGCCCAGAAATCGAGAAGCACATATTTGCCCCTGAGGGCAGAAAGTGTCAGATTGCGCCCAGTTGAATCCGGTTGCGTAAAATCAGGTGCTAACTGTCCGATGGCCGTTTTGCGAATGTTATTAAACTGGTTAAGAACCGCCTTTGCGGTGGGAAGATTTCGTATGCTGACATCGAGGGTGCCAAAAAGTGGTTCTGCGGATAGATCCATTATACTTCCTGCGTAACGTCTGAAGGCCAAAAGGCCTACAGGGGTATTTCTATGGCGAGCAATAAACGGAATATATATCGAATCCCTGATTGCCTCTCCAAACCGGTTTGCCTTTTCCCTGAGTTGGGCATAAAGCTCGGGTTCCTTTTTGTGTTTTAACATCTCTTCATATATTGGAGCGGTATATTTTCTGCGATAAGCGGACTCTGCGGACTGAAGCTCATAGAATTCTTTTAAGTGAATGTTTCCTGTAGCCATGGTACCCTTAAGCGAATCCCTTGCCTGAACATTTGACTGGCCAGGATAAAGCAGGAGCTGTATGGAGTTTCTGGATGTAAAATCATAAGGATGAAGCTTATCCTGCGGTCTTTGTGCCAGGGATAATGTTGCCTGAAGCGGTTCATTTATTCTACCCCTGAATGTGGCAGCACCATTATACAGCAGCAGACTATCCCTGACTTTCTGATTATCCACATAGTAATCTAAAAAAGCGATGGTAGCCTTGGGGATATTGTCCAATTTCAGATGAATGGCATACTCACCTGCATACGGCGAAACCTGGGCAAAAAGGGAATAGCCCATCAGCAGTATAGCCAATAGAGAAAGAGTTTTTTTCATTTCGTAATTTTTTAAACGTAATAAATTTGTATTGCAGGCTAATAGCCTGCATTTTGAGTTAAATTAGTCGAATTTCTGATATCGGTCAGCGGGATTGGATAAAGCACTGCGGTTGCTTTCCATCCGGGCTTCACTCTGGAAAGCACATCATCTGCTGTTCCTGTTCTTTTAAGGTCGTTCCATCTTGCGCCATATTCACTAAAAAGCTCTACCCTTCGCTCCTGCGCAATTGCCCTCAGAACAGCCGTTTTTGTCACCGCAGTCGTATTGGAAAGTCCTGCGCGTCTTCGGATAATGTTGAGGTCAGCTACCGCACCATTTAGGTCATCGAGTTGTGCCAGGGCTTCAGCGCGGATCAGGTATTGTTCGGCGAGCCTGAGATAAGTGCAATATTCCCCGCTAGTGGTAGCATTTGTTACCTTCTGACGATATTTGAAAGGATAGTAATAAGTAGTTGTGACCCCGGACAGGGTACTTGATGTTACCCCTACCCAATTCCTCAAACGCGCATCCCCGGTCTCAAAAGCATTGATCAGATCAAATGTAAGCAGATAGTTGGGGATAGTCGCCACGCCCAGGGAATAGTAATAACCCTCATAGGTATAGCCACTGTACACCGCGGGCGAACCGGTAACCTGCCAGATGGCTTCGGTATTGTTTTTAGTAAAAATTGAGCTCAGGTTAGCTGTGGAAAGCAAGCTGTACTGGGTATTGAGTGCAATAATCAGATCAGCATTGGCACGGGCATCAGCCCAGTTTGCGGTATAGAGGTAGCATCTTGACAGGAGTGCTGCCGCAGCATATTTATTGGGCCTGATGCGTTCACCGGAAGCGGCAGAAAAATCAGCAGCAAGGCTATTCTTCGCATCAGTCAGATCACTGATGATTTGCGTATAAACCAGCGATTTAGGGCTGCGCGGCAGATCATTATTAATCTTTGCATCGGTACCCATTGCCAGGGGCACATCCCCCCAAAGGTTTACCAGATAAAAATAACAGAAGGCACGGATGAACTTTGCCTCACCCGTTGCCTGCACTTTCATTGCGTTGCTTAACCCCCCAGTGCTGCCGGCGACGCCGGAAATAATCGCATTGGCCTGATAAATATTGGCATAAAGTGATCTCCAGAGCGAGTATGAGGATACATCCTGGGAGTTGAGTGCATTTGCGAAGAATGGATCATAATATACATTAGTCGTGTAATAACTCATCTCATCGGCCGAAAGTCCTGGAAGCAGGCTCAGTCCTAATTGCAGATCCGGTGCATTGGTTATCGCCAGGGAACTGTACATTCCTGCAAGCGCCGATTTCAGTGTCGCATCGGTTTTGAATGTTGTTTCGGTAACCAGCTGTCCGGTCGGCGGATCAATATCCGTAAATTTTTTGCATCCGCAGAAAATCGAACTTCCGAGTACAAGAAGTGAGATTAGGTTGAGTTTATAGTTGGTCTTATTGATGTTCATAACTAAGGGCTTTTAAAATGAAAATCTTGCACCGGCAACAATTGTGCGCAGTGGTGGAATGTTAGTGGCAGCGGTTTCCGGATCATATCCTGCGTAACCGGATACGGTGAGCAGATTTTGTCCCTGAAGGAACACCTGAGCAGACGACATTTTAAGTCTGCTGGACCATGCCTTGGGAAATCGGTAGGAAAGGGACACATTTTTTAGCCTCATAAAGGCCCCATCACTCACAACGGCATCAGATAAGGCGTACTTGTCATAGGAACTGTATGCTGTGCCATCAGTGTTGATGCCGAATGTTCTGGTTGCGATCTGGCCGTTGGTTTCCTGGAAAAGGTCCCAGATGCCGCTATAGGTATTCACAGGTGTATATCCCGGAGGAGCTGTTCCAGAATAACCCGAATAGCCTACCCCCCATTTTTTATAGTGCCCGACAAGCTGCATGAGTATATCCAGCTGGAAACCCTTATATTCAAAACTGTTGGATATGCTGCCATAGAGGTGGGGAATGGTATTACCGATCTTCACCCAGTCTCCCTGTCCGTTCTGGGCGATGCCCTGTTCGGTCTGAAGGGAAGTTGTACCATTATTGTTCACATCACGGAAAGATGGCAAACTTGTCGCCGCTGAAACGCCGGTATACTGGTAGCCATAAATGGTATTCAGCGATTCACCGACTACCAGCGTATTGAGATAGGGGCTGTTCGCGATATTGTCGAAGGATACGAGTTTATTCTTGGCCAGGGTGAGGTTAAGTACGGTATTCCATTTAAAGGTACTGTTGCGGAAATTTTGTGTAGTGAGTGAAAATTCCGCTCCTCTTTGCTCAATGGTTGCCGGCATATTTGCATAATAGGAGGCAAAACCCGTAACCGTTGACAACGGATAGGTCACCAGGGGATTCCCCGTCCGGTTGAGAAAGAAGCTGCTGGATAACAGAATGCGGTCTTTCAGGAAACCAAGATCGAGTGCAAGTTCGAGTTTCCTGTTTACCTCCCATTTCAGGTTAGGGTTTGCAATTTTGGACGGAATCAATCCCGCGGTCCCATTATATCCATAAAATGTAGCGCTATAGGTATCCAGGTACTGGTAATTACCGATTTGGTCATTGCCCGAAGTCCCGTAACTTCCCCTAAGTTTCCCATAACTCAGTAAAGTTTGTTTATCCTTCAGAAAAGGCTCTTCTGTAAATATCCATGCACCACCCACTGAGGCGAAGTCCCCAAATCTGTTATTGCTGCCGAATTTGGAGGAACCGTCCCGTCTGTAGTTCACGTTGAGAATATACTTATCCAGCCAGTTGTAGTTTAGTCTGCCAAAGAAAGAGGAGTAATTATAGTCTGAGGAAAAATTCGCAGTATAGATCGTTCCTGCTCCCAGTGTTGAGGTCAGGAGTGCATCCGAGCTATACTGGCTCGCCGCTGTGTAAAAGGGCTGCACGTAACGGGTCTGCTGAAGTGTTGCACCTGCTAAAAGATTCAGTGTTCCGCGGCTGATTTTGCGCGTATAATCCATTTGCGGCTCCAGGTTCCAGGTTTCGGTATAGTTCTGCTGAAAATAAGCGTAGGGCTTACTTCCACTGGCGGGGTTCAGGGAGGCCGAGTACACTAAATTCTGTGCGTCGGTAAGGTATTTATTGTAACCGCTGTTTAACCTGATGTTCAGGCCTTGTACAGGTGTATACTTCAGGTTGATATTACCAATCAGGTTATTGGTTTTGGCGGTATAATTCTGATAAAGATATTTAAGCGGATTTTCAAAATAAAGGGCAAAGGTATTGAGATTAAACCAGTAGAGGTTTTGCCCTGATGCATCATAAAGCGGGAAATTCGGTGCCAGTGTAAAGGCATTGTTGGCCAGGTCTGAGGTGGTACCAAATTTTGCCACATTGCTGTTTTTATCGAAAGTCATCGTTGCAGAAACCGTGGCGGTAAACTTCCTGTTGAGTGAACTGTGCTCTACATTGAAATGAACAGCTCCGCGGGTATAATCATAATCTCCTGGTATGACGGTGGTTTCATGGTGATAGTTCCCGCTTAGCAGGAAGCTCATCTGCGCACTACCACCTGAAAAACTTGCTGAAGCATCCTGAAAACGGGCTGTTTTACCGAAAAAGGTATTTTGAAAATCGGTTGATTCGGTCTGGCTCCAGGTCAGCAAATCCGGCGCGAGGGAAGCAGTTGGTGTCGCTCCCGAATTTGCATACGCGGCCCTGCGAATGGTGAGGTATTGGTCCAGTGTCAGATTCGAGATACCGTGCAGGCTGGCTACTGAAGACACCCCACCACTGACATTGACGTCCATTTTGGTGTCTCCGGCCTTACCTTTTTTGGTTGTGATAAGCACCACACCATTTGCGCCCCTGCTACCATAGATTGCCGTTGCATCTGCATCTTTCAAAATTTGCAGGCTTTCGATATCCGATGGGTTGATCGCATTAAGGGGACTGTTGCCAAAGGAAGGCTTCAGGTTTGTTCCGGTGTTTCCTCCTGCAGTATATACTGGTTCTGAAAGGAAGGGAACACCATCAATGATGTAAAGCGGGTTTGTCCCTGCGGTAATTGAACCATTTGCCCTGATCTGTACATTGATGCCTCCGCCAGGGGTTCCACTGTTTTCGGTAATCAGTACTCCTGGCACACGTCCCGAGAGTGCCTGCAAAACATTGGTTACGGGTTGTCTGGCAATATCATCGGCAGTGACCTTGGCAATTGACGAGGTACTGATTCGCTCGGAAACTTTCTGACCATATCCCAATACCTGAACTTCATCCAGCTTTTTCTGGCTAATCTGGAGCTTGACAACCGTCCGCTCCCCTTTGGCATCACTCACGGCAAGTTCCTGATCTTCATATCCGATGTACCTGAATACCAGCACATCAGCTTCATTCAGCTCACCGAGTGAAAATTCACCATTTACCGAGGTGACTGTTCCCTTGTGGCTGCCTTTAACCATTACGGACACACCAGCGAGTGGAGTGAGCCCGTCATATACGGTTCCATTGACGCGGATAGGCGGCGTTAGGAAATCAGCAATTTTTTGGAACGCCGATTTCTCCTTTCTGGATATCACGATAGCGCGGTTATCCACAGTATACTGAAATGGCTGTTTCTCAAAAATCTGCTGTAATACCAGATGAAGTTCGACCTTGTTGACATTTATGGTGACAGGTTTTGCTTCTTTAAGCATATCGGCTGAAACAAGGAAATCGAATCCGGTCTGGTCACTGATCTGATCGAAGATCCTGGCCAGGGGCGCATTGCGTTGTGACAACGAAATTTTCTGTGCGAAGGAAACCGCGCCGGCCTGCATCATGATTGAGAACAGCAACAATATGGTCAGTTTCATGGCTAATAGGATTTTATGGGTGGCATGCGAAGGCCTTCCCCCTTTCTTGTGGTAAAATTTGTACATTTGTAAATACCTGGGTTAATGCGGGATGCCTCTCATTTTTGCGGATGTTAAAGGCAGCTCGCGGTTTTCAATCTGTTAATTATTTTAATGGCGATCCAAGGTCTTGGCCGCTCCAGGAGTCAACTGGGGCGGTTTTTTTTGGACGAGTAGCTATCAGTGTCTGACCAGTACCCTCCTTTCCGTTAGTTCAAAGTGTGCCAGTCCGGTTTGCTCGAGCATTTTGAGCACCTGACTGATGTTTTTGTTGCGTGATATTTTTCCGGTTAGCGCAATTGTGCCCACATCCCCTAAAAGTTCGATGTCGACATTATACCACCTCGAAATCTGTTTCATAACCGATTCGAGTTTTTCATCCTTGAACCTGAAGTATCCTTCCTTCCAGGAAAGGGCTTCTCTGAGGTCTGCATTCGAAACTGCAAATCTTGAACCCTCAAACAGTAGGGCCTGTCCCGGGCTAATCTGCTCAGCTTGACCATCCAAAAGCCTGGTTACCCGAACGCTACCCTGGACCAGGGTGGTTTTGATAAAACTTTCATCCTGATAGGCCTGTATATTGAAATGCGTACCGAGTACATCCACCCGCTGACCTTTCGATATGATTCGGAATGGACGGGCACTATCGTGGGCAACCTCGAAATAAGCTTCTCCCGTCAGCTCAACAGTTCTGTTTTGAGCGGAAAAGGCGGCAGGATAGCGCAAAGAGGAGGCCGCATTGAGCCACACATGAGTACCATCGGAAAGCACGAGCTGGAATTGACCTCCCCGAGGGGTCGCCAGGGTATTAAAATCCTGCCCGCGGGTAGATTGATCAGCAGCTTGTTGATAGATAAGTTCTCCAGCAGCGGTTGTGCTGACACGGGTTTGTCCCTGTTTGGCGAGTAATTTGGGTGCTCCCCCTTTAAGAACGAGCTTTTTGCCGTCAGCGAGTGTCAGCGTGGCGGCATCCTTTGCCGGCTGCACATCGTGGGCAAGGAACTGGTTTTCATTAGCTGGCTTAACCCGGTTCGAAATCAGGTAGGTGGCGAGAAGCAACAGCAGCAAAACCGCGGCCGCAACAAGCCGTGGCCAGAGGAGAACCCGCTTTGGTCTTGACAGGTAGGCGTCAAGCTTCCGGAGGCTTCTGATTTCATCCTGCAGCAGTTCTTCAGGATCTGGGAAAATTCCCTTAGGGGATTTGTCCTGATACCATCTATCCAATAGTGATCGTTCCTGGCTGTTTGCCGTCCCGTCGAGATATTTATCGATCAGTTCTTTTGCTTGTCTGAATCTCATAAAAAGTTTAATTATTTCGAACTTCTAATACCATCACCCCTAAGTAGCAGTAATGGGGTATATAAGAATGATTTTTTCAGAAAAAAACTAGGACGTTCAAGATTATCGGGCATAAAAAGGTAGAATAATCAAACTTAAGGTTGATGATATTAATAAATATTAGCTGTTTTTTTTCAGTATTACCTCCAAAAAGACAGCCTAAATACGTATAAAGAAAAAAATATCACTAAAACACAAAAAAATATCACTCATATTATAAGAAACAATATTTTCACGCCGAGTTTAACCCTAAGAATACGGAGTGCGTTACGGATCTGGGTACGAACGGTCAAGGGGCTCAGGCCAAGTTTTTCTGCGATTTCCTTATGGCTAAGTTCCCCATTCCGGCTGAGTTCAAATATCATCCTCATTTTTGGCGGCAGGGAGGATATTTCCTGTTCAACCTGTTCAAGAAGTTGCTTATTGGTAATTAGCTGGTCTGTAGCTTCGGCGGAATGCTCGATATGATCCTGTATCGATTCAAGATACCGAAGATGTACCTTATGATGGCGATAAACCTTAAACAGGCGGTTGCGCATGGATACAATCAGGTAACCGGTCAATCCTTCCCTGATCTCCAGGGCCTCCCGATTATCCCAAAGCCAGGTGAAAAGTTCCTGAACAATATCCCGCACTTCCTCCCGGTATGGGTACCGCTTGTAGACATGGGTATAAAGGAGCGCATAATATCGGCGATGAATTTCCTTTAGTGCGCTTCCACTGCCCCCTTTCAATTGTTCGATCAGTTCGTGTTCCGAAAGTTGACCGTATTGCTGCATTAGTTGATTTTAGAAATCGAATATATTACATTTATCTATGAATTTCAATACATAGCATACGAAATAATCCCTTATCATTTAAAAGAATCCTATCTTCCAAAAACAAGATCTGCTACCATCCCGGGGTTCACGAAAAAATTCGGTTTAATTATTATTGGACAAACCAATTAGGTTGATCCCTTCCCGACAATTTACTACCATACTGACAAACAAAACTTCACAACAATTTCATTTCTGGTTAGAAGGGGTCAATCTACTCTGGTTTATCCACATAGTACCTTGTTACGTAAAAAGTGTTTTTTTTTGTTACGTGCTTTAAAACTTGTTATTTATCAGTAGAGTAATGTAAGATACAAAATTTGGGGCAAGTAAGGTTTTTTCTTTTTGCTGTAAAGCCTAATTAAGCTCAGATCCGCCAGTACTGTCATTTTAAATGAGAAATAATGAGATTCTACGTTAAGTCAGCAATAACTTATTTCAAATCTTTGAGCTATCAGCAGTATCTGGGTAATCTAAAATCGATAAGGCTTTAAGGTAATACTTTTTGGCCTCTTCTTTTCCTCCTTTGGCAGAATGATAATCACCCAACGCATCATAAACGTTGAAACTATGTGGGTAGTTTATTTCATTTAATCGAAAGAAATTATATGCAGACGCTAATTTATTAGCTCTTAAAAAAGCATAGCCCATGTTATTGATTACACTTTCTGAGGGCAGTATTTCATATCCCATCGATTTAGAGATTTGCTTGTATCCCGATTTCAAGGAATCCAATATTGTATTGTCCTTAACAGCTGTACTGAACAAATCGTAGTTGTCAACAGATAAGAAATTATAGTCTCGGAAAATATAATGAAGTCCATCATATTCACTGATAAATGGAGCCGAGTTGTGACCCTCCGCTTCATAATATTTAATTTTCCAAAGAAGGTTTTTGTTGCTATGCAGCTGTAGTGCGCCTTTTAGTCTGTCCATGGCGAGAACAGCATCATTAAAAGCAGTTTTGGTTTTTCTCAGTTCTGCTGTATCAAGCTTTTTTTTAAAGCCATTAGCTACAGAGATAAATACAGTTCTGTTATCAAACTTTCTATCCGGCAGGATATTCTCTGCTTCTTTTGATAGCTTAGAATTATCGTACCATAAAGCTGGGTCAATTGCAATGTAAGAATTAAATGATTCGGTATGCTTCAATAATGTGTTAATAACAAAAAGCCCACCTAGAGAATGCCCTATCAACATGCGATATGGTGCAGTTGGATATCTGGCTTGAATTTCTGGAATCAACTCGTTCTGCAGGAAGATCGTAAATTTTTCCCCTCCCCCTGATGATTTAGCCGCGACGCTGTCTAAAAATATTCCCGAAGTTATGTGTCTAGGAGTGAAATCTCTTATCCGGTCGATGTTTGGTATAGCTACAATAATGGATTCTTGAAATACCCTGAGTGAACCCAAATTCTCCATCATTGCTACAATTCCATGAAAATGTTCCTCGCCATCTAGCACATAGATCACTGGGTACTTCTGTTGGCTATACATTTTGTTTGACGCACTTTTAGGAACATATACTGAGTATGGCCTTTCCTCTCCCAGTATCTTTGAATAGGTTTTGTAAGTTTTACCAATTGAAATATCATTATTTTCCTGTGAATAGCTGAATATTGGTGCCAGGAAAAGTAATAAAAAAAATATTATCCTCATGTTGATCGTATAGTGCCTTGGTAAAAGACAGGTTTCAAATTGAAATGTTGCACAACATACTAAATTTAATTACCGCGAGCAATTGAATCTAAGCGCATTATCAAGAAAGGGTGAAATAAAAATACAATAGCTTTTTCACTTACCAAATAAGGAGGAATCTATGATGATGTGGAGCAATAGCTCAATTAACGGTTCGTATATCAGCAGCAGCGATATTGGCGGTGGGTTTTAGTTTCCTTTTTATGATTATACTTCGTAAATTCATGAATGGTTTCTCTATTATTAAGTGTAGTAAATATGCTGCCAGTATGCAGGTTATCATACAAATTATAAGCATTAGATGACTTTCCAATTTAAACTGATCTAATAATTTGTGTGTGAGACGAATTATCCCTTTATGTGTCAAATAGATAGCAAACGAAAGGTTTGCAATAAAAGTTGTAGTTTTTGAATTCCACTTATACAAAAAGCTTTTCGGACTAATAGCACCTAAAACTATTAATCCAAAGCCAAGTGCGACCAACGGAAAACCAAAAATTGAAGCGCTAAAGGTTTTTTGGTCTTCACATAAAAAATAGGCACCTGTCAAAATACATAAACTTAGCAAAATAAACTGGTTTGCATATTGTGAAACTTTAGTATAAAATTTCGGCAAGAAGACATAAATGCACGCTAGTGAAACTCCAACTAAAAGCCCGTCCAAACGACTATAGGTCGGGTAATAAATGTATTTGTACCAATACATCCAACTGTCATCATCTTCAAATTTAGGCAAATACAGATAGTTATAACAATAAAGTCTAATTCCAAAACCAAATAAAAACAGCACTAATAACAACCAATATGATTTAGCAAATAATTTGAATCTTTGTAGGAAAATTAAAACTAAAGGAAAAAACAAATAAAAATGTTCTTCTACACATAGGGACCAAGCATGAGAAAAGGTTCCAAAATCCTTTACATCAAGGCCAATATTTTGAGTAAAAGTCAAAACCTTCCAGAGTGGTGGTAATGCTTCTCTTTCTCTGAAAAATGGAAAGCATAAATAAAGTCCGACTGTTACCAAAAAAGCAGGAACAATCCTAAAGAATCGTTTGATAAAAAAGATTTTAAATGAAATGGGTTGTTCTTGTTTGATTTGAGAGAAAATTTGAGAAGAGATTAAAAAGCCACTCAACACAAAAAACAAATCAACGCCTGCCCAACCGAACGAAGCTACATCTGGCAACCATTTAGGTTGTCCATGAGTAACTATAAAATAGTGATAAAAGAAAACTACTATAATCGCTAATGCTCTTAAGTGGTCAAGTCCATATAATTTCTTATAAATATCTAAGCCTGATTCTGTTGTCACTTTATTTTTTGTCTTGTCGGTTGTCTATAATGTAGGCGGCCTGAGAAATTATCACCAATTGATAAAGGTAGACAAGTCTGAGAAGCGTAGTGGGTTCCTTAAATCAAAACTAATAAATAAAAATTATGAAAAAATTACTTTGTGAATAAAACTGAAAAGAGGTTTTAATAAATTTTCTAATCTGATCATTAAAGTAAAATACCCGATTTGTAACGGAAAGTGAATTTGCCAATAATGACGGATAGTTATAGATATTGTATTTATTTTTGGTTTATCATTTACAGGTCGTTTCAAGAATATGAATCCACTTCTAAAAAACGCATCATTAAAACTATCGTTTCACCTAAATTCTTATATAAACTACTAGCCCATTCCACATAATACCAAGTTGGCAGCCTTATAAAAGCAGAGCGGTTTGATGGTATACTGAAGAGTGAACAGATCTGAGCTTACTACCAAATATGACACTGCATTGCAAATATCAGGGATCATTGAGGCCTAAAATACCAAAAGAACTCATTTGAGCATCAATATGATGACGCCAGAAGCAGCATATGCCTCTGAAGGGAACTTGCCTGGAGATTTCAGCTTCATTGACTGGCCGATTTCGTAGCGAATTGGCCAGCCCAAGAAAACACATAACTCAGTTTTAGTATGTTAATTATCAGTTTATTGGAGTAGTCAATTTAGACCGAAATAGACTGACCATAAATTCCGAAATGAGTTGATCAATATTAGCGAAATCTCCACTGGTTGCGTGAACCTAATACGAGTCATAAAGAAGCGGGGAGATTTCGAGCAGAGACGGTTCGTCATCCATGAAAAATATTCTTTTGATTGGCTATAAGTTTTGACAAATGTTAACAATTCAATTAATACTGAAAAATTTAGGTATAAATACGCTAAACGCTTTGCTCTAGTTTTGTCAGTCAAACTTCCTGCAATAACCAACATTAACATTCTGATTAAGAATAATGCAAACTTCGAAAGTTTCCGGTTGTTCTCTGAATTCATTAATACCTAATATCATGAACAACGAAGAAAATAATAACCAGGATTTGAACCGCAAAAATGATCTGAAGGGTGATAACACAGTTAAAAACCCTGACGATTGGACTACCGGCGATGAGCCGATGACAGGAGCACAAAGCTCATATCTAAAAACTTTATCTGATGAAGCGGGAGAGCAATTTGATGAAAATTTATCTAAAGCTAATGCTTCAAAAAGAATTGAAGAATTGCAGCACACGACTGGTCGGGGATTAGATTCAACAGAATAAAAATTAATGCGCTGCGGTTGATTCTCCAGCGCATTTAAATTATATCAGCTATAATTCTGCACCGCTTCCATCTCGGTATACATAGTTTAATACTATTGGCTCCCGGGTTTGCCAGAATCGAGAGTCGATTTCGTTAACCTTCCTAACTATACCTTTTACATCCGTTTCATCATTCAGAATTATATTCAGCTCATGCGGACCAACCTCAATAACATCGAATATATCCTTTTGCAGAGCTGATTCCTTTAATATGCTTATCATGTTTTTCACGCTTGAATAACTGATTTTAATTGAGAAGGTTTTCTGTTTTTAAAAATTCTTTGATGCACTCCTTTTAGGTTTTTCTAACAATGATCTTAATTTATTTCCGTCATTCTTGCGCCTACTTAAGCAAAGTGAGGGTTATAATTTAATGATTAAAATTTGTTAAGTTTTATTGACAATTAATTTCAATGAAAACCCGTACCTTATTGTTGACGATGATGAATTGGTACTTAATTCTCTTCAAATGTTTCTCACCAATGAGAAATGTTTGGGAACGGTGACCAATCCCGACCTTATTTATGCGGCAATATCAGATTTTGACCCCTAGGACATCATTCTGGATATTCGATTTGATCACGAGGATGGGCGGACAATTTGTGATAAACTTGTATTAAATAAGGAAACCGCACACATCTATATCATGCTACTTACAGCACTAAGTTATTATGAAATTGCGACAACAGATTGCATTGCTGCTGCTATTACAGGTAAGCCGTATAAGGGTAGTCCACTGCTTAACACCCATTAATGCAGATAAATACCTAACAGACACATCTTTAAGAGTGTATTTTGGTTTATTCTGATAATTAATTATCAGACAATTAGCCAAGATTCGTTTGCCTTATAATGAATGTATTTTGTATTCAGAATCGACCTGTTGCTGGCTGTAAACATTAATGAATTTACTTATACGGATTAACCTAGATTTCTCATAGTAAAAACTTCCAGATTAAGATTATGTCTCGTCTTGTAAGAGCATTTGTATTTTATCTAAAATATCCTCATTGCCAAAAGGTTTATCAATATAGTCATCTGCAAAGACTGGCTTACCTGCGTTATCAAGATGATAATCTATCACTCCAGACATTAGAATAATGGGTTTATTTTGAAAATCTTTGTTGCTTTTCAAAAGTGAACAAATTTCCCGCCCGTCTTCACATCCTAGAATGACATCGATAAGGAAAAGATCAGGAACAGAATATTTCAAGTAATCAAACATTCCTTTAGACGTAGTTGCGGTGTTCACACGATAGCCTGCCTGAGAAAAAAGTGTACCCAAAGCTTCTAAAATCTCAGGATTATCATCTAAAATAAATATTAATATCATTTTTTGGGACACAAATATAATGATCAAACATATTAAAAAATAAATATTGACAAAACCAAGATTTCTACATAACTGTTTTGTTCATGTACGTAATGCCAATAAAGAAGTGGTTGTGAACCCAAGATGGTCCTATATACCTTTTAATACGCACAATTGAAAAAGTTCAAAAAAAGGGATTAGCAGATAAATACTACAGCTTGAATTAGCCGACAACCTTTAGTTGTGATCAGCATATAAATTTTTGGAAGATGCTAATTTTCTTAGTAGTTTTGAGAGGCAAGCTAATGTTAGGGACAACAAGAGGCTGAGATGCCCTTGCTTAACAATATTTTGTAACCATAATATAGTAATCATAAAGCATTTAGATTGAATAAATTTTCTAATTCAAGTGACCCGGCACCAATGGTCGCGGCCGATATCGTAAAACTTCTAACTGAAGGCGTTCAGGCCACCGTTATATTTTCCTCAAGGGAAATGCACATCGGTTTCATAAACAAAGCTATGCTTGAACTTTGGAACAGGAAATCGATAATACTTGGCTCAAGACTTGCCGTTGAGGCTCCGGAGTTTGATAAATTTATTCCAATCCTTCAGGAGGTCTGGGACACCGGGACGGCTTTTGTAGCAGCCGAGGTCTTTGCAGATATCAATCATGATGGAAAACTAATTCCAACTCCTTTCGATATCGAGTACAGGCCTATTCTTGATGTTACGGGAAATACGATAGCCATCATCAATTCTGCAATGCCTGTGAATGAACGCATGGAAAAAAGCGAAGCTTTAAGAGATAAGGCGGTTGAAGAAAGACTATTGAATGTCAGTCTGGAAGATAAAAACGAGCAGCTGAATGCGGTAAATCAACAGCTTGAAGCATTAAATAAAGAATATGTTGCCACCAATGAAGAATTAAAAAAACTTAATGAGCAATTGGCGGCATTAAATGAAGAGTACAACGCCTCGAATGAAGAGTTACACCTTACACTCGAAGAAGTTGCGGTGCTGAACGAACGATATAATATTTCTAATCTCGTTTTACAGGAATTGAATGAAGACCTCAACCGAAACCGCACGCAGCTGACCAACGCCCTGCGGGCAGCCAGTCTCGGAAGTTACGACCTTGATATAGCGTCTGGCCTAATGGAATGTAGCGATCAATGCAAGCTCAACTTTGGCAGGCCACCAGAGCAGAGGTTTGACTTTAGCGACCTGCAACAATGTATACTTGCCGAATACAGGGATATTTTTTATGAGAAGGTGCAGCAGGCAATTTCTGAAAAGTCTTCATTTAATATTGAATATCAGATACAGTGGCCAGACGGAGCGCTTCATTGGATCCAGGCCAATGGTACCCCCCAATTTGATTCTTCCGGGACTGCTGTTCAGATTATTGGCGTTACTAAACTTATAACCGAGAAGAAAAATTACCAGGCTAAGAAAGATGAATTTCTTTCAGTAGCCAGCCACGAACTCAAAACTCCGATTACTGTTCTCAAAGCAAATCTTCAGCTTCTTGATAGGCTAAAGTCGAAGATTGAAAATACTACTGCAGTATCATTAATCGACTCGTGCAATAGAAGTATGGATAAGATAAACGTGATGCTTGTTGAGCTTTTAGATGTCAGCAAATATGCAGATGGAAAAATTGAACTGAACTTAAGCACCTTCAACGTCAATGATTTTTTACAAAATTCCGTTCTACACCTTCCTTTTGAGGAGTTGCATAAAGTTGAACTTAATTCTCTAAAGTTAGAAATTACAGCTGATGAAAACAGATTGGAACAGGTAATGATTAATTTTATAAACAATGCTATAAAGTATGCTGCAAGCAGCGAAAAAATTATTATTTCCGCGACTGAACATGAAAATCGTGTGAAGTTTTCTGTCCAGGATTTTGGCGATGGTATTGAAGTAGAAGATAGCAAAATGCTATTTGATAGATATTGGCAGGGAGACAAAAAGGGGAAAAACAGTGATGGACTTGGTCTTGGTTTATACATCTGCGCAGAAATTGTCTCAAAGCATAAGGGGACAATAGGCGTGGACAGTATTCCAGGTAGTGGTAGCCTCTTTTGGTTTGAGGTTCCTAAATCACAACATTAACGCTTGCTAAGTACCCTATCTAAAATCATTTAAAACATTTCCAAGAGCCGATTGTTTACTAGAATATTTTTCCGCTGTGTATTCTCGATTACTCGGCAAGTCATCATAAAAAACCAAGTAAGCATTGAATACATTCCAAAAAGGTAAGTTTTTGTTCTCTGGAACTTCAACGACTGAAAGCCTTGAACTCTTAACAAAGGCCCTGGATGCCTCCATATCCGGCATTATATTAACTGATAACAACCAGCCTGATAATCCCATTGTTTATTGTAACGTGGCCTTTGAGAAGATGACAGGGTATGATCGAAACGAAATTATTGGCCATAACTGCAGGTTCTTACAGGCCGATGACAGGAATCAAAAAGAAAGAGATATATTGAAAAAGGCGATACATGAGGGGACTGAGTGCACTGTCGATATAAGAAATTATAAAAAAGACGGAGACTTGTTCTGGAATGAACTTTACATGGCACCGGTGAAAAATTCTTCTGGTGAGGTAACGCACTTCATTGGCGTTCAAAATGACATTACCCTAAGAAAAAAAGCTGAGCAGGACCTTCGCCAGCAAAAGGCGTTCATGGAAAAGAAAGTTGAGGAGCGGACATTGGCGTTGCGGGATAGTGAAGCTTTTCTGACGAGTATAATTGAAACTGTCCGTGAGGGCTTGCTCGTTTTAGACCCTGATTTTACCGTTCTTAGCGCCAATAACCATTTTATTAAGACCTTTAAAGTTACGACTGAAGAGACGGTTGGCAGGGAGTTGTACGCCTTGGGGAACAACCAATGGGATATCCCAAAATTGCGAGAACTCCTGGTAAAAATATTACCTACAAATAACCCAGTAGTGGACTTTGAAGTGGAACACGATTTCCCACACATCGGCAGAAAGCTCATGCTTTTAAATGCATATAGAATAGAATTAGAAGGTTCATATAAGGATCAGATATTGCTAGCCATAGAAGATATTACCGACCGAAAGGAAATCGAGAGACGAAAAGATGACTTTCTCTCTATAGCCAGCCATGAATTAAAAACTCCTTTAACCACGATTAAGGGTTATATGCAAGTGTTACAGAAAAATGTACCACAAAATGCACCTGAGAAGTTCAATACTACTTTGGAAAAAATTAGTCAGTATATTGATCGCTTAAATAATCTGATTTCAGAGTTATTGGACGTTTCAAGGATACAAACCGGGAATATTGAACTGCATGAGGCAAGTATTGATTTTGACAAAATGGTATCTGAGGTTATCGAAGGCATACAAGCCTCTGCGCACAATCATAGAATTGTGCTTAAAGGGCAGACCGGGGAGACTGTCTTAGCGGACGAATCCCACATTATACAGGTATTAAATAATCTTTTATCAAATGCGATTAAATATGGGCCGGATTCAGAGCTGGTCGAAGTTCACATTTCTAATGTTAGCGAGTACGTCAAAGTATCTGTTAAAGATTTTGGCGTAGGCATGAATGCCGAAGATAAGAAAAGGGTATTTGAGCGTTTTTTCCGGGGTACTGAGGTCCAGAAAAGATTTCCTGGAATGGGTATAGGTCTTTATGTTTGTGATCAGATTATCAAAAACCACAAAGGAACATTGTGGGTGGAAAGTGAGAAAGGGCAAGGCTCCACATTTAGTTTTACTTTACCAAAAAACGGGAAGGGTGCTAATAATGGATAACAAAAAAATCTTAATATGTGATGACGATGAAGGAATCCTTGATGTATTGGAGCTTATATTAGAAGAAACAGGGCATACCGTTATACCGGAACAAAATAGTTTGAATGTTAGGTCAATACTTGATAAACATAGTCCCGATTTAGTAATTTTAGATCTATGGATGCCTGTACTTTCAGGGGATCAGTTGCTCAGCATGATCAGGAATAGTCCCTCATACAGCAATCTACCAGTGATCATAATTTCTGCAAGCACAGATGGACAAGAGATTGCGATGAATCATCGTGCATCAGCTTTTATCGCTAAACCTTTCGATTATGAAAACTTAATTTCTGTAGTAAATAAATTTTTGGATTAAAAGAGCCTGATGAATTCAAGATAGGGCATTGGCGATTTGAAATTTTACCTGACTTAAAAAGAAGTCGATATCAAATGGCTTTTGAACAAATCCCTCCGCATCGCAGCCTCTGGTGACTTCTTTAATACTTGCATGAGCACTCATTATAATGACCGGGGCTGTGGATAAACTGCTGTGAGATTTTATATTGCCGCAAACTTCAATACCTGAACCATCCGGTAACATCACATCCAGAATAAAAAGATCAGGAACCTCGTTTATATCCCTGTTCATGAAATCACTTACATTTGCAAATGAGACTACGCTATAGTTTTCAGACTCCAGGATCATCGTCACCATCTCTCTAATACCTTCATCATCCTCCAAAATAAATATTTTTCCCATTTTAAGCTACATCAATTAACCGATTTTAAATACTCTACCTGTGTAAAAGGGAAGCCCCAAATTGGCTGAGGCTTCCATATTACAATTAAACTAATTATCCTTATTTATTTTTCTAACCTGATTTTAATTTGATTTGTTTTAAAAAATTTACATTAATCAATCATAATTGATAAAAATCAAATATCTATTGCTCAGCGAAAGTCCAGACAGAAACAGATCCTGCCTCACAGGTGAAGTCTCCCCAGCCATCTTCTCCGATTACAACCTCTTGCTGAACATGACCTAAAAAATCTGTAAACCTTTTTCCGGCGAACTTTTTCCCGACTTCCATCCTTTTTAAACCTGCATCACCATTAGATAGAACTACTGCAAGTCCAGAGTTTGTATGCTCCTCATCCCCTTCCCTGGTCCATCCGATGCAGCTAGGGAAATCGAAATAATCTGTTTGCACTCCGTATGCCTTATCCCTTCTGAGTGAAAGTAGATTTTCCAATTGGGGAAGAGGTTCCATAGTCACTTCGTGGTCAAAGCCGTCTGTTCCAGTATCAGTATAGCTCGAACCATATACATCAGAATAAAAAACACAAGGGTACCCTGATTCCCGAAGAAGTATTATAGCATATGCGTGGGCCCGAAACCACGGTTCCACGGTCTGTTCTAAAGATTGTAATGGCTGTGTATCATGGTTTTCAACCAGTGTTACAGCAAGTTCCGGCCTTGCTTCAACCAAGCTACCGTGCAGAATTGTTGTCAAGTCAAATTCATTACCCGCTTTGGAAGCACGCGAGAAATTGGCCTGAAGACAGGCATCAAATAATGACATCCTGCCACCAGTCGCTTCAATATAATCCAGCATGGAGCCGAGATCGTATGGCGACCAGTATTCTCCAACGGTAAAAAGTTCCTCACCAGTTTCCTCCCTTAGAAAATCGAGCCATTCATTGTAAAATTCAGCCGGCATGTGTTTGATGGCATCCAGTCTAAAACCATCGAAACCCACCGTGTGGTAGAACCACAAACCCCAGCGCTTCAATTCCTCCCTTACCGCCGGATTTCTAAAATCTATATCCGTTAGCATCAAATAGTCATAGTTTCCATTTTCAGTATCGAGTACATTTTCCCATCCCTCACCATACTGATTTTGGATACTGTATACTGCTGTTTCTTCCGTTCTTGCATCATAATCAACTCCGGTAAAACACTGGAAATCCCATTTAAATTCTGAATACTTTCCACCCCGGCCTGGATAGTCAAATTTTGTAAAAGCATCTATCTCAAAAGGTTCGGAAATAAATTCATTCCTGTTCTCAGGATTGACTTTTCTAACTATAACCGGTTCGTAGTCATCTGCACCACCAAGGTGATTCAAAACAATATCTGCATAAACCTGGATGCCCGCTTCTCTGGCGTGCTTTACCGCCTCAAGATATTCGTCTTTGGTTCCATATTTTGTTGCAACGCTGCCTTTCTGATCGAATTCTCCAAGGTCATAAAGATCATATGAATCATAACCTGTTGATTGAGATCCTTCCATGCCTTTATGGGCCGGAGGAAGCCATATCGCGTCAATGCCAATTTCTTTCAGGCGGGTTGCATCTTCTTTAACTTTTCTCCAAAGGCTTCCATCTTTTGGATAGTACCATTCGAAATACTGCAGCATCGTATTATTTTCCATCTATTTTTTTTACCATAGAACTGGAATTATTAAAAATTGTTTGAAAGAAATTACGGTGGACGCTACATGTCATCAGGCAGGAAAAATAAACTGGTTTTAGGATGTGAAAATAGGCTGTAGAGCATATAGAAAACTTGCAACTTTGTTGTCACATAGCTTACATTAACTATAGAGTTTTAGCAATTACAATATTTTTTCCTTTCTCGTTATATATGCTCAAATTTCTCGAGGGACCTTCGTTTCAAGCTATCATTTTTCAGGTAAGTTACAAGACTGCAAATATTTTCTGGAATTAAAGTCAAGACAAACTATACGATGTTATATTTTATTATAGACTCAAAATCAGGTAAAAAATCTTTGTGCCATGCATGCTGTGGCGAACAATGTTAATGGACGAGATTCCGGTATTATTCGTTATCTTTTGATTGAGCGGATTGCACGCAGTACTAGCGTGACGGAAAAATCTTTACCTGATTTAAAAGTAATTTTAATTCTTAATATCCCCAATTAAGCTCTATTTCAAATAACAAAAACTGGCCAACAAATCTGCTTGTAAGTATCCTGTCAATCTTGATTAGGAGTATAGAAAATAGCACGCAAACCCAAATAGGTCTATATATCAAATGGCAGAACTGCTTTCGAAACAGTTCTGGGCGCGTCTGGAGGTGCTGGGTTCTATAGCCTTAGCATAAATAAATATTGGTCTATAATTTGCTATGGTAAATGCAGTATCTAACCAAAACTTTATGACTACTACAGAATTCAGTAAACAAACATCCATGTTGGCACCACATCTTCTTCAATTCGCAATGAGATATACAAACGACAGCGAAAATGCCCATGATCTAATTCAGGACACCATGGTAAAAGCATTTAAATATCATGCACAATTTGAAGAAGTCAGTAACTTAAAGGGTTGGTTATTCACCATTATGAAAAATACTTTCATCAATGACTATCGCCGGAAAGTTAGATCGCAATCGCTTATCACTAAAACAGACGAGCTCATTTACAGCGACTTAAGTTTAAGCGCGAGCCATAATGGCGCAGAGGGTTCGATGATAATGAAGGATATCAAAATGGCATTGAAAAGTATCCCCGAATGTTATTCAAAACCGTTCACTAGTCATTTTGAAGGCTTCAAATACCATGAGATAGCGGAAGAGCTAAATTTGCCTATTGGAACAGTAAAGACCAGGATTCATGTCGCCAGAAAATTATTAAAAGAATATCTTTTGACCTATGCAAAATTTGACTACAAAAAAGGCATGGCTTAATACAAATCCATCATAACATAAAAGCCGCTAAGTATTGCTAGCGGCTTTTATATTTTATAAAGATTTACTTTTAAGCCTGTGCGTCTCTTAAGGCTCTGATGGCATCGTGGCTAATATTAATGTCGCCCTGTTGTTTTAATAACGCGCTTCTAACGTTTTCTCCAAGCTCGTTTTCGGCAAGCGCATCACGGTATGCTTTTTTGATAGCGTCTTCTCCTCGTTCGCATTCTGCTAAGATGCTGTGACGGTCATCACCGCCGAAACTCGCCTTAATATCTATCCATGCTCTGTGCAGAGTTCCCAAGATGGTATTGCCAGTTTCAGGAGTCTCCGCATTTCTGCCAACCAAACCTGCCAGTTCAATCACATTACTACGGCTATCAGATGAGAGCTTTTCGAAGGTTGCCTTGAGGTCAATATTTTCCTCAGCTAAGTCTGCTGAAGCTTTATCAAAGCCATCAGCTCTGTCATTATTAATTTGGATAAGATCGTTTAATATTTCTACTGTTTTTTCTGAATTTTCCATGGTTCTGTATATTTTCCTATTACAACATGTGAATTAAAAATATGTTTGTATCGTGTCCAGAATTGTAGCAGTCGTCAAGAAAGCACCTCGGATTAAAAACTACAGCCGATTATTTGTCGAAGCAGGAGATACTTAGACTTGAGTAAATAATATTTGATATGTCATGTGTATCCAAACACCATCAATTCTTTATATATCAAAACCATTTATGGGAAGGGGATGTTTAAGCAAAGGGTAAAATATCTTATCCTTAAATTATTTAACGATGAGTACAGGAAGTATTGAATATTTAGACTTAAGGGAATTAGCTCATGAGAACTACAGCATTATTGATGGCGAATCCGACATTACCGGTTGGGCAGTAGTTGACGAAGGTGATCGGCAAGTTGGAAAAGTAAGAGATCTATTATTTGATCCAAAAGAGAATGCGGTGCGTTATGTCATTGTCGACCTTGATGGTTCCGTTTTGGGTATAGAAAAAAAAACAGTGCTCTTACCCATCGGCTTTATAACAATGGGTGAGGAGAAAAAAGAAGTAGTTATTCCAGTGCTTCATGAAAACCAGATCTCACTAATGCCTCAATACATCATCGGGGAAGTGACCCGAGATACCGAGGTGCAAATCCGCTCAGCAATAGGAAGTCCCGCTGCTTTGAGGATAGAAGAAGAAATCACAGAATTGGAACATTCTGATTTTTATCAGCATCACCATTTTGATAGAGGGAATATCCTTTCTGATAAAAAAGAAATTTCACACCCGGAAAACACTGCGGAACCTCGAGCCATTGATCGTGAAGAAGAGCAGACAACCATCCATGAGCTTATCAGAAGTTCTAAGGAAAACGGTAATGATGGAGATAACATTTTGGAAGGCGGAGACGTTAAATCTCTCACAGTAAATACGTCCAGTGGAAGCTTCAAGGTTGAGCCATAAGAAAACGGTACTTACCGAATTTTGGGGAATGAAGAGAAAATAGGCGTTATTTATGCAGAGCCAGGGCACGATGAATCTGTTTGGAGAACAATGGATCAACTGAATGACAACCTGGTTTTAGAAATCGGAAAGGCTGTAACTTTACATAATTCCGGTGAATCGATCTTTAAGTAACCTAATTAGGCTACTCTGATAGAACAGATTCCACCTTGCAATGCCAATGACCTAGATATGTATCTCTGAAAATTAGCAGTTAATATTTCTGTTAGGCAAATGTTTTACATGTTTAAAACTGAGCTAGCGCGCGGAGCGCGTCCGGAAAATCATATAAAAAACAGGTGGCTTAAATGCCACCTGTTTTAGTTTAAGTTGATTTTTCCAGTGCTCGCAAAATCCAATAAAATATCAAAAGCCTTCTGCCCTCTCTGCATCGCAACACCTGAGGTAATGCTTTTGAGTTTGTGCTCATCATTATTAAAAGCTCTAACATTTTGAAAGTAGCCTGTAATGGCATTGTAGGCACCGAAAAATGTGCCTTTTGTGGTCGCATGCTTACGTTGTTCCTACCCGATATATCACATTCGTTCAAGAGTACTTATTACTTCCCAGCAAAGTGATATTCGGTTTCCTCGTTCCTTTAACCAATGTTTGCCTAAACTTAGACTCCTCTCTATACCGCCAGTCGTGTACAAGCTTACGAATACCCTCTAACAGATTGGGCTCCTGTTGACTGGAAGACTGTACCATACGATGTGGGTACAGCGTGCATGCTCACGATACCTTAACGAGGTTATCATATTTAGTTCGTCCCATCTTTCTCATGCGGCATCGCTCCGCTGGATTGACTTTGTTCCGAGCTTCCCACTCCCCGTTCTCTTGGCAGGTTAAGGGCCGGATGGACTTTATTAGATAAGCCGCTAACACCAGCATTCCACTGGATTGATTAAAAGTTAAATCCACCCTTACGGGTGAGACCCGTACAGCTTATTAGGCTGCACAACGAGTCGCACTGTTTTGACAAACTACTCTTACCGGGGTAAAGGCTGCAGATATACTCCCCGAGCCATCGTGTGTGGTAGTAAGAAAAATATATTGCTCAATTAAATCATCCCTACCCACTTTAATATACTCAGGGAGTTTGGCGGTAATAAAAATCCTTTCGCCTTTACCAAGCGCGCCAGCAGTTTCATATCTGATACCGTTGTTTTTTCCTACAATGCTGTCAAAGAAAGAAAAAGCATCTGCATTTTGGACGATTTGGTAGTCTTTGCCAACTACACCTAAGACTTGCTCAGTATCTGTTCTTACATTTGCGAAGTAGTTAGGTACTGATAATTGCGGTTCGACAGGTTCAGCCATTGCAATTGAAAGATCATAATTAATATTATCTAATGTATAAAGTGGACGTTTTTCTACTTTATAGTTTAATCCTGCAAAATCGATTGCTTGTGCACTTGTCGGATAGTCTTGGATTATTGTTCCCAGACTGTGCCATGCTTTTTCCTTAACGGAAAAAAAACTGTGCCTTTGCGTGCGTTCGTTGTAATAAAGATTATGTGCCATGATTTGTGGTTTTAAGATTTCTGCTTTTTGTGGTCAGGATTTCGGATGATATCACTTTTACTTTTGGAGTGTCGGTCATGAGGAAGCGCGAACCGCTTTCCATATCGCGTAGGGTATCATTTATATTTTCGTGTGCGGTCTGCACCTCAATACGGACGATAAAAAATAATTCTTCTGTTTTCATGGTAAGCTAACACTACGGCACACCTCGTGTTATGAATCTGCTTTATTTGTGCTTTTAGGCTGATTTCACTATAACGCCTGTTTGCTTTTTAATGTCACTTTCATGATTTTTTTTCCAGTTATGTGGCAAATAGTTCTGAATTGGGTTGGTTGGATTGCTGGAAAGCTTTTTTAGCACATCTTCAATCCATACCATTGGATTAATGCCATTGAGTTTACATGTTCCCATAAATGAATACAGCATAGCACTTCTCTGTGCGCCATCATGGGATCCACTAAAGAGAAAGTTGCGTCTGCCCAATGCGATTGGTCTGATACTTGATTCCAGGGGATTATTGTCAATATTGAGCATTTCATCTTCCATATAGACTGAAAGGCGTTTGAAGCGCTTCATGGTGTAAGCAAAAGCTTTGTAAATAGCACTTTTTTCATTTAGCTGACCTGCGTTATCCTCCAGCCAGCGTCCAAAGCTTTTCCATATCGGTTTTGACAATTCAGTTCTTGCCCGTGCTCGCTCTTCGGCCGTTTTATCTTTAATCTCCCGCTCAATATCATATAGTTGCCCAAATATTTCAAGCGCGTAAGCTGCCCTTTTAGGATCATTCTTTTCTGCCTCAGAAAAATATCTGCGGCTATGGGCCATGCATCCAAGCAGTTTGATATCCTTATTTGTGGATAGTGTGTCGTAGCAGGCATAGCCGTCCGATTGGAGATAGCCTTTATAACCTGCGAGAATAAGCTGAGGCACTTCCTGATTGCGGCCGGGATGATATTCAAAGTATACCAGTTTGGCAGGAGGAGCCTGTGCTGCCCAGAAATATCCTCTATGAGTGGTTCCCTGCTTATTTTTATCCATTACCTTCATCGTTGTTTCATCCATCATCAGGTAATTGCTTTTCAGAATTTCCTGTTTCAGGCTTTCGTAAAGAGGCTGTAATAGTGTACAGGTTTTTGCGATCCAGTCCAGTAATGTGGAATGGGCGAGTTTGATGCCTACCCGTTCAAAACGGGTCATTTGGCGATAGACTGGGAGGTGATCGCAATATTTCTCAACGATCAGTGTAGCCAGTAGCGAAGCATCAGCCATGCAGTTTTTGATTACCGAGGTAGGAAGTGGAGCAATAATAAATGTGCTTTTTAATCCCGGATCACCCACAGGTGTAGGCAACAGGTATTTATAGCGTATGATCTTTTTGGCACTCAGTCGTGCAGGATTACATTTAAGACGGTAAGAGATTTCACTCCCGGTACATTTGCTTCCCTCTGGAATATTTTACGGGTGGATTTCCTGCACTTCATCCACAAGGGTCTCAGGAATGACAAAGTGTTTCTTTTTTTCTTTTTCAGCTTGCTGTGGCTTGTTTGTGATGGCTTTGGAAGGCTCTGGTACGATAACCTCAACCGTCACTTCGTCAGTCAGTCCAAGGCGCAGCTGGCCGGGAGTTTGTTCCCTGCCCAGATAGCGTTCACTCTTGCTACCAAAGCTGAGCTTAAGCAGTTGTTCCACCCGGTGCAGCAGCTGTTCGTTCATTGCCCGCAATTGCCTGAGATCTTCCCTGATCAGGATATTATCCTGCCTGGCCTGCTCATATAATTCCTTATAGTCAATCTGCTCTGGTGGCTGCATCAATGGCGCTTTCTTACCTTAAATATAAGAAATGACATCGATTTTAGCAAGTGTTTCTTGATGTTTTTTATGCCTTAATGCTCCAGGAACAACCTGTTTTTTTTATTGGCAATACGCTGTTTTTCTTTCTGGAATTCTATGCCCCGTATCACCTGCAACAACTGGATCTCACTGATATGCCTACCCTGGCCATCTGTCCGGAGCGGGGGTACTTCAAAGTTTCCATTGTCCATTTTCTTGTAATAGATTACAAAACCTCCATGCTCCCAAAACAGCAGTTTGATACTCTGGCGGGATCGGCTCAAAAATATAAAAACATCTCCGTTACCGGGATCTTTGTTCAATTCGCCCCGGACAATACCCGCAAGCCCATTAAAACTTTTCCGTCCATCAACACAGTCCGGATAAACGAAATATTTTTTGCCCCCGGGTACCATCATCCCTTATAATTATTAAGTAACAAACCAATGTAATCGGCCTCCACTTGCTGATGAAGATTAATTTTTAGATCACCTATACATAAACTGGCAAAAACTTTTGGTAAAGATGGCACAGGTATTATCGGTTCTTCAACCGAAAGTTCTATAAACTTGCCCTGAGTGACATATTTACCATCTCGCTGATGTTTCTGCCAGGTATAAAAAGTTCCACTGGGTACACCATGGGATTTGCAGAACGCGGCAACGGAGGTGGAATCCTTAATTGTTTCAAATTCTTTTAAAAGCCTGAGGATTTCCTGCTTGCTACGAAAAATGATCTTTCGGCCGGTATTGATATTTTGATAATCCATAGTGAGTATTTTATGGACGTAAATTTAGAGTATCGAAAATGCTGAGTCAATCTGTGCCGTAGTGTTAGCTTACTTTTCATGGTATTTTAATTTTGGTATTCGTTTAGGAATTGATCGTATTGGAGATTAAATGCACCAGGGTTTTCCTCTTGCAGGTTTTGGGCGTAGCCCTCCCAATACAACTGATCGAGTAATTCGGCAAATGCGGCATACATGTTTCAAAGGTTTAGTTAAGCCCTGCCCAATCGAGCAGGGCAAAAAAAAAATTAGGCAGGGATAGTAATTTCGGCTTCGATTTCCGCAAGTCGATTTGTACACAGGTCGCGAACGAAAAGTGCAACGGCCTTAATAATCACAGGGTTTTTTGTAGAAAATTTATTGCGTTTATCATCCGAGATTTCAAGTTCACAGCCTTGATAGTAGTTTGAGGTGGTATCTTCGGCTTCCTCCTTTTGCTCAATCTCAAATTTATCAAGGTTGTCAATGGTATGCACAAGCCTTCCACGCTGAACCATGCGGCGGTGTAATTCTTCCACCAGTTTTAACGTTCCCTCCAGATTAAGAGCAGGTTTTTCAGTTATGACCTCGGCTGTTTTGGGATCTTCGTTTTCTAGGTTAGGTTTTGGCACTTGTAACATTGCTCCAGCGGATTTCGGGGAATCGCTATTTTCCTTTGCATCTTGCACTTTCACAGTGGACAGGGTGTTTTCCTTTTTCGATTCTTCATTAATCGTGGTTTTGTTTTCGGTGCTTGCATTTGCCTTCCCTGCCATCGGCTGATAAAATGGATTTTTGGCACCTTTGATGTCTATAAATTCTGCTTTTCCGTTTGCGCTATTTACATTTTGATTTTTCATGATTTCTGATTTTTAATGTTGATTATAAATTGTTTAATGATTTCCCCGATTGGGGCAATGTTCCGGATTTGCTCCGACTGTGGGAGGGCTGGGGTTGGGGGGCTTCTGTCTCTTAATGGATTCATAGCATAATTTTTTAGTATTCAAAGTCAGTTGGCAGGAGCCTCCTGGCTTTTTGTTAAGCCACCTCTCCTTGATACAATCCAGATTGCAAGGCAAGACTTTGCGAAAAACAAATACGCTTTGGAGCGCAGCGAGAAAGGAAGATTTTTTTTCAGCAAACCCTTTAGGGCCTGGTCTTTCCGGCAAACGGATTGTTCAGAAATTTGCTACTCAAAATGCCTACAGGTTTTTTATTTCAATTAAAAAACTTTTAGCATGAAAAAAAACCTTGAGCAAGAATGATAATTGGGGACACGCAAACCTGTGCGTTTTATGATTTCATCTGAAAAATTAGATAAAAATTTGGAAAGGATGTTTAGGATGTATAACTTAGACTTTGAGAGCGTTAATTTAGATAAACGGAAGAATGGCTACAGCTACGCTTCCGTTTTTTCTTTTAAATATTTTGCTCGCACCGAGATTTTTTGGTACAGAAGAAAGGGTTCTTTTATAGAAACATTGAGGTGGGTGAATAAAAAATATCAATAAAAAATAAGCTCTTACATCATCCTGGAGGAGCTATTTAACTTACATAATTCCTTCATCCATGAAACTATAATAGCCATCGCTACATACGATGATGTGATCGAGTATTGGTAAATCGAGCAACTTTCCCGCTTCGGTAAGCTTTCTGGTCAATCTGATATCGGCTTCACTTGGGTTTGATTCTCCCGATGGATGGCTATGGGAAAGAATTATTCCACTTGCACAGGCTTTAAGTGCAACAGCGAAAATGATTTTGGGATCTGCGATTGTTCCCGACATCCCGCCCTGCGAAATATTGACAATTCCCAGAACCCTATTTCTCCGGTTGAGCAATATGATTTTAAATTCTTCAACAAGTTCTATTTTATTGACATCCCAGTTGTTAAGCAGTAAACTATAGGCCTTACTGGCGCTATCTATCTGTGGGCGTTCAACAGGTTTGAATTTTGGTTTGTAGCTGATTTCGATTTCTGCAAGGTTAAAAAGTGAGTTTTCCATAATATTTTGAATTAATTATGATGCAGACAAAGGTTTGAGGGTTGCCAAAGCAAAAGAAGCAACGGAATAAATGGGAAAAAAGGGGAAGGGTTCAGGAGCGTTTATGCCGGAATTTCTTCTTGCGTGCCAACACTCACACCTAAATTGTACCAAAATTAAATGCCCCCATTGATCTTTATACTTTCAAAAATCGGATTAAGTTATTAAAGGACTATTAAAATAGCCAGGTTTGTTACTATAATATCATAGGTGTTTCTTGAATATTATGGGCAATTTGTCTCTCAAAATCTAATTGACCCCGAAAATGATAACGCAGGTATCTTGTTTTGTTTAACTATCAGATTTCAGCGAATTTCATTTATAAATCCAGTAACGGATCCCAGCGAACCGATGAAATATCAACGATCTGATCATCGACAACCATGATTCTTTCCCAGCTCAATAGCTGTTCCATCGTAAATCTATCTGTGAAATGATGTTTACCCGTCAACAAACCATTACGGTTAACCACTCTGTGCACAGGTAAATCTGGACGTAATTCGTGCGCATGATTCATCGCAATCCCAACTAATCTCGATGAGCTCGCCGATCCCAAAGCTTTTGCAATTGCCCCGTAAGTTGTCACGCGACCGGATGGTATCAAAGCCACCAGCTCATATACTTTACTGTAAAAATCCGGCATTGATTTTTGGAGATTTTGATCTGACATAAATAGAAAACATCGATAAGGTTCGCCAAAGCAAAAAGACCCCTTTGCGCCGATCCAAATTGACCCCCTTGAAATCGCAGATTCGTTTGTGCTGAATGGTTTGTAGGAATATGTTTTTGTTTAGCTTTTAGCCGAACAAAAACTGCTGACTACAATGTTCAATAAGCCTATCAAAATGAATAAACTAAGACAGATCATCCGTCTGATTAAACTGGATAAACAAAGCTCATGATTACTAATTTAATTAGCAATATTAATCTAAACACTGTAGGAATATTTATCTCAAATCATTATTAATCGTCTGCATTATTGCGCTTTAATTTACTTCGGGAGTATAATTAAGATGGTTACCTACTATTTATCCACAAATCCTGTGGATAAATGGTTTAAGAAATACTAATATAATTAGTATTTTTACAACTTAATTTTTTGCAGTATGACAAGAGAAATGGAAATCCCAAGGGATGTATCGATAGATGCATTGGATAACCCGGGTCGTGTTACCGGTTTTATATCCCCTGCTGAGGATTATAAACAACGAAGGCTACATATTGCTCAGAAGATTGTTAACGATCCGACAAACACCTTTTACTTTGAAGCGGATGATGAGCAGATGCGCTATTTCGGTATTTTAAAAGGTAGCATTATCATAGTTGATAAATCGGTCAAGGTTTCTTCTGGAATGCTGATTGTTTGTTGCGTAGATGATGAGTGGTTAACCAGGAAGCTGCTGATAAATGGAGAAAATACTTATTTATGTATTAATGACAGCATGGATGCCTGCCTGAATATTACCGGAAAAAAAATTACCGTATTTGGCGCTGTTACCTGGACCTGTTTACCTCATTCAAAGAACAACAATGTTCGCACTGGCAGACTGTAATAACTTCTATGCGAGTTGTCACCGGCTCTTTGAACCTCAATATAATGGTGTTCCGGTAATCGTATTGAGCAATAATGATGGCTGCGTGATTGCTCGGAGCAATGAAGCCAAAGCATGCGGCATTGCTATGGGGGCACCTTTTTTCAAGATAAGAGAAGAGATCAAACAACATCATGTTGCAGTATTTAGCAGCCATTATACTTTGTATGGAGATATCAGTGCCAGAGTAATGACCAACCTGGCCAGGTTTACCCCGAATGTGGAGGTCTACAGCATTGATGAGTGCTTTCTTGGATTAACAGGATTTAACAACCTTCCTGAATATGCGAAAGAGATTAGGGAAGCTGTTATTTATAATACCGGCATTCCGATAAGCGTAGGCGTTGCGCCGACTAAGGTGCTGGCAAAAGTAGCAAATAAAACCTCCAAAAAACATAATGGTGTAATGGTGTTGGAAACTGAAGATCAGATCAGCGAAGCATTGGCCGACTATCCTGTTGAAGACCTTTGGGGAGTAGGAAGACAATTTGCGCACAAGCTCATAAAAGGCGGAATCGAAACTGCAGCGCAGTTCAGGGCCTTGCCAATGGATTGGGTACAAAGCAATATGACCATTGTGGGACTGAGGATGTGGCGCGAATTATGGGGAGAAAGCTGCATCCCTTTAAAATCAGTTTTGGAGCCCAAAAAAGGCATGTGTACCAGCAGGGCGTTTGGAAAGTTGACCACAGATTACAACGAACTTAAAGAAGCAACCTCAAGCTATGCTGCAAGGCTGGCGGTTAAGCTGAGGAGGGAAAAACTTTGCACGAGCGTTTTATCAGTCAGGCTTTTAACCAATAAGTACAAATCAGAAGCTGCCCAGGCCTTTCCTTCAATTACCATACCTCTGGAGCATCCGGTAAACAATACCGTTGATTTAGTTAAAGTAGCATTACTTGGATTAAAAAAAATATACATGCGTGGTTATCTTTTTCAGAAGGTAGAAGTTACTGCCACAGGCTTGCTACCCGAGTCGGAGGTGCAGCTGAATATATTTAGCGACTGGAATGGTGCAAAGCACGATAAAATATCCGGTGTACTCGATAAGATGAACCGTCACTACGGAGCCGGCACCTTGAGAATGGCGGGTGAAGGCAGTAAGCAAAAATGGTCGATGAAACGGGAGTTTTTGCGCCCGAGCTATACAACGGATTGGAACGATATCATAAAAGTTAAATAATGAGAGAATTGATAGCATTAATAAAACGCTACTTACTTAAAGAAGCAGCTACGCTGAATCAAAATAAGGATAGGCCAAAGGCTAAAAATAAAAAGTAAAACACGGTGAGTTTGGTAATGTTATATTTGAATATTACAAGAAAACTATGTGTGCACGTTATACCTTAACAGCTGAGGAGAAAGAAATCCTGAAAACGCATCCGCACCAGTTGCAGGCTGAATGGACGCCAAATTATAATTTAGCTATAACACAAATGGGCCTTGTCATTACTGCCGATGAGCCAGACATTATCCAACAGATGAGCTTTGGTATTGTACCGCATTTCGCAGAAAGCCTAAAATTAACACGTGATACCTGGAACATCAAAAGTGAAACAGCCTTGGAGAGTAATTTATGGAGACCGCTGCTCGTCAATCATAAAACATGTATCGTCATTGCAGATGGCTTTTATGAATGGAAAGATCTGGGGAAGGGCGATAAGCAGCCATACCGGTTCACGGTTAAGGACAGAAAAATGTTTTGTTTCGCAGGGCTTTGGTCGCAGTGGGTTGACCCGGAGACCAAAGAGAAATTCAGAACCTACGGGATTTTGACTACCGAAGCAAATGCCATTGTTGCAGAGATACATACGAAACCACGTATGCCTGTCATCCTAAACAAACAGGAGGAAGAGATTTGGCTGAGCAAGACACTTTCAGTAGCAAGCAAAATGACCGTGCTGGATACCTTTCCTGCTGAGCTGATGAAACGAACCAAGGTAGGCAAAAGGGTTAATGCAGTTTCTACCTTAAAGAAACCTAATAATGATTCAGATTTACTGTTGCCCTTAAACACAGATGATGATGTCTAATATAATCAGCCGAATCTATTGACCGGATGATAAGGGATTATGAAAATTGAGATAAAAAAAAAGTCCCGACCAGTGGCCGGAACTTTCCAAATTTCCCAAAACAGCGATGTTTTTATTTAGCGCTATTTTTCTTTTCTGTCACTTCAGCTCTGATTTCCTGAGCCAAGACTTTTAGGTCTTGCATTGCTTTACGAACGCGCGTACCTGCCGCAGCATTACCATTTTCATAAAACTTTGTAGCATCAGCCTCGATTGCTGATACCAATTCTTTTACTTTTTCAAACTTTTCCATAATTGTTTTTCTTGCTTACCAGAAGTTCAGCGATTATAAAATTTAATTGTTACTTACAAAAAACAAGCCACTAAAATACAAAAAGAGTCTAAACGCCCAAACCCTGACTGGCAGAAACCTCTTTTCCCTTTGATTTTGTTACCGCTTTATTCAGCGAAGATTCTTTGAGAAACTGCTCCCTTTTCTCCGCCCTACCGTTTGTGGCAAACATATTCAGCTGTGAATAACGGGGCACTGCTTCAACCTGCAACTTCACCTGCTCGCCATTTTTTTCGACGGTAATAGATGGACGGTCACCATTTTTCAACTGCGCTTCCAGTTTCGCACGGTCTTTTGGATTATCGAGCTCTTTGATGTTAAATTTATCAAGGACTTCTTTCAAATTGAAACCATACGATGGATCATGATACTGGTTCATATTGTAATTCATATGCCTGTCTCTGGGCCCGTCCAAATCGAGCTTCATCCATGCTTTATAGGGTAAACCGCCCTGAGTGAGCATATCCTCTCTGTATACTGCCCTGCCTTCAATAAGGTTGACAGATTGGGAAGCGGTAAAACCTTTACCTCTTTCCACCCATATCGTCTGAGGAAGTGGAGGGTTGCGGAACGTCCTGCCGAACTCCTTATCCACATAATTTATCTTACCGTCTTCCATGGTCGCCAGTTTAATTTTGTGGGCAGCATCCTTTCCTACAGCCAATTCGGCGTTGCCGGTATGTTTCTTAAATACCTCAATTGCCTCGGCAACATTTTCTCGTTTAAAGACATTGTTTTTTCCAGCGGTTTCGCTCGGAGAAATCACCAGATAATTTTGGCCAGCCTCTAAGGGCTTACCTTCGTTCAGGGCAATATCGTACTTGTTTAAATAATAATTTTCCGACTGGCCCGATTGTTTGAAATAAAGATTGAGATCTATCTGGCCTTTATGACCATTTACCTGATCCTTTAACACAAACTCAGGAAGATTGGCCTTCATGTTGTCTTCCATTTTCTCCTGTAGCTCCTTACCGAAGCCAAGTGATTTCATCTCGATTTTGAGATCTTCAAGGTTGTTTAAATTCATAACGATTGTTTTATAATTAATGATTTGCGCATTTGCGCGATATAATTTCACCAATAAGGGGTTGAACAGGTCTCATTCAACTAGCTCAAAGTGCGCGAAGTCCTTTTCCAGGACATAATTCTTGTAGGATTGATTCCCGGATCAATATTGGATTTAGACTACTTCCTGATTTGATTATCTCTGAGCAGCACAGGAAAGCCTGCTTTTACTTTTATTTTTATTCGTCTGACCTTTTTGGAAAAAAGTCCTTTTGCAGCATCAATGCCAGCGCCTGCGGCCTGCATCCCTATCGACTGATCCATTGTCAATAGCTGCAAGCTACGCACGGCATCATCAGCTCCCCCTGATATCGCATTGTCGACAATCGCATCCGGGGCAACAATCCCTTTGATACCATCAAGGCTATAAATGGATAGATCCACGGGAATGATACTTTTATCAATGCGTATAGTTTTAATGTCCACCAGCAATCGTTGATTGGTCAAATTGCAAAGGCCGAATAACTCATGCCCTTTGGGAACCAATACCCCGGCAATGGTGACCGTATCAGAGAGCACCAATTTAATCACGGCGCCCTGGACGAGCGTTTGCTTTGCGGCAACTTGCGCCGGGATTGCAGCAAAACGTTCATCGGGTGCGTTATTGACCTGCTTGAGATAGGCATCACGCACACGCTCGGGATGCTGGATGTCCAGCACTTTTTCAAGCATACCACTGAGCTGCTTCATTTCCTGATCTTCACCGGCACCTCCTTGCATGGTAGACATTAGTTTTTCCAGTTTATCCACATCGCTAGCCATACCAGCCACTTTAATGTTCCGGTCCTTTAAAGTAGTCCCTGGACTTTTTTCAATCGGTGCATTAATCTGTGCATTTAGCTGCTGAAGTTTCAGGTCAATATCCTGAGTTGGATCCTTATCTGTTGTAGCGCTAAAGCCCAGTTTTCCTGCCACACTTTCCAGATAGGTATCTGCTGAGTGAATGGAATCTTTTTGATTCTGCTGATAAATCGCCATTTTATCGGCTGCTTTCTCTTTACCAAAAGTCGCCTCAGGAAGTGCAGAATTAATTTCGTGATTTTTAGCAATAATGTATTGATGACCACTTCCCCCACCCATAGCATAAAAAGCCATGCTTAAGAATGGTAAGATCAATATTGGTAGGAAAAGCAAAATTTTTCGCTTCTCCTTGATTTTTTCGTTTTTCATATATTTCATTTGTTTAAGTAGTTGCGTTAATTATCAACCTGATCAGGGCTACGCTCGCCACGGCAATAAAAATGAAGAGCAAGATCAGCGTTGCTTTTGTGGAAATATGGCGGCATTTCAGATTCAGATAATCTGCCAATGACCTTTGACCAGCCAGGATTTTTTGTCGCAACTGATACTGAATATTTTCCCTAGTAATTTGTTTTCTGAGCTCTCGATTCATCTGCTTAAGGGTTTAATGGTTCATCATGGTTATCCAGAGTCTGCCATTGCTGGATTAAAAATCCATGAGGATTATTGTCGGAACGGGACACATTTCTCAGTGTCCCTGTCGTCACCAGTTTCCTTCGAACGGTAGAGGTCGAACGTATCAGGCGCTGGGTGGCATAGCATTTAAAAACGTAGGGGTATGAATCAAGATCTACCTTGGTGCTATCCACTGAGATTTCCTGGGAAATATTGGCAGAAATGAGGCTATTGAAATAACCTTTTTCTTTAAGGTTATCATAAGCCCGCTTGGCACTTTCATCTGCCAGGTTTATTGCTGAAGTGATATTGGCCTGGATTACTTTTTCATCAGGATCAAGGGTAAAAAAATAATGGTGAAACATCTTTACGTGATCGCGGATTTCAACGGCAATGTTGTCTTTTCGTTCGCCGACCGCAGCTTCCAGTACTTTACCGTTGGCCAGGATATATACCCGTTGCTGCGCCCTGTCTACTATGGTAAACCCTTTATAAATGGCGAATACTGAAATCATCAGGCATGCCATAATTACAAGAAGACTGAATCGTTTGATGTGGCTAAAAGCGGTATCAATATTTTTGAATTGTGTAAACATAAGCTGTCTTTTTTAAGTGGATTTACCTGAAATTTTATTTTTATGGTATGATGACTGGTCAGGAAAATAATCTCCCTGACCTGCGGCAGCATAACCCTGAGACTGCAAACGGGCCTTATCACCAAGGGCATCGGCAACCATGCCGCCAGCGCCCATTGCAGCTCCTGCGGCAGAGTTTGGTGCCGCCACCACCAAAGAATTGACTTTGGTCAGGATCGCATTTCCACCGCCTGCATGCACTACGTAATTGGCCACGTTAGGCACCGAGAAATAACCTACAATACCAATGATGAGAAATACTAAATAGGCAGTATCCGTTGCAGAGAAAAATGTATCACCCTGCGCTTCGATTTGAGAAAGATCTACCTTTATCATATTTTGCTGAATTTTTCCCAGGATGCTTCCGAATATATTGGCAATGGGTAGCCAGAGAAAAATGTTCACATACCTGGCGAGCCACACCGTGAGTGTTTGCTGAAACCCATCGAAGACTGCAAACCCAAAAACCAGTGGTCCTAAAATGGCGAGCACAAGGAGAAAAAATATCCGGACGGTGTTGATGCACAGCGAGGCTGCTGCGTATATTACTTCCAGCACTTCTTTCAGCCAGCTTTTGATGGAATTACGCAGGTTATAACTCTGTTTTTCCATCCAAAACTGCATCGAATTACCCAGCCCGTCCAAAAAAGATTCATCTTCCCTGTTGGGATCTTTCGGATGGGTATATTTATACCATTTATCACGATCTCCATTTCCACTGTCTCCAACATACATCTGCCAGTTTTTAGATTTCTTGATGGCCGCCTCTTTTAACTTCAGCAATCTTTCAATTGCCTTGTTACTGTCTGAAACCATTGCACCCGTCGCAGTTACCGTTGGTTTGAGCACGCTATTCATGATGCCAAGCACTGCCGGAAACATGATGATACACATACCCAGCGCGAAGGGACGAAGCAGGGGATAAAAATCGATGGGTTCAGCTGCAGCTAGCTGCCGCCACACCCGGCTGGCGATATACCATAGGGCGCCGAAACCCGCAAGCCCCCTGGCCACATCAATGAGTCTTGAGCTTAAAGGGATCATTTCCTCATAAACATGGTCCAATACGGCCTGCATTCCACTGAGCTCGCCTGCTATTCCTTGCGAAAAAACCAGTGAAGGAAGGAGAAAAAGGGCAAAAGTGATGCCTGCACACTTAAAAAAGCGAGTTAATAATCTTTCCATGATTCAAAATTTTAATTGATTTTAAACAATTCCCTGGTTCCCTGCATATCCGCCAATGCAGCTTTCCGCTGAAGCAGTAATGTGCCTGTCTGCTGATTGAAAATTCGGAGGAAAGTGAGCTTATCTGTTGTATCCAGAAATATCCTGTCAATTGACGAAAGTCTTTCTTCGTCGCTCATTCGAAGGGAGCCTGCGGTGAGTACAAGGGTGAGCTCATCTAGGTTGTCCATGCTTTGAGCAAATAGGCCGGAATATACCCCGGCGATGTAATCTAACTCCTGGGCATTCATCAGGCCGGAGGCCTGAAAATTCTTTAACGACCGTTTATACTCCGATACAATATCCTTTTGAGCGGAAATGATATCAGCAACCCGTGCATACTTTCTTACTACGGGGCTGACCATCATCAGTCCATCGAGGAAAGTTTCATGGAGCGAAAAATTGCCCTGCGAAATATTCTTTACTGCATTATAGCCGCTGGAGATAATGGTATATCCCTTTTTCATATCACTGAGGATATTTTTGAGCTGGCTCAATTTTTCTACATTGATCAGCAGTTGTTGCGCTTCGGTTGATTGGGCACGAATATTTAAAGCAAATAGAATGCTGCCGGCAACCATACATACCACTAACCATAACTTCTTATTTCTCATACCATCCCTCCATTCTATTTAACACATCCAGTTCTCTTGATCGCTCAGCGCCCAAACGGTTTACCGAACCAGCAAAGCTGAAAGCAAAATTCCTTTTATCTGCAATGCGCTGATGCAGATCATCAATCCTCAACAGTCGCTCATCATCAGTTAATTCAAATTTTCCTGAGGTGATGATGAGCAACAACTCCTCTAAATCGGCCAGACAGTCCGAGAGCAATTCCGTTCGTACCAATGCGGCATAAACCTTGTGTTCTTCCGACAAACCAGAATTTTTTGATAAAGCGGCAAGTGTCCCTGAGACATCAATTTGCATCTGGATAATTTCGGCGACCTTGATATTATTCCTAACTGCTGGACTAACCGATTTCAAGGAGCTGAAAAATGCGCGGTGCAGATCAAGTTCACCTTTGCCGGCATCTTTGATGAAACCCAGCCCAGACTTGCCGATCTCGTATCCCTTTTTGAGATAGCCCGCATAAAGCTTCAGTGCCGCGACCTGTTCAATCAAATACTTTTGCTGGGTCTTTTTCTGGGAAAACCATTCCGACCAGGTCTGTGCCTTTGCGCTAAAAGAAAAAAGTATAAGCATACCAAACCCACAAGAAATAAATTTATTCGATTCCATAAAGCTCCTTCAGTTTGGCCACCTCATCCAGAGAGTTTGACCGTTTGATACTTAAATCGATGTTGCCGGCATTAAACTGTTTGAGGTCTGTATAATTCTCCTCCATTTTTTTAGCCGCGGCACCAATGATTTCCAGGCGTTTTCCATCACTCATCTGGGTTTTAAATGAATGGACAACCAACAGGACTTGATCCAGGTTCTTTACACTTTCTTCCAAAATGCCCAGATAGGTCTTTTGCATGGCCTCGAGCTCATCGACCGTAAAGTGCTTATCCTTCTGGAACAGCCCCCAGGCCCATTTGTATTCATCGACAATGGCGATCTGCCGCTGGGTAAGATCCTTTACCCTTTTATAATAAGTAATGGCTGTTTTGACTTTCCAAAGCGAGGTATAATATTCACTATAAAGCTCCTTTTGCCGCTCGGTCCAGTCGGCGATCTCGGTGAGTTTAAGTTTTGAAAGTTGGTTCTCAAGCACCTTCTGTGCATTCTGTAGCCAGATGGTTTCATTTTGTAATCTTTGAACCTTTAGGTCTACTGCACGGATGACCTTCTTTACGCCTGCCTTGATTACCTCCAATACCGCCAGCTGAGCGTTAGCGCCCTTTGGGAGGCTTACGCAAATGGTCATCGCACTGACCGGAAGAATTACCATATAATTTTTCATAATCTTTTTGATTTTGGTCGCCAGCGAGCCCAAGACTTTCCCTGGACCGCATAAGCTGTTTCTGATTTTGGTGCGTGGCCATGCACTGTTTGTTAGAGATCTCATATTTTTTTTGTGCTTATTGTTTGATGTATTTTCTTTTCCCAACCAGCAGGTAGCCAGAATCAGGATGAATGGTGATGAGCTTACCTTTTCTTATTTCGCTCAAGCTTTTCGTAGCCTCATCGTACAACGCTTTCCATTCTTCCCGTTCGTACTGCCTTTTGCCGGTTTTGCCATTTTGAATCAAATTAAATCCCGTTCGACGATGGATGAAGAACATGTTTTCCTCACCTGCTTCAACAGCAAGGGTATCATCAGCCTTACTGAATTCTCCTCCGGCAGAATTGATGAAGGTTCCGGGCAGAAATGATCGCGAATGGTCGGTCTGACATCCAGTTATTTGGATCAGGCTAACCATCGCTAAAATCAATTGGTAATTTTTCATGATTAATTATTTTTAAAGTGTTACGGATTTGTTTCTGATGTCACCGGCGAGGCTTTCAATTCCTTTTCTGACGCTTCCAAGCTTTTCAGCATATTGCTGAACCAAGAGCTTTTCCTTTTCTTCTGTGGTATAGCAGAGGTACTCTTCTAAACTGACCTCAGTTCGGTAGACCTGGCTATGTTGCCCACCCAGAGAGATGAATACTTCCTTGTATTTTTTAGTGGGGTCATTATTCCGGTTCATGGAAAGAATCTGCGATTTTTCCTTTTCAGTGAGCCCCAGTAATTCCTGGATATCATTAAACTTATTCTGGTACTTACTCTGATCAAGCAGGATCTTACAGTCCGAGTTATTAATAATGGCCTGCTTCACCACAGGCGAAGAAATAATGTCTTCCACTTCCTGGGTGACAACGACTGCTTCTCCAAAGAATTTCCGGACAGTTTTGAACAGGTATTTAATGTATTCGGCCATGCCCTCTTTGGCAATCGCTTTCCAGCATTCCTCGATCAGGATCATCTTCCGAAAGCCTTTAAGTTTTCGCATCTTGGAAATAAACACCTCCATGATAATCAGCGTCACAGCGGGAAAAAGGATCGGATGATCTTTGATGGCATCAAGTTCAAAAACAATAAAGCGTTCGGAAAGCAAATCAAGCTGCGAGGTCGCATTCAGCAGGTAATCAAATTCCCCGCCGCGGTAGTAAGGTTTGAGTACATAGAGAAAGCTATTGATATCAAAATACTGGTCACGAACATTATTTTCTTCGAGTACCGAAAGATATTCGCCAGCCAGAAACTCATAGAATGAATTGAAGCAGGGAAAGATATCCGGATGATGCTCGAGGTGTTTAAAATAAAGGGTCAGCCCGTTTGAAAAACCCACATACTCAGAGCGGGTAAAGGTTTCCCCCTCTTTTTTGGAAAGTGCCAGCAGCAGCGTTTTGATGCTTTCCTTCTTCTCGGTATCCAGGACATCCCCTTCCGCTAGATAGAAAGGATTAAAGGCAATGGGACTAGCTTCACTATAACTGAAATAATATCCGCCGACCAGGTCACAAAGCCCTTTATAGCTATGTCCGACATCAACCAGCAATACATGGGTACCTTGTTCGTAATAGCTACGCACCATGTGATTGGTAAAAAAAGATTTACCGGATCCTGAAGGACCGAGAATAAACTTGTTCCGATTGGTGGTAAATCCTTTGGTAATGGGCTCATCAGAAATATCCACGTGTACAGGGCGACCCGAAAGCCTTTCGCCCAACCGAATGCCAAAGCCCGATCTTGAATCCCTGTTGTGGCTTTCCATATTAAAAAGACAGGTAGCCTGCTCTAAAAAGGTATCGAAAGTATCGTTCATAGGAAAGTCTGCCTGATTGCCGGGCAAACCGGCAAACCAGATCTGCGCCTGTCCATCTGTTTCCCGCTTGGCAACAGCTTCAATTGCTGCCATTGCAGACGAAACCCTGTTCTTGATTTCCCTTTGTTCCAATGGATCATCCGACCAGGCCATTATGTTGATGTGCGATTTTACAGGAAGTCTCCCCAGCGCCACTGCCTCATTTAGAAAGTCATTCACAGCGTCCCTTGAAATTGAGTTTTCCCTGGAGTAGGTAGAGAGTGAATGCAGACGAAGTTTTTTAGCTTCCAGGCGTTTGATGGTTTGTTGCGCATCACCCAAGAAAACATATTGATTTAGGATGTGACTGCCTTTCAAAAGCTGTCCAAGCGGACTGGCAAACCCGATACTAAACTTTGATTTATCCGTAGAATAAGGCTCATAATTGATCCGGCTGCCACAGAAAGCTGATAAGTCATCGGTATCTGCCAGGGTGTAGATTTCCATCTTTTTCTCGCCAACTGAAATCCCGTTTTGTAAATTAACATCCCTAATAATGGGCATTTCTCCTTCCCCAATTAAAAAGCAGTAACGCTCTATAACGCCAGCTTTATTGGATGTTCCTGCCAGTTCTTCATCGGATAACCTTTGCAGGCCGACAAATCCCGAATCATGAACGATACGCTGGAACTGTCCGGCTTTGTCCAAAAAATCTGCTACCAAAACCGGATTAATGGTTTGCGGAGGAACCAGGGATTTCCGCAGGATATTGCTAGCTGCTGAGGAGGAGGATTTCTTTCCAGCAGGTTTTTTGGTCAAAAAAACATAACAGCTGTGCTGAATGCAAGGACGTTCATTAAAAAACCGTTCACTGGAGTGTGAAAGAAAGTTTTGCCCATTTTTTTCAAAATCTGCTTTGAACTGCTCGGTTAAAAACCAATCCTGCTTGTGAAATACACTTTCCGGGGGCAAAACTTTAATAGCCTTTACCCAGGTCTGATGATAAGCCTCATAATCCCGCTCGGATAGGGAGAATATCTCGGGCAAGAGTGCTTTAAATCCAATTGTGATATCTCCGCTATGAGACAGGATGCAGCTATGTTCTATTTTATAAATGGGCAATATATTGAAGGCTTCTTTCATAAGTGTATGGTTATTGATAATGCGGATATTTAAGTTTGGTAAAGATTCGTCGCGAAGAGAATCTAATGTATTTAGGCAGCCCCTTTTTCGCCAGGTATTTCATGAGCCCGTGTTCACCAAAGCGGTAACTGAGCCGAAAGGTAGTGATGAATAATGCGCTGCCTAACAAGCCAATCATCGGCAGAACAATCAGCAGACTAAGCCTAGAGATGTATAGGATTGCAAAGGACAAAAGCAGCAGTACAAGCCCGACAGCCAGATAAGCGATATATTGCGCCTTTAATCCCTTAAACACGATTGGCTTCGACACTCCCTTATTGATTTGATAAATGGTTGCCATAATTTTTAAGTTTTTTTATTATCCATCAATTAAAATCAAAACTTAATCCAGCTAAATCCCGAAAAAGGACTTGAGTACGGTGGCGACGACCACCAGAAATATGCAGCTACCAAACCAGGCGGCAGCGACCTTATTGGTATCAGATTCCCCGGCGTTCCACTTATTGAATACCTTGATGGCGCCGATGATTCCTACAACAGCGCCAATGGCATACATCAGATCGCATCCGGTATCGAAATAACCTTTGACCTTGTTTGTTGCTTCCTGAATCCCGGCATTTCCATCCTGGGCAAAGCAGGAAACTGAAAATAGAAAGTTGAGCATCAGCCAGGCAAGCGAGAACATTGCGACCTTTAACAAGGCTATCCTTTTAGCTGCTTTTAATGAATGATTTTCCATGTTAGAATTTGTTAAGTAAAAAATCAGAAAATTAATCCCATAGGTATTCGAGTTCCTCCAGCGTAACCGAAAAGGGTGCGTAGTTACGGATAAACTCATTGATTTTTCCAATATTGGGGTTGGAACCGATGCGTCCATATTTTTCGCTGATCATAGCGGCCAGAGCGAAAAAGTCCTGCTTACTGCCGTCTTCTTTTTCTAGAATCCCGAATATTTCTTTCAGCTCCTGGATCACGTCAGGCACTAAGCCCAGCTGAGCTGATTTAGCTTCTTCGTCGATACCCAAAGGATCTCCAGCAACTGAAAAACTCAGCGCCCCCATCCTCACAACTTCCAGCCCCTCTGGTATCTTGGATTTACCCATAATTTCATGCGCTGGTGGATCAACTTGATTTTCATTAAGTGCGGCAGCACTGCCTGAAATTACTGTTGGTCTGGAAATGGATCCCGAGATAAAATCCATTGCATCTTTACGAAATACTATAAACAAGAGTGCCAGATACCAGAGTGCACTTAATACGGCGAAGAAAATTAGAAAATTTGCCCAGGAAAATTGTTGTAACATAAATTTGAGATTTTAAGTCCTGCACCATTGCCGGCCCTTGTCGGAACAAATTTTGGAATGTGGTGAGTTTTTATTTCTGTATTACGCCCGTACTACCGAACGATTTTTTATAGAGCATGCCCTGGAAGCTTAAAAGACACTTTTGATTAGAGGTGTCTGACCCGTGATGTTGTGTTTTAACTTAGTTAAGTAATCTGAGACAACACTATTTTCGTTTATAGGAGATAGGCCTAATAATCTTAAAACCCTCTAGAATTAACGTCGAAGGTTTATCATTCGGCGTTTACTAATATTTCACCTATATGGAGATTTGGAATAATTATGCTGGTAACAGTTTATTTTCCAGCATTAGCTCCCGCGTCTTTAAATGGAAGGGATGATTTTAAAATCTGGTTCTATCATCTATACATGCAGGAGCATTATAGCGCATGAAATTACTCGGTCTGGACTATCACCTGGTATATACCAATGAATTAATCATCAGGAAAAATTCCGGTATGTTGCTAACTGCGTTGCAACTTCTTTTGCCTGTTGGCAATGAGATGCAACAATATCCTGATTAGAAAGCACGGTGTTAAAGGAGCAATATATTTAAAATTTGAAAATCGACATTTACACACCGAGCATCAGGCATATTCCAATTTTTAATTTTTAGCCCATCATTTAAAAATGTCATTTACAATAGACGATGAACAATTCAGTTGAAAAACGATTCTTTGATGGTATTACTTGATTGTGGATTTGAACTGCATTCTTAGAGATGGTTAATTAGGGCCTTTTTCAACTCTGGAAAATTATTTTTAGAAGGAATCCGGAACACCTTGCGTTCAAATTCAATAGCTAAATTATATAAATATAATTTGTTATATAAATGCAATTAGTTATATTTGTATCAGCATTGCCCAAAGGACAAATGTAATGGCCACGCAGAGCCGTATTTGCGCGCAGCACCGACAGGGTGCTGTTTTTGTTTAAACACAGTCTTTTCCTTCCTCGAAATCTTTGAACCTAGTGTAGAATTCTGCTTTTGAATCCTTGTCCACACAAAAAGTAGTGACGATTTGTTCATCAGGCTTTACATCAACCGTAACAATCATGAAGTCGAGGCTAAAAGCCCAGTAGTGATGTTTACAAACCCCTTTCTCATCCTTCCAACGGTAATAAAGGATATCCTTACAAGGATGTGCCTGTAAGATCGGTTTAATCCAATGCACCCTATTGGCACGCTGGCAATCATACATCCGTTCATGGTAAATTCGCGTCTGTCTGGTAACAATATGGGTAAAAGTTTCGGAGTAATCTCAATATTGTTCCGACCTGGAGCGATGATGAATAATTTTTATCCGTTTGCCATTCACAACCAGCGGATTATAAACAAAATCATTTTTAAAAACTTCATACAATTCATCCAATTGTCCTTTATTAAAGGATACATCTAAGTTATCTTCCTCAAAGTAAGGCCTGAGCTTTATAAGTGCCATTATTTTTTCATGCTAGCCTGATGATCCATGATACTGAATTTTGTTTCCCAGGGTTCACTTCCTTCCTCAAGAAGATAACCCGATTTTTCTTCGAGATAAGAAATAAATTCTTTTTTTCCAGGATGGAAATGATCGAAATCGCCCTTTGCAAATCTGGCTTTGTATGTAATAGCACCCACGAAAAGATCTGTTAACTGAAAAAAGAGATTCTCTGTATTTAGATGCTGAAACGAAATAAATGGTGAATCTCCATGGTGCAGATTGCCAAAAGTCTCCTGAATCTTATTGAGACGTTCTTTGCCTCTTCCATTGATCACGTCAAGATAAGTCTGGTATCTGGAACCATCATTATTATTATTCTTTAAAAGAAAATCGATCATCTTATAGTAGAAGTTCTCATGAGACCCATTATAAAATTCATCCTGACTGAGCCGGTCTTTATGTTTGACCAAAACACATTTAAACTCCATGGAAGATTCAAAAAAAAGGTCTACAAGTGCTTTATAGAAATCAACCCTGGAATTTGAAAATTTATTCCACTTAATTTCAAAAGTTGATTTAAACCTGAGCTTTATATTCTTTATTTCCTCATACAGCCGAGCGTAGTCGTCAACTGAAACCTTCACATATCCGATGCACATGACTGATGATGAGTCTTTTTCAAAGTGACAGCTTTCATCGAGAAATATTCTGTAATCCATATACAAAATTAGCAAAATAACTAAAGTGCAACACTTCCCGAAAAAACAGTTGCTTAAAATATCAATTGTTTTTAATTTAGTCCTGTGAATAAGCAGTAGCCAAACTATCTGAAATTAACCACCCGAAAGCCAAAATAAGTTGAGGAATATTAAAAATAATTTGTTATTTATTCTTAAGTAATCATAGTATCAGACGATTAAGGATTTACTATAGATAACAGACTAATTCAAAACATTTTTGGGATAAGATGTTACGAAAAAAGATTGCTCAAAAAACTGAAGCTAGTTTGAACAAAATAAAGCAACAATTATATTTTTCCTTCCAATAGTGAGGAGTCAAATAATAATGATCAAAAAGTAGATGGTAAAATGCATCCCATATATTTACAAAATATTGAATCTTTAGCAAACGTTCAGTTTCGCATCATGGAAGCCAAGCAGGAGTATGCTCTACTGGCCGACAGCATTTATGAACTCGAGCTTGACCCGCGGGAAAAGCAGCTGCTAATTACCAAGCTCACTGATTCCTATTACAAAATTCTCAAAAATCTTTTTCTGGAAGAAATTTTGTTGAACGAAAAGTTATTTTAAAAATGTCTACTGGACATTGCATATCTTTCACTTATTTCCAGATATATTCTCCGTCAAATCAAAAGAATATCCCTGAAAATTTTAAAACATATTTATTGCTAGCCTGACTTGAAATTCAAGTTAAGGTGAACCGAAATTTAATTTAGATGGGTAAAGCCTCTTGTTAATCTAAAACCTGTTATACAAAAAATAAAGTATACACTTAAAAGCCATAACGGCTCCGTTGATCCTCTGGGATCCAGGCATCGCTGTCTTCAATACGTTTGGATACGAGCTGTTGCATCTCATCAAGATAACGGGTTTTGCTCATCGATTTACGCCTTTTGATATCGGCAAAACGTTTGAAGTATCCGGAGATATTTACCTGAAAAGCGTGACTGAAAAACTCCATGAGTTCCGACAGGCTGATCTTGCCTCCGTTCACCTGCCCCGTTTCATAAACCCCATACACCAGTTCCACCATATTGACTGCCTCCCCTGTCCACTTGATATCTTTGAAAGCATTTTTGTGCATCCCCTCTTCACCACCTTTCTGCATTACGATTTCCTGTTTGATAGATTCCTGCAATTTTTCATAGGCGATAAACTTAGAAAAAAGGTAATCTGCAACAGTTGAAAAAGACGGGTCAACATCCGGAACTTCTGCGAATCCAACCAGCTGGCCACCTCCATTTCTGGTAAAGTACCGATCATCCAGGTCAGTCGCCCCTAGGCGGTAGTATTGATAGATGAACTCATTTTGCCTGAAAAACCTGTTGATAAACTGAAGCTGCGACTCCAGATGGCAGATCTGTTTATCCTTACCCAGGAGCGGCATGCTGTTCTCAATTGCATAAAGCTCAGTGATGAAAATCAGCAGCGCATAAATCCGGGGCTTGCCTTTTTTAAAAAAGTAAATCTCCTCCGCCTCATCTGCGAAACCGGTTTTGGAATGTTCAACCTTTAACTGCACCAGGGCTTTCTGAACGATGGCCAAACCATCTCTGAACTTTTCAAGTGAATGTTGAACAGTGGTAATTTCTTCAATTTGAGGCAAAACCTCGGCATACAGTTTTTCTGATAGTTTTTGTAGTTTCATGACCATTTAGTTTAGGTTAACATTTTGAGCAGCAGCCAATCAGATATCAAAAAAGTATTTTTTCAAAGGACCACACAAAACAAAAGCGAAAAAATTCCGTTAAAAAAGTACCTCCTTCCGACAGGACAATATTAGCCAGGTAAATGCAATGAAAAGTTGATTTGTGACACAATCGACAATGCATGAAAAATCATCCAAGAAATGAGGCCGATCTTTTAGAAATGCTGGGCTTCATCATTCCCCTTCCCGCACCTTTCCAAAAGCGTGTAAACAAAGAGGCTATAACCGAGACATTTAGAAAAAAACAGTTACTGCTCAAACCAGGTGAAACAGCCCGAAGGATATACTTCATCCGCTGTGGTTTCCTTCGCGCCTATTTCATAGACAACAACGGAAAAGAATGTACTACATGGTTTATGGGGAAAGGAGACCTGATGATCTCGGTTTATAGCTTTTTCACCCAAAAACCTGCTTATGAGTACATAGAAGTACTCGAAGACTGCAAGCTCCAGTCATTAACCTGGAACCAGTTGAACAGTTATTATGCTGATTTCGAAGAAGGCAATTTGCTTGGCCGGATTGTTACTCAGAAATATTATTTGCTAAGTGAAGAAAGGGCACTTTTCCTGCGCACCCAAACCCCGGAAAACCGATATGAGATGCTGATCGAAAAACACCCTGATATCGAACAGCAAACGACTCAAAATAACATCGCTTCCTACCTCGGAATTAGTAGGGAAACATTGTCCAGAATTCATCGGAAAAAACTCGGATTGTGTCAGGTGACACAAAACAGCATACAAAATTAACATGATTTTACACCTAAAAATATTATCATGAAAACAAAACTCAAAATTTTCATACTCATCACGCTCACGGTCTATGCCTGCAAAAAAGACGTGACCGAACAGTTACCACCACTTCCCGGAGATGCAAAATCCACCCTGACCTTAGCAGATGCCAAGGCATATATCGAGCAGGAACAAAATAACCTGACGCAAACAAATCCACACCTAACAAATACGGAATTAGACTGGAAAAGTGCAAGCAATACCGAAAGAAAAAATGGCAATATCTGGACGATTAACCTTTCCGGTCAGCCAATATACCAGGGTATTAAGCAAGGCTACCGGCAGCTCGCCATAAAGCGGAACGATAAAACCAATGAAATTGAGGCGCGAATTCTGGAGATCATACCAGATGCAATTTATCTGCAAAAAGGCAATGTTCATCCATCAAACTTCACAGGAAGGATATTCGAGTACGATACCTCATGTAAATTAACAGGAGGGCAGATCTATAGCGAAGGCAAACAGGTGGGAGATATAGGGCCAAAAGAGCATTTCGAGAAACAAAAGATGAGTACTCTTGGCGATCTCAATCCGCTTAAAGGTGTTCAGGGAAAACTAATGAGAATGCAGGTTATCGAAAGCTGCGCGTGGTACCAGGACAGTTATGTTGATGGCAATGGAGATTTCACGGTCCATTCGGAGAGAGTCTGCAGCTATTCATTTTACGATGACGGTACAGGTTTTTGGGGAGGCGGTGGCGTATCTTCCGGCGGAGAAAGTTCGGGCGGTGGCGGCGGGGGTGGCAGTTCATCTGCAACAAACCCCACACCCGAGGCTCCTGCCCCTTCTAACCTGCCTGGGGAAAACAATAATAAAGTCGATCCAAAGAAAATGATGGATTGCTTTTCACAAATCACTAGTCCAAATGCAGCATTTGTGGTCAAGGTTTATGTAATAGAACCCCAGCCTGGAACCTCATTCAACGTTGGATCAAACAGTTTTGGTCACGTTGCCATATCCCTTAGTAAAACAAGCGGCAACACAACCATCACCCAAACCATAGGATTCTATCCTACGGGATCTGGATTAGAAAAACTTGACTCAAAATCTCAGATCCTGGATAATGGTGATATTAAATATAACATTAGTTCTACTTATTACGTTAACAGTGAAAGCTTTCAGAAGGTCATAGAATATTTAAGCAATCCGCCCGAGCGGTATCATTTTACAGATTTTAACTGTTCAGCGTTTGTATACGGAGCCGGTCAGGCTAGTGATATTCCGATCCCAGATCCTACAACAACAATAGGAATTAGTGGCCCAGGGGGTGCAGGCTATGCAAGAACACCTACAGGTATGGCAAATGCTCTGCGAACGCAAAAAGCTAGTAATCCAAACTCAGACATTAATCAGGGAGGTGGAAGAGTTCCAGCTAGTAAAGGGGAATGTTATTAAAAAATACATTATGAAAAGAAAAACAAAAATCATATTGTTCGCTGTCTTAGGACTGGTCGCTATCGCCAATCTACCCCCACTTGCATTCTTTTTTCGAGAAAATTATAGTTATCGAAATAAAGATGGAAGTTTCAAGTACCAAGAACAGTCAGGTAAAAGTTTAGATTACGAAGTTTGCAAGATTAGATTTCAACGATTCAAAATAGAGAACCCAGGCAATCCCAATAAAACCCTTTATAGAACTTTTAGCTTAAAGCCATGGAGATTTTGGGAATGGTCCCAAATGATATTTAACTATGAGAGATTTACCTTGCCATATTATAACAAAGAATATCAATCATTGGAAAGATAAGGTAGTTATTTGATCTGGAAAGCCTCAAAAGACAGCAGCACACTCAACATCATATTCGGAAGAACTTAGTGTTTTTGATTATTAAGTACGTCTATAGAAGCGTCTATCGCTTCGTCTACAATATTCAATAGAAAATTATTCGCTGTTATTAATATTCTCACATAAAATCCCATCATCAACTTTTATATCTTCATAACATACAGGATACTTACTGCAAGCCCCGCAATGCTAAAGACTAAATATTATGCTTCCGTGCCTTGCAAAACTGTCATCATCATAACAAAAATATAGGATAACTTTTTTTCAACTTTGATATTATGGATGATTGTAGATATCGTCTGCTTATCGAATGAATTGGGAAATCATCAAGCACTAGGTTTCAAGCCCTAACAGAGACGAAGCTACAATCTAGATAATTATTTCCATCATATATTAAACAATGTTTCTGATGCGTAGCATCATTAAACACGTATAATTACATAACATTACTAATACGATATTATTTTAATGGATAAATGATTAAAAATCATAATTCTAGTTGAGCTATCTAATATCGATTGCTAAATCCTATCAGATATTTTGGCAATTAAATCGAAATACTGTTTTTTCGAAAACTCTAATTCAGTCTTTAAAAATTCAATCTGCTTATCTTTTTCAAGGATTACAGTATCAATTAATTCTTTTTGAGTTTCATAATAGTTTTGAATGAATGCCTTATCTATTGTATTATTATGAAAGCTAACAACTGGAGTGTCATCAGACAATAATTGTGTGATTGTTATATTATACAACTCTGCTAATTTTTCGGCCTGAGTCTTATTTATTCTTTTTGGATTGTGTTCAAGTCTAGAATAGGTATTCTGACTTATACCTAAAATATCCTCTCCAACATATTTTTGTGTGAAATTATTTAATTCTCTGAAGATTCTAAGCTTAGAATTAGGAATTGTATTAATCGGATTCTGCATAGGATTTAAGGACTTTTCTAATTACAAAGATAGTATAAATTATCCAATTTTTGCGTTTTTTATCCACACTAAAATGCCAATATTTGTTATGTAGCAATAAATACTTAAAGTTTTAAAATATTAATAACTTTGCAGTTCTCTTTTAAAATATAAAGAACTGCTTACAAGCCTCGCCAACGAATCTGGTAAATTTCACGCGAGCGTAAGTGATGCATCTATACCCTATAAAATAGGGTCGGTGCTCGCTTATGTTTAACGTGTGAAACCATTTCGTATGAAATGGTTGGCTTACCAGAGCCAGTTGGCGTTAGACTTTGCGAGTGCCGACCCTATTGTTGCAAAATATTGGTGCCGCTGTTCTATTGTGGCTTGTTATCAAAAATAGCAAGCATGTCAGAATATCAAATTCTTTACGATAAGGACTTATTAATCCAGCTGAAAAACGGAAGCCATTCCGCATACACGGAAATTTACAACCGCTACTTCTATTTGATGTATATTTTTGCTTATAAAAAAATTGGAGACGAGGAGCTTTCGAAAGACTTTGTACAGGAACTTTTCATAACCTTATGGAGCAAAAGAGAATCACTTTCAGAAACCGGTAAACTCTCTTCATATCTCTACATCTCTATCAGAAGCAGGATGCTGGATTACTTTGCACATCAAAAAGTAAAAAACAAATATCTCGATTTTCTAAAAACATATGAAAGCACGGCAGATGAAAAAACTGATCATATCGTGCGAGAAAAAGAGCTTGCCAATTACATTGAAAAACAAATTCAATCCTTGCCGGATAAAATGCGTCAGGTTTTCGAATTAAGTAGAAAGGAACATCTGAGCAATAAAGAAATTGCTCAGAAACTAAAAATCAGCGAAAGCAACGTTTCATCACAAATATCCAATACACTCAAAATTTTCAGAACTAAGTTCGGAGACATAATCTCCATAATACTATAATTATTTCATAAGAATCTTGACATCTCATTAAGCAACTCGTACCAGTTCAAAATCAAATGGATCTGAATGGACAACGAACAAGCTTTTGCGCTTTTAAAAAAATATAATTCAGGGGAATGTACCGAGATTGAAAGGGTATTAGTGGAAGAATCATTTTTCGCCTTTAACGAGCAAAGCGTGGAAATTTCTTTTGAAAAACTAAAGACACTCAAGAAAGAAATTGCAGGAAACCTGCCCGTTAAAAATACCAGGGCAAAATATAAAAAATTAGCTATTGCCGTCACATCAGCAGCAGCAGCAGTAATAGCCTTGGGTATTTATCTTATTATACAAAAAAATGAAACACACACAACAGGCAACCTGGTACTTGCAGAAAATATTTTCCCAAAAGGAAATGCAGCGCTGATTACATTTTCAAATGGCCGAACGATCAACCTAGATAAGAATCAAAAAGAGGTAAAGATAAGCGGCTTAGATTTAACCTATAATGATGGCTCAAAGGTAAATATTAATGAAACTGGAGCGTTTCAAACAATCTCCACTCCAAATGGTGGAGAATATAAAATTGTGTTGTCCGACGGCACCAAAGTCTGGCTAAACGCCGCTACAGTATTACAATATCCATCAACTTTTAGAGAGCGGGTTGAAAGAAGGGTAAAGTTGGTTAGCGGCCAAGCCTACTTTGAGGTAGCGAAAGACACAAAGCATCCCTTTGTTGTAACTACCCAGAATCAGGATGTTATGGTTTTGGGTACAAGGTTCGACATAAACGCTAACTCAGAAAACATTAAGACAACCTTATTAGAGGGTTCGATAAGCCTGAAGTTAGCTACCAACAACAAAACCAGACATTTACCATTGATATTGGTTCCTGGAAACCAATCAATCAATCATAGTGATTATCTTACTAAAACCTCTGTAGATACTTCACTGGTGGTAGCCTGGAAAAATGGTAAGCTAAAATTTCAAAATGCAAATTTAGAGACAATACTTTCGGAAGCAGAAAGGTGGTACGATATCCAGGTGAAATACGAAAGTAGCGTTCCGGACATCCAGTTGACAGGGGGAATTTCGAGAAAATCCAATCTAGCAACCCTACTCAGACTGCTCAAATTAAGTGGTATAAAATTTAAAGTCGATAACGTATCCGGAAAAAACATATTGTCAATTGCTCCCCTATAATCAACTTACCTATTACCAAACCAAAAAAACAAATGCCTATGTAGAAAATTTGAGATTTAATTTTAGTTAATGATTCCAGATAAAAAAGCCGGCGGTGTTTTCGAAGAACACCGCCGGCAAAGTCTGGAGAATTTGACATCAAGTACCAACCTAACATTTTATTAACCAAACCAAACAAAAGTATGATTTTTTATCATCAGAGAAGAAAACACGACCAAAAAAATCTTTATTCCCCTACAGGTGTGAATTTTTCGGGTTCATGCTGGAGATACCTTAAAAGTTTATTTAGCCGTTGCAGCATCTTCACAATACTGTTAGCGTTATTTTTGACCGCTGAATCTAAAGCGCAGAGTATTTCGGTAAACGTAAAACAGGCGACATTAAAGTCTGTTATGAATAAAATCGAAGCACAGAGTGGATTCGATTTTTGGTACAATAAAAACACACTAGATGAGGATTTGAGAATAGACATCGTCGTAAAATCAGAACCGTTGAGCGAGGTTCTGAAGAAAATGTTTGAACCCAGACAAATTAGTTTCGAAATTATAGACAAGACAATATTTCTAAACCCTTTTCAGAAAAAAGTGCCTATGACTTCAAGCAGCTCAGCAAATAATGAAGTAAGAGGGAGTGTAAAAGATGAAAAAGGAGAGCCCATCCCAAACGCTACTATAAAAATCAAAGGCTCGACACTTGCAGCGTTTGCAGATAATAACGGATTATTCAAATTAACAGCGGTACCCGAATCCGGCGCAGTTATTATAAGCTCATTAGGATTCAAGTCACAAGAAACTTATTTTTCTAAATCAAATCGTACCGAATTAAATATAGTTCTCTCTGAGATGGAACGAACACTTGATGAAGTTTCAGTTATCTCGACAGGATATCAAAATATCCCAAAAGAAAGAGCGACAGGAAGTTTTACTCAAATAGATAACACGCTTATCAATAGAAGTGTTGGACAGAATATATTAGACCGATTAGATGGAGTAACAAATAGCTTAATATTTAATAAAACCAATCCATCAGGTACAGGGGCGAGCAGCTCATCGCTATCCATCCGTGGACGAAGTACAATATTAGGCAATGCAAATCCTTTAATAATACTTGACAATTTTCCTTATCAGGGAGACTTAAGTAATATTAACCCTAATGACATAGAAAATATAACTGTTTTGAAAGACGCAGCTGCCGCATCCATTTGGGGTACACTTGCAGGGAATGGAGTTATCGTAATCACCACAAAAAAAGGGAGATTGACCCAGAAGGTAAATGTAAGTCTCAACGCAAATATCAAGGTGTCGGAAAAAGCTAATTTAAGTAGTCAAGAAAGATTAAGTAGTGGCGAATATATTGAGGTAGAACGCGACCTGTTTAATAAAGGAAAATTCAACTCGACCATTAGTAATGGTTTTGCCACGTTATCCCCTGCGGTAGAAATCATGCTCAGCAGAAGGTTAAACAATATTAGCGAATCGAGGATGAACCAAATGCTCGATTCTTTATCACGTTATAATTCGATTGAGCAATGGGAGAATTACTTTTACCGCCAACCAGTTGCGCAACAATATCAATTGAGCCTTGATGGAGGTAGCAGCAATCATAATTATTTTATTTCGACGGGTTTGGATAAGTCTCTAGGTGACCGCAACAGTTCATCAAACAATCGTAAAACTTTGAATGCCAATAATATTTTTAATTTACTAAACAACAGATTGGAGATGGTAATTGGTCTTGCTTTAACCCAAAGTCAATCTGGTTTTAATTCGCGTGCCTACATCCCACGATACCCATACGAAAACGTTGCTGATGATAATGGAAATGCGCTTGCCGTGACCGATGGAGTATTACGTCTCCCTTATGCACAAAGTGCGGGAAATGGAAAACTGCTGGACTGGCTATACCGCCCGTTGAACGAAGATTTGCAGAATTCAACCACGAAAATCAGTGATTATCGTTTAAATACACAATTAACTTACCAAATTTTGAAAGGGCTGAAAGTATCGGCCAACTATCTTTATCAGCAGGGTAAAACGGTAAACGACGTATTGGACGGTCAAAATTCTTATTATGTACGCCAACAGGTCAATACACTTTCATCAATTAATTCAAGCACAGGCATAGTTACCCGACCTTTACCTATAGGCGATATACTTGCGCGTACCAGTTCTGGCTATCAGAGCAACTTTGGCCGTTTACAATTCATTTATAGTAAAAACTTTAGTGAGAATCATGAGCTAAATGGACTATTCGGAGGTGAGATTAGAGAAAATGTTTCCAATAGTGCAGCCTATACACTATATGGCTACAACAATGATACACAAACCGCACTGAACCAGCTGATCGACTTTACAAAATTCAACACTTATTTCTACAATACTACCACTTCCCAAATTCAAACGGGCATTTACAATTATGGCAGTGTAGAGCGCAACAGGTCTCTGTATGGTAATTTAGATTACGGTTTTCGCAGGAAATATCATCTATCGCTAAGCGCCCGTAAAGATGAGGCTAACATATTCGGTGTAAAGAGTAATCAGAAAGGTGTTCCGTTGTGGAGTGCGGGTCTGTCTTGGCTTGCTTCATCAGAATACTTCTATCCAGCTTTTCTACCTCAATATTTAAAGTGGAGAATGACTTATGGCTATAATGGTAATTCAGATCAGTCAACCTCGGCTTACCTAACCGCAATAATTGATAATGTGGCAAATATTTATGGCCAGCTGCCTGCCAATATCCAAAATCCTCCAAATCCCTCACTGGTCTGGGAAAAAATAGCCAACCTAAACCTGGGTTTAGATTTCGCCACAAAGGGCAGTCGGATATCAGGTAGCGTTGATTTTTACATCAAAAATGCAAAAGACTTAATTGGCTTTTCTTTTGTGGCGCCGCAGACCGGCATTACACAATACCGTGGAAACTCGGCCAGTCTAAAAACCTATGGATGGGACTTCAGTCTGCAAACCACTAACACCAGAGGTCAACTGAATTGGAAAACAGGGTTCCTTCTAAATTTAGTCAAAGATCATATAACCTCCTATGGAAAAGCACCAAATAGTAATAGTGCGTTGGTAATGTCAATTGCATATACTCCGATGCTAGGTTATCCAGTAAATGCAATTTTCAGTTACCCAACCAGCAATCTCGATAACGCGGGAAATCCACAAGGTTATCTAAATGGAGTCGTGAGTAGAGATTATGCTGGTATTGCCAATTCAAACAATAGGAACGACCTAACTTTTCATGGATCAGGAAGCCCTACATTATTTGGAGCTGTAATGAATACATTTAGCTGGAAACATATTGAATTATCCCTTAACATCACATTTAAGGGTGGCTACTATTTCAGGAGAAACTCGTTGAACAATACAAACCTCTATAATGGATCTTATTATACTACAGATTATCTTCAGCGATGGAAAAGTTCTGGTGATGAAGCTAATACAAACATACCAGCTTTAGTTTACCCTGCGATATTGAACAGAACAAACCTTTATGTTTATTCAGATAAACTAGTTGAGCGTGGTGACCACATCCGATTTAAAGATCTCCGTATTGCTTACACCATCAATCAGCCATTCAAACAAGTTGGTGTCAAGCAACTCAATCTTTTTTGTTATGTAAACAACCTGGGTATTTTGTGGCGAGCAAATAATCACAATATAGATCCTGATAGCCAATTGATCGATCAACAAACAAGCATTGCATTCGGATTAAAAACCACTTTTTAAACTTTCTTGAGATGAAAAATAAATTTAATATTTTTGTTATTCTGTGTTGTACTATAATATTACTTAGTTGCAAGGATGATTTTCTAAATGAAAAGCCCAAAACCAGTCTCGTCGTTCCTACGACATTAGGAGATTTTGAGGCAATGCTTAATAGTCCTGTAATATATAAAACAGGAGCTCTTGGTCAAATGGCATGCGACGATTATGAGTTTACGGACTATGCTTCATGGCAGAGTACAGGGACAGCCACAGAAAGGAACTCATATATATGGGCAAGGGATTTATTTGCAGGTGAACAATCGCGACCAGACTGGAATGAACCTTACAGCTCAATTTTTTATGCGAACAACATCCTCAAAGGTTTAGCGGAAATTAATCCGCGGACTGATATTTCAAAGTATAATCAAATAAGAGGCTGGGCATTGTACGTGCGCTCTGCAGCATTTTATGATTTGCTTCAAAATTTTGCGCCACCATATGATCCCTCAACCGCATCTGAAGATTTGGGTATACCACTGCGGTTAACTCCTGGTGTCGATGAAATTTTACCAAGGTCAAGTGTTGCTGAATGCTATGCAAGAATATTAACTGATTTAATAGAGTCGGGTGATCTACTTACAGCCACATTTCCTATTACAAATCGCTACATGCCTTGCAAAGCTGCAGCGTTTGGCCTCCTATCAAGAATTTACCTGAACATGAATCTCTACAAAGAAGCTTCAAAATTTACGGATTTAGCTTTGGCTGAATATAATAAATTAATTGATTATAATAGTCTTTCTCAAACTTCTGGCACCCCATTTTCATTTACTCATGACGAACTAATTTTAAATAGCTCTCAAGTATCAACTTATGAGATTACAATACCAAGAAACATAAATACCAGGGTAAGGGTATCTCCAGATCTCATAAAACTTTATGACACCAAAGATCTCCGACTAAGTATATTTTTTGAAAGGATGAGTAATGGAAATTATAGTATGAAGCGTGGGTATTATGGTAGTACTGGCAATTATGGTTTTTCTGGCATAGCAACCGATGAGCTTTTTTTAACAAAAGCAGAATGCCAGGCGCGAAATGGAGAAACTGCAAATGCACTATTCACCCTGAACCAGCTATTAGTTAAACGATATGCTACGGGCAACTTTGTACCTACTGTAGCAAATTCCGCCACAGAAGCGCTAACAAAAATACTTGTCGAAAGGAGAAAAGAACTTGTTTGGAGAAACTTAAGGTGGCCAGATTTACGACGGCTCAATAAAAGTGGGATGGGAATAATTCTTAAACGATCTTTAAATGGAGCGGAATATATATTAGCTCCAAACAGTTCCCTCTACACTTTCCCAATTCCTGATGATGAGATAAACGCTAGTGGAATTCAACAAAATTTAAGATGATGAGGCTATTTTTAAGGAAATTAATATTAACATTTACAATATTAAATGTAGCAGTAAGCGTCCAAGCTGATGTAATAATCAAAGGAACTATCGTACATAATGTGGCAAATTTAGATATCAAAAACATTTGTTTTGAAGTATACCAAGATTATATATCACCCCAAGTGAACCAGTCCAAAAAAATTCTCTGTTCTGTCGATTCAAAAGGGTATTTCTCAACCACAATTAAAGGATATAAGAATGCATTTTATATTGGAACATACTTTGTTAGTTCGACTAATAAAGAGGTTTTTGCATTGGATAATCAAGTTCTGCATAAACCATTTTTATTTGAAGATAATGACAGTCTAAATATAACGATCAATCTTCGAGGGAAGTGGATTCAATTCAAAGGAAAGGGATCTGAAAGGCTAAATTGCCAATTTCAGATGGAATCACAGTCGATTTCGGAAGGAGGTTTAGCAAGAGTTCGTGATTTGGGAAACAAAGAAAATTTTTATGATGCAAATGCACTGGAAAGTAAATTATTGGATCAACTTTGGGTCAGTAAATTAACTATTTTACAGAGCTATAAAAATAACTTTTCACCATATATCTATAACCGTGTATATCTAGATTCTTGGTATTACCAGAAATATTCACACTTAAACTCGTTATTATCCACTTATGCGTTGACATACCCCATAAGAAATAAGGGGATAATAGATTTTGTAAAAACAAAATATTCGAATGACTTGCAAATTCCTGAAGGTATAAATCCGTCATCAGAAATGTTAGGTCAATACATTCGATATCTTTATAAATCAAATTACTTGAAGCTAATCATTGGAAAATTTGATCTTGGGAACCTAACATACAATGTTTCTATGCTCGAATTATTTCAAAAAATTAAAAATAATTATTCAGGTCCTACAAGAGATTATTTATTCTTAACATTTTTTTTAACAGGTGGAAAATATCAAAATGATACGTTAGCCTTTCTGGAAGAAGCAAAGAAATTAATTACATTGACCGCAGTCAAAGATGAGTTGGCAATGTGGCTGAATCGGCTTAACACATTTGACAAACAAAACTTTACTCTAACGGATATTGATGGCAAAACTGTTTCTTTAAACAACTTAAAAGGAAAAGTTTTGGTACTAGACTTTTGGTTTTTAGGATGTTCGGGGTGTTTAAAAATGTCACCATACCTTGAAAAAGTACAAAATTATTTTGAGAATAGGGATGTAGTTTTTGTTAGTATAAATACTGATGATCTACCCAGATTTAAACTTGGTTTAGAAGATGGAGGTTACACGAATCCAAATCAGTTATTATTGTACACTTCAGGTTTAGTAAGACAACACCCACTGCTTGAATACTTCAAGATTTACGACTTTCCAACATTAATTGTTATTAAAAAAAATGGAGAAGCTGTTAGTTCAAGAGCTCCTGATCCCAGATTGGATAATGGCCTTGCTCTAAAGAAAATGATCGAATCAGCATTCTAGACAGTGAAATAGGAACGGCAGAAAAATATTATTTCTGCCGTTTTTTTTTTACAAAAGCCAATTACTATGGATTGTAGGTACCTTCAGATGAACCTGGTACAGGCTCAGCATCCGAGGGCAAGTCTGCATAATTGAAAGATGACCCCTTATTTTCATCTGTTGTAATCACACACTGATGAGCACTATTAGAAACGCAATTGTTCGTAGGATCCGCAGATGGTTCTAAGACGTACTGTGTGCCATTATTGATATAGCGATAAGTCAAAAGTTTGGAATTTGAGGCTGGTTTGAATGCACTCCCAACTACAATCAGAGCTACAGCTGCGAAGCCCATGATCATTTTTTTAAAATTTTTCATAATTTGAAATTTAATTTTTATTATTTATTAATTTAAGGATTTCTCCAGACGGAGTGCTATAATGGCCAACAGGATAAATCCAATGTTAAACCACAGATGCTCCGTCCAGGTTAGGGTTTCGATGACACCCCCACAATGACATGGCAGCTTACTCGCCCAGATCAATGCGATCAAAATATACGTTGTAAAAATTATCATTAGTCCCAAAAAGCACCAAAGTCCCATTTTTGCAATTTCCGGTACCAACACCAGCACTGCAATCAAAAGCTCGGCAATCGGAACTACCCAGCTAATGAAAACGGCAAATCTTCCGATTAATTCAACTTTCGCAATACCATTCATAAACCGTTCATGGCCCATAATCTTTTCATATGCCGTATAGGCGAAAAGCGAGGCTAAAATGATATGCAACACGAGTTGAAAAAATTCCGCAGACTTTGGGGAAAGCTTAATTGAAATATTTGAAATTCTTAAAATTTTCATGATATCTGATTGAATGTTAATCGATAATGTGGTATCCGCCACCGGGAACGCATCGCTCCCATCATCTCATTTGAATCTTTGTCACAGCACTCCTTTCTGATTTAAGCACACTTAATTGTTGTGTCAGTCAAATTTCGAAACTATTCCCAAAAAGAATACTATACCATTGTCGCCGATTAAGGGGACCATAGTTGCCAATAAATCTGGTTATTGGTTTTTGAAATACCTGTTGAGTCCATGGTTTCTAATTCCAAGAAAAGATGCGATGTCTCGGTGTCTGGCAATATTAAACAGTGACCTGTTGCGTAAATAGAATAATTCAAAATGCTCCCATCTTCTTATACTTACCAAATCGGATGTGTGTTGTTTACGAAACCGGTCATAGTACATCCGTAACTTTTCTCCCAGAATAAATACTTCAGGAAACTTAGGCATTAGAAGCAGCAAATTTTCATAACTGATTTCAACAACTGTTGTATCGTGGTAAATTTCTATATCGATATCCGAAGACTGCTTGCTAAAGAAACCATTATGAAAGATGAAATCGCCAGCGAACCAAAACCAGGTAGTTTGCCCGTTGCGCTGTTCCTCACTTGGAGTAATCTCGCGAGCATACCCAGCAATTAGGAAATAGATTGATTGCTGTTCATCTCCAACATTTAGAATGCATTGATTTTTCCTATACGACCGCTCGTTTGCCAAGGGCCTTAGCGCATTTATGAGAGCGTCTGAGAGGTCATGTATTTCAGCCAGGGCGGACGTAAAAGCTTGATAATAATCTTCCCGTACCATAGAATAAAAATATCTTTCGACTATTCAATACCAAGAAGGGGGCCATGCCCCTCTCTTGGTGTCCTTGCTTCCGACGGCGAGGTAAAGAACTAAAGTCGAAATGATCAGTTAATTGATAATTTCTAATGGCAATCTAAATTCTATTTATGCCCAACTCAAGAATTTTATATAACAGGTATCAAATATTATATAACAGGCACCAAAACAAGCATTTTTTAAACTTTGTCGAATGTGACCAATGTCTCCATTTAATAGTAGTACTTGCTAATTTAGAAGACATTTCCGATATTGTGACACTCATCAAGACACTTGTGTTATGGAACTAAGCAGTATTATTATTGATGATGAGCCTCATGCCATTACTGATTTAAATGAGATCATTGCAGTGACACCGGATGTATTTGTCGAAAATACGTTCACGAATATCAATGATGCAATCGTTTTCTTAAAGGAAACCGGCAAGGTGAATGTTATCTTCTGCGATATAAGTATGCCTATTGTAGGGGGGCTTGAGGCAGCGCCGCTGTTAAATGAATATTGTGATTTCCTTGTCTACGTGACCGCTCACAGATTCCACGGCCCTGAAACCTATGAAGCTGATGCATCAGGTTATTTAATGAAACCTGTTAAATACGATAAATTCGTCAGACAAATTAAGGTTCTAAACAAGGCAAAAGAGGATGAACAATTTGGAAAAGATGAGAAAGTTCTTTTTGTAAAGGGTGACGATAAAAACAGCATGCTTAAAATTTTTTATGATGACATCATATATATTGAAGCATTGGAAAATTACATTAACATCCATACAATAAAAGGCGAAAAGATTACCTATATACAGCTCAAAGCACTTGAGCAAAAATTGCTCAAAAAAGAAACTTTTTTCAGGGTAGCGAAGTCAATCATCATATCTGTTAATTTTTTAGAAAAAATAGAGGGTTACAGAGCCCTTATGACTGATGGGATATATTTTAATATTGGAAAAGTCTATCGACCAGCCATAAGGGAATTCATTAAAAAAAATAGGCTAAACTAATTAACGGGTAGCACTTGTGGATACGGTCACCGTGGTAAATACAGAAGTTGTTGGATCGGTCTCATTCTTTTTGTCGGCACCGTTAGATTTCATAAATCTAAATATAGTACGCTTGATTAGTGGAAGGTGTTTTTGATTTTTCATGACTTTAGGTTTTAAGTAAAGTCCAATTCTACTTTAGGGATTTATGGCTAACATTTATATTATATATCATGTACCATTTATTATATAACAGGACCAAAAAGAAGTATGCGGAAGTATTATTTCATATTGCATTCTGGATAATTTTCATTGTGGGAGAGGTTATTGTTGCCACTTCCATCGTTGATGGAAACCGGCCGATTCTGCATTATGTGCTATATTACTTCCTCAATATTTCTTTGGTATATTTTCACATCTGGTGGTTACTATACTATGTTGGTACTCGCAAAACCGGTATTAAATTGAAATACATAGTATTTGTTTTATTAGAATTATTCATATACTTTTTCCTCGCTGCTTTAATATCAAAAATTTTGGGGCACGCTCCTGATAAGCACTTCGTAAAAGTATGTCTGCACTATAAGTTCTTGATTCCAACTTTATGGAGGGGCATCTATTTTTTACTGCTAGCGACTGCCTACTATTTGTTAAAAAGGAATCTTCTACAGCAAGAAATTGAGCTAAAATCTGAACTGGAGATTGAAAAGCTAAAAAGTAAATTGTTGGTTTCCGAAAAAGAGTTTCTGCGAGCGCAAATCAATCCCCATCTTTTATTCAATACATTAACATTTATACGTAGCGCAGCAAGGCATAATCCAGAGCATGCCAGGGAAGCAATATCATGCCTTGCAGATATCATGAGATATGCGCTTCAGGAGAGCAAAGATGGTTTCGTGAACTTAGAAAGTGAGATTGAGCAGATTAATAATATGATCCAACTGAACCGTCTGCGTTTTGAAAACCACTTAAATCTAGAGTACGCAACCAATATTGAGGATGGGAACATCAAAATCATACCGATTATACTCCTAACCCTGGTGGAAAATATTTTCAAACATGGAAACGTACTGGCTCCGAACTGTCCGGCAAAAATTACGATTTCCAGTGATGCAAGTACCATCATATTTGAATCCTGCAATCTTTCAGACTTCACACCCCCTGACGATACAGACAAATTAGGATTAGTTAATATCAGAGAAAGGCTAAATGCGTCTTATCCAAACAGATTTACATTCACACATTCATTACATCATAATCTATTTTTAGTTAATCTCAGGATTAATATCTTAGTCTAATCCAAAAACCACATTAATTTATGACGCTCGAAACAAGAACTTTAGTAACCAGTATGATTAATGGCTATTTCATTGACCCAGATGGCGCAAAAGAATCAACAGTTATACAAGCGCTCAGGACCGCTGACAACCAAGAAGATTTTATAGAAATATGCAAAGGGATTGAACGTCAGGGAAGTTGGTACGCTATACCAACCCTAATGGCTTTATTCAAAGTTAACGAATCAGGTCCATTTAAGGTAGCAATAAGTAACGCACTCGAAGGGATTCGTTCTAGGCTGATCTGGGATAAAGCTTTTGTGGAGAGACTTTTTGATTTTGACTTTTGGAAGATTAGCTGGCGAGCAGGTCATGAACGCTTACTGAGCTTTATCACTATCATTTTAAATATTTCCAATAATGCAGAAAATGAATCTTTGGCCAATAATATTCTAATTCAATGTGAAGTGGATATAAGCCCATATACAACATTTGGCGAAATGAAAGTAGCCTTCCCAAACTGGAACTTCGAAAAAGATCTAAAAGAGGTAATCGATACTGCTTTTCAGGAAACTTCTTTTTCAGAATTGGTCAGGGAAATGAGGCTACCCGAATCTTTGGAAACACAATTCAAAAATACCGTGGTAGGAATGAAATGTGATTATTTGATCACGTTATTAAAACTTGGCGCACAGCACAAGGACATCCATATTGCTATGTCGATGGCGCAGTGTTTAAATTATAAATAGTTTAAGATTTAGCGGGCCTCTTGTTTCTAAGGGCATAGATATCACCTTGTGCCTTTGCGATCCGAACAATTATCTTTTCAATGTCTTCAATGCTAAACCAAATCATCTTACCACAATCCCTGTTTTCATCTAAACCGATTGCAGAACCATATTCAAATTTATTGGTTGCCTGTATCGTTGGGTAATGGGCAAACTGATTTCTTATGGTATTCAATTCTGTAAGTTCATCAATCAATCTTTTGTAAGGGTGCCTTTTGGTTTTAGTTTGAACAAAACCTTCCTGAATACCTCTCTCCAATAACAACGTTCTGATGGAAGTTTTTTTTTTGTTCAAAACTCATTCTATCAAAGATTACCGATTTCATTTTTCGCTGCACTTTTTTATCTAGCGAAAATTCTGATGCTAACAACCATTCAAGCGCTTTTTCAAAGAAAGCAAAATGTGCTAATACCTTGCCACGATGAAGGTATGTGTTAGCTAACCAATCAGGATCATAAAACGATGGATCAAAATCATCTAAGCTGGCCATATTAACGAATATCTTTCTTAACCCAGTTTGAGGGTGTGGTGTAGTAGTATCAAATCTTTATTATATAATCAAATACTTTCCTTATCAGTTCGAAGGTATTAATTAAATATTTCAATTGCAGGCTATATTTTGACGTTAACTGACGCCGCATGGTTTTCAAACGGATAAGCCTACCTATTGGTAAATTCCTTGATGAACCTTTTGCTTCGAGTTATACATCAACGCTGGTTTGTCTGGAAATTGCTTGGGTGAGCATTTAACTGATTAAATTTCGGGTAATCCATTGCTATAAGTTTTGAGCTTGTATATACCTTTCCAAATCATCAACGGATTTGAACTGACCAACCCTGATATCGCCAAAGATCATCATGACAGTGAAATCGTCAAACTGATTTAAATATCCTGCGTAATCTTGGTTATTCAAAACTGACTCTATTATTGGTTTTACATGATCATAAATCGGCCTAGGGGCTATTAGCAACCTGGTAAGCTTGTTGCCTGTAGCGCTTTCTGCATTACCTAGCAGGTAGTTATTTTCAACAATTGCCTGATGTGCTTCTTGTATGGTCACAAACGTAAATTTAAAATTAAAGCTGTAGTTATACATCTAAATCTTTTCAACATTTTTTCATGCCAGAGAAAATTATATCGGGTAAAAGAATAGTATTAAGAATTTTCAAACCGCCGCGTAAATTTAACAACATTTAATAAGTTATAAAATTTAGCATATCTCCGATAATTAAATTTATTTTATTTCAGCTTCACCTAATTGAAGCGCTATTTGGGGGATATCATTGCCGTTAAAAATACTATGTATGCCCTGATTGTTAGACAGGGCGTGTTTCGAAATGAGTGATTAACAACAATCTTAATTAAATTATTATAGCCGCAAGAGCTGCTGCAAACAGTGAAAATCAGTTCTTTTATTACCATTGCAGTTGTTGAAATCCTCCATTGATCCTGGCACATTAAAAGCCCAGCAAGTGATTACATTGACGAATGGCAACTCATCGAAAACATAAAATTTATAAATGGTCTAGTGCGGATTGCGCTCGTATTTCTTTTTTTGTTTAAAAAATTTCAAAAATGTAAATTTGAAAAAACGCTTTAGACATGACAGGAATAGAATTAACAGAAAGATTGATCGAAGACTTAAGAAGATCAGTACATACAAGAAACACAGTGCCTGATGTGATTACGCAAATCAAAAATATCGGCAATGATCAACCAGCCGACTTCTTAGGCGCTTTGAATACCATTTCATTTGATGCGCATTTAAGTATTGTATCAAACATTATTAGTTTGGAAGGCGATGTTTTCATTCCATTTGATGGGCATAATATCAATGAATTCGCAGCAGCTATTTCTGGTAATAAAGCTATTTATGCTGATAAAATACAAAGCATTCTTGACAATGAAGATTTAGTTGGCATTGATTTAAATTTTGGTTCAGTTGAAGAAGCCAAACCAATCAGTGAAACCTTGATTAAAGAACTGGAAGAGGTACACAATTTTTCAGGCAACAATCTTTAAAATTTTGCTAACTCATCACAGATGGTTTTCAAATGAGTTTGAAAGCCATTTTAACCCTCGATCAAATCAATCGATAAAAATGACTGGCAAACAAATTTTTCTCTTTAGCGACTGAGAATCAAATGATGCTCTAAATTCAAGAGATAACGGGACTTGACGGTTTTGCTGATCACAGGTTAGCGCATAAGTCTCTGAGTTTTTTATTTTAGTCACCTGATTTTAGCCAAGCATGGATCTTGGGGTCAACATCATTCGCCTGCAAACCGTATCTTAATTTCAAGGCGTTGATTATAATTGCCACTATTAATCAAAGTGACAATGTGTCTTTTGGATTTCCTTTTTTTTTAGCCAGCCTTTTCTTCTGTTTTACCGAACTGGTCGCTAGCAAACTCCCTTTACCATTCCCATCGTTTTCCTCATCACTTCCAATAACTGCGCACTGGGATCGAAGCAAATCTGCAACCTGAGATTTAATGGATTCGTAGTTTTCCTTTATTTCTTCTGAGGATACAGCTTTCACAATCGGTATTGATTGGTATCGTTTCTCCTCTCTTGCTATCGCATCATGATCATTATGAATCTCACAATGAAACATCTTGAGTGCTATTTTCTCTTCCGGATTATCCGCTACCATGCCGACAAATTCACCAGAGGACAGGGATGCTATCTTGGATGCTGGAATGGCATAGTCCAGTTGCCTGGATTGGGAGATGGAGATATCACTGCTGTTAATACTTTTAGATTGTCTGTCCTGCATAATTTTCCCAAAAGTCTCGCTCAGTGTTTTCGCTGTACTTCCCGTTACTTGCCCTGCAATGATATTCCCTACGATTCCGGTAATGACATCGGATTGTTCCGCGCCATAATCCTTTTTTAACTGGCTAAAGTCCTGCACGGCTAAAGCTGTGGCCACCTTATTACTTCGGGCAGTAGCAATCAGGCTATCGATATTATTAAAAAATATTGTTGGGAATTCATCGAAAATCAGCGCACTTTTCAATTTGCCTTTTTGGTTAACCAGTTTAATCATCCTGGATATATATAGGGAAAGGACAGCACCATAGACCTGCAGTTTTTGTGGGTTATTGCCTACACAGATAATCTTTGGTTCCTCGGGGTTATTTACATCCAGAGAGAAATCATTTCCGCTTAAAACATAATAAAGTTGCGGTGAGGACAGCCTCGCCAGTCCAATCTTGGCCGATGCAATCTGTCCCTCTAGCTGTGCCATAGCTTCATTTTTCCAGGCGCTGATAAACGGGTTAATTAATACTTTAATCTCCTCTTCCTGCTGCAGTACGGTAAACAGCTGTTCATAGTCTGCCTGCATCAGTTCAATTACATGTGGAAGGGTACAGTATTTACCATCCTTATATCTTTTCAGGTACCATATTATGGCGGTCAGGAAATTAATCGGGCTTTCTACAAAGAAATCGCCCTGCTTTTTTATCCAGTCGCGATTCAGGCCCATCATTATAGTTCTGCTCGCTTCTGTAGCATCTGTAATGTCGGTCATTGCCGCAGGGTCAAGGGGGTTGCAACGATGGGTACGGTTAAGGTCATCAAAATTAATCACATAAAACTTTGGCTTAATTTTGTACCGTCCAATATACTTGCGCAGGCAGTTGTATGCAATTACCGAGAGGTCGTCATACTTAAAGTCATAAATAAACATGCTGAACCCCTTCCCCATCAGCTGGTCAATCAGGTGACGGATAACAAAGTATGATTTTCCGGCTCCCGGTGTACCTGCGACCAGCAATCCCCTGAAGAGGTTGATGAGATTAATCCAGCTATCTCTTATCTCTCCTTTATAATTATATTTAGCAGGCAGGTTCACAGAATATTCGTTTTCAAGGAGCCTTTCCTCCTGTGGAAAGGTTTCATTTTCCGAATTAAATATATCCTTAGCTAAACTTTGCTTGATTCTTCTAGAAATCCAGGTACCTGCAGCCAAAATCAATAGAAAGCCGATGGTGGTTACCAGACAATAGAGCCAAATTAATAAGGTATCTGCCCCATGAAAATAAAAGAAAAAAATAGCGCAGGAATATAAACATAGCCCCGCTACCATATAGAGATAGATTTTCTTTAATGAAATGTCTTCATCCTTCTTTCCCTTTACACCCAGGAGCGAAATAGCCAGAAACAAAAGCGCAGCAAACTTTGCGAACCACCAACCCTCAAAAATTGCAAGCTTATCCAATTGGCCGACTATGCGATCTGTAATTTCCGAATGCAGATTCCACCTTTCAAACATCCTGAAAAATCGGATGTAAAAATGCATGGCGAGTAAAGAAACGCTAATCATCCTGCTTAAGTCGAGTATCTTCCTTAACCCTTGAGTATCTTCACCTGTATTCATAGCCTTAAATATTATTTGATAAATCCCTGTTTTTCGAATGCCTTTTTCTCTTCTTTTTTTTTCTGGCATGCATCAATGGAGCGTCTGGAAGCGGGTATGGCTGTTCAAATAAAAAATGCAGAAGCCCTTCTCCGAATGATTTTGGATGATCATTTCTCAGTGCCAAGGAATCAGGAAATTTATCGGCCCTGACTTTAGTATCCTGGATGGTAGAATCCACTAACCTGGTGTCCGCAGTGTTAAGTTTTTCCAAAACTGCTTTGGCACTGAACTCTTTACCCAAATCACTTCCATTAAATACGCAACGGGTATTGTGATCAACATAGGTCAGTCCGTATATCCTGCCCTCACTATTCTGCCGATAAATAAGTGAAATTCCTTTTTCCTTCAACCTGTCAAACAACTGTTGTAAGGTCAATCCATTTTCGTCTGTAAGTTGCTCAAGGATAACTCCTTTCAGCGATTCGGCATGCATTTTCCTTCTTTCGAGGTTTAATTTAAACTTACCTTCAACTTTGGTCAATATCGGATTCCCAGCAAAAGAACTGGCTTTAAAAGGAATTCCAATACGGATGCCATTACCATCCAAAACCGAATAGACAAGTCCTTTCTTTGCAAACATCACCGAATCTTCAGGTCCCCGGTCAGCAACAACATTGAAGCTTTTTAGGACTGCATTGTATTCTGAAAACGAGGTGAACTTATAACTCCTCAAAACTGCCGTCACAACATTATAAATTGATCTCTTGGTTTGTTTCTCCCCGTAAATAACCATATCAATATTGACAGGGACAATGTGCTGCTCTTTACTATGGCCGTCTGCCTTAATTAGTTTATATCGAACTTCAATATCCTTTCGGACTTTTTCTGAAAGTACCTTTCCAATATTGTGAAGATCAATCCTAGTCGAATCCGCTTTGATATTAGTGGTTACAATATGCATGTGCGGGTGATTTGCATCCTGATGTTCATACACCAAGAAAGGCTGCTCGCCAAATCCAATACCGGTCATATAGTCCACAGCAATCATTTGCAATTTTTCCGTTGAAAGGATTTCCGACGGGTCAAAGTTGAGCATAATGTGTACTGCGTTAGTTTTCACCCTGCTGTTCAGCTTAGTCAAATGTTCAAACCTCGCGACCTTATGCAGAAGCAAGAGTTGCCCAATGTCCAGCCCAAATCTATTGGCAAGGATTGGTATTGCAGTTCCCAAAGCAACCTTGGATTCGTTATAATTAATTAACCCCCGAATACTTTTGCCGCTTAATATCCTCGCAACCATTTCAGCGACATTTGAGTTACCAACTCCAATAATTTATCTACTTTGTGTCCAACATTTTTGTATAGGTCGCTGGTCCGCATAAAGTAAAATGACCGCTGCGCCTCATTTTCCGATGTATGGAAATACCGGGTTTGCTGATTGATGTTGATCCCAATTGACCGCAGTTCTTTACGTATAGATACCAACTCTTCCATTGGTGCATTCATCGTTATGTCCCTGGTGAGCATCAGGATTTTTTCTCTTGAAAGGATATTTCTTGCTACCTCCCCAATTGATCGACAGTTGCTTTGATGCAGAATTTTTTCCAGGCGCTTGTAAGTATTTTCATTTACCCGAACGATAATTGGGTGGGAAAGCAGCTGCTCTGGATTTTTAGATTTTTTCCTTGGCATAACCTTACATTTAATTTGATTTTTAGCATTTTCGAGTTCCGAGAAAAATGCCCGACCATAAGGGCGCAAGATTTTTTTGTGTATACAAAAATACATCTTGCAAAACACTCGGGTGGTTAAAGTATTCCTATAGGTAAATCCTCATAAGCACTGTTAACTTTATTTTGGTTGCGGCTGGTGTGCCCTCTTAGCATCATCCTTGTGCAGCGGAATGGAATTGATTTTTCTGCGGATATTCATATGGAGTTGACGATAATATATTTTTGATCCTGGTTTAATTTTAATTTTCATATCCTATGGTTTGAATGCAAATGTATATACTTCATTTGAGTGCTAATGGTACTTACCAGCATAATACCGTTGTGTTATACGACTGGTTTATTAATTGAGTTGTAAGTTTACTATGGCGCCGTGGATGAGCCAGTTTACGTATGTGGTTATAGCGCATCCCTAGTAATCCACGTAGCCAGTACAGACACAAAAAAATTTCCAAAAGAACATAAAAAACCGACAGCAGGTAAAATGAATGTAAGATGCGCTGTTGCTGTTAGGCATGAGTATAAATAAATTTTATTATTATGATTTCCCCGATACACACCAATCAGACGAAACCAGTTATTGCGAGATATCACAACTACACAAAAGTAATTGGGTGCTAGAGGTTCAAAATCATCTGAGCGCTTTGTACATAAAAATCCCTGGTCAGAAACCTGCACCATCTTCTATCTTCAGGCCTCATGCAGGTTATTTTTTTGAGTCATATTTTTGAGCAAAAAATAGGAATTGAAAACAGATTATAACTATATTTGCCTTAAATGGGTCATATAATATTAGGCAAGCCTTATGCAGGTTAACTTTGGAGATTTTATCAGAATTGAACGGGAGAAATTAGGATTCACCCAAACTGAACTTGGCGCGAAAATAGGGATCAATGCCGGTGCGATTAGTAAAATTGAACATGGAAGAAAGTCGATTACGTCCTCAAAGTTACAGGTGATTGCAGAATTGTTTCAGATCGAACTGTCCAGAATTAAGGAACTGTACTTTGGAGAAAAGATAGCAAATGAAATATTCCTAAACAATTGCCCAGATACCACTTTAGCATTAGCAGAATTAAAACTGAAATACCTTAAAAGTTTAAATACCACACAATCCCAAATAAATTTTAACCAATGAGTGAAGAGCTATTACAGAGAGATCTAATTAAGAATGCTGAGAAAATTGGCAAATGGGATTTTTACAATATCGGAGCAACGAGCATACGAGCGTTGAAGGGGTTTGGCATCATCAGAAATGTTGACTACGGGTCAATAGAAAACAAAAAGGTAGATGGGATAATTGTTCTGAAAAAAAACGTTATCGCCATAATAGAATACAAAACGCCTGCATCGTTTAAAACAAAAGCACAACAGGATAAAGCCATCAAACAGGAACTTGAAGTGGCGAAAAAATTAGATTGTAAAATTTTAATTGCAACCGACACCAAAGATGCTGTATGGGTAAATGCTTTAACTGGCGAGCGGATAAAAGATGAAGATGGTAAAGAGTTAAAGACACTCTTTGATCCGAAAAGTGATAAAATTGCTGACTTAATTGAAAAGGTTTCCTTTTCAATTAACGAAATCAACAATGATATCAAGCCAAAAAAACTTGTTAATCCTACTGATCTGGCAAGACAGATATGGCAGGACATATGGTCAGTTAGCGGCGCAACACCTGAAAACTGTCTGTATACATTTGTTGAATTATTCATTTTCAAATATTTAAGTGATTTAGGGGTACTATCTGGTTTTTACAACTTTAACACGGTAATGGCTAGTTTTGAGACCAATAGCGCAGACGAAATTTTAGAGAATTATGCGAGCATCATTCGTCCGAAAATAAAAGAGTTGTTCCCTGAAAATCCTGTAGATAAGACGACCATAATTAACGGCACCATATTCGTGAGTAAGGACCAAAAGGCGGTCAAAGGCTATAGTACTGTTTTTAAAAAAGTATTACTGAAATTTAAAGAATATGGCAAATTAGAACATATTGATTATGATTTCAAAAGTCAGCTTTTTGAAAGCTTCCTCAAAGAAAGTATAAGTAAAAAAAACTGGGGTCAGTTTTTCACACCGCTGAAAGTGGTGAGGGCTATCGTTGAGATGGCAAAAGACGAAATCAAAGACGGGGTAAAAATATGTGACCCTGCTTGTGGCGTTGGTAAATTTTTACTGGAGCCTATCGTTACAAAACTGGACTATCTGTACGATATAAACAAGACCGGCATCGTTCCGAAAATTACCATTCATGGATACGACAAGGGGTTTGATAAGGATGAACAGAAAACAATCATTTTGGCAAAGGCTAATATGTTAATTTATTTTTCTGACCTTATCAAAGAAAACCCTGGACTGACAAAAGAATTTGCGCAGCTATTCAACCAAAGTTTTATTTTAAAGACCAATTCAATTTTAGGAACACTTTCTGATGCGGTTGAAGATGAATACGATCTGATATTGACGAATCCACCATACGTCACCAGTGGAAGTAGCAATTTAAAGGAAGAGATAAAAAAAGATGGCGATTTAGCCAATTATTACAAGGTAAGTGCCCTAGGCGTGGAGGGGCTTTTCATGGAATGGATCGTTAAAGCGTTAAAGCCTAATGGAAAGGCATACATAGTTGTACCTGACGGACTATTAAATAGGCAGAATGATAAAAATCTTCGGGAATTTATTCTGCAGGAATGTTATATCGATGGTATCATATCGTTACCATTAAACACTTTTTTTACGACAAACAAGAAAACCTATATTTTTTGTATTACAAGGAAAGCTGATAAAAAACATATCCAGACCGATCCTGTTTTTAGCTATCTGGTCAGTGAAATCGGAGAAACGAGAGATGTGTATCGGTTTGAGATTGACCAGAACGATCTCTCTGAAGGGGTCGCTTTATATTCCTTTTTCAAAGGGAATAAAGCAGGATTTGAGCGGTTTAATACTGATAAAAGGTGTAAAGTAATTCCTTTTAATTTTTTCTCTGAAAATGTTAACGAAAACTGGGTAATCGATAAACTATGGACGACTGAAGAAAAAATCAACTTAGGCATTTCAGAGAAGACAGCAAACGTCTCTTTGTTTGAATTTTCGTCAATTATTGAGGATACCGCCATTACCATTAAAGGCTTACAGGAAGAAGTAAAAGAACTTGCTGAAAAAAAAAAGTCTGAACTAATCTTCAAAGACTTTAAGCTTGACGAATTATTCGACATAGAAAGAGGGCTATCGAAGTTTACCAGAAAATATGGGGATGTTAATAAAGGGGACTTCCCTGTTTACTCTGCATCTAACAAGGAAGCACTAACCTCTGTAAATTCTTATCAATATGACGGTGAGTTCCTTACATGGGCAACGAATGGATTTGCCGGATTTATGAAAATAATTGATGGCAAATTTTCTATAAACGGTGACCGTGGCTTATTGAAGCCAAGAGTTGAGAACATAAATATTCATTACGTTAAGCACAAGATTGAACCCATCCTAAGAGGAATGGCAAAAGGCAGAAAAGGGGAAAATGGTGAAGATGAATTTACCAAGGTTTACCCTTCTATGATTAAAGATTTGCTTATTGAAATGCCAGTAATGGCAGACCAGCTTGATATTGAGGCTCAGCTAGAATTAGTAGAAAAGATAAATACAATAGCCAACATTAATGAAAAGGTTTATCAATATGAACAAAAATTCGCTGAATTAAAAATCTCTTTGGCAAACGATTTTAGGTCCAAAGAATTTACCTTGGCTGAAATCCTTAATCTTCAAGATGGATTTGCATTTCCATCTTCTGTTTATACAAAACAGTCACGGGATATTAAACTAATCAGGATCCAAGATGTAAATGGAAAATCTGAGCCCAAAAATGTAAGAATACCTAAGGATTATATGTTCTCCAATAAAGAAAAATTTATTGTCAAAAAGGGCGATTATTTATTATCCCTTTCGGGTGCTGCCGGTTTCAATCTCATTAAATGGACGGGGGAAGATGGCTATCTAAATCAGCGGATCACAAAGCTTACCTTCAAATCGGAATTCCAACCTAAGTTCATAGAGGACTATCAGGAGTCTATAATTGAACAGGTTTATGACGAGTTAAACAGTCTTGGCAACAGTGCTAATAACAACTTATCACGCAAAGATATTTCCAGAATAAAGATAAATATCCCAATTTCAGAAGATGGAGAAATTGATAAAGCGGCTCAGGTGGAAATCCTTAATATTCAAAGAAGAATAGCTGTAGTCAAAACATCTATAGTTGATGAATTGCAAAAAATCAGAGTGCCAATTGTATCTTTGGACTAGTCAATCTCATGTTTAAGCTTTGAAAACCAGTGCGTTGTATTTAGGCGGCACTAATATTTTAAAGTGCAGGCTTTGACTAGCTGCAGCCAATAATTATATCATAAATATATTTTTAAGAACTATGGAGGAACTGGAAGAAAAGATATTTGACTTCAACGAAGACGAAGAAGAGCCTGCTGTAATATAGTATGAAATTAACAGCTATGGTGCAGATTACACAGTTGAAACTTTAATATCGAAGTTAAATCGTGGGGATATTTATATCCCAGACTTTCAGCGAAATTACATTTGGAATCAGGCCGAAGCCTCTAAGCTGATTGAAAGTTTACTATTAGGTTTACCGGTTCCCGGCATTTTTCTTGCGCAAGAAGACAGCAACAAACTTTTAGTTATTGACGGTCAGCAAAGACTTAAGTCCCTGCAATTTTTTATTAACGGATATTTTGATCCCAAGGACGGCGTTAAACCTAAAGTATTCAAACTAACTAAAGTGCAGACAAAGTTTAATGGACTGGCATATCCTGATCTTGAGGAATCTGACAGGCGACTGATTCAGGATTCAATAATACATTCAACCATAATCAAACAGGAATCCCCTTCAAATGATAATACAGCGATTTACCACGTTTTTGAGAGGTTAAATTCAAGTGGAAGAAAACTCACACCTCAAGAAATCAGGACGGCAGTGTATAATGGAACCTTCAGCGAAATGGTGGTAAGGCTTAATGAAGATAAAAACTGGCGTCAATTGTTCGGATCGGTTAGTGCCAGATTAAAGGACCAGGAATTAATTCTAAGATTTCTGGCAGTCCGGTTCAGTGCTGAAAAATATTTCCGGCCAATGAGCGAATTTCTGAACAAATTCAACATCAAAAACAGGAATATTGACAACGTAAAAATACAGGAGTATGAAATCGAATTTCTGGCGCTGGTCAAGTTCCTGAACAATTGTATAGGACCGAAAGTATTTAGACCTGAAGGCGTATTCAATGTATCGGTCTATGAGTCCATAATGGTAGGCCTTTCAAAAATAAAGACCAGCAAAGGTTTGCCAGAATGCAAAGATTTTGTAAAGAACTACGCCCGATTAATAGAGGATGAGAAATATAAGCAGTCTATCTCACGTGCGACATCAGATGAAAGTGTATTTCAAACCAGGCAAGCGTTAACTGCTAAATTTTTGGACAGATAATTGGTCAATGAGGTTAGAAGTACAGGAGCGACGACTAGATGAACTCGCCATCGAAATCGGCAGGGTTGATGATCTTGAATTAAAGTCACATCTATCAAAGTATTTATGCATATTGATTTCAGGGTTCATAGAAAACTATATCAAAGAGCTCGTGCTAAACCTGCACGAACGAAATTGTAAAAAGGAAATCTCAAAGTTTATAACATCAAAGGTAAGAGGTCTTACAAATCTTGACGATCCCAAGCTTATCGCTTTTCTCGAAACCTTTAACGAAGAATGGGCCAGAAGATATAAAGCAGAAAGAAATGATGAAATGGAAGCTGCTTTGAATAATATTTATGCGCAGAGAAATGCAATTGCTCATGGAAATGCAAGCAACAGTAATATAACCTATTTATCCATTGTCAAATACTTTACACTCATTAAAGAGTTGTTAAATATCTTGAAAGCAATAATAAAGAAGTAGCCAGCAAGATTTCACGAGGGTGTCACCACTCTATTAGAATAGCCATCAGTCTCTTTTTATGCACTTCCAACAGAAATCAAATTGTGGATTTCTTAGTCTTTATTTTAAACTGTTGATTATTGCTCAGAGAAAAGTTCTTTAATAAGTTCGCACTTGTAAATACTCGTTGGTATCCTCGACGTTGCCATCAAGGAAAGGAGTAAATATTTGAACTTGAGAAAAGATTTTCATTGGGCTGTGATAAAGTTCTCTAAACACATAATTCATCATTGATATCATTCACAAGCTTTCGATTCTTTTACATAAGTGCGTGAATTATCCCGAAAAATATTCGCTAAGCGCCATTCCCAGTACACTTCAGCGACTAGACAAAATTTTCCTCAACTACTTCTACATATATATTATATAACTCCATAAATATATTATCCAGCAATATTAGAATAGCAAAACGAACAAAATAATTATCGTATTTGTAATCTGCATCAACTAGTGTTTTGAGAGTTGGCAGATTCTCCTGATAGGATTGTGTATTGTGCGCACATCGGTTTCTGTGTTCATACATTTGTGTATATTTTTTATGCAATGAGGTTTGCAAAAGGGTATTTCCAGCCGCAAATTGACCTGTATCCAGAATATTTGGCTCCTTTATAAATTCCCTTAAATTACGCTGGTCACATGCCGACAAATTGGAGGTTGAGAAAGTATTTTTTATAAAGTCGAACGTATCTGTTTTGACCTTGTTCTTACCCAGGTCTATACTCACATCAAAACTTAATCGGTGTTTCTTTATTTGCTTAATTAAATCTTTATATATTTCGCTCTTCTCATCATAATGAGAACACTCACCCATTTTACCCTTACCAAATTTTTCATACCTATATTTATAATCATTTGTTGCCACGTCCCAACATATACATTTCATTTTCTGTTCCTGAAAACCTGTCATTCTCAGAAAAACCGACTGCATAATATACTCGCTTAATGGATAGGTTTCAATCCCATTACCTATTCCTGCATGAGCGTAAGCCACCTCCTGCAGGATACTAGTAATGGGTGACATGATAAATTTAGTATGCTTATTCATGGCTATATTTTCTATAGATACCAATAGACGCGTCAATGCGTTCTTTCAAATACTTCAAAGCACCAGGTGACCTTTTGTGCAGTGGATTTAATTTAAAGTCAGCAATATGGCTATCAACTTCCTGCTTTATTAAATCTTTCTGCGTTACATCTACAATTTTATTTTGAAATATGATCATGTAGATTAAACCAAAGAAATACACGTCCATATCGATTATGGAGGTAAAAACTTTTTGAATTTCAAGAATTTCCAGGGTTTCCTTCAACCTAATAAACCGAGTTAGATACTCATCATCCGGAAAAATATCTGTAAATTCTTTGAACAATGATGAAACGTTCTCGCCAACGACTGAATAAATATATTGCTCATAATAAGTCTCCATATTAGGCTTGTATCCCCTAGCCAATCCTGCGGAAGTATCTTGCTTAGCATATTGTGAAAGCAGGGATAAAAACCTTACAAAATCTGCTTTGGTATCTGCATTAGAATTTTTAATTATGTATTCTTTTATAAATTCCGGATTAAAAAACCTATCATAATCCTGCTTTAAAAAATACAATGATGCCCTACTTTCTTGTGGTAATAAACGTTTCCCCTGGATGTTAATGTTCCTAAAAACAGATGAAAAATATTTCTGCTGTATGTCCTGCTCGGCAGCTTGCGGAACCAAATAGGAAAAACCTAAATAATTTTTATCCAAAAAATCATCCGAAAGATTAAAATTTACGTCTTTATAGTTTCCGGCAATAATTTGCCCGAGTATCTGCTCCTTAGTATTCCCTTTCTCGGTCAGCTTTTTGAAATTCCAGTCTAATATAATGTCTAAATCATCCTCTTCCGCTGGTAAATCGACCCCATCGTCATTGTCACTTACAAAGCTTTCCAGTGTTGTCTTGTAAAAATCCTTATCAGGAAAAATGCCTAGATGAGCCAATAAAATACTGGTTAATCTTTTTTGACCATCCAGAATATAATTGTGACTTATCCCTCCATCTATAAATGCTCCAATTGTAATTGGTGGTACAAACTCCTTTTTATTGAAGGATTTGATTAACGTAGTGACATTTTTTTCTTCCCATACGAAATATCGTTGGTAATTAGGTAAAAGAAGATTTTGCTTCAAAATAAGCTCGATCCAATGCTTGAGTGAATACTGCCCATAATATACTCGGTTGTCCATGAGGTAATTTAGATTTATCGAAGCCACCCTTTGTAGGAGGGCATAATTATTAATTTGGATGTTAAAAAAATATGTTATTTGTTGTTAAGCCATACGTCAAGTCGATATTTGAAGAGCAAAGATATCTAGCGGCTACAAGTAGTTTTTATTAAAGCTTATTATTTTAAAAAATTCAGTGCTGCGAATATAAATTAACAAATACGACAAATCAAAGGGTGAAATTACCTTTTCTATTTTCTTTTTTTTTAGAAACAGAATGAAGATCTTGCATGGATTGATAATTTCATTTCGAAAATTTAGATATAATTGTTTTCGATTTAAATTGACCGATACAAAGTTTTAATATTTGCAATTCGGACATGTATGTTAATTTCATACTTGCCAATTTACAACGAAACTCTTTGTTTATGCAATGATATCCAATAATTCAATGTATAAAAAAGCTAATAAAAATAATGTTAAAAGCTCAGCCAATAAATGACTTTTAAGAAATTCAAGGTAGAAAAGGCACGTGTAGATTATGCACCAAAAGAAATTCAGCAATCAAAATTCAGAGAATAACCATTTTTATATTTTGATCATAGGGGCTGGAAATTAATAACCTCAGTAATTGTATCTTTCAAAAATCCGGGTTAGTAAGAACCTCAAGAATGATTAGATTGGCACTTTAAGATAATTTAAACTTTGATATTGAACAGCCTCGCAAAAATAATCCAGAAATAAATAGTGTTGCCCTAAAAAAGTTCTGCACTCTGGGCAGGTGTTAGCAAAATAATGCTCATTTCTGGTTGCCGAAAAGTGTTCTTGAACAACTACCCCCTGTTGCTCTGCAAGTTTAATTTCTCCAGCTGAAAACGACTCTGGGCCATAAATATCAGGACTATATTGTCCATTGTTTTGAGCTACAATGGCTACCTTCATTTCCGCATTGCGCTTCCAGCAGTTTCCGTCAATGATAAGCATTTCTTTTTCGGGTATCTTTTCCATTTATTTTTACAGTGTATGAATTTCCAAATTAATGAAAATCATCAAATTATAAAAGTCAAATCTTATCCATGGAAGCGGGACAGAATCCATATTGCTGAGAAAAAAAGCTATTCATATATTTGATTGATTTCTGAATGGAATCCTGAAAATAGCAGTAATAATCTTGAAACAAAATGTCTGAGAAATTCGAAATCATAACTAGGATAAAGCCGTTATTTGATGAGTTAATAAATCAAAAATTTATTAGCTATTTAGAAAAGCCTGAATTTGTCAGGGCCTGTAATCGTCTAGAGATTGACTCTGAATACACAAATGCATTTAATAAAGCTGTAGAACTCGGTAAAAATGATTTTTTTAACTTTTCCGCTAATGGAATTGACTACAGTGACTTTCTACCCGACTTCTTAAATCAACTCTACACCAACAGGCGTGAACATTTCGCCGGCATCATTTCCGAATTATTGATAAATGATTTGGCTTGTGCCAAGCGCCTTATTATTTTAGATTCAATCCTGGAGGATTTAAAGACATTGGGCCTATCCAGTCAACAGCATTCAGATCTTATTAAAGCATTTGACCAATATGACCGGAATCTTTTATTGAAAGCAGAACTGTTAGTGGGTATATTATTGGAAAGAGTCGTGCAGGGAGGGGGGAAAATGGAAACGACTATCATCACCTTCGGACTACTTTGATCGCTAACCCAAACCTAAAAGATTATATTCCAAAGTTTTTATTTGATCATCCTAAAATTGACACCATCAGGCCATTCGCCCAATCTTTGGGAGGTTACGCCATCCGCCGGGCATTTATTCATGGGGAATTTGCAGAATTGCTTAAATTCCTTTCGGATACCAAAAATTCTTCAAACATTGCCAAAGCGATTGTTATTGACAATGAGTACATTCACATCACCTGGCAGAAGGCTCTTTCGAGAATGGAAAGTGATCCTCAAGGCGCTATAACTATTGCCAGAACCTTAATTGAGACTGTTTGCAAACATATACTCGATACCAGTGGCAAAGAATACAATGATGCAGAAGACTTGCCTGTATTGTATAAATCAGTTGCCAGCCTTTTGAATTTAGCACCGGACCAACATACACAAGAAGTTTTTAAACAGATACTTGGCGGTTGTTTTTCTGTTGTCCAGGGATTGGGCACGATGAGAAACAAAATCAGTGATGCTCATGGGATGAGTGAAAAAAGGATAAAGCCTGCCCGCCGCCATGCACAGTTAGCAGTAAACCTCTCTGGTTCACTTTGTCAGTTTTTATTGGAGAGTTTTATTGAGAAAAGGGATAATTCTTAAAACAAGCTTGACTTGTAGTATCCGTATCTCCTATTTTCGATATCATTACATTTGTAAGTTTTCGGACCGCATAATTTAGCCCTTCCGATCTTGATTAAAAATCGCATTGAAACACAGATTCCAATTTGACCGAATCACAAGCTCTTTCCAGCCAGGAGTAGTGACTGTGTTGTTAGCATAACTTTAACGATAATATATTATTTGTAATCATTTTTTTGTGCAATTTTGGGTGAAACAATTAATCTCAAATTTATAATATGAAACTAAAAATCATTTTAGCGCTCGCATCCACTCTCTTTATTACCTCTTGTAAGAAAGAGCCTAATGAACGATAAAAAATTATCATCCCAAAAAACTATATATTATCGGGCAATTTTCAACCATATGCTTCGGAATTTTTAAAGATTCAGGATGTTCTTGAAAAACTTTCCAAATTAAATTTTAGTGACCAGGCGAAATTAATTACAACACTGACTCCTTCTAAGAAAAATCAAGTTAATTTGTTCAGTTTCAAAAATAAGCAATTAATGACTCAATCAGTCAATCAAATGAATTCATCAGATACAGAGTCAAATATTGCAGATTATATGTCAGTATATAGCCCTTATTCCAACGATCCGGAATGGCCTGACGAAAGTGAATACGTTATGCAAGGTGTTTTTGGAACTATCTTTCGTTACCAATGGACGGTAGGCTATAATACCCACGGTTTTTTTAAAATAAAATCCAATGAACGGTGTGAACTCTTATTTTATGGGAATGATAAGGGGGCAGAACTTAAATGGGGCATCAATGCCGTAAACCATGAAGGCAGCACACTTTTGGGGCTTACAGGACCAATCTCTTGGAGTGAAACGGCAAATTTTAATTATTTCCAACCTGGTCTTTATCATGTTTATTTTAATGTTTTAGGTACCTTAACAGTTGCCGGAATAGGTACGATAGAGGTTACAAACTCAAGGTACGCCAATACTTTTGCTATATGTGGAAATAATATTAATTAAGGCGACAATATAGCAAATTA
>NZ_AYMG01000039.1 GCF_000633455.1 Pedobacter jeongneungensis
TTTATCAACCCAGGCCACTTTACCGGTAGCATCGGTAACCAGTACCTGGTTGTTTGTACCAGCAGCGATCTTGGTAGTCGTTACATTGGCATCTTTTATTTTTAAAGTGGTAACCGCATCGTTCGCCAGTTTGGCTTCTACAATGCCCAGGTCTTTTACCTTGAAAGGATCGGCTGTGGTACCAGTACCTTCTATGGTAGTTAAATCAGCTACAGAAGCAGCAAGGGCAGTTTTATCAACCCAGGCCACTTTACCGGTAGCATCGGTAACCAGTACCTGGTTGTTTACACCAGCAGCGATCTTTGCTGTGGTTATAGCGTTATTTTTTATCGTTGCACTAACATCAGTAAGTGTAGCACCTGTTCCTCCGGTAATATCCAAATCACTAGAAGTAAGGTTCTTACCTGTTACAGCACCTGCAGGTAATGCCCCATAGCTAACCGCACCTGTGGCATCGGCCTGGGCAACACGACCCGCAGTACCCACACCAGCAGATAATTTCGAAGCGATTACACTACCGTCGGCTAGTTTTGCACTGGTAACAGCGTTATCGGCCAGTTTAGCGGTTACAATACCAAGATCTTTTACCTTGAAAGGATCAGCAGTTGTTCCAGACCCTTCCAATGTAGTTCCATCAATTACAGTGGCTGAAAGCGCTGTTTTATCTACCCACGCCACTTTGCCGGTAGGATCCGTTACCAGTACTTGGTTATTCGCTCCCGAGGCTAATTGCGTAGTATTTAATTTCCCTCCTAAATTGGACAGATCCAGTTTGCTCTCATCTACATCAATGGTCATCGCTTTTAGCGCTGCCCCGGCATTATTGGTCAGTTTGATTTTATTGCTCGCGGCCGAAACATCGGAACCAGTAATAGCACTCACAGGAACAGATAATGTTTGGCTTTTGCCAGTAGCATCTGTATAAGTAAATTGGTTGGTTGTTGCGTCATATTTTACAACTGAGGTTGCATTGCCGGCAACTTGTTGAAGTACATTTTTAACATTCGGATTATTAGCTATATCCTGAAAATTATTCTTTACATCGCCCACTACATCAATGTCTACTTTTGTACCTGCTTCATTGGTATAGGTGTAAACTGAAGTGGTTGGATTTTTTGTAAGCGTAGTTATGGTTTGCGCTCCTGTAACCTGACTTAAATCAATATTTTGCGTATTGCCCTGGGCGTCTTTATAAGTAAAAGTTTTATTGGTTGCATCGTAATTTACGTTGCCGCCACTTTGATTGATCAGTTGCGTAAATGCTGCCTTTACCGCATTATCTGCCAGAATATTTTGGATGTTGCTTTTTACACTTGCAGGCACATTAACAACGGTAACTGTTTTATCCTCACTGGTGTAAGTGTAGGTTCCGTCTCCATTATCTTTTAAAACCGTAACTGTTTCGGGGGCCGAACTACCTCCATTTCCGGCATACATGGCATAAGGAACACTTAACAATTGCGCTGTTCCTGCTAAATTAAAGTTAATCCCATTATTAGGATCTACCTCTACCTTTATATATTTAGAGCCATTTTGCCAGGTTACCCCGGCAATAGTCCCTGTAACGCTCGTAGCACCTGGGCTTCCAATAGCGATGTTATACAAACCGAGTGCATTAGTGATTACATTTCGAACTTCCGAATATTGTACCGTACCATCTGATGATCCGTTTAGGATACTAATTCTTAATGATATATTTTTGTTCGCTAACGGCGTTCCATTTGAATTCCTTGCCGCTCCCTGATAATTGAATTGTTGAGGAGCCTGACCATAGGATTTTAGCGTAAATCCAGTGATTAAAATGATAAATACCAAGAGTAGTTGTCTCTTTTTCATATCGATTTGGTAAGTTAGTTATGGTATAAAAGCGTATTATAAATGGTAATAGGTTTTCTATTCAAGTAAGCTGCTTATTTCTAAAACCTTATGATAACATCACAGGAAAGTCGATGAATTTCATAACACAGCGGTTGTTATTCCATTTCATTTTTAATCCAGTTTCTCTTCATTCACATCTGATATTTCTATTTAATAAATTCGCAATCACTATTTTAAAATGATTTAAGATGTATAAAATAATATCAGTTATTTATCGTTGATACATAGGGTAAGTCAAAACTAAAGAAAGTATCTTTCCACAGAAATGAAGAATAGCCGAATAGGCACAAACGCTCGGTGGGTAAGGCATTTTTGTCTATGAATAAAAAATGACCAAATATTTTATTCTTCTGATCCTGATGCGTTTTAAATATCTTTTGTAATTGTAAACAGTCAGGCAGCATTTGATTGGCCTATTAAGCATTACGCAAAATTGCGTTAATGGTTTGAACCGTTAAATTTCCTTCACCAAAATAAAAATCAGGATAATAAAACCATTATTGACAGACTGTAAAAAGTTGCCTGATGTTAATATCTGAAATCATTTTATAAGTGGAAATCGTTATTATCGTTTTGCTGATAAGGGCATAATGTGAGCGTTTGGATTATAAATTCAAACATTTTGATTTGTTGCTAACTAAACAAATACGCTCAATGTGGAACAAATTGGGATAGACCAAATAAAAAAAGGCCTTTAGCATAACTAAAGACCTTTAAATGTACCCCGGAAGGGACTCGAACCCCTGACCCTCGGTTTAGAAAACCGACGCTCTATCCAGCTGAGCTACCGAGGCTCATTTTTTAATGAGCTGCAAATATAGAAGTTCTATTTAATATGTAAAAATATATTTTAAACTATTTAGAGGCTGCTTTTGGCATTTCAAATAAGTATTTAAGAACGAAGCAATTAAAATTAGTTTTACGGAAAATAATTCATAAAAAAAATGATATTTCGACTCCCATTCTTCACTTTTAAGTATCAATTAGGCACAAAAAACGCATAAATTTAGCTTAAGCGTCTTCGCCGTTCCAGATATCATCATCGGCATGGCTGATTTCATCATGACTGGCAGTTGTACTTTTTAACTCATCATGGTGATAATTTCTTTCAGGATTTTCTGGCAATGCATTGTCATGTTCTAACGGTGCTTTCCTTAAATGTTCAGGCTTTTTAACCTCTGGTAAATCATCGTGTATAACAGAAGGCGTTAAGATCTTCTTTTGGGGATAATTGCTATTTTCCATAATTTCAAGAGGGCTCAAATTTTAAGCCATAAATCAAAGGTAGGTTAAAATTATGGCTTAAACGGTTTAAAATGGAATGTTGTAGTAGAATTTAAGTAGAGAAAAAACCTTCGACTACGCTTAGAACAACAAAATGAGGGAGGAATTGCAATTAGATTTCCCGTATTTCTGTGAATCTGTGGCTAAAAAATGTGCACAAGTAAACAGCTGTGTTTATCTGTGCGCATCTGTGGTAAATTTACGCTAGAAAGATCCTGAAACAAGTTCAGAATGACGACACTACGATCCTTCGACTACGCTCAGGATGACAATACGATTGGAGTTATGTAGCTTGGATTTAACTACAGAGATCACTAAGACAAGGCACAAAGAGAACCAGAGAAACTTAGACTTGTAATGAGACATGAGATAAATTCTCCGTGTTTCTGTGAATCCGTGGCAAAAAAAGATACGCACAAATAAACAATTGTGTTTATCTGTGCGCATCTGTGGTGTCCTTCGACTACGCTCAGGGTGACAAAACGAGTGGGGAAGGAACGCAAATATGTTCCTCCAGGAACTGTGTTTAGTAATTACCAGTTACTCCGATTTCTAAACCTCTTAATTCGGCTAAACCGCGTAACCTGCCAATGGCCGAATAACCCGGATTAGTTACTTTCGCCAAATCATCAAGCATCTGATGACCATGATCTGGACGGAATGGAATCGATTTATCGCGTAAAGCGTTCTCTTCAGTCAAGGCTTTCATGATTTCGTACATATTTACGTCGCCACCCAAATGATCAGCTTCGTAGAAACTGCCATCTTCATCTTTTTTTACATTACGTAAGTGTGCAAAATAAACGCGCTCTTTAACTGCATTAAAGATCTCTAAGGCATTATTGTCCATACCTGCACCAAGTGAACCCGTACAGAAACAAATGCCGTTAAAAGCCTGGTCTACTTCTTTAATAATGTAGTTGAAATCTTCCAGAGTACTTGCAATTCGGGGTAAACCCAAAATGGCATAAGGAGGATCATCAGGGTGGATGGTCATTTTAATGCCTTCTTCAGTACATACTTCAGCAATTGAAGACAGAAAATACTTTAAGTTTTCTTTCAGGCCCTGTGTACCAATGGCTTTGTATTCGTTAATACTGGCACGTAAGGTTTCCAGTTCGATTTCTTTTTCGTTCGGGATGCCCATCAGCACATTGATACGCAGATCAACCAGATCCTGCTCAGATAAAGTAGCATGTTTATCTTTTGCTCTTTGTAAAATCGATTCAGCATAATCAGCTTCTGCACCTTCCCTTTTAAGAATATAGATATCAAAAATGGCCAGATCAATCCAGTTAAAATAAAGGGCTTTTGATCCGTCTGTCATTTCGAGATCCAGTTGCGTACGTGTCCAGTCGAGTACCGGCATAAAATTATAGCATACAATCTTAATTCCACAGGCCGACAGGTTACGCAAAGAGGTTTTATAATTCTCGATATATTGATCAACATCTGCCCTACGTGTTTTAATTGCCTCGTGTACAGGCACACTCTCCACAACAGACCAGGTTAATCCTGATGCCTCAATAATGGCTTTTCTTTGTTTAATATCTTCCAAAGGCCAAACTTCGCCATGCGGAATATGGTGCAAAGCGGTTACAATACCTGTAGCACCGGCCTGTTTAACATCTTGTAGGCTCACCGGATCGTTTGGCCCATACCAACGCCAGGTTTGTTCTAACTTCTTCATAAATATGATTACACTGATTTATATGATTACACTGATTGAGTTGCACAAAGTAATTTCTGGTTATACCCCGGAAAATGCAGTAAATCCACCATCTACTTTAATATTTTCGCCGTTTACAAATTTAGAGGCATCGCTTAGCAAATATACCAATGCACCGATTAACTCTTCAGGAGCGCCGAAACGTTTAAATGGTGTTTTATAAATAATGGCCTGCCCTCTTGCGGTTAAGCTACCATCTGCATTGGTGAGCAAAGCCCTGTTTTGGTTGGTGATAAAAAAGCCTGGAACAATTGAGTTGATCCTGATTTTATCCTGATAGCGGTTTGCCAGCTCTACCGACATCCATTTGGTATAACAATCTATTGAAGTTTTAGCCAATGAATAACCCAATACGCGGGTAATGGCCTGGTTAGCCGAAACCGATGAAATATTCACGATACTTCCTCCATTTTTCGCGATTTCTTTACCAAAAATCTGCGTAGGCAAAATAGTTCCAAATAAATTGAGGTCAAATGCCTGTTTCAGGGCTGGAATATTAAGGTCAAAAATGTCACTTCCAGGCTGGATAACGGCTTCAGCCACATTTCCACCTGCTGCGTTCACCAGGGCATCTATACGGCCAAATTCTTTGATAATGGTTTCGTTGGCAGTAAGCAGATTCTGCTCATCCAATACATCAGCAATAATATAAATGGCTTTTCCGCCCGCATTGGTTACATCAGCAACCCTTTGCTTTGCAGCCTCTTCATTTCTTCCTATCACAACGATTACAGCACCAGCGGCACATAATCCATTTACAAAAGCCTCACCTAAAACACCTGTAGCACCGGTTACTACTACAACTTTATCTTTTAGCGAAAACAGGCCCTCTATTTCTTTTATCATTTTGTTTAGTTTCTTTTTGGGTTATTCTACTACTAATGTGGTTATAGAGTGTGGCAAACTGGTTGTTGTTGCAGCCTCACCCTTAATCCATAAACTATATTTTAATTTATCGTCTGATTGATTCATCACCACTACCACCAATTTGCCATCGGTATTTAAGAAGGCTGTTGATTGCAGTTTATCGCGACTAGATGCAGCACCAATCCTCTTTGCACCCGGACGGATGAATTTTGAGAAATGGCCCATGTAGTAATAAGCATTGGTATAAACCAGTTTATCGTTTTTGGTATCGGCATGTACCGGGGCAAAACAGAAATTGCCTACGTGGTTTGGTCCGCCTTTTTCATCTAAAAGAATGTTCCAATCAGTCCAGGCTGCTGTTCCGGCGTTAAAATCGTTGATCATTGAATCACCATAACGCTCGCCCAAAGTCCAGTCGTCTAATTTATTTACATCGTATTTTTCTTTACAACCTTCGGTAAAGATCAGGGCTTTATCCGGATAAGCTTCGTGTGTTTGTTTTACGTTACCAAACTGCATACCGCTACCGGTCCATGTTTCGTACCAGTGGAAACCAATACCCCAAACATATTTGGCTGCATCTTTATCATTTAAGATGGTGCTTGCCCTCTGGAAAATCTGATCGCGGTTATGATCCCAGGCAATCAGTTTTTTGGAGGCCAGGCCTGATTTCTGTAAAGTTGGGCCTAAGAAATTTTTGATAAAATCTCGCTCTTCTTCAGCAGTAAAAACGCAAGATTCCCATTTTTGCTTCGCCATAGGTTCGTTCTGCACGGTTAAACCCCAGATCGGAATACCCATGGCCTCGTAAGTTTTGATAAATTTCACATAGTGATTTGCCCAGCTCTGACGGAAGGCAGGCAATAAATGACCGCCCTGAACCAAGCTGTTATTATCTTTCATCCATGCCGGTGGCGACCAAGGGCTCACAAACAAAGGCAGTTTTCCACCTGAAGCGGCAATGGCCTGTTTGATCAAAGGAATTTTAAATTCCTGATCGTGCGCTACGCTAAATGTTTTAAGGTCTTTATCGTTATCCTGAACATAGGTGTAACTTCCGCTCGAGAAATCGCAGCTTGCAATATTGGTACGGGCTAAAGTGTAACCAATACCTTTATCGGGACTGTAGTAAGCAGTTAAAAGTTCCTGCTGGTTCTTTTTAGAAAGTTTTGCAAAGGTCTCGGCAGAAGCATCGGTTAAAGCACCACCTATACCCACCAAAGTTTGATATTTAATGGTCGGATCTACAAAAATACAAGGCTCTGTTTCAAAAGGTTGTTTATTCTCAACGAAATTTAAGGTTTCGGTTTTGCTGATGCGATAGTCTGATTTTTCTGCGGTAGTGTAAACCGTTACTTTTTTATTGGCAATGGTATAGGCTTGTACGGGTTTAGCCGCTTTTTTGTTCTGTGCAGCTGCAGTAAATGCAGTTGCCAGAACCAATAGGATACTCAGATTTTGTTTCATTACAATGTATTTATTTAATTTCGTCACCTAAGTGGCGTTTTGCTATTAACAGCGGCCCAATTTCCGAATAAATCAATCATTTGCGCCATAAAATTTCAAATTTAACAGATCAAATTTTACCTGTTTTTAGATCCTCCTGCATAACCTTTTATCAATTAAGGAAATACGGCGTTCGCGATCTGAAATTTTTATTTTTTGCTTCTCAACAAAGCTTCCAGGTAATAATAATCTGCATAATTGATTGGCACGTCAATCTCCGATTTAGCCGGACGGTGCCCAGTGCTATGCTCTAAGATAAAACCATAATTTGCACCTAATTTACTTGTGTATTTTGTACTTAAAGAATATAAAATTTTATCGGCAGCTGCTTTATATTTTTTACTGTTAGCGGTGCTGTATTTTGCCAATTCGTAAAGTGCAGAGGCAGTAATGGAAGCGGCAGAGGCATCACGGGAAACATCCGGAATTTTAGGATCGTTATAATCCCAATACGGAATACCATCAGCTGGGGTTATTTTACTGTTTAAAATAAAACCGGCAACACCATCAGCCTGAGCTAAATATGCTTTATTTTTGGTTTCGCGGTAACACATGGTATAACCATATAAGGCCCAGGCCTGTCCGCGTGCCCAGGCTGATTCGTTCGCATAACCCTGTGCAGTCACTTTCTGACGTACATTACCAGTCAAAGTATCATAATCGATCACATGATAAGAGCTAAAATCAGGTCTGAAATGGTTTTTCATGGTTGTATTGGCATGTTTTACCGCAATTTTATAAAAAGATGAATCACCGGTTAGTTTTGTGGCTTCAAATAACAATTCTAGGTTCATCATATTGTCGATAATTACCGGATATTTCCATTTATCACCGTTATGGTCCCACGATTTGATTACGCCTGCAGTTGCATTAAACCTGGTAGACAATGATTTTGCCGCCTGGATAATTACCGCTTTATAAGCCGGATCGTTGGTTAAACGGTACCCATTACCGAACGGGCAATAGATCATGAATCCCAGATCGTGTGTTCCTTTGTTAAATTGTTCCTTTTTGATGTCTTCTGTATATTTTTTCGCCAGCTCCAGCCATTTTTTATCTTTCGTATATTGATAGAAATACCAGAGTTCTGCCGGGAAGAATCCACTGGTCCAATCTTTGGAGATCACCATTTTAAACTGGCCGTTTTCCACCGTACGCGGAGAAACCAGATTTGGTTTAATTTTTCTGGCCGAATCTACATTTTTGATCAATACATCAGTTTGTTTGGCGGCCGATGCAAAGGCCTTTGCTACATTTACTTGCTGTGCTTTTACAACACTGAAAGACAACATGCTTAATGCCGTTATGGTTAGTTTTATGTTCATGTTATAACCAGATTAATGGGTTACGGATAGGTAAATTTCTAATAACTTCTTCTACTTGTGGTTTGTGGTCTAATTTTGCCCAGGTTTGGTACCAGTTTGCCTGCTGATATTCTACTGCACCAAACAATAAAAAAGGCTGTGCAACCGGCCAGTTGTCCCAGTACATTACATCGGGCTGTAAAGTCCATTTGCTTTTATCAGCAATAAACGGATACAAATAATTAATTCCTTTTTTGATTGATTTGCCATCTGCAGTTTCAAAGTTCCAAAGGTTATCTTTTGGGGTAGATAAAATCTGGCAGAGCATTGTCATCGCATCGAGGTTAAAGATCGAATAACCATAAGGTTTGGTTCTTGCCATTTCCAAAGGGAAACTGCCCTCAGCGCCCATTTGATTTGGTAGCAGGATGGTTTTATAAGTGGTACGCAGAGAATCGAGCATATTTTCGTCGCCACAAAGTTTGGCAAACGAAGCCACCTGCATGGCCCAGCATGTTGCATGGTTATTTTTAACGGTTTTCTCCTGAATACCTGGTTTACTGGTATTTAACCATAAAGTATAATCGGCGAACCATTTTTTAACGCCTTTTGCAGTATTAGGATCGAAAGCTTTGGCTTTTTGCATCACAAAAGCACCCTGGGCTACTTCCATCAGGTGAATCGTATCGATAATGCCATAGTTACGACCAGTAAACTTTCCTTTTACCGCCTGTGCAAAAAGCAGGTTGGGGTTCATCAGTGTTTCTGAATTGATAAACCAGGCTTGAAAATGTTTAACTGCTTCTTTAACATATTTTTCATCGCCGGTAATTTTATAGGCAGAAGCTAAAGCACCGATAATCTTACTGAAACGCACCATCGCTTTACGGTGATCTAAAAAGTTATCGGGATTGGTTAATCCATCTCTATTGATGTAAGGCCCGTCAGGGTTTTGCGGATCGGGCCAGAAGTAATCTGCTTCTGAGAAGAAATCGTGTTTTCCACCCGCGCTTCTTGGCGAAGATGAAGCGGTAACAGTGATCGGTTTTTGTTGCATGGCCCAGGCAGCTTCGGCCAAAATCTGTTTTTTTAGCAGCGCTTCCGCCTGCTTTTTTAAACCGGTTCCTTTCGGATCGGATTTGAGGGATGCAAAGGCTATCCCTGTAAAACAGAGCAGCACTAATAGTGCACAGGAGATGATTTTTTTCATTGGTTATATATTCGGTCTAGATGTTATAATGTTGTAAAAACTGTTTTCAAACCATCAGCACTCACTGATACTGCGCTTTGCCCCTTATTTAATTTTACTTTGATAATTGCTCTGCCATTGTAAGCCTGTACTTTTCGAGAACCAGATGAAGTTCCCTGATTATCAATCAATTTACCATCACCAGTTAAACCAAAAGTTATCCAGTTAATGGCATCTAAACATTGTATACCTTTATCATCAAAAAGCTTTACTTCAACGGTGGCCACATCATCCTGCTGATCAATTTTCTTCAGTTCCAATTTAGCAGGCCTGGTCCATTTTTCGGTCTGGTAAGTAAATTTAATTTCGTCGGTTACGGTTTCTTTTCCTTTTTTAGCGATTACTTTAACGGTGTTTTCGCCTTTTACAAAAGGAAGGTTCCAGCGCAGGCCAGCCGCAGGGTAATCCTGACTGTTGCGTTTTTTGGTACCGAAACTTTTACCGTTTAGGAAAATTTCTGCTTCTGTACAGTTCGAGTATACTTTAACCATTTTCTCTTCGCCTTCGTCGCCCCAACGTATTGGCCAGGTATGTCCGTAAATATGGGCCATCGGTTTTTCGGTCCAGTATGATTGGAAAACGTAATAAGCTTCCTTTTTGGTAAAATCGCGTTCTACCACGCCTTTCTGGTTCATGTAAGGCACCGGGTTATCAGGACGAACCGGGGTGGAAAAATCTTTAAAAGGCCAATATGCTGTTCCACTTAACCAGGGCATGGTTTCCTGTTCTTTTAAGTGCCAGTCGATTAAATTGGTGATGTATGACTCACTCCAGTCGCCATCTTTCGAAATTCTTGCGGCACCACCATACAATGAGGCATCACCTGCCCTTTCATCGGCACTGCCACCTGTTTTGATTTTACTTAAAGCTTTATCAGGGTTTTCGGAATGGCGTAGTGCATGACTGTCTCCTCCCCATTCCACATGTAAAAAGCGTTTAACCTTGGCAAACTCATCTTCTGACGCTTTTTTATAATCGGTGTAGGCACCACGATACCAACCCGCCCAGATGGAGGGCGAATACACATCTACAATATCGCTACAGAAATCGCAACGGCGGATGGCAGTGTAACGCGATTTATCGAGCTGGTGCGAAAGATCATTCAGTTCTTTCATGAAAGCCCTGATTTTTTCCTTATCAAATTCAGGGAAATCGCCGGGCCAATCGTTTTCGTTGCCCATGCCCCAAATGATAATAGCAGGATGGTTATAATGCTGCTCTACCATATTGGTTAGCATTCTTTTGGCCTGTTGTTTGTAAATATCACCACCTAAACCACCACGGCACCATGGAATTTCTTCCCATACCAAAATACCCAAACTATCGCAAAGGTTTAAAACAATACGAGATTGCTGATAATGGCCCAAACGGATAAAATTAACACCCATATCTTTCATCATCTGCATTTCCTGGCGGATCATACCTTCAGTCATAGCCGCTGCTACACCTGCATGGTCTTCGTGGCGATGTGTACCCCGTAGCAATAAACGTTTTCCGTTGAGGTTAAAAGGTCCTTTTTCTACAAATTCGATATTACGGAAACCAATTTTTTCTTCTCCTTTGTAATTTCCTGTCGAGGCAATTACTTCATACTGCAAAGTATATTGAACAGGCTTATCTGTTGACCATAATTTAGGTTTCTTTACTTCCAGCGACCATAAATCGATATCACCGGTTAAATTATTAAATCTTTTCTCTGTTTTAGCAACAGTTTTACCTGCAGCATCAACCAATTTTAACTGAATAACGGCTTCGTTAATGTTCGAAGGATTATATAAACGTGTTTTAACGCTTAATTTACCCATTTTACCCTGCGCATCTAATTCGGCTTTGGCAAATAGCTTATCAACTGAGAGCGAAGGTGTATAAACCAAATTGAGGTAACGGTAAATACCTCCGTAAATATTAAAATCTGAAAGATCGGAAGGGATCATTTCGAGATCTCTTGAGTTATCGGTCCTTACCGAAACCGGAACTTTACCTTTAAACTGTTTTTGATAGACATCCGTTTTTTTGAAAGCAGCTACGGCATCGGTAATATCAACCGTCCATTCATCGTAACCGCCTACATGTGTACCTACCTTGGTGGTGTATACGTAAACTTCAGTTTTTTGTCCGGCACCTTCGAAATGCAAAATGGTTCTTCCACCCTGGTAAGAATTTTCGATGCTAAGCTGCGTACGGTACCAGGCTGGCCCCTGATAATAGTTTATATCAGGATCAACGGCATCTTCTGCATTTACACAATGCGGCAAACTTACTTTCTGCCAAAGGGGTACCGCTTCCGGGTTGCCCACACCAACAGGGCGAACGGCTTCCCAGATTCCACCCAAATCCTGTTTTAAAAACTCCCAATTGTTATTTAAACGAACCGATTGCTGCGCAAACAATAAATGACTGGATAACAGCGAAATAAATAAAAAAAAGTACCTGAATAATTTTAACATGCATCTTGAAATTAAACTTTTAAACGCAATTTTTTCTTTTCTAAAAAGTGTACGATCCCGATGACCAAAAAGGCGATAAAAAAGGACCTGATGATGCCACCTATGCCTGAACTCAGGAAATGCGGAAAGCGAAAATGAACTAAATGAAAAAGAGAATATAATAAATAAGGAATGAGGTAACAGGTTAAAGTACTGGTTCCGGCAGGTTTTAGGAGTTTAAACCAATCTTTTTTCTGCTTTACATCAACAAGGTAAATCAATAATCCGAAAATGATAATGGTAATGCCCATGCATACGAATATCCAGGCCGGTGTGGCATAAATTTTAGAAATTCCACCTGCATAAGGCCTGATAAACATGCCAAAAGCAAAGGATAACAAACTATAGAAACTGATGAGTATCCAAAAATCGAGGTATTTTTTACTCCCGATTAGTTTTTTATACATCGAAGTGATCAACGCCCCGCCTAACATTAAGATAATGGAAGAAGCATCGCCAATGATCCATAGTCGGTGGTTAAAAACACCTGTATGTGTAGTAATGTTGATGGCAGCAAATGACACAAAGGCAAGCATGAGTACAAAAATATTTCCTTTGGAAAAAAGATACACAAAAGCAGAAATGAGATAAGCCCAGCCGATAATGCCCAAAATACCCCACCAATGTGGCTTCAAACCATCTGGATGCGCTACCGAACCACCTTTATAAAGCAGGGCCAATACCGCAATCAATATTATACCAAGGCCGATAAATCCATTCTTTTTTACTTTGGAAAGCGTTGAGGGATAATCTAACCATATCAGGAAAAAGCTAATGGTAATTAAAATAGTATAAACTGAATAGGACAATAAAGCAGAATGCCCATCGTAATTTTCTAAATTAACATGAAAAAAGCCCATTACAATCAAAGCCAATGCCCTTAAGGCAATGTAACCTGAAATAGAAAGCAGGCCTGCTCCCTTATTCTTTCTGCCTTGGATGGCATAAGGCAGTGAAAGCCCCACAATAAATAAAAATGCCGGAAAAATCAGGTCAGAAAAACCCATCCAATCCGCATCTGCAGGTGCATGTTCTATCCATTCTGGGATATGTTTTACACTGGCCACATCGTTTACAAAGATCATCAGAAACATGGTGATGGCTCTTAAAACGTCAATCGATAAAATACGGAGCGGCAGTTGATTCATTATTTTAAGGATTAATAAATTTTTCTAAGCTGAACGGCATTTAAAACAGGTTTACCCTGGATGGCATTAAAATCAATCGAAATCCCTTTCCCATTTTGTACAGTAACCCTGGTTGTTTTCTTTACGGCCGTGGTATAACCAAAATCCCCCGCTAAATTTAGTTTTGGTAAAAATGCTGTTCCGTTGATGGAAACATCGAAAATACGCTGCTCTTCTACCTCTTTTTTATGGTTGTTATCTAAGTTATAAGCCAAAGCTTCTTTAGTTTCACCACCAACCAGCTCGGCAAAATATAGGGCCAGCTCGTATTCACCATCGGGAACATCGAATTTAAATTGTTTGATGCCTACCTGCTGGGTCTGAAAAACCGGGTCATTATCGGTGCTTAGAATATTCTTGTCGCTGCCATAAGTAATGCGGTTATTGGTTCCTTTGTAAGGATCGCCACCTATCCAACCCCATGCACCGGCTTTATAAGGCTGATCGGGCATCCAAAGCTGATGCTCTTTTTCGTCGATATAAAATCGTTTGGAACCTAATAGGATATTGATGTTTTTAAATGGAATATTGGTATCGTTAAATTTGAATGGCTGTAATTGGAAATTGATATCGGCCTGATCATTCTGATCTCCGGACACCACGCGCAATTGATTTTTTCCATTAATAAAGGGTACCTGCCAATCAATAATATGATCAACGGCATCTTTTACACCCAAACTCTTACCATTCAAAAAAAGTTCAGCAGATTTTTGGTTTGTAGCCACCTGAAGAGGCTGCGTACTGGTTAAAGCACCAGAATCTGCCGTGCCTGTTCGATCTTTCCATTGTGCGGAAGTAATTTTAAGATAGGGTTTCTTCAATAAATAAGCCTGGTAAAGAAAATAAGTATCTTTTGGCTCGCGACCAATGGTTAATAAACCTTTATTATTGATGTGCGGCATGGTTTCCTCACGGGTTTCGGAGTTGAAATCGGCTAAATTCCAGGCTTCACCACCGGCTACAAAAGGCCTGCTTAACATGGCATTTAAATAAACCTGGTTAAATTTGATGCCATATTCTACACTTTTATCAAAACGGATAGGCGAAAAAGAACGGATCCTTGGATCGGCGTCGGCACCATACTCGGTAACCATGAAAGGTATATTGGGCAATTCTTTGTGGTGACGGTCTAAAAATTTAGCAAAATCTTCCGGAACACCTGAGTACCAGCCAGAGTATAAATTCCAGCCTACAATCATCGGGATTTTGGTTAACCCCACCTTGTTATAAATATCCCAGGCACCGTGGTTAACCAAAAGGGTATATCTGGATGGATCCAGTTTACGCGTTAAACTATCCAGTTTTTGGGCAAGTTCGCGCACATGATCAAAATAAACCTGCTGGCGGGGTTTATCGTTGGAGAATTTTAAACGCAATAAAATCTCGTTCATATAAGCCCAGATGATGATGCTTGGGTGATTGAAATTCTGTTTGATCATTTCCGTCTGCATGTTCAAACAGTTGTTGGTAAAGGCTTCCGTTTCGGTAATGGTGTTTACCACCGGAATTTCTACTGAGGCCAAAATGCCCAAACGGTCGCAGGCTTCTAAAATCTGCGGATCCTGCGGATAATGCGCTACCCTTAAAAAGTTGCCGCCAATGGCTTTAAGCAGTTCAATATCTCTGATCTGCAAGGCATCGGGTGTAGCATTACCCCTGTTTTCGTAATCCTGGTGACGGCTTGCACCAATTATTTTTACCGGTTTATCGTTTAAGAAAAATCCCTTCTCGGCATCAAATTTAAACCAGCGAAAACCCAAGGAATTGGAAACCTGATCGATAACAGCTTTGGTTTTGGCATCGATAATTTTGGTGACAACCCTATATAAGTAAGGATTTTCCGGCGACCATAATTCAGGTTTCTGAACCGATTTAATATCCTGAATCACCACCATATTGCTACCTTTATTGATGTTTATGGCAGTAGTTTGATTGGTAACCGTATTACCTTTGTCATCGAAAATAGTGGTTACAACTTGTACTTTTTGGTTAACTGCCGAAGCGTTATCAATCGAACTTTTAACCTGTACACTGGCCGTTGAAGCCGAAACTTGCGGTGTAGCAATGAAAACACCACTGCTTCCGTTTTCTTTTTGCGAAAAATGAACAGGATTGGTAATTAACAGAGTTACGTTTCTGTATAAACCGCCAAAAAAAGTAAAATCGGCTGTTAAAGGAGGAATATCTTCGTTGAAGCGGTTATTGGCCCTTACTTCAATTACATCATCTTTATAGTTTAAATAGGAAGAGATGGGTACAATAAAACGGGTGTAACTACCAATATGTTTGGCTGCAGATTTACCATTAACCAATACTTCAGCTTCCTGCGCCACACCGTTAAAAACCAAAAAGATATCTTTTCCTTTTGCAGTTTCATCAAGCTTTAATTTACGTTTATAAACGCCCAAACCACGGTAATAACCAGACGCATCATCTAAAACATCTTTATCATTCCAGGTATGTGGGATATTTACTTTTTCTACCGGTCCGTTTTCTTTGTTAAATTCCCATTGATCGTTCAGGCTGATGGTTCTTCGGCCTGGATCCTGGGCAAAGCTGGTTAAGCCTGTAGCAGCTGCAATAAGTAGTAATAAAAGTGATTTCGCTTTTAACATTCGTTTAGTTTTTTTCTCAGGTTATTTGGTTCGTGTTGCCACGGTATGCTTTTTGACCACAAAGGCACGAAGGCACTAAGTTTCCATGGTCTGTGTCCCCACAGACCGTTTACATTTTTTATATTCCATTTGGTTTTTTTATCACAAAGCTCCTCCGTGTTTCTGTGTCTCCGTGGCTAACCATTTTTTGCCACGGATGCGCGGAGGACACGGAAAATTATGCTATCCATCGCCATGGTTCGTGTTGCCACGCACCGTTTGTTTCTATAACTCCTCCTTGTTTCTGTTAAGAATAGTCGTCATGCTGTTCCGAATCTTCGGGATCAGCATCTTTCTTGCTATAAAGACCCTGATCCCGATGTTAAATCGGGACAGGGTGACGATCGCCTCAAGGCCTACTTTCTAATTCAACAACGTAAAATCCTTTTCCAGTTTAATGTTATTCGAGGCCGTTCCGATCATTAATTTAAAATCACCTGCTTCTGCACCCCATTTAAGCTGTTGGTTATAAAAAGAAAGTTTCTCTTTATCGATATTGAATGTGATGGTTTTGCTCTCCCCTGCTTTCAGCATTACTTTCTGAAAATCTTTCAGTTCTTTAACCGGACGTACTACCGATGCAAACTTATCCTGCAGGTATAATTGAACTACTTCTTCGCCAGCATACTTACCGGTATTTTTTAAAGTAAAACTTACCGTAATTTTTTCGTCCGGTTTGATCTGTGTTTTACTCACCGCTAAATCGGTATAATCGAAAGTGGTATAACTCAAACCATAACCAAATGCAAATTTCGGACTGTTCGGCATATCTATGTAAGCAGAACGGTAACGGGTGTCTTTATCATTTTTAGCCGGACGACCAGTGCTTAAATAATTGTAATACAAAGGAATTTGTCCTTCGTCACGAGGAAATGTCATAGGTAATTTACCAGATGGGTTATAATCGCCATAAAGTACATTGGCCATGGCATTGCCAGCCTCGCTGCCCAACCACCAGGTGTACATAATTGCAGGAATGTTATCGGCTGTCCAGTTAAATATTAAAGGACGGCCAGCCATTACCAACACCACAACGGGTTTGCCGGTAGCCTGAATGGCTTTGATTAAATCTTCCTGTACACCAGGGATATGGATATTTGCCCTGCTTTTTGCTTCACCGCTCATATCTAAAGTTTCGCCAACTGCCATGACCACCACATCAGCCTGTTTGGCTACTGCTACCGCTTCGGCAAAACCCGTTTTTGAAGAATCTGCTACTTCACAACCTTTAGCATATAGCAATTCGGTTTGGTTGCCTGCTTTATTTTTTAAACCCTGGTACAAGGAAACCAGGTTATCTTTATCCCACGAAATAGACCAGAAACCTTGCATATCTTTCTCTGATTTTCCCAAAGGACCAATCACAGCGATCTTTTTCAGGTTTTTGGATAGTGGTAAAATTTCTTTCTCGTTTTTCAACAACACAATACTTTTCTCGGCCATTTTCAAAGCAGCCTTTCTATTTTCAGGAGAATTCAATTCTTTTTCCTGACGACTTTCGTTGCTGAAACGGTATGGATCATCAAATAAACCCAGTTCGAATTTCTTGCGTAAAACCCTTCTTACGGCATCATCAATTAATGCCAAAGGCACTTTTTTATCGGCAACCAGTTTAGCAAGGCTTGGCAGATAACTTCTGCTTTCCATATCCATATCGCTACCTGCTTTTATGGCCAGTTCTGCAGCCTGCTCTTTATCTTTGGCATAACCATGGGCAATCATCTCGCCTATCGATCCCCAATCGCTCACCACAAAACCCTGGTATTTCCATTGTCCTTTTAAAATATCGCGTTGCAGGTAACTGTTGCCTGTTGCAGGGATGCCATTTAAAGTGTTAAAAGAATTCATAAAAGTGGCTGCACCGGCGTCAACTGCGGCTTTAAACGGCGGAAGGTAAGTTTCCCACAGAGTATGTTCGCTCATATCCACCGCATTATAATCTCTCCCTGCAATGGCAGCACCATAAGCGGCGAAGTGTTTTGCGCAGGCCATAATCGCATCGAGATTGCCTAAACCTTTACCCTGAAAACCTTTTACACGGGCAAAAGCAATTTTAGAACCTAAATAAGTATCTTCTCCGGCACCTTCCATTACCCTGCCCCAACGTGGATCGCGTGCAATATCAACCATGGGTGCAAATGTCCAGTGTACACCAGAAGCAGCGGTTTCCCTTGCAGCTACCCTGGCACCATTTTCTATTTCAGCTAAATCCCAGCTGGCCGCTTCGGCCAAAGGAATGGGAAAAGTAACGCGGTAACCATGAATCACATCCAAACCAAAAATCAAGGGAATTTTCATCCGCGATTGCATGGCTACTTCCTGCACTTCGCGGGTTTCTTTGGCGCCACGCACGTTAAGCATAGAACCCAATTTACCATCGCGGATATCTTTTAACTTATTCGGGTTATTGGTAATCGGTCCGGTTGCATCGCGATCGCCTGTATATTGGTTTAACTGGCCGATTTTTTCGTCTAAAGTCATCAGTTTTAAAACCGAATCGATTTTCTTTTCGATTTTTTTATCCTGCGCTGAAGTGGAAAGGGATATCCCTAAAATTAAGGCTAATGGTAAGTATCTTCTCATATTTGATTCATGCTATTTAACACCATCTAAAATCCCCTGATAAGCTGCTTTTCGCTGATACTGCGCATCAAATGGCAATGGCCAATCGGGACGGTTATAATTGGAAGGAATCCAGCTATCGGCATCGGTTACATTCCATTGGGTAATGCCATATTGCTGACTTTTTGGAATGGCATTATAGGCCTTTACAATGGTTTTATATTTTGCGGCCTGCTGCTCGCCCAGTGCGCTTGTATAAGTCATAGACTGTACATTATCAGGGTTAAGAGAGATATCAATTTCAGAAATATGGATTTTTAAACCTGTTGCCGCAGCAGTAGTAATGGCGGCAGTTAAATTAGCATCGGTTTGGGTTACGCGGGTATGCATCTGGATGCCGATTCCATCAATCGGAATACCTTTATTTTTTAAGCTCGTAACCAGGTTTAAAATGGCGGTTCGCTTGGTCGGGCCAAATTCGTGACCATAATCATTGTAAAAAAGCAAAGCATTCGGATCAGCTTCATGCGCGTACTGAAATGCCCTGCCAATATAATCGGCACCTAATTTTTGCAACCAGATGCTTGGTCGCATGGTGCCATCTTCGTTAACGGCTTCATTTACCACATCCCAGGAAGTTACTTTACCTTTAAAATGACCTACTACGGTTTGGATATGGGTTTTTAATAGATTTTCCCAATCTGCGGTAGTACCCTGAAAATTATTCACCCAATCGGGTAATGATTTATACCAGTTTAAGGTATGTCCGTGAACTCTTTTTCCATTGGCTACGGCAAAATCAACCAGGTAATCGGCATCGCTCCAGGTATAGGTATCCTTTGAAGGATGTACGGATGCAAATTTCATGGCATTTTCTGCCGTAACACTATTAAATTCTTTAATAACCAGATTGCGGTAGTTAGTATTGCTTTTTAAAAGACTTACATTAAGTGCAGCTCCCATAGGGAAAGGCATACTTTTTAATGTAATTTCTTCTGCCAACTGTGTTGGTGTTACCATTCCGGGATCGATACTGGTACTTTTGTACTTGGCACAGGAGATGGTTAACAGCGATATCGAAATCATGATTTTCGAAGCGAAACTAATTTTCTTTAATCTGTTCATAATTTATTTGTATTTGACCTGCATTTGGTCGTAAAAATCTTTCAGCACAAAAAAGGCCTTCTTTTTCTTGCCTGTTTCGCTGATCAGACCTTTACGGTTCCAGAAATTCTGATAAATAGGGTGTTGTCTGCGTGGTGACCTGAAATCGGTTAAGATCCAGGGCGTCATTCCGCGTAAAGCACCAATTTTACTTAATAAGGTTATCTGATTCTTGTATAGGGCTTCCTGATATTCTTCACTCCAACGGGTATTTTCATCGGCATGGAAACCACCCAGTGCATCGCCACCAAACTCGGTAATTACCACTGGTTTTTTATACTTGATATCGAAATTATATTTGGTGATTTCAGATGGATTACCGCCCCAATACCAACCCGCATACTCATTAAAACTTACCAGGTCTATTTTTTCGCCTAATGGATCATTTAAAATAATGTTATTTCCATCGCGGTGCACCTCTAAAGCCGCAGCCACCAAACGGGTATCATCCAAAGAACGGGCAGTTTCGGCAAGGTTACTCATGAAACTTAAACGGGCATCACTTAATGGTGTTTCGTTACCTATTGACCATACAATTACACTCGCCCTGTTTTTATCGCGTACAATTAAATCAGTGAGTTGTTGCTTGGCATTGGCGTAGGTTGCAGGATTTGTCCAGCTGATGGTCCAGTAAACCGGAACTTCTGCCCAAACCAATAATCCCATTTCGTCGGCCAGACGGATCATTTCTTCGTTATGCGGATAATGTGCCAGGCGAACATAATTACAGTTCATATCTTTCGCCCATTGCAGCATCATGCGCATATCGCCTTCTGAACGTAAACGGCCCGCTAGAAGCGGATTTTCATCGTGTAGTGATATTCCCCTTAAAAAAACAGATTTACCGTTTAATAAAATGCTATCTCCTTCTACCTGAATGGTGCGGAAACCAATTTTATCACTAATATTTTCTTTATCTGTTTTAATGTTTACAGCGTAAAGTTTTGGCGTTTCAGGCGACCATAAATTCAAATTGTTCCAGGTAAATTCGTCGGCAATTTTGCCTTCAGCATCTGTTTTATATTTCTTTTCCAGTTTCAGTTCAGGGATAGATAAAGTAATCTCCTGCCCTGCCGTGGCATCTGCAAGTTTTACTGAGAAACTTAACAGATTTTTATTTCCTTTAACCAACTGAATTTTATAATCGTTGATGAAATGTTCAGGAAATTCCGCTAAAAAAACATCACGGGTAATACCTCCATAATTCCACCAATCGGTATTTACTGTAGGGATTTCATCCTGTTTGCGGATATTATCAACTTTAAGTACGATTGAATTTTCGCCAGCCTTTAGGTTATTGGTTACATCGAACTGGAAAGGTGTAAAACCACCTTTGTGTACACCCAGCTTTTTGCCGTTAAGGTAAACATGTGCTTCGTAATTTACGGCACCGAAGTACACGAAATACCTTTTCCCTTTTTCGGGTTTTGCATCAAACTTTCTACGTAGCCAAACATTGCCTTCATAAAGTTCTAATTTTTCTGATTGTGAGTTCCAGTCGCCGGGAACATTCATTTGCGGAGAATGATCGAAATCGTACTCAATCAGTTCTGATTTATCTTTTTGAATCTTATCATCAAAATAACCACCTGTTCCGGTTTTCGATTGATCGAATGGATCGTGGCGGTAATCGTAATAGCCGTTTTCGTAAGGATCTATAATATAGTTCCACTTACCGTTCAGGCTCTGAATTTTGCGGGCCTGGATATTCTGTATAGCAGTAACCTGACCGTAACTGATTGAAGAAAGGAGCGAAAAGCAGATTAAAAATACGCTATAGGTTGTTTTCAGCATAACTTAAGTTTTAATATTAATTAATTGATCGTTTTCAAAACTAACAATTAATTAACGGACGGTGTTTCCACCGCCCGCCTAAATTTGAGCAAAATCTAGTTTTTTATTGATATCCGGGATTTTGTCCCAAACTTGGTGCTTTGTTTAATTCTGACTGTGAAATTGGATACAGGTAATTTCTTGCCGCAAATACCCTGTTTTCTACCGTAAACGGTGTATAAGTAAAAGTAGTTGCAGATAATGGGGTAATTTTCATACCTGTAACCGGTTTATTAAAAGTAATTTCTCCTTCTTTCCATCTGCGTACATCATAAAAGCGGTGCTCTTCGAAACACAACTCTACCCTACGCTCACTATGGATTCTTTTACGTAATTCGTCTTTTGTTGGAGCTACATAACCGTTACCAGCAGCACTGGTGGTTTGCAATGCGGGCATGGCTACACCTGTTCTGTTACGGATCATGTTTAAAACCCTTAAAACTTCTGTCTGCCCGGCTACACCCTGCACTTCGTTTACGGCTTCTGCATAATTTAAAAGTATTTCTGCATACCTGAACAAGATCCATGGGCGACGGATATTTGTTGCTGTACCTGTCCAAACGGCACTTTCACTCAAATATTTACGCATGTAATAACCCGTTTTAGTGGCATTAACATTAAGTCCTAAACCATCTTTACCACCCACAAAAGTTTCTACAGGTTTACCTTTAAAATTGTTGGCGGCAACAATAGGCTGTATCGAAGCAGTATTGAACATCACGGTAAAACCTAACCTTGGATCGCGGTTTGCATAAGGATTTGTTGCTACATAACCTGAACTGGCATCGGTGATTGGCCTTCCCGTTGTTTTCATTTCAAAAGCATCAACCATTTCCTGAGTTGGATTGGTACGGCCGGTAGCACCATCATAACTGATAGGCGCATTGGTGCTTTCGATAGAATTGGTATTAAGTGTTTGAGTAGCAAAAATAACTTCTGTGTTATAGGCTGCACCTGATACATTCCACAACCAAATGTTAGGATAAGAAGTGTAAATATTGTGCTTACCAGTATCCATTAGTCTTTTAGCTGCATCAAGGGCAGCCTGCCATTTGGTAACATCGTTGGTTGGGTTATATTGAGGACTGGCTGCATATAACAACATTCGCGATTTAAGTGCCATGGCCGAAGTTTGTGTAGCCCTACCGCGGTTGGTGGTATTCCACTCCGATGGCGAAAGCGGTAACCTGGTTATAGCTGCTTCACAATCTGCCGAAATCTGTGCCACACACTGATCGAAAGTATTTCTGGGTACATCAAGTTTGTCGTTAATGGTTAAGGTTTTGGTTACAATAGCAAAGCTACCATAACGTTTAAGCAGTTCGAATTCGAAAAATGCCCTTAAAAAATAAGCCTGACCTTTTAAACGCTCTATTTGCGAGGCATAAGTCTGATTTTCGGCTACGTTGGCGGGCAAAACTTCATCAATTGGAACAATTGCCGCGGCATCGATCTTTTCGAGAAACATATTGGCTTTTCTGATGCCTACATACATATCTACATAAACATCGTCAAAGGTTCTAACCGGACTCCAGGTACCATTGTTTAGTGTAGAAATTGATGCATTTACGTTCGAGTTTACCGCTTCGTCAGTTCCAGATGCCAGTAGTGCGCCATCGCCTAAATTATATCGGTCAGAAACCACAGAATATACGTTGTTCAGAAAATTCCTTGCATAATCAGGATTTGCCCATAACTGTGCTTCAGTAATATCGTTGGTCCCGCTAAAAGATCCATCCTGAAGAAAGTCATCTTTTTTACATCCAGCTACCTGTAAGGTTACAAAGGCAAGGATCAGATAAAATATATTTTTTTTCATCTTTTTTTTATTTATTTCAACGGTGATGAAGCTATCATGATTTTAAGCATATCTTAAAAGTTGTAAAATCATGATGGTTTCATTGTCTTATCTTTTAAAATTTCAAGTTCAACCCAAGTGAATAAATTTTCATATAAGGATATGAAGCATTGTATCCCGATTCGGGCAATTCCGGATCGATAGGTAAATCGCCAAGTTTATCAAACGTTAACAGGTTTAGTCCACCTACATAAAAACGCAGCTGTGAAATTTTTAACCTTTTGATAAATGCCGGAGAGAATGAGTAACCTAGTTCAACATTTTTTAGCCTGATGTAATCGCCGGAGCGGATCCAGAAATCAGAATTGGCTGTGTTGTTACCCCTATCGGTTAATAATAATCTTGGATAAGGAGCACTTGTATTAGTTGGTGTCCACCTGTCTACACTAAACTGGCTTAAATAACCGTTATTGGCATTACCTGAGTTAACCAGGTTCTGAATGGTAATAGAACGGCCGCTTGTACCCTGGAACAAGAAATTCAGGTCGAAATTTTTAACGGATACTGAAGCACCAAAACCAAAAAATGCTTTAGGTACAAAGTTGAAATCGGTTCTAACCCTATCCAGGTCGTTAATTAAACCATCACCATTCTGATCAACATATCTGATATCGCCAGGTTTTACCGATCCTGACAACATTTGTTTTGGCGCAGCATCGATCTCAGCCTGTGATTGGAAGATTCCGTTAGAAATTAACATGGTAGAAATATAACCAGCACCAGTAGTTGCAGTTGCTGCAGGCGAAATTACACTCGAAATTGGGTGCCCCAATTGTTTTTGATAAGATGGTAAACCAGCTCCTTCGTTTATGGCAAGGATTTTACTTACATTATAGGTAAAGTTCCCGAAAACGTTCAGGTTGACTTCACCTATTTTTTTGTTATAGTTGATACCTGTTTCAAAACCCCTGTATTCAGCTTCTCCTTCGTTCACATAAATTAAACTCTGACCGAGTAAACTTGGCAATAAAGAAGCCGTGGTTAAATCTTTCCTGTCTTCGTAAAAATAATCGGCACTGATTGATAATGATTGTTTAAACAATTTGGCATCGAAACCGAGACTGGTTTTATAGGCTTTTTCCCAGGTTAAGTCGGGATTTGCCAAAGCCAGCTGTCCGGTTCCGCTCACCCCTGTAAAAGCAGTCCCAAAATTATAACCGGTTGTACTTCTGCTGTAGAAATCGTTAAAGGCAAATCTTCTGGCCGAGCCAATGGCATCGTTACCCACTAAACCATAAGATCCCCTGATTTTTAACAGGTCTAAGAAATTGCCGGATCCTTTCATGAAATTCTCATCAGAGATAATCCACCCGGCAGATGCAGCAGGGAAAAAACCATATCTTTTGCCCGGTGCAAAATTCTCTGAGCCTGAATAATTAGCCGTTACGTCAACAAAATAACGTTGAATAAAATTGTACGACAGGCGGTTAGACCAACCTTCTCTTCGAACATCCAAACTTCCGAAAGAAGATAAATTTGCCCTCGAAACCCTTGTTGAGAATTTAATATCGTGTTTACCGAAAGTACGATTGTAATCAAGACCAGCCCAAAACTCACTTTTTTTAACGTTACCAGAAAAGGCATTTCCCTGATAGTTTACTTTGCTTGCTGTACCAAATGGCGAATAAGTACCATCTGCATTAAGCACTGCGGTTGCATAAGTTTCAGCAAAACCTGAGCGGTATAAACCTGCAATATCGTAAGCATAAAAAACCTCGCCAGATAACCCTTTTAAAATGCCGTCCATTTTTTGGCGGGCACTGATGGTTGCAATCATGTTCCGCATTAAATCGGTACTAGCACCTCTTGATTGCATCATCGCCAATGGATTGCTTTGCTGATAAACGGACGTTCCACCATACGATCCGTTAGGATTTAAGATAGGGAAAGCATTAGCAGGGGTAGAATATACCGCAGTTAAAAAAGCTCCTGTACCTGCATTTGGGAAAGTTAGCGTGGTAATCCTGCCGCCGATATCTAAAGCTACATCTAAATTTTTATTTACATGCAGATCTAAATTGGTACGGAGGTTATAACGGCTAAAATCGGTATTGGCATCATAAGTTTCACTATTGCCACCTTTATAAAAACCGCCTTGCTGGTAAGCACTTAATACGGTATAATACTTTATAAAAGCATTACCGCCTGTAACAGAAGCTACATAACGTTGTGTAGGCGCCACTTTTTTGGTAAAATCCCTTACAAAATTGTTGTTTGGGTATTTTATCGGGTCGGAACCAGTTTGATAAGCCTGTAAAGCTTCCGGGCCATACACTGCTGTACCACCACTGTTAACGGATGCTTCATTATAAAGTGTAGCATAAGAGTAAGCATCTAAAGGCGCTGTAATCTGCAAAGGAGCCTGTAAACCGGCCTGTGCATCGAAACTTACTTTGGTAGAAGTTGCACTGCCACGGCGTGTTTTTACATAAATTACACCATTACCACCATACATACCATACCAGGCTAGTGTTGCAGCATCTTTTAATACACTTACGCTTTCAATTTCATTTAAATCCATCGAGGTGAAGTCTCTTTCAATACCATCTACCAGCACCAATGGTTCCTGATTGCTGTTATAAGATGAGCGTCCCCTAACTAAAAAACTCGATGCATCGTAGCCAGGTTGTTGTGAGCCACTTGGATATACAGCCAAACCTGCAAGCCTACCTGTAAAAACATTGGTTAATGAAGATGATGGGATCTGAGGCAGATTTTCTGCCCTGATGGTACTAATGGTTGCGGTAACTTCTCTTCTTTTTCTAACTCCAAAAGGAATATATACCAAATCATCATCTCCGGCATCGACCAAAGATTTGATTAAAACCACATCAGCTTTACTTACCTCTGATGCTGGTTTTAATATGGTTCCATAGCCCACAAATTTAAATACAATTACGTCGCTACTTGTTGCATCTATTGAAAAGGAACCATCTGTGCCCGTAGAAACAGCTTTATTGGTTTTATCCTCCTGAATGGAAATGGCTACACCAGGTAGCGGTTTCTTGTCCTGATCTACAACTTTCCCGGTTATGGTCAATTTTTCATCAGGTTTTTGCCCATAAACATTCAGCATTCCTGCCATCATGAATAAGAGACATATAATATATTTTGATTTTATAAATTTCATTTTGAAAATCTTTTAGCGTTATATGATTAAATCAACTATTCCCAGCCCGGATTTTGGGTTAAAGCCCCTTTACTTTTGTAAATTTCGGCTCTGGGGATTGGGTAAAGATTTTGCGCCTCTGTCCAGCTTTTTTGAAAGGTTGGGCCAAGCACTATCGGGCTATAGGTAAAACTGCCATTGCTGTTTTTTACCACATCCATACCTTTCATCGGAACAGCGATGGTTTGTGCACCGATCTTCCAGCGCATAATATCGTACCAACGGTGATCTTCAAAAGCCAACTCTATAGCGCGTTCATGTCTGATCGCTATGCGCATTTCATCCTGTGTCATATTTGCTTTCAAACCAAAAAGACCCGTACCTTCCTGAATTCCAGCACGCTTACGCAGGTCAGTAAGAACTTTATAAACTGTAGCGTCTCCAACAGTGTAGTTTGCTTCATTCTGTGCTTCTGCATAATTCAGCAATATTTCGCCATAACGGAAATAGAGGTAGTTTAGTAAAGTTGTACTTCCGCCAACAGTCCTGTACACTTCTGGCCAGTATTTTTTGCAATAGTAACGCGTTGCAGTATAAGTAATGGTTGTACTGTAATCTTTACCATATAATGTTTTACCATTAGCATCTGTGGTGGTCCACATTTCGATTTTTCTACCCTGCCAGGCTAAATCGTTATAAATAATGTTATTATAAAAACGTGGCTCACGGTTTAAATAAGGCTTTTGCGGATCGTAACCAGAAGTAGGATCGGTTATGGCTTTACCGTTGGCCATTTCGTACATATCTACGTGGTTTTGAGTAGGATTCATTTGTCCCTGAGCACCACCGGAACCAGGCGACATCGAAAAATCCTGCATCATCTCTCCAGCTAAAGGTGTAGGGCCTTTAATCCGCATCATGATATATTCTGGTGAGTTTGGAAGATTTAACAAATCGCCATAAGTGGCTTGTAGCGAATACGCTTGTTTAGCCAAACCATCAACGCCTTTCATTACTTCGGCAGCAGCAGTAGCAGCAGCCTGCCATTTGGTTTTATCGTTATTTGGATTATTTAACGGACTTGCAGCATACAATAATACGCGTGCTTTTAATGCCAGCGTAGCACCAAGTGTTGGGCGGCCGTAATTAGAAGCACCATAATCCGTATCAGTGCCCAGTTTGGTAAGTGCAACTTCAATATCTTTTAGGATAAAATCAGTTACCTGGGCAAAAGAACTCCTTGGGATACTGTTCATATCATCAGTTACCGCATACACCTTATCTATAATGGGTACGCCACCAAACCTTTTGGTTAGCTCGAAATAAGATAATGCACGCAGGAAGCGCATTTCGCCTTCTACACGTTTGGCATCAAAAATTGGAACGGAAGCATTTGGAGATGGAGGTACCTCTCCTATCCTGGCCAGCATTTTATTTTCTACAGCAATGCCTGCGTACATCAATTTCCATACGCCATAAATATCGTTTAGCGATGGTCCGTTAGAATGATCATGGTATAAACCTCTGTTCAAAGAAGTTACCGAACCTTCCGAGTTTCCTGAAACGGCCTCATCAGAAGCCTGAGCGGTACAGCCCCGGTGATCGTTAAAACGCACATATTTGGTAATGACATAGTTGTAAGCATTATCGGCAAATCTTGCGGCCAATGCGGGATCTGCAAAAATATCATCCTCACTAATGGCAACTCCCGGCGTACGTTCTAAATAATCTTTTTTACAAGAAAAAGAGATGAGCGTTAATAAAAGAATTGCTGTAAATATTTTATAATTTTTCATTTGCTTATATTTTTTTTTAGCGGCGATGAAGCGATCATGAGCATATTAATTACTGTTTGAGAGCGGCATGCTCATGATGGTTTCATTTTTTCTTAGAATTGAACGTTTAAACCAAAATTGTAAACCTTTGATGTTGGATAAATCGATTGCAATGGAAAAGCAGTATTAATGGTGTTTACATTTTCAGGATCTGTATAAAATTTATACTTCGTCCAGGTGTAAAGATTCTGCCCCTGTACAAAAACCCTCACGTTGCTTAACTTTAATGCTGTGGCCCACTCTTTAGGTAAGTTCCACGCAAATTCTACGTTTCTGATTTTTAAATAAGAAGAATTTTGCAAAGTGAAATCGTTTAAAGCATAGTTTAAAGATGCTGTTCCTCTTGCATGTATCACCGGCCAGGTTGCGGTTGATGCAGTTGCAGGTGTCCACGAATCGAGCATAAAAGGATACATTTGCTGCCCATTGTTCTGTTCGTTCAAAATAACATTCGAGCTTACGTTTCCAACGCCCTGAAATAATACAGAAAACGAAAATCCTTTGTACAAAATACGTGGGCTAGCACTATACACATACTCAGGCGTATTGGTATGGCCAATAGCTTGCTGATCTAAACTGGTAATAATCCCATCGCCATCTAAATCTTTAAATTTTAAATCTCCGGGAATTGGTGAATAACCCTGTAATTTTGGAGAAGCGGCAATATCGGCTGCCGATTGGAAGAAACCATCTGTTACATATCCAAAAAACTGGCCAACACTGGTTCCCTTTCTTACCAATGATGGAGGTAAACCATCTGGTTCATCATTTTCTACAATCCTGTTTTTAGCATAACTTAACTGGGCGTTTAAACCAAGTGTTACACTTCCAACCTGTTTCTGGTAATCAAGTTCAACCTCGTAACCTTTGTTGTAAACAATACCTTTGTTGAAATTCGGATAGGTATGTCCATAAAGGGCAGAACCACTTAAAGATGGTGTTAAGATATCTCTTCTGGTTTCGTCGAATAAATCAACCGTTACTCTTAAGTTATCTTTAAATAAACGGGCTTCAAAACCAATGTTACGTTTAGTACCTGTCTCCCATGTTACTATCGGGTTTCCAAGATCGTTTCCGGTTGCACCAAAAAACTGTGGATCCCTGATCAGAATGGTTGGATAATTGGTAATGGAATTTGGATTTCCGAATGGCGCTACCTGACCACCCGCTGTAGTAGTGGTATAAGTAGAATAACTGGTTAAGAACAAGAAACGGCTATCCGAAATCCTGTCGTTACCTACTAAACCATAACTACCCCTGATTTTTAAATAAGATAGAATATCATTCTTTTTCCAAAAAGGCTCATTAGTTAAAGTCCAGCCCGCTGATATAGCCGGGAAGAAGCCATAACGCAAACCCTGGGCAAAATTTTCTGATCCGTTGTAAGAAGCATTAAACTCTGCGAAATAACGTTCGTTATAATTATAGGCCACACGGCTGGCAATACCTTGTGATGCTTTTGGAGGCGCGGTAAATGCCGTAGTACCAGTTGATTTGATTAATTGCCTTGTACCCAGTAATAAGGCACTAACATTGTGTTTTCCAAAATCGCGGTTATAATCAAAGCCCGCTTGTAGATTCATATTGGTACTGCCTTCAGTTACACCGCCATCTTGTACGGCACCTAAAGGCTCATCACGGTTACGCGTATCAGTTGATAAAGTTGCTTCGCCAGTAGCCGGATTATACACATAAGCAGCCCAGTTGGCATTTCTTCTTTCGGTATTGTTATAATAAGAATCGTAACCAAATACTGTTTTAAAGCCTAATCCTTTAGTAATGAAACCTAATTTATAATTCAGGTTAAATGTACTTTCAATGGTGTTATTATCATCGTTACGTGTTCCAAAACGTGTTAAAACCGCATAAGGATTCCAGATATTGGTACCCACATTCGGGTTGGCCGTTATCCTCCCGTCAGGTAAAGTAACCGGATAGGCATAAGCCGGAACCTGCAGAATACGCGAAATCATCCCTTCAATCGTATCGTAAGAAAATGCAGAAGAAGACCTTAAACCTGCAGGCTGATAACGATCAGCAAAACGCCCGCCTAGTTTAATCCCAACAGTAAAGTCTTTGTTAAGGGTTAAATCTACGTTCGAACGGAAATTATAACGGTTATAATTTGGTACGGTATTAATTCCGTAAGGTGAGTCGAACTTCTTGAAAATCCCGTCCTGAAAAGCATAACCAGCCGAAACAAAGTATTTGGCAATTTTAGTTCCGCCATTGATATTGATATTATGCTGTGTTTGTGAATAATATTTTTTGGTTAAATAATCAAACCATTGCACATCAGGATAACCAATCGGGTCTGATTTGTCCCTGAATTTCTGTATCTCCGCGTCAGTAAAAAATGCAGGTTTACCATCGTTTAGGTAAGATTGATTTAACAAAGTGGCACTTTCCAAAGCCGGAAGTCCAATGGCCAAACCAGTATAGGTTTGTAGTGCATAATTACCTGTGTAAGTTACTTTTGGCGCACCAATTTTTCCTTGTTTTGTGGTAATCACAATGATACCGTTAGCGCCGCGGATACCATAAATGGCCGTAGAAGCCGCATCTTTTAACACGGTAATGGTTTCAATTTCGCTGGCATCCACATCTGAGAAACTCGGACGTTCAACCCCATCAACCACTACAATTGCAGCGTTATTGGCACCATAGGTGGCCACTCCCCTAACTTTTAACTGGGCACCATCTGCCCCCGGCTGGCCACTCGTTTGAACAGCCAATAAACCCGGTAAACGACCTATTAAACTATTGGTTGGGTTTGGCGTGGGCGATTTCATGATCTCTTCAGAGTTGATCTGTGCAATGGCTCCTGTTAAGGTAGATTTTTTCTGTGCGCCATAACCAACCACTACAACTTCATCCAGCCCCTGAGAGTTATCTTCGAGCAGGATGGTTAAGCTGCTTTTGCTATTTACAGCAACCTCTTTGTTAATGTATCCAATATAAGTAAAGGTTAATGTTGCATTTTCTGCTGCCTTAATTGAAAATTTACCGTCATTATCGGTTACTGCGCCTGTTGTAGTACCTTTAACCCTTACACTTACACCCGGCAAGGTAATTCCTTTACTATCTTTTACCGTACCCGTTACTGTTCCCTGCGCAAAAGCAGTAAAGGAAGAACTGATCAGAAAAAGAAAAGTTAAGATATAAAGCATTTTATTCCATTGAATTTTCTCAAATCCAATGCAGGTAAAAGTCTTCTTCAAATTGTAAAGTCTATCCATAATTGTTATAAAAAATTAAGTCTATTCGGTTAAAATTTAATGTTTAGTTAATAGTCAGACAGGTAGATTTACGTGGGTAAATCCATTAAGTCTATTCAAAATGTGTATATCATATTGCCTTTCAGGAATCAGATCGGCGTGGTAGAGGAAGACAGCGGTTAATTTAAGCTAGGCATCCTGAGGATTGTAAGATTTTGTCTTAAAAGCGTAACATTTTGGAGGCAAAGCGAAATTCGTTCCTCCAGCTAATCCTGATACTCCGGTATAAGCCCTTTTTAAACTGAAGCAAGTGTGAGATGATTTCATCATGTTTATTTGGTTAGTTTGTGTTAGTGGTAACGAATTTAGAAAAGCTTAAAAGATAAAAGTGTTTTTAAATAGCCTAAAACGCTATAAAATCCACTGAAACTACATTTCAAACGTTTGAAATAATTAGATTTTTTTTCTTATCTATGCATAGAGATTGGAAAAGATGACGAACAATACCCCTGTTACACTAAAGTTCTTGGCTGAAAAGTTAAAGATGTCAGTATCAACAGTATCAAAAGCCCTTAATAACTACCCCACCATTAACGAGTACACTAAGAAACGTGTACAGGAAATGGCTAGCGATCTGCATTTTACACCAAATAAATCGGCCATTAACTTAAAAGAAAAAAAGTCGCGGATTATCGGTATTATCTTACCCAACCTTTTAGATCACTTCTTTACACGCAGCATTTATGGTGTAGAACAATTTGCTACACAGAATGGATATAATGTGATCATCAGTCAATCGCACGACGATTTAGAAAAAGAGATTCAATCGGCAAACATGTTGTTAAGGAGCCGTGTTGATGGTTTAATTGTAGCCATCTCAAAAAATACGCAGGATTTTGCCCACCTGGATCAGTTCGAAAATATGGGCATCCCGGTAGTTTATTATACCCGAAACCCGAGTTTCAATTTAAGTTGCCATAAAGTATTGGGCAATACTTTTCAGGGTTGCTATCAGGCTACCAAATTTTTGATTGACAGAGGTCATAAAAAGATCGCCTACCTTGGCGGACCGAAAATGATCAACTTTACGCACGACCGTTTCAATGGTTATATCAATGCATTAAAAGATAATCAGCTACCTTTTTCAGCCGAACTGGTAGCTTATACCGATTTTGATAAAGAAAACACAATTTCAGCAATCAAGAATCTTTTTGCCAATCCGGAAAATATGCCTACCGCCCTTGTGGCCTTTAAAGAGCCTATTTTATTTGATGCGATAAAATATCTGAGATCAATCAATCATCCTAAATTTAACGAAATCGAATGTATCGGTTTTGGCAATACTTCATTTATCAGCTATCTCGATTCGCCGCCTATAGCTTCGATAGAAGAAAATCCTGAATCAGTAGGCGAAAACGCAATAAAGCTATTGCTTCAGCTGATCAATAAAGAAATCGACATCCAGAACTACCAAAAAGTAATGGTAGATTGTAAGTTGATTGTGCACGGGTAAATGCGCGTAGCGTATAGCGGCTGGCGTGTAGCGTTTTAACCTACCTTATTAAAATCTGCGGAAAACCATTTGCACCAAACCTTAATCTTTCTTAACTCCTTAATGATAACAAAACCTTATTATAATTATTCAGCATTAAGAAGTTAAGGTAGTTAAGAAATTGTTGAGAAAACCTTAATCTTTCTTAACTCCTTAATGGTGACAAAAAACTTATTATAATTATTCAGCATTAAGAAGTTAAGGTAGTTAAGAAATTGTTGAGAAAACCTTAATCTTTCTTAACTCCTTAATGGTAACAAAACCTTAGTATAATTATTCAGCATTAAGAAGTTAAGGTAATTAAGAAATTGTTGAGAAAACCTTAATCTTTCTTAACTCCTTAATGATAACAAAACCTTAGTATAATTATCCAGCATTAAGAAGTTAAGGTAGTTAAGAAAATCAAAAAAGCATATCACCTAACTTCCTAATAAGGAAAATTTATTCTTCAATTGATTGCGATGATTTTCATTATAAACAAATGCTGCTACAATTAATAAACCGGCAACACCTTCAAAAGCCACAACCACTTGCGTGCCGAAAAGATGCGCCAGATACCCCATTAATAAACTTCCGATCGGCAATACCCCCTGATAAGCCATGATATAATAGCTTAAAGTCCTCCCCCTCATTACATCATCAGCGTGCGTTTGCAGATAAGTATTGATAGATGAAGTTTGCGCCATTAAACCCAAAGCCGCTAATCCGGTACAGATTAAAGCCAATATTAATGATGGAGATATCGCCAGCGCCACTACTGATATGGCCAATAAAATCCCCGACATCATCACGATTTTCTGTAAGTTTTGGCCAGCTTTTAAAGTGGCCATATAAATGGCTCCAAAAAATGCGCCAAATCCGGCCGCACTTTCGAACCAGCCAAAAGTAGTGGCATTTCCGTTAAATATATCTTTCGCAAATACAGGAAGCAAAGTGGTAAATGGAATGACCAATAAACTCGAAGCAGCCATCATCAACACCATAGAGGCCAGATCTGGAGATGATTTCAAATAATCATAACCCTTTTTAAGATCAATCCAGATATTTTCTTTAGATTTTTGATGTTCAGTCAGTTTTAATTTCATCATCACCATACAGCCCAGTACCGCGATAAAACTTATAAAGTTGATCAGAAAACAGATATCCTCGCCCAGGGTACTCAAAATTACCCCTGCCAGCGCGGGTCCAATCAACCTCGCCGCATTAAACATCGAAGAGTTAAGTGCAATGGCATTTGGTAAATCTTCTTTATCATCAATCAAATTTACCATTAGCGATTGTCGCGCCGTTACATCAAAAGCGTTTACCAGTCCCTGTACCAGCGAAAGCGCTGCAATCCAGAACATATCGTACACTTTAAACCAGATCATTAAAGCCAGGGCACCCGCCTGAAGCATCAGGATGATTTGGGTAATCACCAAAATTTTATACTTGTTATGCCTGTCAACATAGCTCCCCGCATAGGGAGCGAGCACCAATGAAGGGATTAAACTTAAAAATGTAATCAGCCCCAACAAAAATGCCGAACCTGTTAAACGATAAACCAACCAACTGATGGCCACGCGCTGCATCCATGTACCAATTAATGAAATGGCCTGACCTGTAAAAAATAACCTGTAATTATAATGCCTTAGCGAACGAAAAATACTCATGTTTAAAATAGTAAAGTAACTTTACAAAAATAGAAAAATTTATCATAACCTTAAAATCAAAAAAGCCTACTTTTATCAGTTTAAAATCATAAATTAAAGATTTTATAAAATCAAGATCAGTTATGATTAAAAATAAAAGCTTATATTTGTAAAGTTTATTTACCATTAATATGCCTACTCAAACACAAGAGATTGCAGCCAGATTAAGAAGCACGGTTACCCGGCTAACCCGACAGTTGCGCAGACAGAACGTAAGTTCGGAGTTTAGCAATGCCGAGTTGTTAACCATGTCGCTGCTCGAACAACACGGTAAAATGTTATCGACAGAGCTTGCTGATATGGAAAGGGTATCTAAACAGGCGATTTCGCAGATCATCAACCGTTTATTTGATGCAAAATGCGTGGAGCGCTTTCCGAGTGAAGAAGATAAACGGAAAATATTTATCGGTTTAACCAAACTGGGCGAAAAACACATCATTGCCAGCAGAAAAATCAAAGAAGAGTGGCTGGCACAAACATTGGAAAAAATATTTTCGTCAGAAGAGATTAACCTGATACAGGCTTTCCTCCCACTCCTATCGCGCCTGGTAGAGCACAACGGCACAAGAATATAGTTTTACTTTTTCATTCACCAAATAAGCCTTATCTTGCAGAAGAATATGGCATTATATTTTACATCAATAAATTCGGGGAGTAACGGCAACTGTTACTATGTGGGGAACGATAATGAGGCCGTTTTGGTTGATGTTGGCCTAACCTGCAAAGAAGTAGAAAAGCGCATGGAGCGCCTGGGCTTATCGGTAAACAAGCTTAAAGCAATTTTTATCTCTCACGAACACAGCGACCACATTAAAGGCTTAGCTGTTTTTGCAAAAAAACATAAACTTCCGGTTTACATCAGTACACCTACCTTAAAAAGCAGCCGGCTTTTACTCGATTCAAATAACACCTTTCCATTAAATCATTTACAAAATATCCAGATCGGAAATTTAAAAATCTCCGCATTTTCTAAATTTCATGATGCAGCTGATCCTTACAGTTTCACCATAGAATGTAATGATGTGAGGGTTGGGGTATTTACCGATATTGGCGCAGTGTGCGACCGCTTGATTATGCATTTTAAGAACTGCCACGCAGCTTTTTTAGAGGCAAACTACGATACTGAGATGTTACAGAATGGCCGTTATCCTTATTTCTTAAAACGAAGAATTATGGGCGGTCATGGTCACTTAAGCAATACACAGGCTTTGGAGCTTTTCATAAACCATAAACCTGAATACATGAGCCACTTGTTATTGAGCCATTTATCGAAAGACAATAACGATCCGGAGTTGGTTGAAAGTTTATTTAAAAGCGTTGCGGGTGATACTTTTGTAAAAGTAGCTTCCAGATATGAAGAAACCGAACTTTATTATGTGGGTGGCAATCAAAATACAACAGTTTCCTATACATTTGATCCAAGCCTTTATCAGCCTGAACAGCTTAACCTGTTTTAACATCGCAAAGTCAAAAATAAACTGCTTTTTTGTTACAAAACCCTATATTTTGAGTGTTTTATGCCTATTCAACCTAAAAGGCAAATAGTCTGATCTAAAAAATTAAAATAATTTCAATTTTCCGAAAACATTTTATTTATACAGCGGTTATATATACACTTCATAAATAGTTTGTTTGGTTTAATTGGGGCTTATGGATTTAAGCCCCTTTCTCTTGCCCAAAATTTTCCAATTCTTTAATATATAATGCATAAAAAAAGGCAAAATGGCTTAAACCACTTTACCTTTTAATTATTTGAAGAAGCGAAAGATTATTCCATCTTACATATTCCCTTTTACCTCACTCTAAAGGTTTTTAACAATCACTTCGTCTGTAGGTTTTGTTTTAGAACGGAAACGGTGTACCAACTCTCCTTTTTCGTTAATCAGGAATTTCTCGAAATTCCATTTAATATCACCCTGCTCTTCTGTATTGGTTTGCGAGGTAAGATATTTAAACAATGGACTGATGTCGTCTCCTTTAACACTACTTTTTTCTGCAAGCAAAAACGAAACATTGTATTTTCCTGTACAAAATTCTTTAATCTCTGCATTGGTGGAAAACTCTTGTCCGCCAAAGTTACCTGCCGGAAAACCGATCAACACTACCTTGTTGCCATATTGTTTCTGCAGTTTTTCTAAATCTTCGTATTGAGGTGTAAAACCGCATTTAGAAGCCGTGTTAACAATTAAGATTTTTTTGCCTTTAAATTTAGAAAGTTTGATTTCTTTACCATCAATGGTTTTAAAGCTGAAATCGTAAACATTTTTTGGTGGCGATACCAATAAGTTTAATAGGATTAGAATTGTGCTGATCATCGTTGTTTTTATTTTTATATACGAATATAGGTACAAATCGGTTGCTTTGATGTAATGTGGCTGTAAATTATGTGATGGATGATGTAAAAGGTAAGATGTAGTTAACCCAACCTTTGTTTCTAAACCTGATATAGCGGGAAGCCCACAGCGCAGCGAGGACTTAAAGCTGTAGCAGGACTGCTGGCCGCCACTAAACAGAACCTTTCATTTTCAAAAACAATATATTTAAGGAATACAAAATCTGATTCTGCTGAAAACCATTTAAAATATTCGGCTGGAGATTAAAACCTGATTAAAATCACCTTAGAAACCAATATATTTTACCAACATTTAATAAAAAATTTGTATTAAATTCTCTTCAGGTTTGGATTTATGCTTTAATTATAGCTTTATTTGCACAAAAACGTATTTCATGGCCAAAAATTTATTAATCGTCGAGTCACCCGCAAAAGCTAAAACTATAGAAGGATACCTGGGAAAAGATTTCCTGGTGAAATCTAGCTATGGCCATATCAGGGATTTAGTGAAAGGCGATATGGCGATTGATATTAAAAATAATTTTGCCCAAACCTACGAGGTACCCGCCGACAAGAAGAACGTGGTTGCCGAACTGAAAAAACTAGCTAAAGAAGCCGAGATGGTATGGCTAGCATCCGATGAGGACCGTGAGGGAGAAGCCATTTCGTGGCATTTATTCGAAACTTTAGGCCTGAAAGTAGAGAAAACAAAACGCATTGTATTTCATGAAATCACCAAACCTGCTATTTTAAAAGCAATCGATAGTCCACGTGGAATTGATTACAACCTGGTAAACGCGCAACAGGCACGCCGGGTATTGGATAGATTGGTGGGGTTCGAACTTTCTCCTGTTTTATGGAAAAAAGTAAAACCATCACTTTCTGCAGGACGTGTACAATCTGTTGCAGTACGTTTAATTGTAGATAGAGAAAGAGAAGTTTTAAACTTTAATGCAGCCGCTGCCTATAAAATTACCGCACAATTTTCAACAGGTAAAGGAAAAGAAATGGTTAAGGCAGAATTGCCGCAACGTTTTGAAAGCGAAGCGGATGCCGAAAAATATCTTCAGGATTGTATAAATGCCAAATTCGATATTACAAGCTTGGAAACGCGTCCTGCAAAACGTAATCCTGCTGCTCCTTTTACCACTTCTACCCTGCAACAGGAAGCTTCCAGAAAATTAGGTTTTTCGGTAGCCAGAACCATGCAGGTGGCACAAAGACTGTACGAAGCGGGTAAAATTACCTACATGAGAACAGACTCTGTAAACTTATCGGAAACGGCTTTAAATGCTGCTGCTGCAGAGATTAAATCTGCTTACGGAGATAAATACCACCAACACCGCGTTTATAAAACCAAATCAGCTGGTGCACAAGAGGCTCACGAAGCCATCCGCCCTACTTATTTCGACAGACATACTGTAGATGGGGACATTTCGGAGAAACGTTTGTACGATTTGATCTGGAAACGTGCTATCGCCTCGCAGATGAGCGAAGCTTTGTTTGAAAAAACTACGGCTCAGATTACTGCTTCAACCCGAAAAGAGCATTTGGTGGCTGAAGGTGAAGTATTAAAATTCGATGGTTTCTTAAAAGTTTATCTAGAATCGACTGACGATGAAGAAACTGAAGAAAAAGAAGGTGGTGCCATCTTGCCTCCTTTAGCCAAAGGACAAGAACTATTTTTAAAAGAAATGCAGGCGACTGAACGTTACTCACGTCCGCCGGCAAGATATACAGAGGCCAGTTTGGTTAAAAAACTAGAAGAACTAGGCATTGGCCGTCCATCTACTTATGCACCGACCATTTCTACGGTACAAAACCGTGGTTATGTGGTAAAAGAAGACAGAGATGGTAAGCAACGTAGATTTACTTCTATCGTTTTAGCCGACGGACAGGTAAAAAAAGAAATCAAATCGGAAATTACCGGGGCAGAAAAATCGAAACTCTTCCCTACCGATATTGGTGAGGTGGTAAACGATTTCTTAGTGGAACATTTTAAAGGTATCGTCGATTTTAACTTTACCGCTAAAGTGGAAAAGGAATTTGACGAAATTGCGCAAGGTTTGCAAGAGTGGACTAAAATGCTGCACTCTTTCTATAATCCCTTCCACAGCGAAGTAGAAACCACTTTAGAAACCGCTGAACGTGCCACAGGTGAGCGTTTATTAGGCTTAGACCCTGCAACGGGCAAAAATGTATACACCAAAGTGGGTAAATTTGGACCATTGGTACAGATTGGCGAGCTTGACGAAGAAGAAAAGCCACGTTATGCAAGTTTAATGCGCAACCAATCTGTAGCTACGATTACTTTAGATGATGCATTGGAATTATTTAAACTTCCTTTCCAATTACCTGATTTTGAAGGCAAAGAGGTGATGATCGGTGTAGGCCGTTTCGGACCTTATGTAAAATGGGGCGAAAGTTTTATCTCACTTCCTAAAAATGAGGAACCTTTATCGGTAACTTATGATAGAGCGGTTGAAATTATCAAACAGAAAATGGATGATGATGCGCCAATTGCACATTACGAAGGTTTAGGAGTAACAAAAGGCAAAGGTCGTTTCGGTCCTTTTATTAAATGGAATGATCTGTTCATCAATATACCTGCAAAAGGATATGATTTCGACAATTTATCACAGGAAGATATCAATACTTTAATCAGCAAGAAAGTAGAAAAAGAAGCCAACCGCTTTATTAAAACCTGGGATGCTGAAAAAATTTCCATCGAAAATGGCCGCTGGGGACCGTTTATCCGTTTTGGTAAATTAATGCTTAAATTGAGATACAACGAGGCTACCAAACAGAAATATACTCCAGAAGAACTGGTTGATATTGATTTGGAAATAGTAAAGAAAATGATTGTAGAACAGGTACCAAACGCTTTCGAAACGAAGAAAAAGGCTCCTGCAAAGAAAAAAGCAGCTCCCGCTAAAAAGGCAGTAGCGAAGAAGAAATAAATGAGTAGCGTCACTCTGAATTTATTTCAGAGTCTTTATCGAAAGATGCTAAAACAAGTTCAGCATGACGATAAATAGTGGATATGAAATCAGATTTACCAGAAAATACAGTTGAAGATATTGCAATGGCCGTGGTACTAATGGGCGAAACACCAGAAGTTACGAGCTGGACGGTTTACCTTGTTAATTTAAAAAATGAGCCAATCACCAACGTATTGATCAGCTCAAAAGGTTATGGTGAAAAAGATGGCAAGCCGGTAAAAACTTCTGTGTTAAGGCATTTTATTGGAGATATGGAGGGGAATTCTTTTTCAGGAGTAGAAGCTATTGATCCTGAAGTTTTTGGTTTAACCAACGAATACTGGCTCAGTTATTATATTGGCAGCACCATTTACGACAAAAAGTTTATTTTTCTGCCTGAAAGCATCATCGATTCTAATTTGATCAAAATTCCGTTGGTGAATAGACCGGGGGTGATGATTAAATAGTCTGCAGTCTTAAGTCCTAAGTCCAGAGTCTTAGACTACCGACTTAGGACTCAAGACTAGGGACTCAACTAAGGCACCTTAACCGCTTGTCTTCCAATTAATTTCCAGCCTGATTTTTCTTTACTCCAGATTAAAAGGATATAAAGTTTCACATTTCCTGGAACATTTTTATCATTCGTTTTGGCATTCAGAGTATGTCTAACCAAGGCCGTTTTATTTTGAATAATAACCGATTGATCAGTTAAATTAATATCGACGAAATCAGATTCACCAGAAAGTAAGGAGTGCAGAAATTCTTGTTTCGTTTGGATCTTTCCGCTCGAATGACCATAACTCAAATTATTCAGCACAATTTTATCTAACGCTGAACTATCAGGTGTAACCATAAGTTTGGTTAATTTGGTAACAGCAGCTTCTACTTCAGCTTTCTGCGCAAAACAAAAATTGCTAGAAATTAATAAACATGAAAAAATTAAGAGTTTCCTGATCATATCTGGTTGTATTGGGTTGATCTTGTAAACTTATCCAAATCCATGCAAATGAACAAACCATTTGGTTTAATTTTCAACATTATTTCTTTTAACGTCGATTTTAGTTAATTTTCAGAAAGAATATGGGTTTTTCGGATTAATCAGATCAATTACGGCATAGCAATTGCTCCAACCGCAACATTATATTCTCATTTATCTTAACGAATTCATCCTATGGAGCAACCATCTACCTACCAATCTTCCTCAAAAAAGAAATTTATTTTTATCGGATTGCTTGCTGTTTCTATAGCAGCAATTGTGTTTATCTTTTTTAACCGGAAGAAGAAAAATCATGAAGAAAACCAGGCTTACGCTAAATATATAGAAGCGTATACTTCCGGAACCATTTCGAAAAAGAGTTTTATCCGCGTCCACCTGGCCAATGCTGCTACCGGCATGCAGGATTTAGGCAAAGCAGATTCACGCGAACTTTTCGACTTCTCCCCTTCCATTTCAGGAAAAACCTATTGGATAGATCCGCAAACGGTAGAATTCAGGCCCGATGAAAACCTAAAACCTGGCAAAAATTACGAAGCTACTTTCAAATTATCAGAAGTTTCTGCAACCGAAAAAGGCCTGGAAGATTTCGACTTTGAATTTAAAGTGATTACCCCAGGCATCATGCTTTCGCAAAACGGATTGGTTTCGCAAAACAATACTTCCCTTGAATATATGAAACTTACGGGTGAAGTAGCTACCGCCGATGTTGAAGAAACTAGTAAAATTGAAAAAACGCTTTCACTGGATTTTGACCAGAAATTAAAAATCAAATGGCAGCACGATCCTGCTAAAAATAGTTCAAAATTCACCATCGATAGCATTAAAAAAACGGGGAACGACCAAAATCTAAAATTAGAGTGGGATGGTGATGCCATAGATGCCGATCAGAAAGGTGAAGTGGAAGTCCGCGTTCCTTCGATAAATAAATTCGAGATACTGGATATGAAAGCCATACAGGGAGAAGAAGATTATGCTTTGGTGCAATTTTCAGAACCGATTGGTGTGGGCCAGGATTTAACCGGTATGATCACCCTGGGTAACCTAAGTGATGTAAGATATACCATTGATGCCAGTCAGGTTAAAGTTTATGCCCCTGAAGAATTAAAAGGTAATTATACCTTAAGTGTAAATGCAGGGGTCGAAAATATCAATGCTAAAACGCTAACCACTGGTAAAGTAGCCAATCTTGTTTTTGAAGATAAATTACCGTCGGTTACCATTGCAGGCGCAGGGACCATTTTACCCAATTCAGGAAAACTGGTTTTACCTTTCGAAGCGATTAATTTAAAAGCGGTTGATGTAACGGTAATCAAAATTTATGAAAATAATATTCCTCAGTTCTTCCAGACCAACAGCTATAAAGATGGTAACGAACTGCGCAGGGTGGCAAAACCTATTTTACAGAAAACCGTTCGCTTAGATGAAGATAAAGCACTTAACCTCCATAAAAAGAACCGCTTTACACTCGATCTGGATAAAATGATCCGTACCGAACCTGGTGCGATGTACCGTGTTACCATTGCTTTCAGACAGGAATATAACGCGTACAATTGCAAAACCGGAGTGGAAAAAGGCGATGGCAACGATGAAGAAAGCGAATATGGGGACTATGAAGGCTATGGCGAAAAGATTGATGAAGACGACGATTTCTGGCAGCGATATAACAACTATTACCCATCAAATTACAGGTGGAATGATAAGGACAATCCTTGTACTCCTTCGTTCTACACCAACCAACGTTGGGCCAGCCGAAACTTAATTGCTTCGAATATTGGTTTAGTGGCCAAAAGAGGAAATGATAATTCCATGCTGATTATTGCAACGGATTTATTGACTGCCAAACCATTAAGCGGGGTAAATCTGGAGTTAATGGATTATCAGAAACAGATTATCTTCACGACCAAAACCGATGGTGATGGTTTTGCAAAATTTGATTTAAAACGTCAACCTTTCCTATTGATTGCTAAAAACGGTTCAGAAAGAGGATATTTAAAACTGGATGATGGAAGCTCTCTCCCTTTAAGTCGTTTTGATGTGGGTGGCGATGTAGTACAAAGTGGCCTGAAAGGTTTTATTTATGGCGAACGCGGTGTTTGGCGCCCTGGTGATAGTTTATTTGTTTCTTTCGTTCTGGAAGATAAACTTAAAAAGCTACCAGCCAATTATCCCGTAACCATGGAGTTTTACAATCCAAAAGGTCAGCTATATAAGCGATTAATCAATGGTAAACCTACCAATGGATTTTATACTTTCAAAACCGCTACTGAAAGTACTGCGCCTACCGGTAACTGGATGGCAAAAGTTAAAGCAGGCGGTGCAACATTTACGAAAACTTTAAAAATTGAAACGGTAATGCCTAACCGTTTAAAAATTGATTTCAACATTGGTAATAAGTCGTACTTGAGTTCAGGAACATCGGCCGCTACCCTATCGGCCAAATGGCTGTTTGGTGCGGTTGCTCAAAACTTAAAAGCAAAGGTTGATGTGAATTTAAACACCACCGAAACCAAGTTTAAAGGTTTTGAAGGTTTCAGTTTTGATAACCCGACCGTAAATTTCGAATCACAGGTTAAAACCATTTTTGAAGGTACCTTAAACCAGAATGGTACAGCGCAGATCAATACGAATTTGAATGAAAACAATACTGCTCCAGGTGTATTAAGGGCAAATTTCACGACAAAAGTTTTCGAACCGGGAGGCAGTTTCAGTATCGATAATTTCAGTATTCCGTATCATGTATATAGCAGCTATTTAGGCATACGTGCTGAAAAAGGTGATCGTTTAAGTGGTATGCTGGTTACCGGGAAAGAGCATAAAATTGAAATTGTTAATGTAAACACCGATGGAAAATTATTGAGCGGCACAAAAACCATTACAGTAGAATTATATAAAACCCAATGGCGTTGGTGGTGGGAACAGGATGATCAGTACACTTACGCCAATTTTACCCAAAATCAGTTCAATAAACTGGTAGAAAGCCATCAGGTAAACTTATTTAATGGCAAAGGAAGCTGGAATTTACGTGTTGATGAACCAGAATGGGGACGTTACCTGATTTTGGTGCGAGATGTAAACGGCGGCCATGTTACCGGAAAATCAGTTTATGTAGATTGGCCAGGATGGGCACAACGTGAGCAAGGCAGCAATCCAACCGAAGCTTCTATGCTTTCTTTCACAGCCAATAAAGAGAAGTTTACCGTTGGAGAAGACATTACCTTAACCATCCCAACGGGTAAAAATGGCAGGGCGTTAATCTCCATTGAAAATGGAAGTCGCGTATTAAAAACTTTCTGGGTAGATACCAAAGCCGGACAAACGCAATTTAAGTTTAAGGCGGAGAAAGATATGGCACCGAACGTTTTTGCCAATATCACCTTATTACAACCTCACGCACAAACGGTGAACGATTTACCGATCAGGATGTATGGTGCCATTCCACTTTCGGTAGAAGATCCGCAAACGATCCTTAAACCGACCATTAAAATGGCGGATAAAATTAAGCCAGAAACGGAAAACACAATAACCGTTGGCGAACAAAACGGCAAAGCGATGACTTATACCATTGCTTTGGTTGACGAAGGTTTATTGGATTTAACCCGTTATAAAACACCAGATCCACATGGCGCATTTTATGCCCGCGAAGGTTTGGGCGTTAAAACATGGGATTTATTTGATTATGTTTTAGGTGCCTGGGGTGGAAACCTTGAACGTATTTTAAGTATTGGTGGTGATGGCAGCATCAATAAAAACCTCAATCCGGCAAAAGCAAACCGCTTTCAGGCAGTAGTTAAATTTATGGGGCCATTTACCATTGGTAAAGGCGAAAGCAAAACACATAAGTTTAAATTGCCTCAATATATTGGTGCAGTGAGGGCTATGGTCGTTGCCGGACAGGATGCAGCTTATGGTTTTGCAGAAAAATCGGTTCAGGTTAAAAAACCGTTAATGGTGCTGGCTACCCTGCCAAGGGTTATTGGTCCGGGAGAAAGTTTTACATTACCTGTAACTGTTTTTGCCACAGAGAACAACCTTAAAAATGTATCCGTACAGCTTCAGGCCAGCAATTTAATTGTTCAGGGTACTAATAAACAGCAGCTTTACTATAAACAAACGGGCGAGCAGATGACTTCTTTTGAGGTTAAAGCACCAAATAACGTAGGTATTGCCAAAGTAAAAGTAATTGCGCAGAGTGGAGCTGAAAAAACAGTTTACGATGTAGAAATGGATATCCGAAATCCAAATCCTTATGTAACCAATGTGGTTTCGGCAACAGTACAGCCACATACCAAATGGGCAGTAAATTATTTGCCGATCGGAATGACAGGCACCAATTCCGGATCATTGGAAGTTTCTTCTATTCCGGCAATTAACCTGGGTAAACGATTGGCTTATCTGATCCAATATCCTCATGGTTGTATTGAACAGACTACCTCAGGCATTTTCCCTCAACTGTTCCTGGATAGATTGAGTCCGTTAAATGAACGGCAGAAGGCCGCAACGGAGAAAAACATCAAAGCAGGTATAAACAGGATCAAAGGTTTCCAAACTACCGAAGGGGGCTTATCTTACTGGCCTGGTGAAGGTACTGCTGATGAATGGGGAAGTAATTATGCCGGTCATTTCTTAGTGGAAGCTCAAAATGCTGGTTATACCCTACCAGTTGGCCTATTGGATGAATTATTACGTTATCAAAAATCAAAAGCAGCAAACTGGGCACCAAACAGCAATAATTTTTATGGTGGCGATTTATCACAAGCCTACCGTTTATACATGCTCGCATTGGCTAAAAAACCAGAAATGGCGGCAATGAACCGGTTAAAAGCTTTTGAATATTTATCTGTTGCCGCAAAATGGCGGTTGGCAGCAGCATACAAACTTGCAGGACAAAATGATGTGGCTCAAAACATGATCAGAGGATTGGATACTTCTATTCAGGCTTACAAACAACTGGGTGGCACTTACGGGTCTGAAGTTCGCGATCAAGCCATGATTTTAGAAACCCTTACCCTACTTGGTCAGAAAGCAAAAGCAGCCAGTTTATTGCAACCTTTAGCGGCTAAGCTAGGCGAAAATACATGGTACAGTACACAAACTACGGCTTACAGCTTGTTAGCTATTGCAAAATTCTGCGGTTCTAACCAGTCGGCCAATAAATTGCAGTACCAATATGTATTGGATGGAAAAACCGCTCCTGTAAGCTCGAACCAGTACATTAACAGTACACCAGTAACTTTTAAAGGCAGCACCGCTTCAGTTACCAATAATGGCAATAACGTATTATTTGTCCGTTTGGTTTTAGAAGGACAGCCTGTTGCAGGTCAGAACAACTTCTTACCTAACCGATCTGAGGTTTTGGATATGAATGTGGTTTACAAACGATTAAACGGTAAAGTTTTAGATCCAGGCACTTTGAAACAAGGCACTGATTTTTACGCAGAGGTAACGGTAAAAAATCCTGGCCGTATGGGTTATTATGAACAAATGGCACTAACGCAGATTTTTCCTTCTGGATGGGAAATCATCAATACCCGCGTTAACGATAACCAAAGTATTCTGGCCTCATCTCCATTTACTTATCAGGATATAAGAGACGACCGTGTTTTCACTTACTTTAACGTAAGAGAAGGCGAAAGTCTGGTTTATAAAGTGTTGCTTAATGCTTCTTATTTGGGTAAATATTATTTATCAGCTGTGCAATGCGAAGCGATGTATAATAATGATATTTCGGCAACAGAGGCTGGTAAGTGGGTGCAGGTGGTGAAGTAAGAGGATTGATATAAATTGCTTATGGTTCGTGGAGACACGAACCATGGCGCTAAAATAAAATATCGTCCGACTCAATAGCCTCGGTTCGTGTCTCCACGAACCGAAACTAAAAAAAACAGCGATAGTCAAAGCTTACATCTCAACTCACCGAAATCTAATAACAATGGATAAATTATTTGTAGGTAGAAGAAAGAGCTACATTGAAATCGGACAAATTTACTTTTGGACAGCAACCATAAACAAATGGCAAAAATTATTAGAGAAGGATGAATTTAAGAATATCATTTTGAACTCGTTTAAGCATCTAAGTAAATTAAACAAGCTTGATATTTTTGGTTTTGTCATTATGCCAAATCATATACATACGATTTGGCGGATTAACAAATTAAATGGCAAAGAAACTGTCCAAGGTTCATTTTTAAAATATACAGCACACGAATTCAAAAAATTATTAAGTCCAAATGAGCTTGTTAATTATTATACAAATTCCATTAATAAAAATTATGAATTTTGGCAGAGAGATTCGTTAGCGATACATTTATACACTCCAGAAGTTGCTTATCAAAAGTTAGATTACTTACACAACAATCCATGTACGGAACACTGGCAATTAGCGACGGATCCTGAAGATTATTTATATTCGTCAGCTTCCTTTTATGAAAAGAATGAAACTAATCATTCGTTTTTAAAGGATTTAAGATTAGAACTTTAAAGTAAAAATGGTTCGTGGAGACACGAACCATGGCGATAAGAACGAGGGTAAACTTAAATACTTTTTACCCTCATAAAAATTACGAGTGTAAATTTTACGCTCAAGCCTCGGTTCGTGTCTCCACGAACCGAAATTAGAGATCCTGAAGATTATTTATATTCGTCAGCATCTTTTTACGATAAGAATGAAACTGATTATTCGTTTTTAAAGGATTTAAGATTAGAATTAAAGTAAAAATGGTTCGTGGAGACACGAACCATGGCGATAAGGTAAATTATTTTAACATAGTTAAATTTCAATACTTCAATAAATAGCCTCGGTTCGTGTCTCCACGAACCGAAATCTGATAAAATAACAAAATAAATTTCTATCATAAAAATCTACATGAACAAAATCCCAAAAGCATTTCTCATTTCCGATCTTTTCTGTTTTGCCTTGCTTTTGGCATTTCTTTTCGCATTACCTGCAAAACTTTTCAAAACACCAACTTCATATGTTGTTGAAGCCAGCAATGGTAATTTACTGAGTGCTGCCATTGCCAGCGATGGACAATGGCGCTTCCCGGTGGCCGATAGTGTTCCTGTAAAATTTAAGGATTGTATTATCGCTTTCGAAGACAAACGGTTTTACAACCACTTCGGTGTAGATATTTTGGCCATGAGCAGGGCCATGCGTCAAAACTGGCGGGCTAAAAGCGTGGTAAGCGGTGGAAGTACCTTAACCATGCAGGTAATCCGCCTCTCCCGAAAGCAAGATCGAACCGTTTGGCAAAAGCTTCTGGAAGTAATTTTAGCCTTACGCTTAGAGCTCAAATATTCGAAAACAGAAATTTTAGGTTTATATGCCGCTAATGCTCCTTTTGGAAGCAATGTTGTTGGTTTAGAAGCAGCCAGCTGGCGCTATTATGGCCGCGATGCCAAAACACTTTCGTGGGGTGAAATGGCTACCCTCGCGGTTCTTCCCAATAGTCCATCTTTGGTTCACCCTGGTAAAAATTCGACCAGATTGATAAAAAAAAGAAATGATTTATTGGATAAACTTGCTCAGCTCAAATACATCGATCAGGCTACCGCAAATTTATCAAAACTAGAGCCTGTTCCGGGTAAACCCATGCCCCTACCTCAAAATGCGCCACATTTATTAAACCGTTTTAAAGCAGAAAGAGCAAGCCTAAATATCTCCTCAACAAGGATTACTTCTACACTGGACGAAAATATTCAGTTAAAAGTAAACACGATATTAAAGCGGTACAACAACCGCTATCGGGCCAACGACATCAATAACATTTCTGCGTTGGTGCTTGATGCCAGAACCGGCCATGTAGTAAGTTACGTAGGCAATATCTATCAACCAGAAAATGCTGACCTGCAGAGTCACGTGGATATGATTAAAGCACCACGTAGCCCGGGTAGTACCTTAAAACCCATCCTTTACGCCAGCATGATGAATGATGGTTTTATATTGCCACATACGTTAATCCCTGATATTCCAACTCAAATAGCTGGTTATTCGCCACAAAATTACGATCTGGGTTACGATGGTGCTATTGCCGCAGATAAAGCACTGAGCCGCTCGCTAAACATCCCAGCGGTAAAAATGTTGCAGCAATACAAGTATGAACGTTTTTACGATAAGCTTAAGAAATTAGGAATTGGTACTTTAAATCAGCCTGCAGATCATTATGGCTTGTCGTTAATTTTAGGTGGTAGCGAAGTAACCATGTGGGATTTGGCCAATACCTACATGGGCATGGTAAGAACGTTGAATCATTTTAATACTTATAAAGGTTTATACAATCCTGAAGATTATGAACCGGCTACCTATTTCAATACTGAAAGTAGGAATGATAAAGATTACCAACGCAATTCATTTTTAGATCACGGTTCTATCTGGGCAACTTTTAATGCCATGGAAGAGGTAATGCGACCTGGTGATGAAGGTTTATGGGAGCAGTTTTCGTCATCACAGAGAGTAGCCTGGAAAACTGGTACCAGTTTTGGTTTCCGCGATGCCTGGGCAGTGGGTTTAACACCAAATTATGTAGTATGTGTTTGGGTAGGCAATGCCGATGGTGAAGGGAGACCAGGTTTAGTAGGTATTGAGGCTGCCGCTCCGGTTTTATTTGATATTTTTAGGTTATTGCCCAACGGAAAATGGTTTGAAACGCCCACCACCAAACTCAAAAAACTTAAAATCTGCAAACAGAGCGGTTATAAAGCTGGAGAATATTGTACAAATGTAGTAGAAGAACTGGTTCCTGTTTCAGGAGAAAAAACGGTGGTTTGCCCCTATCATAAATTGGTTCATTTGGATAAAACAGGCATTTACAGGGTAACCGATCAATGCGAGAGTGTAACCAATATGCAACACAAAAGCTGGTTTATTTTGCCACCAGCAATGGAATATTATTACAAAATAAAAAACAGCGATTATAAAAACCTCCCTCCTTTTAAAGAAGGTTGTAATCCTTCAGGCGGTAACAGCGTAATGGAGGTAATTTATCCTAAAAATAATGCTATAGTCTACATTCCATTAGAATTAGATGGTACAAGAGGCAAAATTGTAATTAACGCGGCACACCGAAATTCAAGTTCAAAAATTTACTGGCATATCGATAATGAATATGTGGCCACAACCACGAATTTTCACCAATTGGCCATTAGTCCACCGCCGGGCAAACATACTTTAACACTCGTGGATGAAAATGGAGAACGGTTGGTACAGGTTTTTACAGTTTTGGATAAGGAAAAAAAGGCGGAAGGTGGAGGGTGATCAGGTTGAAGGTTCAGGTAATGATTTATATTTTTCTTTGCTCTACTGCCTTGTATTTCATAAACCTGATAAAGTGGAAATCCTTTTTAATTTGCAACGACCATAAATACACTGTCATGCTGAGGTACAGCCTGTCCCGACTTTCGGGAAAGCATCTGTAACCGACACGCTCCCTCCGTATTCAATGCACTGACTGTACCTGATTAAAAAGATTGGAACGATAGCAGGACTTCAGTAACCGATTAACACAGAACCCTGCTTTTCAAAAAAACAACAAACTATATTTCCGTCCTCGTAACTACCAACTTACGCTCAATAGTACCGTAAACAATCAAATACTGCGCAATCATGTAGCTAGCCATAATCAGCGCACCGCCCTGCGGAATAGGCTGAGCAAATTTATTCACAGCTAAAACACTGTCAGACAGCAAGAAAAACAAGGAACCATAAAGAATAAGTTTAAAGCTAAAAATATTCACTTTCCCGTAACGGTTAACAGCCATAAGTGCCATCACACAGATAATGATGGCATACATTAAAACCGGAAATTGCATGATCCCAAGATGCGGCTGTAAGTAGAAAAACAAACCTGAACAAAAAATAGCAAAAGCTCCTACTGCCCACAGAAAATATGGCGTTTTATGGCTTGGGTTGGATTTATGATCAAGCGTAAAGGCCCTAATATAAAAGATATGGCAAACTAGAAAAGCGACCAATCCGAAGATAAAAAAACTTGTCCTGCCGTTTTGCAACATCAGTAATATATCTCCTGCCCATGCAAAAATTAACCCTGTAAAAATCCTTTTATGGAAACGGCCTTTCAAGTTTGTACCCACATAAAGCCATACCAAAAGTACCATCACAATTAACGGCTTAGAAAAGGTACGCAAGCCGGTACTATTGGTATATTCAGCATAAAGTTGAATTACAAATACCAGAAAAAAAATAAATGAAAATAACTTAGTCTTCATTGGGATTAGGATTTGCCTTTTGCAAATTAAAGAACCAAATTACGGATATTAACTGGATAGCCACAAAAATTACTTGATATCCTACACTGAATTTAAAAATCAGCACCAGCAAAATACCAAATATTAACCTGAAATATTCGAACTTAATTTGCCATGCTTTCTGCTCTAATAAAGCACCACAGGTAATTAAAGTGAACATAATAAAAAAAGATCCTGATATTAATGGCATCGTTTCCATTTTATGATAAGAAAACAATATGGCAGAGCCTGCGGCCAATGCCACTAAAAATTGTATAAGCACATAACCGGTTAACTTAGCTTGATAGGCCGGATTGTATTTTTGATAAGTGATGGGATTGATCTCAGGTGCAGATTGAAATCCACCTAAATGTGAAGGAAACCAGCCCGGAGGTTTTAAGAAAACTTTAATTTTATCACTTATTTTGGGAGATTGTTTAGCCGTTTTAACCAGGTCGCCCCAATAATGCAGATTTGCCCAAACAGGGTTCCAGCTGGCCAAAGGTTTGGTAATACCATAATAAACTTCTTCTTCCTCTTTTTGAAAAGTCCCGAAAATACGGTCCCAGATAATTAAGGTGCCAGCATGGTTTTTATCAATATATTTAGGATTAGAGCCGTGGTGTACCCGGTGGTGCGATGGTGTATTTAATATATATTCCAAAAAACCCATGTTTTTAATTGCCCTGGTATGGATCCAGAACTGATACAGCGTATTAAAAGAACTCAGGGTTAAAAACATTATCGGATCGAAACCAACAAAAGCCAACGGCAGGTAAAATACCCAGCTAAACCAGCCCTGAAACCAGCTCTGTCGCAAAGCGACAGTTAAGTTATATTCTTCCGATTGGTGATGCACAATATGCGCTGCCCATAAAGCATTTACCTGATGACTCATCCGGTGGAACCAGTAGTAGAAAAAATCGACGCCGATAAATAGCAGCATCCAGATCCAGATGTTTTTTGGCAATTCAAAAAGGCGCCAATGCTCAAAAATATATTTATAACCAAAAAATAATGCCGTTTTCATAAAAATACCGGTAAGCTGCTGCCCTATTCCCTGACTTAAATTGGCAATACTATCGTTAAGCCGGTAGTAATTTAGTTTTTTATAAAAATTATAGACTAATTCTATCCCAATCAGGATAAAAAACACTGGCACAGATAACGCAATGTAATCCACTTTCATACGGGCATAAAATATTTGGCTAGTTATATTTATCTTACAATTTAGGGAATATCAATGTGAAGATAAAATCTTGTTCATGTAAAATTTATGCGTGTTTGGTATTTGTTATTGATTTCTGTCAAATTCACCTTAACTTTGGATTGCTAAAACGAGGTTGGAACTATTGACATTTTCGTTTTATTCATCCCAACAATATGAAAAAATTATCTCTCCTTTTGTTCTTATTGGCTACTGCATTTTGTGCAAAAAGCCAAACTTTGGTATTGGCCAAAGATGCAGCCCAATATGTAGGTAAAAATGTAACCATCTGCGATTCGGTTTACAGCACAAAGGGATTGGAAAAATTAACTTTGATTAATTTAGGTGGTGCTTATCCAAAAGAACTCATTACTGTAGTAATTAATAAAGAAGATGAAAGCAAATTTCCATCCGAGCCCTCTAGCATGTTTATGGGAAACAAGATCTGTGTAACTGGGATTGTAACCGAATTTAAAGGCAAAAGGCAGATTGTTGTTACTGATCCAAAACAGATTGTGGTAAAGTAATTAGCCATCATACCGATTTATTTTTGAGGATTTTACAACCTCTATATAAAGTAATAGCTCACTTCATACAACAAGTGCCTTTTCGTTTAATTATGGTGCGTTGTGGCATGATCGTTATATGGGCTTCTGCTCCATAAAAAAAAATGCGTTTGAAACCAAAAAAAGATTGGCAATCCATAGGAAAATTCAACCTAAGCTCCTCCTCTTTCAAAGGAGGTAGGCTTCGGCTGGAGCGTTAATACTAAGCTATTATTTATGGAATAAATGTAGAGTGGTGTGCTTCTTCAGTCGGCAGGAAATTAATCCTGCCAACCTCGTAAGCATAGATATCCTTATTATCTGGTTCGAATATTCAAAATCATTTTAACATATCATAACGGTTTATACATATAGGCTTATTTCCTTGATGAATCGTTTTATTTCCTTGATGAATTTTTCTCACCCCTGTGGTTTTTGTTATACACCAACTTCATTTCTTTACCAATTTAGGTTTATGCAGGTCGATCAATTCTTTAAAAAACTGAAAATTTTATTTCAATTGGCATAAAATCCATAGTTTTGGTTTTCTGATCTGCATATGTATACCCTTTTGAAACGAAATACCTTAATTTTTATACTCGCCATACTGATTGTATCCTTTGCGACTTTGAGTTTTTTTATTGCCCAGCACCCTATCCTTGATTTTGATATTAAAACTTCGCTGTTTATTCAGCAATTTCATGCCGACTGGTTAGATAAGGTAATGCTGGCCATTAGCTTTTTTGGCGAACTGCCTTATTCGCTACTTTCTGTTGTGGTAGTCGCAGCCATTTTTTACTGGCAGAAATATAAACGCGAGGGTATATTTATTTCAACCGTTTTGTTATCAGGACTGATTATTTTGGGTATAAAAAATGTAATTAACCGCCCGAGGCCTACTGCATTTTATGTTCGCCTGGTTGAAGTTAACCGTTTCCAGAGTTATCCCAGTGGGCATGTATTATCCTATACCCTATTTTTCGGTTTTTTGATTATCCTGATGAACAATCTGAAAGATATACCAAAACTGACTAAAAACATTGTTACTTACCTATCCGCATTTCTGATCATTACCATTGCCCCATCAAGAATCTATTTAGGAGCGCATTGGTTTACAGATACGGTTGGAGGATTTTTGCTCGGCCTGATCTGCCTTTTTCCGCTATGTTATTTCTATTTTAAAAAAAAGCAGGTTAATCCTTAAAGCCTGCATCAGGTTTTTCTTTTTTCCTGATTCTGCTTAAGGTTTCGATACGTATGCCAAGATAACTGGCTAAAAACTTTAATGGTACCCTGAATTTTATTTTTGGGTGGCCATTTTTAAATTGCCTGTAACGTGCTTCGGCAGAAGGAATCCTCGATAAAATAGAGCGCTCTTGCGACATGTGATAATGTATGGCTAAAAGTTTTCTGGCCAAAATATTGGTTTCAGGAAATTGCGCATACATCTCATCAATAAGGTGGTATGGAAGTATAAGCAGCTCCGAATCTTCTAACGCCTGGAACTGCTCCTGATAGGTAGGTTTAAGTGATCCAGGGTTCCGGATGCTACCTACCAGGTGATTTTCATCAATTAACCAGGAGGTAATATCTTTCCCTTCATCCGTAATGAACCCACGCACCAAACCCTTAATAATAAAAAATAAACAATCGCCATGCAATTCATTAAAACAAGGTAAAATATTGTTTTTACGCACTGAGATCCTGAATGTTTCGGCTTTTGCGCGCTCGACTATTTCTTCGCGCAGCGGCTGCAAGTCATTCAGATATTTAATAAGCGGTTCACTCTCATGCCTGGCAGCATCCATAACATTTATCGCGGTTTTTAAAACAATGCAAGCTATTACATGTATCGCGGATTTCCAAATACCCAAACGGTTGCAACAGACAAAAAATTACAATGGTAAGGATTTATTTATTAACATGTTTTTTATGTAAGATCAGTTAAGGGATAATTTAAATGTTAAATTTCGGATTGATGACCCTATTTTAACTTAATCATAAAAAAATCTGATAATTTTGCCGCCATGATAATCCCTAAACCCAAAGCTTTTCTCTTCGATCTAAATGGCACCATGATTAACGACATGGCTTTTCATAATCAGGCATGGCATAATATCCTGACACAGGATTTAGGTGCAAGCATCAGTTTCGATGCGGTTAAAAAACAAATGTACGGTAAAAATCAGGACCTTTTAGAACGTGTTTTTGGTGTAGGCCATTTTTCTCAGGAACAGATTGATCAGATTTCCATTGAAAAAGAACACCGGTACCAGGCCGCATATAAAAAGCATTTAACGCTCATTGCCGGATTAGGTGAATTTATGGAAAAGGCAAAACAATTGGGTATTCAAATGGCTATTGGGTCGGCAGCAATTCCATTCAATATAAATTTTGTGCTCGATAATTTAAATATCCGTTCATACTTTAAAACGATAGTAAGTGCCGAAGATGTGGTAAACAGCAAGCCTGATCCCGAAACTTTTACCAAAGGAGCTCAAATTTTAGGTGTTGATGCCAGCGAATGTATTGTTTTTGAAGATGCACCAAAAGGTGTTGAAGCGGCACAAAATGCCGGGATGAAATGTGTAGCGCTCACCACCATGCATACCAAAGAAGAGTTTTCGGCCTATAATAACATTATTGCTTTTATAGAAGATTATACCGATCCGGTTTTACAGAATCTTTTCTAAACAGATACGGCCTGTGTTTCCACAGACCGTATACTATGTTATCATGATTGAGATGTAGGGATTACCAAAACAATTATTTGGTAAATTTATAGATTGAACTTGTTTTATATACTTGTCCGGGTTTTAATACTGTTGAAGGAAATGCAGGTTGATTTGGAGAATCCGGAAAATGTTGGGTTTCCATTGCAATTGCTGTTCTGAAATCATCTTTCGCACCCGATTTAAAGGTATTTTTACTTTGCATAAAGTTACCGCTATAAAATTGCAAACCAGGCTCTTGCGTGTAGATATCCATTACAACTCCTGATTTATCTCCTTTAACGGTAGCCGCATGAAACATACCCATCGCTTTAGTCTTATTGAGAACGTAATTATGGTCGTAACCTTTCCCGAAGGTTAACTGCTCGTTTTTTTCGTTTATGCGTGCACCAATTGCTGTTGCTTTATTAAAATCGAAAGGCGTTCCTGCTACTTTTTCAATTTTTCCTGTTGGGATCAGAGTCGAATCAACCGGAGTATATCCATCAGCATAAATTTGCACCTCATGGTTTAAAATGGTTCCACTTCCATCTCCATTCAGGTTAAAAAATGCATGGTTGGTTAAGTTTACCACGGTAGTTTTATCTGTTTTGGCCTCATAATCCATTTTTAATTCATTATCATCGGTTAAAGTATAAGTTACCTTAACATCTAAATTGCCAGGAAAATTTTCATCTCCATCTTTTGATAAATAATGTAATACTAAAGTATTTTCGGCGGGTTGTGTGGCATCCCAAACCACATATTGATAACCTTTTTTGCCACCATGAAGTGTATTTTGCCCGTTATTGGTAAATAAAGAATAGGTTTTACCCTCAAGCGTAAATTTTCCTTTAGCAATGCGATTGCCATAACGCCCAATGGTTGCACCAAAGTATGGCTCTGTTGATTTTTCGTAATCGCTTACGCTTTTAAAACCTACCACCACATCAACCAGTTTTCCATCTTTGTTTGGCACCAATAAGCTCACTAAACGTCCACCGTAATTGGTAAAAACTGCTTCCGCATTATTCTTGTTTTTTAATGTGTACAAAGCAGTTTGTTTACCATCAATTTCTTTTTTAAAAGAATCGGGAACGAGTTTAACAACAGCTGCAGAGTCGCTTTTTAAACTATCTGTAGAGGAAGATTTTTTGGTTTCAGATTGGCAGGATGCGAATCCGATTGCAGCCAGAACGCCCAGGCCCGCTAATGATTTTAATTTCATAAAATGGAATACTTGGTTTAGATTTTTTTATTTTTTTAAATATAACGATATCACTTAATATTACAAATAAAACGATTTAGATGAATGTACAGACGGATAGTAAAGAATAATTTACTTTAAGAACTACCAATGATACGATTTGCAGAAATGGTGATAACAAAATGTAGAAATTTATAAAGAGAGAATTAGTCTGCTCAAAGGATGATGTCATTAACTTAAAGTGAAAAGATCTTCACATGCTAATATTAACAAATTCTCTTATAAATATCGTCCTCTCGACCGAAGCAATGCGAAGTGGAGAGATCTTTGGACTATCGGGTCAATTGGGGATCTTAAAGCCTATGCATTAAGATTCCCGCCTGCGCGGGAAAGACGATCGCCCTAATGTAATCTGTCAAGTGTATCCTGTCAAAAGACAAGTGATTTTTGTTTTCGACTATAAAATTCTTCCACTAATTGTCCAGACTCATTAGGGAAGCTCAGATGAACAAAATGCCGGTGCATTTTAAACAATGCTCGTAAAATAGCTAAACCAAAACTGGTCTATAATTTTATGGTAAAATTACTTAAAATCCGGTAAAACTGAGTATTATTGCGTGCAATCAAATCCCAAATATGAATCAAAATATTTCAGCAGAACGTTACGATAAAATGTTATACCGCCGTTGTGGCAAGAGCGGAATTAAATTGCCGGCTATTTCATTAGGTTTGTGGCATAATTTCGGGCATGTAAACGTTCTCGAGAACAGCAAAAACTTAATTTATACCGCATTTAATAACGGAATTACCCACTTCGATTTAGCCAACAACTATGGCCCCCCTCCGGGTTCTGCAGAGGAAGTTTTCGGTAAAATTCTTCATGAAAATTTTAAAAGCTACCGCGATGAAATGATTATTTCGAGCAAGGCCGGATATACCATGTGGGATGGCCCATACGGCGATTGGGGATCAAAAAAATACCTGGCATCGAGTTTGGATCAAAGTTTAAAACGTATGAAACTGGATTATGTTGATATTTTTTATCACCACCGTCCTGATCCCGAAACCCCGCTAGAAGAAACCATGGGCGCCTTAAGCTTATTGGTTCAGCAAGGAAAAGCTTTGTATGTAGGCATATCCAACTATCAGGCTGAAGATGCGGCAAAGGCCATTAAAATTTTAAAAGATAACGGTACGCCATGTTTAATCCACCAGCCCAAATATTCGATGTTTGAGCGTTGGGTAGAAGGTGGTTTACTTGATGTTTTAGAAAACAATGGTGTAGGCTGTATTCCTTTTTCTCCTCTGGCGCAAGGACTACTTACAGATAAATATTTACATGGTATCCCGGCCGACTCGCGGGTGGCTACCAGTGGTGTTTTCTTAAAAGAGAGCAATATTACTCCGGAGAAAATAGAAGTAATCGGCAAATTAAATGAGGTGGCAAAATCACGTGGGCAAAAATTGGCACATATGGCTTTATCATGGATTTTAAAGGATAATCGCATTACCACTGTATTGATAGGTGCCAGTAAACCAGAACAAATTACAGATTCAATTAAAGCTTTAGATAACATCACATTTAGTGAAGCTGAAATCAAATTGATTGATGAAATTTTAGGTTAAAATTCCCAAATAGTCGTCATCCCGACTGGAGCGTCGCGCAATGGAGAGATCTTTGAACTTTGTTAAAGATTTCTCCACTGCGTTGGAGATGACGATTTTATTCGTTTGTACTTTTCAAAACCAAATCAATTAAAAACCGTTTAAGAAATGAATCCTTTACGTTTCTTAATCTATGGCAAGAGCCAACAATTCTATTTACAGCGCATTAGCGGCCAATTTATTAATTGCAGTAACTAAATTTATTGCAGGGGCGTTTACCAATAGCTCATCAATGATTGCCGAAGGCATCCACTCTACTGTTGATACCAGCAACCAACTTTTATTACTTTATGGATTAAAAAGAAGTGTGAAACCGCCTGACAAATCACGGCCTTTTGGTTATGGTAAAGAGTTGTATTTCTGGTCGTTCATTGTATCCATCATGATTTTTGGTTTAGGTGGTGTAGTGTCTATTTCGCAAGGGATTGCACATATCCGTCACCCTGAAGTTTTGGGCGATCCAACATGGAATTACGTGGTATTGGGTTTATCTTTCCTATTCGAAGGTGCCTCCTTAATTATCGCGATGAAGGAGTTTAATAAAACCCGTAAAGGACTGCCCTGGTGGAAAGCCATTATCAAAAGCAAAGATCCATCTGGCTTTTTAGTGTTGTTTGAGGATGGCGCTGCTGTTTTAGGATTATTGATCGTTTTTATATTTATGGTGCTCAGCCATAACTTAAATCTTCCGTTTTTAGATGGGTTGGCTTCCGTTTTGGTGGGTACGCTTTTGATTTTTGTTTCATTTATACTGGCAAGAGAAAGCCGTAGCCTGTTAATGGGGGAAGGTTTAACTTCAGAAACACAACAGAAGATTAAGGAACTTGCAGAAAATGATCAGGATGTGATTACAGTAACGAGCATTTTATCTCAATATCAATCTCCAAAAGAAGTATTACTGGTGCTTATCCTAACATTTAAAGCAGAATTAAATACCACTGATTTAACCAATGCGATTGACAGGCTGAGGGATAAAATAAAATCTGAATATAATGTGATCAAGTTCGTGATTATCCAGCCACAATCTGCTGATATAGCGGAGAATGATTTCAGTAAGGATATTTACCTGGAATAATCTTGTTTTTACCGCACAGATAGACGCAAAGAGAACGCAGTTTATATTAAAAAAGTGATCCTTATTTTGAGGGAGATAAATAAGCATATAAATCTTCAAAAATTAGTGCTATTAACAACACATTATCTACAGATTTTAAAATCAACACTTTTACTACGAATAAGGGATCTTAAAGCTTATGGCATTAAGATCCCCAATAGAGTTGCGAATGACAATTATTCTATTTCTTAATAATCTTCGGACCTCTGACATCCGACTTTGGACATATTTCCCTAAATTACCTGTAATACAATCTTTCCTCTTGTATGCCCTTGCTCGCTTTCGGTTTGCGCTTGTTTTGCACTGGTAAAAGGTAAAACTTTTTCTATAACAGGTTTAACTTTACCTGAATCGATCAAAGTAGCAATTTCAGCAAGTTGACCGGGAATTGATTGTGCGGTAAAACCAATGAGATGAAGTTTTTTCGCCTTTGCTTCTGCTACAAATTCAGGCATTAAGGTAGTAATTACCCTGCCCCCTGCTTTTAATATATTTAACGATTTGAATTGTGTTTCTCCTCCAATGGTATCCAAAACCAAATCAACATCACTTAAAACGGTCTCAAAATCTTCCATTTTATAGTCAATTACTTCATCAGCGCCCAAGCGTTTCAAAAAATCAATATTAGCGCTTGATGCTGTACCGATTACATGGGCTCCTTTCCATTTTGCAAATTGTACGGCATAGGTTCCCACGCCACCTGCCGCTGCATGAATCAATACCTTTTGGCCGGTTTTTAACAAACCATGATCGAACAGAGCTTGCCATGCCGTTAAACCTGCCAGAGGTACAGCGGCAGCTTCGGTATGCCCAATGCTTGTGGGTTTAATGCTAATGATGTTGGCCTTTACCACAATATATTCTGCATAAGCACCGTTTTTTGTTGGATCGGGTCTACCATAAACTTCATCTCCCTTTCTAAAAGAGCTTACTTTTTCACCTAAATCTTCTATGTTACCAGAAACATCCCAACCCAGGGTTAATGGTAATTTTGCTGGAAATTTCTCTTTCCGTTGTCCTTCTCTAATTTTCCAGTCCACCGGATTTACACTGGTTGCATGCACTTTAATCAATACTTCATCTGGTGCTGGCTGGGGAACCGGAATTTCATCTATAGATAAAACTTCTGGTCCGCCAAACTCGTGGATTCTAACTGCTTTCATATCGGATATTGTTTATTTGATGTATACTGTTTTGATATTCACAAATTCGTGGATACCGAACATACCTAATTCCCGGCCATAGCCAGATTGATTGATACCGCCAAAAGGCAATGCGGGATCTGATTTAACCCCCTCATTTACAAAACAAGAGCCTGCTGCAAGTTTATTTCGGGCGATATCTTCAGCCAATGCCGCATTTTCGGTAAAAACGGCCGCACCCAATCCAAAATTGGTATCATTGGCAATGCGGATGGCATCGTTAGTATCTTTTGCTGTTATAATCGCAGCTACAGGCCCGAATATCTCCTCATCATAAGCCAATACGCCTTTTTTCACATCAGTTAATATAGTGGGTTGGTAATAAGCATGTTTACCTTCCATAGCTGGAATTTCGCCGCCCAGGATACATTTAGCACCTTGTTCGATACTCTTCAAAACCTGCTGATGCAATTCATCGCGAAGGTCTGCCCTTGCCATTGGTCCTAAATCGGTATCATCCTGCAAGGGATCACCAGTTTTTTTACTTTCCATTTCAGCCGTAAAAAGTCCGGTAAATTTATCTTCTACAGTTTTCACCACAATAAACCGTTTCGCGGCAATACAACTTTGTCCATTGTTGATTAACCTGGCCTCCGCACATATTTTTGCGGCCTTCTCTAAATCGGCATCTTCCAAAATCAAATAAGGATCGCTTCCGCCAAGTTCCAAAACTGTTTTTTTAATCAATTTACCTGCTTGTTCGGCTACTTTTTTACCTGCTTCAGTGCTTCCGGTAAGGGTTACGGCTTTGATATAAGAATTTTCGATTACTTTAGAAATGGCTTTACTGCTGCAGATCAGCGTTTTAAAAACATTAGCTGGAAAGCCAGCGTCTTCAATTACTTTTTCTATTTCGATGGCACAGCCTGTAACACCCGATGAATGTTTTAAAACGCCGCAATTACCCGCCATTAAAGCCGGAGCCAAAAAACGGAATACTTGCCAAAATGGAAAATTCCATGGCATGATGGCCAACACTACGCCAATAGGCTGAAAGCTCACATAACTCTTGGACGCACTTGTTTTTATGGTTTGATCAGCTAAAAATTCAGCACCGTTTTTAGCATAGTATTCGCAAACGGAAGCACATTTAAGGATTTCAGCAACTCCGGCTTTTAAGGGTTTACCCATTTCTAAAGCCATGAGTTCGGCCAGTTGATCTTTACGCTCGGTTAAAAGTTTCGAAACCTTCAGCAACAGCTTCGAGCGGCTTTGAAAATCAGTTTCCCTGTAACTTAACCATGCCTGATGTACCCGATCAATTTTCTGATTAATCAGTTCTTCAGTATCTTCCTGATAGTTTTTTATGATTGCCCCGTTTACAGGGTTTATAGATGAAATGCTCATTTAACATTAACAAATGAGCATTTAAGATTGTGTTTTTTATTTGAATATTAATCAAGCTAAGAAACAAGAGGAATATCAAAATAAAAAATAGAACCTACGCCATACTTGCTTTCTACCCATATTTTACCGTTATGGCGGTTAATAATTTCTGCACTAAGGTATAAACCGATGCCAAAGCCTGAAATGCTTTTGGTTTGTTGATTTTCTACCCGGTAAAAGCGATCAAAGAGCCTTTCTACATCATGTTGCTGAATGCCAATTCCGCTATCGGCTACACGTACATTTACTTTGTTTCCAACGATTTCAGATTCAACCCAAATGGTACTGCCCTGTGCCGAATATTTTATTGCATTACTGATCAAATTTGAAATAACCGACGACATTTTTTCTCTATCGGCATTCACCATTTTAGGTTCCCTCTCGATAAAATTAATATGATAAGATGAATCAATCAAACGGGCATCTTCCACAACATCACAGATGAGTTTATCCAGGTCAAAATCAGTCCTGAACAGTTGAATCTTTCCCGATTCAAGGCGTGATACATTTAAGAACGAACCGATCATGGTGGTCATCTTGCGGATCTGCTTTTGAACCTTATCAAGTGTGGTGATTAAAAAGCTATCTGTTAAAGGCTTATTTTGCATCAGTTGGACGTAAGCACTGATGGAGGTAAGTGGCGTTTTTAACTCATGACTTACCATACTAATGAAATCATGTTTCTGCTGGTCTTCTTTTATACTGATCATTAACTGCTCCTCATCCAGCGCCTCACGCTGCAATTCAGTTTCTTTAATGATTTTTCGGGCGAGAACCATATCGCTAACATCGCTTGCGGTGTGTAAGATACAATATGGCAAGCCCGATTCATCTTTTATGGCCTTATATTCGTAACTATAATAAGCAGTTTGTAGCTTCCCATCTTTCATAGTTTCGGCCGGAACAGCATCTCCCTTATCAGTAATTCCGGTTAACAGCACATTTTTAAGCATATTGATAAATGGCTGTCCTTTTAGTTCTGGCACTGCTTCTTCTAAAGGTTTTCCGATAATAGACCGGTCTTTGCCCCAAAAGGCTATCATGGCGTCGTTGGCCATTTCAATCACAATATCTTCCGAGGTATAAATGGCCGTTGCATCTTTTGATAAAGCAAGTACATTTAACAGTTGATCGCTACTTAAAACTCTGGAAGAATGACGGCCCATGTATATTTGAAAATTAAAATGCTTATCGTGATTACCCTTTGTAATATTTCAGGTATATAACATACAAGTAGCCGTCGTAAATGTTTGGGAGGTTTATTAAATGTTATCCGTCTTTTCCATTTTTTCGCGTATTTTTTGTTTCAGTACTCCGGCTGCCTGGGTGTAGCCTCCTTCTGCCCCGTCAACAAAATGAATGTGGTCATCTTCCAGATCCCTTACATAACACGACATAACCGATTGACCACTTACATATAGTGCATATAAAATTTCATGCTTGTACTCTAATGCATCCAATGCTTTTTGCAAAGCTAAACGCTGTTGCGCTGTTCCTGTAATTACGGTATTGATGCGGCCGTCTATCACCAGGGTATCAGACATGGCCACGAGCTGTTTAAGATAATTTTTTCCACTCTCCGTCCGGAAATAGATATATCCATAGATGTTAATGAACCAGGATTTGATGAGTTCAAAAAACTTAATCTTCCCTAAACGGTGTTTCATTTCTTTGCCAAGGCTGTTAAAACTTGTCCTGAAAATCAGTTTAGAAACCGAAATCGGCTGGCGTTTTTCGGGTGTGCCATAAATCTGATCGAGTTGACGGATCACCCTGCTGAACACTTCGGCCTGCTGTTGACAGTTTTGGGCAATTACAATCAGGGTTACAATTTCTTCGCTATTCTCTGGTGGTTCGATCTTATCCCAACGGCATTGCATGCCGCTTAAATCTATTTCGTCGTTAGTGGTATCGTGACCTGATAACAGGTAATCATCCCCTTTGATCATTTTTTCGGCATAAGCCAAACCATCGCCTAAAACAACCGGAATTGAAAATGTTTCAGAGCTGCTAAACCTGCTGATCCGCAGGCTATGGTTGTGGGCATAAATCTCCTCAACCGGTATAATGCCTACCCTCAAATCGAGATTGAAATTTTCGCGGGTATTAGCTTTGTATTTCAACAGCGATTTCATCACCTCATCTACAATACCCGGAGGAATGATAAACGTTGCTCCATCTCCTCCAAAGAAAAAGGGCACAGTTATATTGGCCTTAAATGCGATATTAAGCACAGCCACAATACTGCCAGTAGCAATAAGGTTAACGTTCTCGTGCAAACCAGCATTAACGGCAGCTGTAGAACTTTTAATGTCGGTGATAATCACATGCCAATCTGCGGGTATTTCTTTAAATAACTTATTTTTAACCAATAACTGATATAAAGGAATTTTATTTACAGGCAGGTTAGCATAGAAATGATCTTGGTTATCTGGCATAATTATACTTGGAACATCCTAATATACGTATTCGAAGATAATATGTATTTCAAAAGCGCTAATCGATTCATGGGGGGGGGTTGTATTTTACATGGTTGGTGCCTGTTCGTATATCGTCCATTGCTGCTCCCTGGTCTTTGTTTTCTTTGCCAGGATAATGGCTGAATTGGTTGTTCCTTTTTTATCTTCTGGTGTGATATAAAGATCGGTCCCTTTAAGTTTAATGAGGTATATATCTTTTCCAACAGGTTCAAATTCGTATTGCTGGTTGGTACTACCCAAAGTTAAAGGTTGTTCTTCTAAGGCTACATCAGCAGGTTTAGGCTGAAAAGTTTTTCCTGTAAAAAGATTTTTTAACTGATATGCACTTCCCTCAACAGCGATAAAATTCCAGGTCATACATTTCCAATTCTGCGGATCGTAAGCTACCAAAGGTGTTCCATTTTTACCACTGGCATCTTTAACACGCAATAGCATGCCTGTAAGCACATTTTTAATGGCATAATTTCCTTTTATGGCTTGAGCAAAAACAGCCTGATTAACGAACAATACAAAACCAAGTGCGATAAGATAGTTTCTCATCACACTAATATAACGAATTTGTTAACCAGGAAAAGAATTAAAGAATAATCAGTATGGTACCCGATTTGAGCAATTTAAAGTAATAATGACATTCGCCATAACGGTTCACTTTTTCAATTTCACAAACTTTACCTGATTTACCATATTCATCAGCTAATAAGTCGCCAATTTTAATGCTGTCTAAAAGATTCACATTAATAGACGCTCTTTTGATTAGTGTAGCGCTTTTTTCCATGAGATTGCGGTTTATTGTATCTACGCAATCAAAAACATTTTGGTTTTGTAGTATCATAAATTACTTATAATTAAGTAACAAATATACACAAATGTAGTTTTAATTAGCAATACATTAGTTCATAAACCCGTTTCATATATAAAGCTTCATCAATTTTTATAAAAAACTCGTACCATTCTTCTCTGGTAAATACCAAACTGATATCAGGAAATGGAGTAGATAAAATCACCACTTGTCTTCCATCCGGTCTGTTTTCCAGATAATCGTCAAAATCGAGTTTTTTGGTGGCCACATAAAAAGCATCAAATTGCTCAAAAGAAAAGTTCATCAGCACGCCTGAACGCCATATATTTAAAACTTTGCAATTATTACACTGAGCAATAGTGATGTTTGCATTTTGAGCAAGAACTGTTGTTTTACACATGAGACTGAATTTTATAATCAATTATAGTTTTAGCAAATATCATATTATTTAGAATAATTCCAAATAATAAAATCGATTATATAAAAGTCCATAAAAAAAATGCCCCCATTTTAATGGAGGCATTTAGTATTATTCTGCGTCATAAATAACAACTTTATCAAAATAGACCCTGAATTCGTCTAAGAAAGCTTTATGCAATGGGTGAACCTGATAAACATCATGTGCAGCCAGATCTTCAAAAAATAAAATCAGGCTAAAAGTATAAGTTGTATCTACTACAGCACGCTCAATCGGTGCCGGTACGCCAATATGAAAAGTTTTTACAACTTCGATGTTTTCTAATGTTTGTAAGCTATTGCGGAAAGCATTTTTTTGCTCTTCGGTGGTATCGGCTTTAAGCCAGAATAAAACGTGGTGTGCGATCATTTTTTAATTTTTTTCAAATATAATGAAAGCGGGAAAAGATCATTCATCTTTATCCAAAAACACTCTTGGCTTTATTGATGGCTTTTTTTAAGTCTATCCCCTTGCCCAATACCCCTTTAAACAGATCGCCTTCAACTTTTAAACGTTCTATAGCATTAAAAATATTAAAGTCTTTCATCTTTAAGCCGGGTTTTACTTCATCCCAATGCAAAGGCATGGAAACAGTCGCGCCTGTTTTCGGCCTTAAAGAGTAAGGTCCGGCGATGGTTGCACCTGGCCTGTTCTGTAAAAAATCGAGGTACATTTTCCCTTTTCTGGCGGCTACCATTCGTTCTAAAGATGTATAATCCGGGATCTGTTTGTGTACCAGGTTTACAATGATTTTAGCGAACATCTGGCTCTGATCGTAATCGTATTTAGCGTTTAAAGGAATATAAATATGCATACCTGTTGAGCCTGATGTTTTACAATAACTGGGCACATCAATGGCGTCCAATACCTTTTTGGTTTCAAGAGCCGCTTCAACTACCTGATCGAAAGAGTGTTTATCCGGATCGAGGTCGATTACACAATAATCAGGGTTATCGGGGTGCTGCACACGGCTAAACCATGGATTCATTTCTATACAGCCTAAGCTGGCCATCCACAATAAGGAAGCTTCATTGGTACCCACCAGGTATTCCTTTTTCTCGCCCTCGCCATTTTCATAAGGAAAAGTTTCAACCCATTCGGGTGCCTTTCCTTTCACATCTTTCTGGTAAAAACTTGGTCCGTGGATACCCCCCGGAAAACGGTTAAGCGATTGCGGCCGGTCTTTAAGATAAGGCAAAATATATTCAGCAACCTGGTAATAATAATTAAACATGTCCCTTTTGGTTACTTTATCTTCGGGCCAATACACTTTGCTCAAATTGGTAAATTTCAGTTCATGTCCTTTTATTTTTCTTACCTGCGTTTCATCTTTTGGGTTTAATAAAGTTTTGGGTTCTTTTCCTTTGGGTGGTTTTATGGCATGGGCATGCTCCTCTTTTTCTTTAACTTCATCCACAATTTTTTGAGTAGGTTTTTCCTCTTCGCGGACGACCGATTTCGCTTTTTTATCCTCCCGCATGCCCTGAAAGGATGGATGGCGAAAAACGCCATCTTCGGTTACCTCGGTAAAAGCTACTTCGCATACCAACTCTGGTTTTAACCAGGTAGCTTTTGCCTTTGGCGGATTTGGCCTGAAACGCGAAGGTTTATTTACATCAGGAATACTTTCGAAGGGGCTTTTATCTACAATAATCGGTTTAAATTGCTCCATCATTGTTTTTTGCAGTTTATCCGAAAACCCCGTACCAACCTTACCTACATATTGCAATTTTCCTTTTTCATATACCCCCAATAGGAGCGAACTGAATGATTTTGACGTGTCGGCATTTTTGGTAAAACCGGCTATCACCACTTCCTGACGTTTGTGTACTTTAATTTTCAACCATTCTTTCGATCTTCTGTCGGGAGCATAAGTACTATCTGTTTTCTTTGCTATAATACCTTCTAATCCCATTCTTTGGGCAGCATCAAAAAAATCGACACCACTGGCTTTGAAAACTTTTCCTAAACGAACACGATCATCGTCGTTTGGCAGTACATCATTTAAAATGGCCTGACGTTCATCAAGCGGAAGTTCCATCAGGTTTTTGCCTTCATACCAAAGGATATCGAAAACATAAAAAACAAGTTCACCATCTGCCTCGCTTCTCCAGTTTTGTAATGAGCCAAAATTAGATATCCCTTTATCATTCAAAACTAAAATCTCACCATCTAAAACAACATTGATTTTCCATTCGTTGAGCAAATCGTAAATGGGGTAAAACTTTTCGTTAAATGATTTATTGTTCCGCGAAAAGAGCTCTACTTTTCCTTTATTGATAAAAGCCAAAGCACGGTACCCATCCCATTTTACCTCGTATTGCCAGTTTGGATCATCAAAAGGCTCATCAACCAGGGTTGCGAGCATAGGCTTGATATTTTTAGGAATGGCCGATTTTGGTGCTTTTTTTAAGATGGCTTTTACATCTATCGTTTTGTTATCGCCTACAGGTTTTGTTTCTTTCTTAACCTTTGGTTCAGTATTTTTTTTTTCGGGCTTTATTTTTTGCTCTTTTCCTTCTTTCCAAACTTTATCGGGTATTTTTTCCATCTTTTCAATGGTTTTTCCAGAAAGCACGGATTTATCTTCCTTAGTAATATCTTTTGTTGAGGCGTAATCATCTTTATGTTTGATCAGCAACCAGCCATTTTCGCCCATACCATGTGTTTTAACAAGGGCAAATTCGCCATGCAGTTTTTCTCCGTTCAGTTTAATTTTTAAAGAACCTTCTTTTAGCTGATGCAACAGGTGTTTTTCCTGTGCCTTTTTACCTTTAATGACTTCAATCGGCTCATAAGTACCTTCATCCCACACAATTACCGTTCCGCCGCCATATTCTCCTTTAGGTATAATCCCTTCAAAATCCTTATAATCGTAGGGATGATCTTCTACCATCATGGCCAAACGTTTGGTTTTCGGATCGGTAGACGGGCCTTTAGGTACGGCCCAGCTTTTTAAAACACCTTCCATTTCAAGTCTGAAATCATAGTGCAGGCGTGACGCATCATGCTTTTGGATTACAAAATGTAACTTGTTCCGATCGCGGCTTTTACCTGATTTAGGTTCTGCCGTTTTTGAGAAATCGCGCTTGGCAACATATTTTTCCAGACTCATAATTGATATTTTACTTTTTTAAAAAATCTTCTACTTTGTGGGCCGATGTACCAACGGTTTGCACTGCAGCCTTTAGTTTATCTTTACTCACGCCAAATTTGTTAGACCAATAATCCAGCTCATAACCCTCGTTAATGTTGATCCTACCGCGATCAGCACTTCCGCTTTTTTGTTTATCGTCCATAATATTTTTGATTAGATTGCTATAAAACAGCCTGATAACAAAAAAGGTTTTAACATCCATTTTTATAAACGGACATCAAAACCTTAAAAAAATAAAAATTTAAACTTAATCTATTAGCGCAGTAACCATTTCTGGTTCTGTTTCTTCTGCATAGGCGAACCTACTTTTTGTAGCATTATAAATAATCCTTAGCCAAACCAGGAAATAGGGGAAACTGATGATCGCAAGCGATAGAGGATGCGATTTGGCAAAGGCCGGAAATAACAGTAAGGGAAAATTACATGTGATAAAAAGCAAAACAGGCAACAATACCCTTTTCATGGCTTTATTATTTTCTTTTACATACCATATCCCTACTCCTACAACAGAGATAATAAAAGTACAATCTTCGGCACCTGTGCTAAATAATACCGGAAACAACAGCACTGAAGATAAAATCATCAGCTGAAATTTTTGTTTCTCAAAGTTAACTAGACGCTTAAAAGGTAGCATAAATACTAGAGAGCCAAGCGCAAGAAAAAGAAAATTAGGTATTTCGGGCTCATCTAAAAGCTGCCTGAAAAAACCCATAATAGAAATATCAATCCCCTCGCCCAAAACGTTGAGCATATTTTTTCCAACAAGCGAGTTTTTCCAATCCACATAACTATGCGCAACAAAATCAGGTGAGGCAAACAACATGGGCAATAAAAATATAATTAGCGACCACATGATTAACCATAATATAAACTGAGGCTTTTTCTTTGCGAAAAAGAAAAATACAAGACCAACAATACCATAAAGTTTGATAAATGTGCCGAGTACAATACACAGCGCAGACCATATTCCTTTATCCTTATTAAGAAGCGTATAACTTAATATCATTAAGGCACCTGCTCCAGCATTAAACTGTTGGTTAAGCATCGATTCTATCAAACATGGAATGGCAATATATCCGATAACTACTTTTTTCTCTTCGCTTAAGGGCAGGGTTTGGATGGCTTTAAAAAGTAAAAAACAACTGAATAAATTCCATAATAGCAAGCCCACCCAATTGTGAAGCAGGGCAAATGGAGCGATTAATACACTAAAAACCGGCCCGTAATGATTGGTATCGTCATGGTAAGCTGGGTAATGGGTATACAACGACCTTTCGTGGAGGAGATTTCTAAACGTATTTTCAAAAATGAGGTAATTGTTGTACCGATGCGTTACCCACGAATCGATTACAAAAATCAGGGTAATCAACACCCAGAGGAATAATACAAAACGATTATCCTGATAAAACTTTCGGCGCGGGGATAGACTCGGAGCACCGGTTAGAGAATGATTTAGCATTGTAAAAAATATATTACATTACAATAATAAATAGGCTCTACCAGAAAAGCAAATGTTTTGTAAAGAAAATGTTACTCTTTTTAGAAATAAATAATCCGCTAAAAACAGACAGATCAAAATTTGATTTGACAGCTTTTTAGCCCTAAAAAACATAATTATTCGATGAGGTTTTAATCATCAGCAAATAATGTTCAATTATCTGAGAATTTACTGACAAAACTGCAAAACCAAAAAGGATTTATTGATGTTTCTTGAATATTACTAACCAAAAAATTCATAAAATGGAATATCAACTAAATTCGATGAATGCGAGGAAAGAATTTATCGAAATCGCAGACGAACAAGACCGTAATTACTGGGCTGCACGATTGGGCGTTACAGCTGAAAAACTGAAATCTGTTGTTAAAGCTATTCAAAGCATGGAATTTTCTATTCTGAAAGAATACTTAATGATGGAAAAAATTAAATCCGGAAGTACCTATCAACGGTTTGTGAATCAATAATCAGGAACATGGACTACAAAATTAATAAAAACGAAAAACCGGCAGCAGTTGATCAACCCATTACTGATTGTACACATTTAATTGATTTACCACCAGTTAAAAGTGTTTTTGACCAAAAGGTAAAAGGAAATAGTATAAATCATCCAAAAGCAGGTATTAGAACCCTAACTGCTTTCTTCCATAAGAATGGCCTGGCAAATTTGCTATAATTTTATTTAAAAAATGATTGGTATAAACTGTTGATTGCTGCCCGGCTAAAGTCGGGGAAACCATCAGTGTAAGTAGCATTTATGCCATTGGTAATGATCACAAATCCAAATTTTTCTTTCGGATTAAAGAACATGGTACTGTATAAACCATAGGCAGAACCAGTATGACCTTTTAGCTTAACGCCTGGGATAAAGTTATCGGCCGTTCTAATGGCAAAGCCATAACCTTCTTCATCGGTTAAAGCTGTTTGCATTTGTTTGGCACTCTTTTTACTGATAATCTTTACACCATTTGCGGTGCCATAATTCATGTGCATGATCATGTATTTAGCAAGATCAGTTGCGGAGATTTTCATCCCTCCTGTTGGTGAAAAAACCGGGGTGGTATAACCCATTACATAATTGGCTATCTCTGCCCTGCGTGGTGCATATGCCGTTGGTGAAGGTGTATAAGATTTTGTATCGGGATGATATTCGTATAGCTTTACAAAACGCGTGCTATCTAAAGAATCCACACAATAACCTGCATAAAGTCCTAGAGGTTTAAGCACATGGTTTTTCACATAATTATCAAAGCGCTCACCCGATTTTTTCTCTATTATGGTGCCGATCAGGTTAAAATTGAGGTTACAATAGTCAAATTTGCTTCCCGGTAAATAATCGTTGTAACATTTTGCCCAATCTGGGTTTTTATCCGGATTAATCACATCCAAATTTAAATAGCCTTGCGAATCGTTTAAACTGGAGGTATGAGATAAGGCCATTTTTAAGGTAATTTTCTGATCGGGAAATTTTGGATTCCTGATTTTAAAACCCACCAGGTCACCGAAATCATCATCGAGAGAAATTTTACCTGCTTCTACCAGTTGCATGATGGATGTTGCCGAAAAAGATTTCGAAATAGATGCGATCCTAAAAATGTCCTGATCGCTTAAAGCCTGTTTATTTTCAAGATCTTTCAATCCAAATGAATGGGTATAAATAATCTTGCCCTGCTTTACTACAGCTACCGAAGCACCAACAGCACTATATTTTTCCATTACAGTTTTAAAATCTGCTTCAGCCTTTACATTCTGGGCATTTGACTGTTGCGTTATTCCTACAAGTAAAAAGAGTGCAAAAAGATGCTTAAGGCAAGATATTTTCATGAGTTATAGGGCTAAGCACTAAAGATAGGTGATGAGGCCAAACAAAGTTAACACGTAGTAAAAAATTTACTTCGCGTCGTTTACTTCAAGCCAATGACCATCAGGATCTTTGAAATAAATCTGTTTTACGCCATCAACGCGGAGCGTAATGCCTTTTTCTTTGCCCGCCCAATCTTCAAAACTGATGTTTTTTGCATTGAGTTTTTTAACAAAATCGTCAACAGATGGAACACTAAAACATAAATGTCCGTTTTTATCAAAAGTTTCATTGCCTTTTGCTCCCTGAATCAAATGTAATTGTCCGGCAGCTCCTAAAGTAAACCAGGTGTGGCGATTATCTTTAAAAGGCTCTGGAATGATATTCAGGTTAAAAACACTTTCGTAAAAAGTAGTGGCTGTGTTTAAATCGGCTACATAAACAGCAATGTGGTTTAAAACAGCAGGTACATTTTCGGATTTATTCTGCGCCATGGCTTTTTGAAAAATGAAAGAAAATAAAATGATGGTAGTTAGGGAGACTTTTTTCATGCTTAAATATCATACAAAATTTTCAATAAATGATAAAATATAAGATTTAACTATGGCTATGAGAAGCTAAGTGAATTTCATCATTGCGTGGCACTTGCAGTGCCGATTTTCAAGGAAATAATCTTAACGGCCCCGCTTGTAGCGATCGTTGTAAGATTACTTCGTCGGCTAAAAAAGCCTTCTCGCAATGACGATTCCTCGCTGCCTATCAATCCGTTGCTCTCTCCTGTATAAAACAAAAGTCTTAGCGAGACGCTAAGACCAGGAAAGAGATCTAAACAGATTTCTCGACTGCGTTGCACTCCGATCGAAATAACGATCGCGGGGAATTTTCCGTGTTCTCCGTGCATCCGTGGCAAAAATTAATTGCAGTAAAAACAAAGGTCTTAGCGAGATGCTAAGACCAGGAAAGTTTAACTATGGCTATAAGAAGCTAAGTAAATTTCATCATTGCGTGGCACAGCAAGTGCCGATTTTCAAGGAAATAATCTTAACGGGCCCGCTTGTAGCGATCGTTGTAAGATTGCTTCGTCGGCTAAAAAAAGCCTTCTCGCAATGACGATTTCTCGCTGCCTGTCAATCCGTAGCTCTCTCCTGTATAAAACAAAAGTCTTAGCGAGACGCTAAGACCAGTAAAGGCGCTAAGTCTAAAAATCACAAGAAAGATCGTCATTGCGAGGAGGAACGACGAAGCAATCTTTGATGCATGAAGTTTTTACTATAAAGATTGCTTCGTCGGCTAAAAAAGCCTTCTCGCAATGACGATTTCTCGCGGTTTATCTTTCTGCTGAAAATGATGATCGCGGCGAATTTTCCATTCTTATCGCGCTAAACTTTCAAATTCTTCTTCAGTTAATTCGATTTCTGCCGCTTTTAAGTTTTCCTTTAAATGCTCTACAGATTTTGTGCCAGGGATTAAAAGGATATTCGATGATCTCTTTAACAACCAGGCCAAAGCAATCTGTGCGGTTGTAGCTTTATGTGTTTCGGCAATGGCTTTAATTTTATCTTCCAGTTTATGAGGACCAGAAGCCAAAGGAAACCAGGGGATAAAAGCCAGTCCCTGTTCTGCAGTAAAATCTAAAACACGCTCCCACTGTCTGTTGCTAAGGTTATATAAATTTTGAACAGAAACAACCGGCAAAATATCCTGCACCTGCTTAATCTGATCAATGGTCACTTCTGATAAGCCTACGTGTTTTATTTTACCTTCTTTTACTGCCTCTGCCACAGGCGCAAGGGTTTTGGCTACATCAACATTTGGATCAATGCGGTGAAGCTGCCATAAATCGATTGAATCTACTTTTAAACGCTGCAAACTTCCTTCAATATCCTGTCTGATTTTTTCAGGAGTGCCATTAGGTATCCAATTGTTTGGGCCTGGTCTGTCAAAACCGCCTTTAGTAGCGATAAAAAGATTCTTTTGAAAAGGCGATAAAGCATCTGCAATAAGTGTTTCGTTAAACTTTGGCCCGTAAGCCTCTGCAGTATCAATAAAATTAACGCCATTTGCAACTGCTTCCCTCAAAACGGTTATGGCATTTTCGCGATCTTCTACTTCGCCAAAAACGCCATTACCAGTTAATTGCATTGCGCCATAGCCTAAACGATTAACTTCTAATTCGCCAAATTTAAATGTTGTTTTTCCCATTTTTTTCAGATATGATGATAAATAATACGATAAAGATAACCGCAGGCAGATGGCATTGTTTTTAAAATGAATTTTATGATAAATAAATGAACAAGAAATAAAAAAGGCTGCCCCAAGTGGAGCAGCCTAATTGAATATAAGGATAATATGACTTAAAAGGTATTGTAATATTTAAAGGATTTGGATGTTTATTAATTCCATCCGCCACCAAGGGCGTGATAAATATCTACCACAGCATTTAACTGTTGCTTTTTGGTCTCGATAAGTTCTAACTTCGACTGTAATGCATCGCGTTGGGTCATCAATACCTCAAAATAATCAGCTCTTGCCGATTTAAACAAATCGTTCGAAATATCAATCGACTGTGTAAGTGCGGCAACTTGTTTCGCTTTCAGATCGTAACTTTTTTGCAGATTGCTGATTTTCGACATTTGATTGGCTACCTCAATGTAACCGTTTAAAATGGTCTTTTCGTAATCAAAAACGGCCTGCAACTGTTTGGCATTTGCCGTTAAATATTCTGCTTTTATAGCATTTCTATTGATCAGCGGTCCGGCTAAATCTCCTGCTAAAGAGTAAATCAAAGATTCCGGCGTTCTTAACAGATAAGAAGGATTAAATGCCTGGTAACCGATGGTTGCAGAAATGCCCAAAGATGGGTAAAACTGTGCTTTGGCCACTTTAACATCTAATTTAGCTGCTGCCAGTTCGAATTCGGCCTGTTTAATGTCCGGACGATTAGCCAATAATTGTGATGGCAATCCTGTTTGTACGGTTGGAGGTACCAGATCGGTAAAATTAGATTTATCTCTGATAATCGGCTGAGGATAACGGCCTAACAGGAAATTAATTTTATTCTCTGTTTCGGTAATGTTCTGCTGAATATCAAACTCTAAACTTTTTGAGCTTAATACCTCTGCCTCAAATTTGCGCACAGCAAGTTCATTAACCCTTGAAGCCTGTTTTTGGATTTTCATCAGCTCCAGGGCGTTGCTCTGCAGCTCGATGTTCTTTTTCACAGTCTCTAACTGATTATCGGCAGCTAATAATTCATAATATGAATTGGCCACTTCGGCAATTAAATTGGTAATGACAAAATTCTTACCCTCAACCGTTGATAGATAGTGGCTAATGGCTGCTTTTTTAGAGTTGCGCAGTTTATGCCAGATATCAGCTTCCCAATTGGCCTGTAAGCCAAAATGATAATCAGGTAATACTTCAGGCACTTCTTTACCAGGTGTAATTTCTGTTGAGGCATCGCCGGCACCCGAACTGGTGTAACGGCCCACTTTATCAAATCCAGCACCAACACCATAGGTTACGTTTGGTAAAAGTTCTCCTTTTCTGGCCTTGATTTCGTTTTTGGCAATTTCGATATCCTGAAGCGTGATATTTAACTCCTGGTTATTTTTAAGTGCAGTATCAATCAGGTTTACCAGGTTTGGATCGGTAAAAAAGTTACGCCACTTAATATTGGCTGTGTTTACCGTATCCTGCGAGCCGTTAAAGGCTGCAGGTACGTTTTTATTTTCGGAGCGTTGGGCCACTTCTGGCAATTTACAGGCGGTATATGCAGCGCATATTAACACCAATCCAATGCTTTTATAAATATTTTGCTTAAACATTGTTTTCAATTTCTTCAGTTAATGGATGTTCTTCTTCAATCTTAATCAGCTTGTGTTTTGCTGCAATTGTTCCGAATATATAATACAACCCTGGGATAACAATTACCCCGAAAATGGTACCGAAAAGCATACCGCCTGCAGCAGCCGATCCGATGGTACGGTTACCAATTTTACCTGGTCCACTTGCAATCATTAAAGGGATCAAACCTGCAATAAAGGCAAAAGAGGTCATTAAAATCGGACGGAAACGCACGCCAGCACCTTCCATGGCTGCCTTAAATACCGTTGCTCCTTGTGCATGCCGCTGCGTGGCAAACTCCACAATCAGTACGGCGTTTTTACCGAGTAAGCCGATAAGCATCACCATGGCTACCTGCGCATAAATGTTGTTTTCTAATCCTAATAATTTAAGGAACAGGAATGCTCCAAAAATACCCGCTGGTAAAGAAAGAATTACCGAAAGTGGTAAAATGAAACTTTCATACTGTGCTGCCAAAACCAGGTACACGAAACCTAAACAGATCAAAAAGATGTAAATCGCCTCGTTGCCTCTTGATACCTCATCTTTTGAGATACCTGCCCAATCGATACCAAATCCCCTCGGCAAGGTTTTCTTTGCCACTTCAGTAATGGCTTTAATGGCCTCACCTGAGCTATAACCAGGAGCCGATTGTCCGCTGATCTCCGAAGCATTGTACATATTGTGACGGGTAATCTCCGATAAACCATAAACTTTACGCATTTTGATAAAAGCCGAGAAAGGCACCATCTCATCGCGGTCGTTTTTAACTGATAGCTTTAAGATATCTTCAGGTAAAGCCCTGTACTGAGGCAATGCCTGTACGATAACTTTATACTGGCGATCGTATTTAATAAAACTGGTTTCGTAGTTACTACCCACAAAAGTTGACAGGGTATTCATCGCATTATCAATACTCACGCCTTTTTGTTGCGCAATGTCATTGTCAACATCCAGCATATATTGAGGAAAACTCGCACTGTAGAAAGTAAATACCGATGAAAGCTCTTTACGTTTGTTTAACTCGCGTACAAAATCGTTAGCAACAGTTTCCATTTTTTTGTAGTCACCGCTACCTGCTTTATCCAATAAACGAAGTTCGAAACCGCCCGCTGCACCATAACCCGGAACTGCTGGTGGCTGGAAAAACTCGATGGTTGCACCAGGGATAGATTTTGATTTTTCTTCAAGTTCTTCAATAATCTCAGCTGCCGAATGTTTACGCTCGCTCCAATCTTTCAGGTTAATTAAACAGGTACCCGAGTTAGATCCTGTACCTTCGGTTAGGATTTCATATCCTGCCAATGATGAAACTGACTTCACACCATCAATGTCTTCACACATTTTTTGCAGTTTCTCTGCAATCTGGTCAGTACGTTCTAAAGTAGATCCCGGAGGGGTTTGGATAATGGCATAAACCATTCCCTGGTCTTCGTTAGGAATAAAACCTGAAGGTACACTCCCACTTAATCCCCAAACACCCAAACAAAAAGCGATTAATACCCCAAAAGTTAATATTTTGCGGCTTACCACTTTGCTTAATACCAATTCATATTTACCAGAAAGTTTGTTAAAACCATTATTAAAACCATCTAAGAAACGGTCGATCATGGTTTTCTTTTTGGCTGAACCGTGATTGTTCTTCAACATAATGGCACACAACGCCGGCGTAAGTGTTAAAGCCACAATACCCGAAAGGATAATTGCTGTTGCCATGGTAATGGAGAACTGACGGTAGAAAATACCCACCGGACCCGACATAAATGCTACCGGAATAAATACCGATGCCATTAAAAAGGTAATGGCAATAATTGCTCCACCGATCTCTTTCATGGCCTGTTGTGTAGCCTTTAACACCGAAAGATGCCTGTCGTGCTCCATCTTGGCGTGCACCGCCTCAATTACCACAATCGCATCATCTACCACTACCCCAATGGCCAATACTAAAGCAAATAAAGTAATTAAGTTGAGTGTGATGCCGAAGAACTGCATAAACACAAAGGTTCCGATTAGGGATACTGGTACGGCAATGGCTGGAATAAGGGTTGAACGCCAGTCACCAAGAAACAAGAATACCACTAAACCCACCAGGATAAAAGCTTCTACTAAAGTGTGGATTACTTTTTCAATTGATGCATCCAGGAATTTAGAAACGTCGTAACTGATTTCGTAATCTAAACCTTTTGGGAATGATGCCGATTTAATCTCAGCCATCTTGGCTTTAACATCTTTAATTACCTGACTGGCGTTACTGCCGTAAGATTGTTTCAAAACAATCGCAGCAGATGCTTTTCCGTTTAAGGTAGAGTACAAGTTATAAGCAGAAGCACTAAAATCGACATCAGCGATATCTTTTAAGCGAAGCAATTCTCCATTGGGTGTTGCCCTAACCACGATATTTTCATATCCCTCTTTGGTATTAAAACGACCTGAATACTTTAACACATATTCAAAAGCCTGCGAACGTTTACCCGAGCTCTCTCCTGTTTTACCCGGAGAGGCTTCTAAACTTTGCTCATCAAGCGATTTCATTACTTCATCAACAGAGATTTTATACGCCTGCATACGATCCGGTTTAAGCCAGATACGCATGGCGTAATCCCTGTCTCCCAAAATATCTGCAAAACCTACCCCATCAACCCTCTTCAACTCTGAAAGTAAGTTGATATCAGCATAGTTGTACAGGAAGTTCTGGTTCATTTTAGGGTCTTTACTGTACAAGTTGATGTACATCAACATGTTAGATTCCTCGCGTGTGATTTTTACACCCTCACGAACCACTAAAGGAGGAAGTTTATTGGTAACTGCGGCTACGCGGTTCTGTACGTTAAGCGAAGCCTGATTGGGATCAGTACCCAGGTTAAATACCACCTGGATTGACGCCTCACCATCGTTACCGGCATCAGAAGCAATGTATTTCATTCCCGGTACACCGTTAAGTGCACGCTCAAGCGGAATAACCACCGATTTAATTAATAACTCGTTGTTCGCCCCAGGATACTCTGCCGTAATATTTACTTTAGGCGGAGAAATGGAAGGGAATTGTGTAACTGGCAGGTAGCTGATGGCCAGCACCCCAAGAAACACAATAATAAGCGATATTACGATAGAAAGGACGGGCCTTTGTATGAATTTACTAAACATAAAATAAGTATGGAGGGGTTTAGATTATTCTGTTTTCAATCTCAATTGTTTCATCACGTCCTGAGGCTGCTGGAATTTGAAGGCGATTTTATCATCGTCTTTAACCTTCTGCACGCCTTCAAGTAAGATCTTATCTTCTACGGTGATGCCGTCGCCGATAATGTATAAATCCGGCAGTTCGCCTGCAATGGTGATGGCCCTTGAGTGTACTTTATTGTTTTTATCGATTACGAAAACATAAGTTTTATCCTGAATATCGTAAGTTGCTTTCTGTGGAATAACAATGGCATTTTTCAATGGAACAACCATCTGGATTTTACCGGTTTCACCGTTTCTAAGCAAATTATCTGAGTTATTGAATCTTGCCCTGAAAGCAATGTTTCCGGTTTCGTTATCAAATTCACTTTCAATTACCTCCACTTTACCTTTCGATTTTAGCAGTTCGTTATTGGCCAGTAATAAACTAACTTCTTGTTGTCCTTTTGCTTTTGCAGCACTCTGATAGTTTAAATACTCTGGTTCTGATACATTGAAGTATGCAAAAACCTGACTGTTATCTGAAAGGCTGGTTAACAAAGCGCCTTCATCAACCAAACTACCCAATTTTAAAGGGATACGATCGATGGTGCCATCAAACGGTGCCCTGATTTCGGTATTGGATAAGTGGAACTTTGCCAGTGAGGTTTCAGCATTTGCAGATTGCAGTTTTGCTTTGGCCATCGCCAGCTCATTTTTAGAAACGATGTTTTTATCAGATAGTAATTTGGTGTTTTCCAGTTCAATTTGTGCCGATTTGGTTTCCGCCTCTGCTTTTAACAACTCAGACTGAGCTGCTTTTGGCATAATTTTAAACAAAAGCTGACCTGCTTTTACATGCTGGCCTTCATCTACATAAATATTTTGGAGATAGCCCTTTTCCTGGGCCCTGACTTCGATATTCCGAACAGATTTAATCTGCGAAACATATTCCTTGGTAAACGAAGTATCCATTCTTAGCGGCGTGGTTACCGCATAAGTAGCTACTTCTTCTTTTTCTTCTTTTTTCGAGGTACAACCCGTTACGTAAAGTAAAGTACACAAGCCTAAGCATATGAGAACTCTTTTCATTTTTTTTCGTTGAATGGTTTTAATCTGATTTATTTTTTTCTCTAACTAGTTTCGCTGAGGGGCCTTTTTTTTGATAAAAGCAATCTGCAACCGCAGTGCGGAGACGAATTGATTTCAATAAATGATGGTTACTCAACGATTTAATTCGATAGCGAAATAAATACAGATTTATGAAGTTTAAATGAAGTTGAAATTCATGTTTCCATTCTGAAAATCGTGGTTTAGCGCTTAAACGGGCGATTTATAAAGACAAACAGCGTATTTCGGGTACTTTTTTAACTTATGTAGCGATTAATGACCTCTTTTAGATGAAGAAATAGGAATTTTATCGCAAAAAATACTTGTTTTTACTGTATTTGAATATTTCCATAATAATGAATGAAAAAAGATTTATGACTATTCAACTACAGATTTAATTTATGATGAGTTTGTTTTGGGGTACGCGCTGGTTTGAAAACCATCGCTATGAAGTCAATTCTTCCGACTGGGATTATTAGAGATAAAGAGGATTAATAGTAAGTTTCGTCAGTCTGAGCATAGTCGAAGACCTTTGAAGCAAATATTTGCTTGTCGATAGATTAAATAATTCATCCTATACAACCGATAAAATTGTAGTTTTTCTTTGCGCTGGTTTGAAAACCAGCGCAAACGACGAGAACTTTATGGAATCCCGCCTATAAAACCATCGTATCATAAAACCTGATACCGATCCATGAAAAAAGTTTCTTCTGCTTTAATTTCCATGTTTATTGCCTTTTTGGCTTTGGGCTGCAACTCTACAGATAACACGAAACAATGGGATGATGCACACCTCGACCCGGGATTACCTAAAAAAGTCATTTACGGTGAGATGAACACGAGAGAGGAAATTTATTCTTTTTTCGAGAAACCAGATGGATCTAAACGGACCAGCGATGTAGCCTATTTCCGTTACGGCAAACACGAAAAGCAAGATGCTGCTTTTGCAAAACTGAACAACTGCCGCGCCTACTATTATTCAAAATCGGATACTTTGTCGATCAGGATTGGCATAAGCGATGGCTTTACAGGACAAGGATTAAATATCAGATACAAAAATAAAAAGTTTAATGCCGCTGCATATCAATTTACAGATGTAATTATTGAAGGAGAAACTAAACCATTGCAAAAAGTAATCCATCAGAAACTAATACTAAATAAATTAAATTATAAGGTTGGAGATAGTTTGTTTGGAAGAATTGAACTGAAATCTATTGAAATCAATGATCAGGGCGATACCGTTTTAAACGTGGCTAATGGAAATTTCAGGACCAAGGTAAAGAGAATGATTATTGAGGAATAATTTTTTAAAAGTTGTTTGATTAAGTATTTTAAAATTATGCGCCCGGAAATATTCCATTGATTATATTCGTTAAAGAAAATTACACATCATAAATGCCTTTTTTATCACAGATATTGTTACACCGGATAGCTGACGGAGGTTATACCTCTCAGATTCCCAGCCTGCGCGAAGGATTACAACTGAATTTAAAAAGCAACGTAACGTTTTTTGTGGGCGAAAATGGTTCAGGCAAATCCACTCTACTCGAAGGGATAGCAGAAAGGTGTGGTTTCAGCCTCAAAGGTGGTAACCGCAACCATAACCTCAATGTCGGTCATCGTTTCGAGGGTTACGAATCGCCATTAACCCAGCTCATACAACTATCATGGACACCAGGGAGGATAAACGACGGTTTCTTTATGCGGGCCGAAAACTTTTTCAACTTTGCCAGCTATATTGATGAACTGGCCCTGGAAGATAACCGCATTTTAGATGCCTACGGTGGTCGTTCGCTACACGAGCAATCGCACGGAGAATCTTTTCTATCGCTCTTTAATAACCAGTTCGAATCAGGAATTTACATCCTTGATGAGCCTGAAGCAGCCTTATCGCCAGCAAGAATTTTAGCTTTTATATCCGTAATTAATCAATTAGAACAAAGCGGCCGGGCACAGTTCATCATTGCCACCCACTCCCCCATACTCATCTGCTATCCGGGAGCCAGCATTTATCAGTTTGATGAATATGGTATCTCAGAAATTGATTACGAGGATACAGAGCACTTTACCCTCACCAAATCCTTTTTAGACAATCCGCAGCTTTATCTCCGGCATTTAACAAATGGTTAATAGGTTGATTGCAAATTAAATTTAAGAAAAATTAAAAAATAACAGACTGTAAATAAGTAGTTTAATAAAAAAAATAGTTTTTATTAACCGTATCATTGTACACCACTATCACCAAGCCTTACCTTTGCAAAAAAAACACCATAATGAACAGTACCCAATCAAAAGCGCTCGAACTTGTTGTAGGCATCATTAAAGATACCATTAGCGATATTAAAATTGAAAACACTTCTGCAAATACCGTTACATTAAAAGACGGTAATGCCTCAATGCAATTAACGCAACAGGCGGGTGAAAGCGAAGATAAGGAAACAGTTGTGATCTTAGATCCAAAAGACATTATTTACAGTGAAGACCTTCTTCCGGAACTAAATGACCTCACATCAGTTACGGTGATCATAAACGGCTTAGATATAGAAACACACCTGGTTTTTCAGGCGGTGAGAGATTGTTTTGACCAGATCAGCAACAGCTACGAATTTTTAAAAACCTTTGAAAAAGATGTGATCAGAATAAAGAGCGGATTTAAGTTTGGAAGCAGCGCTTTTGTACTGAATGTACTGAATGAAAAAGACGAAATTTTTGTAAGCGCAGAATTTGCTGCTTCGTTTGACGCAGCTGTTAGAAAAACAGTAGAAACTGACGTAATTAAAGTACAAAAAGCCATTAATAAAATGGTTAAAGAAGATGGAAATCTAGGTTAGTCTGGTGCACAAAATATTTAAATAACCTCATGAAAAAAGCATGGGGTTATTTAAATACTCTTTACGCTCCAACAATTTTAGGTTATCAAAACCTATAAAACCCTTTTTTATAAGAGAGACGAGATAAATATCTTGTGCACATAGGTGTTTGCGCGTAAAAATTATCCCGGTATCTTTTTCAATATGCAACCTTATCCTAGTTCTCAGCGTCACAACCTTATGAAAAAAGTCTTAGTTACCTTCTCAATCGTTTTATTATATATTTCTTTACTTAATGCTCAAACACCCACACAGACTATTGATAGTGCAAAGATTTTCCTCAACAAAAGCCTCGAAACCATCCAGTTAAATGCAATTAACCGTGACTCGGTAGATTGGCCAGACTTAAAGAAAAATGTATTTGAAAAAGCAGCTAAGGCAAAAACCTATAAGGAAGCTGCAAAGGTTTTTCCTTATATTTTTGAGCAAATTGGGGATCATCATGGTGCACTCAAATTAGGAAAAGATACTTATTACTGGAATACCAGCGAACCTTATCTGAATGAGACTGTAAAACAGGCAGTAAAAGTCCATACCAAAGTAAGTATGCAATTATTGAAAGGCAACATAGGCTACATTTTACTGCCTGGCAATAGTGATTTTTCAGGTCAGCAGATTGATACAGATGCAAAAGAAATTAGAGCAGCAATTAATGCACTTAATGAAAAAAAAATAAAAGGATGGATACTCGACCTCCGTGTGAACACCGGAGGCAGCATGTACCAAATGCTGGCCGGCCTTGCGCCTCTACTTGGTGATGGAAAAATTGGAAGTTTTATTAATCAGCATCAAAAAAATGATGGCAACTGGATTTTAAGAAAAGGAAATATTTACCTTGACAGTACGCAGGTTGCAAAACTGATTGATCAGTCCCCATCTTTTAACAGCAAACTGCCACTTGCGGTACTGATCAGCGGAATGACCGCGAGTTCGGGCGAGGTTACAGCCATCAGCACCATTGGCCGTAAAAAAACAATACTTATAGGAGAACATAGTGCAGGTTACACTACCGCAAATGAGGGTTTTAAAATAAACAGATATGCCGGCCTCAACCTCGCTGTTGATTATGACGCAGACCGTAACGGAAAAATTTATAAAAACTTCCTCACTCCCACGATTTCCATTCAGGGTGGTGACAATTTCAATGATATTTATCTGGATAAAAAAGTAATAAGTGCTGTAGACTGGATTAATAAGCAGCGTTAGTTAATACCCATTATAACCCTAACATTGGGAATGTTGGCATAAGGAATAGTTAATGGATAAGATTTTTTTATTTTTTTTAAAAAAATCGAAAACCCCTTTTAGGAATACTTCGTATATGCGGGATAAACCATCCTAAATTCTCATTACGAATGTCTCAATTTTCAGCATATAACAATATACTCCCCCTTATAAAATACTTTGAGCAGTTTCATCCATTATCTAAAGGGTTCATTGCCGACCACGTGTTGCATTGCAGACAATTACAGGTAAAAAAGAATAAATTTATCCTCTCTCCCATTGATCATAACGCTTCGCTTTATTTTGTAACAAGCGGTTTGGTAAGGGGATTTATTAAGGATAATGATAAAGATATTACCACGAGGTTCAGTTTTGAAAATGAAACCATTGGAGCCATTCATCATCCTGATCATACTTCCCATCACTCTGTTGAGTACCTCCAGGCGCTGGAAGACACAGAACTGATCTGTATTCCCTTCGCCCTTATTGATTCGGTTTACTCGCTCTATCCGGAAGCCAATGTGATTGGAAGAAAGATATTGGCCTTACAATATTATGCAGCATCCGAGCGGTCTATTTTGGCCAGAATCACTAATGCAGCCAGTCGTTACAAACGGTTTGCCAGTACTAAATCTATAGCGGTTGACAGAATTCCATTACGCCACCTGGCGAGTTACCTGGGTATGCGAAGCGAAACCCTAAGTAGAATAAGAACACTTGAAATAAAGCCGTTATCAAATAAATAGGTGGTTCTTATTTCAATCTTATATGCAAAGTAAAAAATCACCGTAAAAATCAGGAATTTCGCTTTTGCAAATAGCCTTTGCCACTTTTAAGATGGTGTAATCTGCTTTAATAACAGACCTTGTACAGCTCTTTTTCCAATAAGCAGACGCTGGCTGTAACTTTACATTTACTTAACTTTTGGTTATAGCGTTACCTACTGTAGGATTAAACATATCATGCTATTTTCTGTATGAATGAGTGTACGCAAACGTTTGTTTAATATCAGGCAGAAATATTCATTTTCACCTCCAAAACCCCGATAACCGTTGCTATAACACAATATAACAAGCAGTTACACAACATCATAACCTTTATGTTACCCAAATAAGCACTGAAATTATCTCCCTGTAAATATTCTCTTTACAATAGGGCCTGCCGTAACACCGATAATACTATTTTCTTAACCTACTTTAACTTTTTCTTAATGTCGGCTTTATCTGGCAAAATGAAATTTGCCACAACTAATTCATTAACAGATAAGACCAAACATGAAAAAAATCTTTACCATTTTGTCCTTATTGTTTGCTGTGATTTCCCTGCACGCGCAGGTCACAACGGGTAATTTATCCGGAACAATAAAAGATTCGAAAACCACTCTTCCCGGAGTGACGATTAAAGCCACACACTTACCTTCAGGTACCAGTTACGTGGTGAGCACCAATGATGAGGGGCGCTTTACTATCTCTAATATGCGCCCTGGTGGACCTTACAAAGTAGTGGTTACTTATGTGGGAATGGACCCGAAAACCATTGATAATATTACTCTTCCATTGGGCGATACTTACATCTTAAACCTGAATATGGCTTCAGGAGGAAAAGATCTGAGTGAAGTAAACATCAAAGGAGCTGCTAAAAATTCGGCTCTTAATGCGAGCAGAACCGGTACATCAACTAGCTTAGGCAAAAAAGAGATCAATGCGCTTCCAACTTTGAGCAGAAGTTTAAGCGACCTGACCAGAATGGCCCCACAAGCTAATGGTGCAGCCATTGGCGGAGGCAACTCACGCCAGAATAATGTTACGGTAGATGGTGCCGATTTTAACAACAACTTCGGCATCGGGAACAACCTTCCCGGAAATGGAAACCCGGTTTCTATTGATGCATTGGAAGAAATATCAGTAAACGTTACCCCTTATGATGTAAAACAAACGGGTTTTATTGGCGCCTCTATTAATGCGGTGACCCGTTCTGGTACAAACGAATTTTCGGGTTCAGCTTATACCTATTTCAGAAACCAGAACCAGATCGGTAAGAAAGTAAGCAACTACCCCGAACTGGCCGACCCAACAGACCAAACCTATAAAACTTTTGGCGCCAGAATTGGTGGACCGATCATTAAAAATAAATTGTTCTTCTTCTTAAACGCCGAAAGGGAAAATGAAGTAAGGCCTGGTCAAACACGTTTAGCTGCAACTCCCGAAGCACCTTATGGTTCAGGTATCCCTAACGTGGTACGCCCAACGGTTACCGAATTAGATGAGATCAGCAATTATTTAAAAACAACTTACGGATACGATCCGGGGATTTACCAGGGTTATCCTTCTGAAACAGAAAGAACAAATTTATTGGGAAGATTAGACTGGAACATTAACCAGAATAACCACTTCAACATTCGTGGTAGTTATGTTAAAACCAAATCACCATCGTTTGTAAGTACCTCCAGAAGTCCACTGGGTGCATTTCCGGGTGGAGGATCGAGAACGGGTAATACCGCATTGGCCTTTAAAAACTCAAACTACTACCAGGAAAGTAATTTATATTCGATTACTGCTGAGTTGAACAGTAAAGTATTTAACCGTTTTGCCAATACCTTACGTTTATCGTACACCAACCAGAACGATCCAAGAAGTTCAGATAGTCAGGTTTTTCCTTTAGTTGATATCTTAAAAGCAGATGGGAATTCGGCACCTACACCATTTACCACATTTGGTTATGAGCCTTTCACTTACGGAAACTTAAGAGATGTACAGGTATATTCGTTAAACGATTACGTTACCTGGGCGGTAGGCAAACATAATATTACTGCAGGTTTACAGGGCGATTATAGCATCACTAAAAATGGTTTCCAACGTTTCGGAACCAGTTATTATACTTTTAACTCCTGGGATGACTTTAAAAACGGCGCCAAGCCGATTGAGTTTGCCCAAACCTATTCACTGTCACCAAATTACGAACAGGCCTTCCCTACTTACAAATTCTGGCAGTTTTCGGGTTATGTGCAGGATGAAATTTCGGTTACAGAACGTTTAAGGGTTACTGGTGGTATCCGTGCGGAATTGGGAACCTATCCTAAAATCCTCAAAGAACACCCGTTGGTATCGGCATTGACCTTTCATGATGGTGAACGTTTAAATACAGGAAACCTGCCAAAATCAAGAATATCGCTTTCGCCACGTATTGGGTTTAACTGGGACGTTACAGGCGACCGATCGTTACAGGTAAGAGGTGGTGCAGGTTTATTTGTGGGCCGTATTCCGAATGTATGGATTGTTGCCCAGGCCGGAGATGCCGGAATGCTGCAAATCACTGAAACTTATTCAGGACAGAACAATACTCCTGGCCCGTTTAACCCCAATATTGGCGCCTACCGCCCAACAACGGTGCCAGTTGCTGGAACGGTATTGCCGAACCCGATTACGGTAATGGACAAAAACTTAAAAATGCCAGCTGCGTTTAAAACCAGCTTAGCTGTTGATGTGAAACTTCCGTATGGCATTGTTGGTTCTGTTGAAGGAATTTTTAACAGAGACATCAGAACCATTCTTTTCCGTAATGCAAACCTGGTTGATCCTAAACCATTAAATGTTGCCGGATATCCTGATAACAGGCTGATTTATCCAAATGCGGCAACTGATAAATTTATCAATCCGATTTTAAACGGACAAGCTGTTCCAAATGGTACAGTAATCTCTGGAAACGGTGCCAGACAGCCTGATGCATTTAACGTAATTGTGCTTGGAAATGCGAATAAAGGATATTATTATTCCCTTACAGGTACATTGAGTAAACGTTTTGATAATGGTTTTGGTGCTACAGTTTCGTACATCAGAAGTTCGGCAAAAAGTTTATACGAAGGTAGCGGCGATCAAACCCTTTCTGCATGGCAGGCCACAAGCAGTGTAAACGGCGCAAACAACCCAACTTTAGGTTATTCAGGTTTTGTATCTCCTGACCGTATTATTGCTTCTATCTATTACCGTAAAGAATTTATCAAACACCTGGGCACACAGTTCACCCTGGTTTATGACGGATCAAACGGACGTACCTCTTATACTTACTCTACTGATATTAACAGAGATGGTGTAAATGGCGACTTAATTTATGTACCAAAAGATGCTTCAGAAATTAACTTTGTGGCTTTAACTGTTGGAACGGGTGCTGACATGGTAACTTACACACCAAAACAGCAAAGCGATCTGTTTTTCCGTTACATTGATCAGGATAAATACCTGCGTGGCAGAAAAGGACAATATGCGGAGCGTAATGCGGTTATCACACCATTTAATGGTCAGTGGGATTTTAAATTCTTACAGGATATTTTCACCAATGTAGGTGGCAAACGTAATACCATTCAGTTCAGTATCGATATCAAGAACTTTGGAAACCTGTTGAACAAAAACTGGGGCATGCAGACCAATTTTGGCACAACCTCTATTCTTGTACCTACAAACGTAGCTGCCTTAACACCAGGTGGAACAACTAAACCAACCTTCAGAATCCAAACGGACAGGAATTTTCCTATCGTAAATGGCAACAAAGATGTAGTGGGTTATGCTTCTACTTACGAGATGCAGTTCGGTTTCCGTTACCTTTTTAATTAATTCTATTTTAAATCAAGGCTGTATCATAAGTTATTGCTATTCGAATCTGTCACATTGAGCCTGTCGAAATGCTTTAAATATGTTTAAGTAGGTCCTTCGACGGGCTCAGGATGACAAATTTATTTATGATACAGCCTATATTATTTTATGCGATGTTAAAAAAACTACTATTCCCAACTCTACTGGTAACCATCAGTTTTGCATTAATCTCCTGGGGTGTAATCGGTCACCGGGCCATTGGTAAGATTGCTGAAAACCACCTGAGCAAAAAAGCAAAAAAAGCAGTTCAGGATATTTTAGGCAGCGAGAGCCTTGCAATGGTGAGTACCTACCCTGATGAAGTGAGGTCTTATTCGCAATATGCCTATACCGCACCCTGGCACTACGTAAACCTGCCTGAAGGTTTAAATTATGACGATTTCAATGCTCAACTGAAATCAATGGAAAAACCAAATATTTATAAAGCGCTTTTGCAATGTATAAGTGACTTAAAAGATGCTTCAAAAACGAAAGAAGAACATATTTTTGCGCTAAAATTCCTGGTTCACCTGGTTGGCGACATCCACCAGCCCATGCATACCGGCCATTCAGAAGATTCGGGCGGTAATGGCATCAAGGTAAAACTAATGCGTAAAGAAAGTAATCTTCATGGCCTTTGGGACAGTGGATTGATTGATTATGCTGGTTTGAGCTACCGTGAACTGGCTGCAGATTGTGATGTAGCAGAAAAAAATGAAGCAAAAACATGGGAAAAAGATGATGTGGCAAAATGGGCTTTCGAATCGTACGAAATCAGCAAACAACTTTATGCAGAAGCAGCTAAAAACCCTGAATTTGATTATAGTTATTACCCTGCACATGCCGATATCGTTAAAAAACGCCTTGCACAGGCAGGTATCCGTTTAGCCGGGATCCTCAATGAAATTTATAAATAAATACAAAATGAAAAAAATCAATTATAGCTTCTGTTTTTTGGTTACCGCTTTATTTTTATGTGTAGAAAGTCAGGTAAACGCGCAAACAGATACCATTCAACATGTTGCACAGGGACGAAAAAACGATGCGGCTCAGATCAAAAAACCTTATGTCATTTTGATTTCAGCAGATGGTTTCCGTTACGATTATGCAGCGCGTTACAAAGCAAGTCACTTGCTCGAACTGAGCCAAAATGGTGTACAAGCCGCATCTATGATTCCAAGTTATCCTTCGGTTACCTTTCCTAATCACTATACTTTAGTAACCGGGATGTACCCTTCGCACCATGGCCTGGTAAATAATAGCTTTTTAGATGAGAAAGCAGGTGAAAGATACTCGATGGGTGCAAAAGCAAAAGTAAGAGATGGAAAATGGTATGGTGGCACTCCATTATGGGTACTTGCCGAACAGCAGCACATGATTGCTGCAAGTATGTTCTGGGTAGGATCTGAAGCCGAAATAAAAGGCCTGCGCCCCACTTATTATTACGATTATACCGAACAGATTACGGTTGATAAAAGAATCAGCATTGTTAAAAACTGGTTAAGTTTACCAGAAGAAAAAAGACCCCACCTGATTACTTTTTACCTATCGGAGCCTGATCATGCCGGACATAGCTTTGGTCCGGATGCCCCGGAGACAGAGAAAGCCGTTAAAATGGTCGATTCTGTGATTTACGAATTAACGAAAGCCATAGAACCGCTTCATCTTCCTGTAAACTATGTATTTGTTTCTGATCATGGAATGACTGCTGTAGACCGCGAGCATCCGATTGCTACACCAAAGGAGATTGATACTGCTAAATACATCATCGCCGCATCGGGCACATTGATGGATGTTCACGCTAAAAATAAAGCAGATATACAGCCACTATATGATCAATTAAAAAGCAATGAAAAAGATTATAAGGTGTACCTGAAAAGCAATATGCCCGAGCATTTCCATTACAGTGCAACAGACGATCGTATGAACCGGATTGGTGATATTTTGTTGGTGCCCGAATGGCCAAAAGTATTCTCTAGCCGCAAACCGGGTATTGGTCATCATGGTTTCGATCCTTCGGTAGTAAAAGATATGCATGCTACCTTTTTAGCCTGGGGACCTGCCTTTAAAAAACAGGTAAAAATTCCTTCTTTTGAAAATGTAAATGTATATCCATTGGTTGCAAATATTCTTGGCTTAAGTTATCAGGAGCCAATTGATGGAAAGTTAGAAGTATTAAAACCTATTTTAAAATAACGACGATGAAAAGATTATTATTAGCCTTTGTTGCCTTACTGAGTTTTAGTTCGGTATATAGTCAGCAATACGCACTAAAATTTAAAACCCTGGGGGAGTTTCAAAAATTTATGCAATGGACGCCGTCGCGTTATCCGCTCATTAGCTGTCACCGTGGCGGTCCGGTTGCCGGCTTTCCTGAAAATGCCATCGAAACCTTTGCCAACAGTGTAAAGTTTCACCCCACCATTATTGAATGTGATGCAGCCTTAACCAAAGATTCGGCATTGGTGATGATGCACGATGACCGTTTGGAGCGAACATCAAACGGTACAGGTCCAATTGGAGAGAAAACATTAGCCGAATTAAAAAATGTTCTTCTTAAAGATAATGCGGGTACAGTTACGGCTTTCCATATCCCAACCCTTGATGAGGTTTTAAAATGGGGAAAGGATAAGGTCATCTTTACTTTAGATGTAAAAAGAGGCGTTCCCTACAAAAAAATGATCGAAACGGTAAGACGGAATAAAGCTGAAGCTTATAGCATCATCATTACCTATAGTGCCACACAAGCGGCCGAAGTGTACCGCCTAGCCCCTGATCTGATGATATCTGCTTCAATCAGAACCATTGCAGACCTGGAAAGACTTAATCAAATGGGAATTCCCAACAACCGCATTGTAGCATTTGTGGGCACTTCTGCACCAGAAAAAACGGTGTACGATTACCTGCACAGTAAAGGCATCTGGTGTATATTGGGTACCATGGGCAACCTTGATAAAAGTGCTAAAGCTAATGGAGATAGCGTTTATTCGAATCTGGTTGAAAACGGTGCAGATATTTTATCGAGCGACAGGAGCATGGAAAGTGCCAATGAACTGCTTAAATATGCCAAAGAACAAGGGTTATCAACCAAATATCTTGCTCCGTTAAAAAAATAATTTTTTTTTTATAAAACAAAGTAGAAGTTAGCTGGTTTATACTGCACACCTACTTATTTAAAACATGATCTGCTGCTTTGGTTAGTTGCCAGGTCAAAAAAAGGTTATCATCCAAGATGGTAACCTTTCCTATTTTATTGAGAACTATGAGAATAAATATCCGGGCTATAAAAAAACGAATAAATACGTTTTTTTTATGCTAATGGATTTAAAAATGATAAAAGCCCTAAATTCGCCAAAAACTATCCTTAATGAAAACTTCTTTTTTTAACCGCCCCATAGCGGGATTTATCCTTTCGATAATTTTTACGATTGCTACTTCCGCCCTATCTTATTTTTCGGTAGAAAAGTTCTATAATAGTGAAAGATGGGTAGACCATACCAATACGGTACGTGGAAAACTCGAACTGATTATTTCATCAATGAAAGATGCAGAAACCGGTCAGCGTGGATACTTACTTACAGGAAACGAAAAATTTCTGGAACCTTACAACGGCGCAGAAAATGTGACCCGCGCAGCATTTGATACCGTTAAATACCTCACTAAAGATAACGGTGCACAGCAAAACGAGTTTAAAGGGTTAAAAGAAATGATAGACTCCAAATACGATCTTTTGGAGAACACCATCAGCCAGAAACGCTCAGGTGGAACCATTAGTCAGGACATACTTCTAATGGGAAAATCGTATATGGACAGAGCCAGAACTATTATTACCAGGATGGAAAGCCGGGAAGAAATATTACTTTCCACCCGATTATCAACCCTTAACCTGTATGGCACAATCTCATTGGTTTCGATCATCATTGCTTTTCTGGTTTCGCTGGCCAGCACCGTTTATTTTTACAGGCGCACCATAAGAGATTTTGAAGACAGGATCCGTTTAGAAGAACAGGTAAAACAGGAAACATTAACTATGGAGAAAAAAATTGCCACACTGAAAAATCTTTCAGAAAAAATAGGAAACGGAGAATATGGTATCCAGATTAATCCGGAAGACTTAAAACAAATATGATAACCTGTAGCATTAGTTGGTTTAATGTCGTTTTACTAATAAATTGAAACGCTTAAAACCATGAAAAAACTAATCGTACTTTTTTTAGCCATCAGTTTCTTTTCCTGCAAAAAAGAAGAAGTTTATGGTCCATTTAATCTTAAAAACGGACAGGAAGTGGAGCTTCTTGTCGATCACCGGTATGGTTCTGATAAAGACCTATTGCTAAAATTACCAGAAAAAGAACTCGCAGGAGCATCGATTACAGGTTTTGATCAAAGAGAGATCGGTTATACATACCACGTTAAGGCGAAGTTTCATCATGATGATAATCCGCCGCAGGATGCTTCCTCCTACTCTTTTATTTTCACCAAAATTGTGAGTAAGGAACAATATAAGGGAACCGAATCTTTTGATATTCAACTCATCACCTCCTATGTTCCAGGTGGCCCGGTGATCAGGCTGAGCAAAACCGGAAATGATTATTATTTTATTCCTGATAAGCTTCAGTTAACTTATGCAAACAGCACTGTTCAAAGTCAGCTCGAAGAAATTTATCAAAATGCTTTAGAAGTGCGGGCCAACTGGCAAAAAGGGCAGCTTCCGAAATGGAAGGCCATTAAAGCCACGGTAACACACGATCCACAGAAATTTGGCAAAGCTTACCTGTTACAACAGATACAGTTTATCCCATAAAACATAAGGTATTTCACCTATAAAAAAACTTTAGGACGAATAACGATTAAACCCTGTCAGGTAATTCAGGTCAATATGGCTATGATCAAAAAAAATAGTTCCACGGTATTTAAATTCTTTTTCCTACTCTTTATATTCATTTATATACCGGTTTTAACAGTACTCGCCCAGTCCCCGTCTGAAATTAAACGCATGCAATGGACTGTCGGAGACACACAACGGGAGGCCATGGCATATATTCCGGCCACCGCAAAAACAAAAGCAAGTCCGCTTATTTTTGTTTTTCATGGTCATGGAGGAACAATGGAAAATGCTTACCAAAGCCATCGTTTTGAAAAGCTATGGCCCGAAGCCATTATTGTATACCCGCAGGGATTAAATACACCCGGGCAGCTTACCGATCCACAGGGTAAATTACCCGGATGGCAAAAGGAAAACGGCGATATGAATAACCGTGACCTGAATTTCTTTGATCAAATGCTGAAAACATTTCAGGCAGATTATAAAATAGACGATAAACGCATTTATGCTACCGGGCATTCGAATGGAGGTGGATTTACCTACCTGCTTTGGGCTACCCGGGCTGATGTATTTGCAGCTTTTGCGCCTTCATCGGCAGTGAGCAGAAAAGCGGCTGGCCAGCTTAAACCAAAACCGGCCATGCACATTATGGGCGAACAAGACCCTTTAGTAAAACCTGAATGGCAAAAGCTGATGTACAATATGATATTGAAGTTAAACAGTTGCGATCCGCAAGGAAAACCATATGGGGAATATGCCACATATTATCCTTCAAAAAGTGGAAATCCTGTTGTTTTATACATTCATCCAGGTGGTCATGTTTACCCAACAGAAGCCGACGAGGTGGTGGTTAAGTTTTTTAAGGCTATCGAAAAGCGGTAATATGGTGTTATAAATTTATTTAACCGTTGTCCAGCCATCAGCATCTGGTTTAGGCTTTGGATTAGCTTTAGGCTTATTTGCCAACTGCTGGGCCCTGGCAACCTGCAAACTCGCTAATTCTGCTTCTTCATTTGTAATTCTGGCAGCATGCTTTATATACTCAGGATCAGTTTTATCCTTAAATGTAGCCTGTTCTGCTTTTCTGGAGGCAATAGAAGTTTGTAATTTGGCAATATCATCAAGAACTTCGCTATTGCTGTTTCTTGCAATTACATCAATCACCTCATTTCTAACCGCTTGCATACTTCCATCTACTTTATCTCCGTGTGCACTGCTTTTTATTCTTAAATTCCGTTGCACAATACCTTCAAATGAAGATTGATGAACTCCTGCAATATTTTTAGCTAACTGAACCGGGTGATTTTCAATTTGATGGGCTGTGCTCATTGCCTTCGCTCCCATTATATCGGCCTCATCTTCCAATCCCTTGTCATCATTTACATTTACGGTACCTTTTAGTTGTAAAGTAGGTTTTACCTTTCCCTGTTTTTGCTGTACTACGTGCCAGGCTTCGTGAGGTAAATGTTTTTCCTGCCCCGCCGCAATGTGAATATCCGTTCCCTGCGCATAAGCGTGGGCCTGTAGTTGTGCCGGCTGATTTGAATTGTAGTGTACATTTACATCGTCCATCGATAAACCGGAAAGATTTTCTATACCGTTTTTCAGGTTATCGGGCAATCCGGTACCCGTTCCTTTTTTCTGAACAGGATGCGCCTGCTGCTGAACATAGTCATCAGCTCCAATTTGCAATTTCCGTTGTGCAATTGCCTGAGGCCGTTTATCATCGAGCTTAAAAGCTACTTCCTTGCTGTTTTGTTTAGGTAGATTGCGGTCAACAGCTTCATTTGTACGTTCGTGAGCCTTATGCTTATAGGTATTCATCTTTGGGCTTAGTTAGTAATGAAGACGGTTTTGTTTTCTTTTTTAAATTCCCTTATAATCCCCGCCAGCAGCTCTTGCTGGTTTACCACGGTATCGTTTCTACTAATGGCCGATAAGGCACAATAGCGCAATACATTAATAATTGCTCCACCTGCCATTTGATATTCTTCAGCAATGGCTTCCAGGTTGATACTTTCCTCAAGCTTGCAAACACCTGAAAAAGCTTTCTGCCAAAGTTGGTAACGTTCATGAACAGACGGCATGGTAAAGTGAATAGCAGATTGGAACCTACGCGAAAAAGCCTCATCCATATTGGCCTTGAGGTTGGTGGCCAGGATTACCACACCAGGAAAATCTTCAATCCGTTGTAAAAGATAAGCCGTTTGCTGGTTGGCATGCCTGTCGTTAGCCGAATCGGCCTGGGTACGCTTTCCGAACAGGGCATCAGCTTCATCAAAAAACAGGATCCAATTCTGATGCTGCGCCACATCAAATATTTTCGATAGGTTCTTTTCAGTTTCTCCGATATATTTGGAAACGATCATGGACAGATCGATTTTATATACTTCACGCCCGGTTGTTTTACCGATTAAAGTAGCCATTAAGGTTTTACCAGTACCAGGAGGACCATAAAATAATGCCCTGTAACCTGGTTTCAGTTTTTTGGCTAATCCCCAATCCTCCATCAGGGTATGGCCATGTGCTAACCAGGCAGTAATTTCATTAATCTGTGTAAGCACCAAATGATCGAGTACTACATCTTCCCACTCCATTGCCGTACTGATTTTTTGAGCGGGAAACGAAGCACTGTTTTCAGCCATCAGTTTCTTTCCGGTGAGGAAATAATTAAACCAGCTTCTGCTTAAACTCAGCTGCCCGCTTAACCACGGCAAATGACTTTCTGTTTCGGCAAGGATGAGCACATCTTCCTTATAAAGAGTATTTTCTTTTCCGAGCAGCTCCATGAGCTGATAGCGCATTTCCGGATGCTTTACCGTAACTAAAAAACAAAGGGTTTCGCCAGTAGGTAAAAAACCATTATAATCTTTAGTGGTTAATCCTCCAAATTCGGTAAAACCCCGGTCGTGCATTTGATTTTTGGTAAAAAAAACATCCAGTATTTCGGGGCGCAGGTGTGGTGCCATGCTAAGTGCAATGGCTAATCTTGCGTAAATATCCAGGTTCCATTTTTCAACCATATCGGCATAAGGGCTATCACTATGTGAAAGATCGGGCAAAGGAATATCTGTCCAGTCTTTTTCGTGCCCCTCTTGCAAAAAATAAGTGGCCATACATTGGGCAATAACCGCTTCTAACCAATCAAGTTCTTGTCTAAGTACCGTTAAAGCAATGTTATTCTCCATATTGGTTAAATAATTTTTCTACATCATCGAGGTTTGCATCGGCCCATTTAAAATAAAGCAGTGCGGTATTCGGGTTCAGTTCGTTTGGAGCAAGGAGATCGAGTATATTACCCTGTGAATAGGCACCCTGATCATTAACATAGTGATGATCGTAATGAAAATCGTATTCGTAAAAGCCCAATGCCCATTCGTTGTATCCACGCCATTGGGCAATAAGATCTGAAACTAAAGTTTCGACCTTTTCTTCTCTTACTACCAGTTTTTTAGCTTTATAAAAAGAGGGTTTCCGTCTTTCTTCGCGGTGATAAAACTCAATATCTTTAGATTGAATGGTCTTTGAAGAATGATGACCAAAGAGATCAACCAAACCGAAATTTTCTTCGTCTGTTGCAATTTCGAGTTCGGCTAAATTCCCACCTGAAACAGCCAGTGTCCAATCGGTGGTTGTGGCAACTTCGGTAACCACATAAACTTCCCTGAACGAATAATAAGTTTGTGTGAGCCTGATAATTAAGGCTTGCTGGATATCATTCCAGTTGAGCATCCGGGTCGATTCAGGCTCATTGGCCTTGAAAATGAAACTGCCTTTTTCAGCAAAAGCAAGAATCTGTTTACTGAACTCAAATTCACCAGCTAAAGGGGCACGACCGCTCCCACGACCTGAGTAGGGTTTGGTTACGCCATCGCTAGAGCTCCAACCTGTAGGATTTAGCTTATTATTATAGCCAATTTCTATATCCTGGAGTTCGATAACCTTATTGCGAAAAATGTTTCCAAGTACGATCATTTGCCCATTTCTGATCTGGAAAAAATCGCCTGGTAAAACAGCCTGGCCCAATGGCGCTACAGGTATAAAGCCGCTGCTACGCCTATAAAAATTCTGGTAAAAATTCCTGTACACATTTTCCATATCGGATTAACGGATATATAATCCACCGTTTCAGTATAGAAGAAACGGTGGATCAGCATTTAAATTTAATAAATTAAGAAGCTAAAGCTGCCGCATTGGCTGCCGCCAAACCAGATTGAAGCGATTTAAGTTTAACCTGTGCCGTATTGAGGGTCGCTTTTGCCATATTTAATTGTTTAGCAGTGGTAAAATTAGCTTTTTCTGCTAAAGTATGATTCTTTTTGGCATCGGCATAAGCCTGATAAAAAAGTTGCTGAAGAGAAGCTGGCCCATCAGCGTTAGCATATCCGGTAAGCAGCCCGGTAAAGCCTACAGACTGCGTGTACTCTAACCCTATTGTTGTTTCGGCTTCCATTTCGGTAGCCTGCGCCACAAAGGCACTTTGTAAAGCCACCAGGGTTAAGGCCACTGCATTGTTGGCATCTGCGCCTGCAGTAGTAATCATGCTCACCAGTTCATCGGAAATTAATGGATTTAGCGCCTTTTTCCTTACAATCAGGTTCGCCAGTTTATTAATTACTTCTGCACTGTAAATCAGTTTTCCAATTACCGTATTTATTTTTGCTGTCAGAAATTTGGTCTGTACATTGGCCTCAATCATTTCGTTAAAAGCAATTTTAGAGTTGCTTTCGAGGTCGGCAGCACTTTGCACCAGCTGATCAATCAGGATTTTGTTGTTATAGGCCTGTGTTTTATTGTTGGTGGCAGTAGCTAAAAAGCCTTGTAAATCATTAGATTTTGTGGTTAATGCATTAACAATAGACTGATATTGTGCTACATTGCCCTGCGCATCTAATATCTGAATGTTTAAAGCATCGAGTTCGTTTTTTTTACGCTCGGTAACCCCGTATTTCCTATAGCGTTCGAGAATTGGGGCAGTTATATTTTTTGCTGATGTTGGCGTTTTCATGATGTTAATAATTTAATGATCCGTTAATACTTGAAATATTCTGTTTTATCCATTTCAGACAGGGCATTTACAAAATCGCTTTCATTTTCTGCCGCTGCTGTTGAATAAGAAAGCACTACAGGCAAGTATTGGTCGCCCTCAATTAACCTGTTACCAAAATTATCAGTGGCATCAGGGCCAATAAAAGTAATCCATGCCGCTGTATTAGCCGTTGTTTTATCCTTATCTTTTCTTGCTACGATATAACTGTCTGCATACACCTGTTCGGCTATAGGCAAGTTAAACAGGAAGCCCGGTTTGGCAACTGTTTCTTCCGCTATAGACTGTGTCATTTTATCTTTCTGTGCCGTTAGTGTATGGAATTGTTTCACATTGGCATCATGGCTTTTTTGCAGCTCCTTTAACTGCGCAGTAAGTGTTTTTTGGTTTGTAGCCAACAATTTTTGTTTTTCTGCATCCTCATCGCTAACAGGCGCATCTTTTTTAGCAGTAGCCGTAAATTGTTCATTCAGCTCGTTCAGTTCGGTTTCTAATAAGCCAATTTTAAGTTCGTTGGTATAATTCTCTTCTTCCAAACCGGCAATTACCGGATCGAGTGCAATGGTAATATCTTCCAGTAACGGAAGCTCACTTTTAACCAAAAAGTTAAGCGATTCGACGGTGAGCAGGCGATCGGAAGCATTTGCACTGGCCGGTAAAAACATACAACGGTATTCTACTTTCCGATTTGGGTTTTCATCCATTTCGAAAGTCATTACATGTGTAAAATCAACAGTAGCATGATCATCAGCATTACCAATTGAGTTTTTAAGCTGGTCGTTCTTAACCGCTAATGCAAGGCGACGTTCGTTATCGGTCAGTTTTTTATCGTCGTAAGCCACAACCTTAATCGTTTTGCCAGTTACAGGCTGTAGTGCGGTAGTTAGGGTAAATACCTGAGATGGTGCCGACAAATAATCGTCGTAACAATTGGTTTTTCTTTTGTAATCGTCCGTAAAAATAGCCATTACAAATACCACATAATTTTCGCCCAGCTCAATTGGCTTATTGTCTGAATCAGTTACAGGTGGTTTATCCCCGTCCTTAATGTTATAATATACATCAACCGTTTGGCTTACAGGTGAAGTGCTTACCGGATCTACAGTGATGATTTCGCTATTGCCCAATAACAGGATATTTTCTGCGTTGGAAATGGAAAAAGTTTGTTTTTGGGCATCTTTAACCACCATGATGTAATACTTTTCTACCGGGTACATCGGGTTTTCATCCGTCTTATCACTTGGAAACGGACTTTCAATCAGGTCAAAATTTACCGTAAAACTAAGCGGGTTATCAGTACTGGTTTCTACGTTCAGGTTCAGGTTTAATTCCTTGTTGGTAAGCGCGTAGGCAGATTTAGTAGCATTGTAAGAAATATTGATCATTTCTAATGCACCTTCATCCATTTTTTCGGTCGACCGTACAGCAGCCATTGCATTGCTATCTGTTACAATATTCTGGGTTGCTGTATTAAAATCGGCGGTTGTAATTTTCAGCACCGAGCTCATCAGGCCGTTAGTGGCTTTGGCCATATCGAGCACAGTCGATGCAGAAACTTCAGCAGTAAGTGTAGAAGCTTCCATGGCCGTTTGAGAAGTTACTTCTGCATCATAAGCCGTTTCATTTATTAACTTACTGGCCTCTTTTGCCAGCATATAAATACTGCTGTCAAAATCTGCGGCATTTAAAATGCTGTAGATACTGCCCATATCGCCAGCCAGGCGAACAATTGCATTGGTTGCAATCTGCACATTGGATGCAGACACCGCGATATTAGTTGTAGATTGTTTAACAAACTGATTGGCCTGTGTAGCCGTACCTAAAAGATTTACCAGAACGTTATTATCCTTAATGGCCTGGTTTTGTGTGGCCGTTTTAGATTTGTATGCACCTGTTGCTGCAGCGAGGTTCTGTTCTGCAGCAATGGTGGCACCCTCTGCATGGTAAAGGGTAAACATCGCAGCATTTACCTGCGAATTAAGGTCTTGTTCTTCAATATCCAGACTCTGCAAAGAGTTTACGATAGCTGAATGTAGGTTTTCATTGTAAGAATTCATAATTTCTATCTTAGTTCGTTAAATTGATTTAATGTTTAATGTAGGTTCAAAAGCATTAGCTACTATCCAGATGGTAAACCGGGTAATCTGCGTTTATTCTTTTCATATTAATAAGGCCAGTTTACTTGAAGAGGTTTGTCCATCCATGGATATTTGATAATTGAGAATGAAAACGGAGACCTGTGAATTAAAAGATCGTATGGCCGTTTATCTACCGTTAGCTCCCAGCGCTCCTCTCTGTCGGTAAGCAGTCCATCCCTTACCAACCAATTGCCTCTAAAACCATCTACTGAAGAGTTGCCAATGGCTGGCCAATAGCCAATTACAGCTTTTATTAGTCCTTCTATGAGTTGTTTGTTTTCTGCTGAAATGCTGATCCCCTCAATTACCGGTTGTGCCAACGGTATGCCGCACAAGATTTTATTGAGCGGCAAAAACGATTCTTCCGTATGTTCTTGTCCGGTTACGATGTATTGCAGGTAATGCGCAGCCTGTAGCTGGCTTTCTTCATTAATAAATTTACGGTCATGTGTAAGGCCTAGTCGCCCAAAAAGTATGGCGATGTAACTGTTAATGATCACCAACCCGGCATTTCTGACACTTATTCCTCCTTTTAAATTATCGGCTTTTTCTTTCATCATAATGGGTTTAACGAGTTTTACAGGTTTTATTTTAGTATTTTCAATATTGGGCTCAGTAGTAGAACAGTCCTGAGCAATCAGCGATTCAAGCGCCAATTGCAATAGTGGTAGTAGTGCGGGTTTATGCGCATCCATATGGCTTATAAATACTGCTTTGGGAATCGCTCTCTTACCGCACAACTCCCAGATCAGTTCGTTCCAGATGTTTTCAACAGCAATTAACTTCCAGTTGCCCGAAATCCAGGCTCTGGTTACTTTTTTGAACAGGATAAACTGCATTTCACTGCCAGTTATACCGCTAAATGAAATGGTGCCCAATACGCGGTAAAACCGACCTAAAACAACAAATATAGCTTGGCGGTTGGGGTGTAAACGGCCCATGATAACCAGTAATTCATCAAAACCAACTGCTTTTTGAAGCCAAAGCCACTGGTGATCGGTTATAATCTCCTTTTTTACAAATTCAAGTAATTTTTTAGGTTCCCGGTGCATTTCAGCCAACCAGATTTCGTTGGGTTCAGATTGATTCACCTGGGGCATTTCCTGCAAAGTAGTCCAGCTTACTCTTTGGGGTAGCCCGAATTCGGATAAGTTTTTACCACTTATTGATAACGGAAGCATCGGGATTAAACTTTCTGCATCAGGTGTTGCCATCAGGGCTTCTTTAAGGGCTTTTGGATAAAGCCTAGCATAATTATCAAGTATATTTTTTAAGGTTTCGAAGCTTTTCCGGTCTTTAATACCTGCCTTTACCTGTAAGTGGCATAGGGCGATAAGCTGTTCGAGATGTTTTTTAAATTGCAGCACCGGCATCCTCGAAATTTCTAACTTAAAAACAGCTGTTAATAGGTGGTAAAGCGAGGTGTGGCGCAATGTTTTTAACGTAGCGGGCACTTCTGCAACCAATAACTGATCTAACAGGACCATGGCAGACAGCTGTTTATTCTTTGCCAAAACCGCAATCAAAACCTGAAGAAAGGCCGTTTCCGTAAAGGATGCATTCTCCTGACGGAGGATAAACATTAAACCTTCATACCATAACTGGTTGCGTTCGGTTTGCTGCTTTGTGCTGCCCATTAACCGGTTTAAGAAAATGATGCTTTCCGTTAAAATTACTGGTTTACTATATTTGAAAGCCGTAAAAACGACTTTTAAGCTGTGACTGGATAAATCGTTGATTAAAGGCAACCAAAAATCACTTTTACGCCCGAAAGAACTGATGAGTGTTCTAAAACGCACAGCATCTTCTTTGGCTAAAGCGCTAACGAGATCATTAAATATTGCGGATTTTCCGGCAGTATGCCTAAAGTTTTGATCATGAAAAAGGGTCTCTAATAAGTACCAATGATTGGTATCTTCAATTACCTGTCTGGCCTTATTATTTTGCCTTGTCTTGTTTTCTTTCGACAGGAGTTGCAGGGTAAGGATAAAATCAGGTTGCAGGCTTAAACTCCTGGTTAGCTTTGCCACGGCCAATTCTATCAGTTCGAACAGCTGATCGTACTGCATGTTATAATGCGCAGCCATTTGCACAATGCTGCTTTTCATAAACTGGATCCGGTTAAATACCGTTCCGCGTTCGGTTAAGAGGTAATTAAGCACCCAAAACCATACATTTTTCTTAAAATCTGTAGTACTTGCAGCCTGAACCACGGTTTTTTTCTGCTGAATTTTAGTCAGTTCGTTCGAAAACAAAATGATTTGCCCACCAACATTGGGCTCTATAGCCTCGATGATTTTGATCATATTTGGTTCATTAAGCTGCCAGGCCATCCGCCGCCTTACCTGCTCCGAACTAAAGCCCGATTCTTTTAACATATCCACCAGTTCTTCCCTGTTCTGTTGCAGCTGCAGGGCCAAAATCTGGTTTACAGAACCATCGGCAGCCTGGTAGTTCCATGGCAGCGCACCATTCCATAAAAAATACCGGATTAGCTGTACATGTGATCTTTTTTCATCCAGAATTTCGATTTGCTTGCCCCGCTGATGTGCATAAAGAATCATTTCTACCAGTTTTTCATTCAGCTGCTGTCGAATTTTAACGGGAAGTTCGGTTTCTAACTGATCGAAATTGATTACGCCTAAATCAAGTTCGAGCGACTGGATTTTCCAGGTTTGTCCTGGCGGGCAAAATTTATCTAAAACAGCTGCCATTTCTTGCTGCAGGTGAAAACCGCTCCAATTGCTTAACCGCTCCTCGAGCACTACCCCCTGTGCTTTGTTATCAAACACGGTATCCCATGTAAGCCTCGAAATCAGGTTATGGCTATTCTGAGGCATCTGCTTGGGTATAAATTAAGTTAATTACTTTCATCAGGCTAGCGGCATTGGCAGCTATACTTTTATTTAAAGGATTTGCAGGATAAATCAGGCCATTGTGCCAATCGGCATAAGCGATAATCAATATTTCCAGTAAGCTAGTATTTAAAAGCAGGCAACGGTAAGAAACATGAACAGGCATTGTTTCCGCTAAAAACAGGCTTAAGCGCTCCTGAAATGCTTCGGAATTCATTTGTGGAATAAATGACGGAAAGATCAAAATTACCTGCTCCATGTCTGCGGGAACAGAAACATAGGGTGAAAGCAATCCGGTTTCGATTAGCAGCAAGCCTTTACGTTCCAAAATCATCCACATGGCCAGCTTTAATGCCATTGCTGATGCAGTTTCATAGAAATGATTTTCCATAAAACCGCAATAAAGCGGCTTTAAGCCAAAAAGAAGGCTTAATTTCAGCTCTATGGCAGAATAATGCACAAAATCGATGGTATCGAGTGCTTCCATCCGATCAGTCGCGGCAGAGTTAAAGATAAAATCATTCGTATAACCGTCCATCACCCGGATATTAAAATCTTTAGGAACATCAGTAAAATGATCAGCTACTTTTTTAGCGCTGGTGTAATTGTAGGCCTTTACCCTGAAATAAGTAAGTAATCCTAAGTTTTGCAGGTAGAGACTTTTAAAAATCACCTGATCTTTTAAACTTTCTCCGGCGTAATAAGAACCACTGATGATGGTATTGATCAACAGCGGTGATTCGCCATGTCGGGCCAGCAAATGATCCAACATGTTGTTCCTTCTTAGCAGATTAGTGGCGTCATCTTCCACCATATCCATTAAGCCTTTAATGTAAGGGTTGTAGGGATCTTTCTGATAGGCCAACCAGCTCGAGTATTCCATTTCCTGCTCACTTTCTGCAGCAATGCTAAAATTATAGAGCTCATTATCTTTTAGCAGTGGCCTGATGTGTGGCACCGAATAAAGCGACTGATAAAAATAAGTTGGCGAAAAAACAAGATAAGGCACCGGATATTCGGACGGAATTTCTTCCAAACGATTCTTTGTATTATAAAAAAATGCCTGATCGGAAGGTGTTCCGCTTTGGGCATTTTTAAAGGAAAACAGGGTACCTACATTGGCCAATTGCGAAAACTGGTTAGCCAAAACCTGATCGAAAAGTGTTAAGTAGCCCTTAAGCTGTCTCGATTGAGCTACCTGAAAATCAGTGGCATTATCAACCGTAGTATCTGCGCCTACGGCATAAATTTCGGGAAAAGTATTTTGAATCGAATAATAAGAATTGATATCCCTGAAACGTCCGCCAGGCAGCGTAATCGTCAGGTTTGGTATTGCTCCAAAAACCGGACCCGGACCGGGCGTTTGCGGGCTGCTACTAACAGCTAACATGAGCAAATTTGTTGCGCTAAATAATCTCCGGCCTTTACAATAAATCTCCAGGCCATTATCTAATGAGGTGGACCAGTTGATACCTAACAAATGATTACTTACGGTATGGATTTCCTGTGTTAAAGGTTGCTGATCGAAGTTTAAGCCACTCACAGCAATTATACCCGGCACATTCAGGATCAGTTGCTGCAATTCAATCAGTTGCAGCCGGTCTTTCTTTTCACCAAGTGCTGCAGCAGGAATCCAGCCGTGTTGCAACAGAGGTCCGTTAAAAATCTCATCGGTGGGTACGTCATCCGTTTCTTTCGAATCGTAACCCAGGGGTACCACTTTTGGAAATATGGCCTGCTGTACACGCTGCTGCAATTCAGCTAATATTTTTTTCAGTTGTGTTTCGTCAGCAATTTCTATTTTGCCTGCCACAGTATAAAAATCATCAATTAAACAAAGCGGTGGCAGAAACATTTCGCCTAAATTTCTCCATTTATTGAGGTAAATGAAGGCTGCATTGCATAACTCTTCCTTTTCAACTGCTGTATTTAACTGAAGATAAACCTGATAAGCATAGTTACTGCCAGAAACAGGAACAATTAAAGCGTTAGTTACCCCGCTTACGCCATCAATAAGGCATTTACGGTAATCGGTGATGGTAACTGGTGAAGTAGTTAAAATTTCTTCGGGCAGGTAAAACTGATCCTTTACTTCAAGCTTTCCATTGGAATCGGTTAAAATATCCGCAACCGGAAAATCGTTGCAATAACCCAGTTCGGTAAGGGCATAACATACCTGCTCGAGGATGGTTACCCCTGGATCAACATTGTTAAGGTTGGTCCATTCGTGCCCGCTGTGTAACTGGATGTAGGCAAGCCCCTCAGCCTTAAGCGCAGCATAATCCTGATTGAGTGGCAGGGGCTGATCGATGATAAAGTTCTGCTCGCTCATACCGCTAAAGATTTAAGGCTAATCTGATGAACCAGGTTAGAAATAACCAAGGCCGATTTTTCAATCGGGCCAACACTGGTTTGCAAACTCGCAGTTACTGGTGTTGCGTTAAGTTCGGGCTGGTACATCCAGGTTTTAAAAGCCACACTTTCTACCGCAGCCACACCACTCAAAGTTTTAATAAAGGCAGCCACCTGTACATCGGTAATCTCCTGATAAATTTCTACCTGCGCACTGGTACTTTTAATCCACGGGGAAAGGTAAATATTCAAAGCATGGGTTAAAGTTTGTTGGACAGCCGAAAACTCATATCCCTGCTGAACAGTAATTACCGCATAAACGGTTATAGCCTGAAAATCGGGATTAGATACTTTTACCACCGAAAAAGCTGATGTTTTTTGCTTTAAGTAGCGCTGCAATTTTTCTTCTTCACTCACACTTACCATTGGAAGAAACGCATGAGGTGTCATCCAGCTATCCACCGCCTGTACTACATAAATATTGGTACACTTTAACACCGGATCATAAATTACCGCGGCGTCATAAATGTCGTTAAATTCCTGTTTAATCAGCCGTATATAATCTGATGCGGATGTGGCCCTGTCTTTTGTTTTAATCCGGTTGCTCACCCTCCAGTTCATGGTTATGGCATTTTCGGCCACTTTACCGCCAAAAGAAGGAAATGGCTGCTGCACCGCACTGATTTTCGGCAGGGGACTTTTTGTTTTGCTAATCGTATTTGCCGCTATGGCAGGAACGTTAACCGCATCGTTTGGGGCAGTATCTAAACGCTGTACACTGATGCCATTTGTACTTAATAAAACGGTGGCGGCTACGTGACTAATATCGTTGGCTACAATAACAATCCAATAACATTTTGGAGGCATGAGCACACTTGTTAAAGTAATATTGGCCGGTATATTTAAGGTTACAATACCCGATGAAGTGAGGTTATCGGTTCCGTCGGTGAGTATTGTAAGTGGTGCCCAGCCTTCAGTACCGAGATAATAATAGCTAACCTCGGCTGCCACAGGATTATCCATCACATATTTCCGCGCCAATTCGAAATAAATGTTAAAACTACTAGCCGGGATTAAATGATCAACAGCGAGGTATAAATAACCATCGCAGTTGTATGAAGCATATAGGGGAATACCTGACTGATTGTTTGTGGCATCTCCTATGGTATATTTTTGAACTGGCGGTTGATTCAGGTTATCATACACCACATAACTGGCAAAAGGGGTATATAAAAAAGCCTGAAACGGGTAATCCTCAATCGTTGCGGCATCCTTGTTTTCACTGTTAAATACATACTCAACACCAGCAGTGTAGGTGGCGCTAAAGCTTTTTAATTTTGGTGTAAAAGGCAATTGTGCAGCAGCAACAAAGGCCACATTTTCATTATTGTACAGAATTTGTGAGTTATAAATTGCAACAGCCGACACTACATTGGGGTACACAGCCGGACCAAAGCCATAATCTGGCCCTTTAAGGTCCATTTTTATGAAACCGCCGGTACTGGTTTCTGTAAATTTCATGGGTTGGTTTTGCAGGTCAGGGTTGCAGGCGGAAAGTGGAATACTGGTAGAAGCATATTCACTCAAAGTATTCATTTCGCCATTATCCGTCACAAAAAGCAGGCTTGTAGCCTCTTCTGCAGCCGTCTGATCTGAAACAGTAGTTGAGGCCGCAACAGGTGTTACCGTATTATCAGTTGGTGTTTTAGCCGGAGGCAAAGTATTAAACGTCACCAATTTCCAATTCTTTTCTTCCAGCACCTGAAAACCCACTACAAAACATTTGTTATTATAAGGTTCGGTTAGTTCCGGAAATGGCACCGGATCAGCTTGTTTCTTTCCAAATATTTTTTCACATAACGAAGGCTTAGCTGTTGCAGCTATATTGAGCTTTTTACCGAGGTAAAGGTTATAAGCCTGATAATAATATGAAAAATCGGGTGGTAATGCAGACCAGTTTAAGGCTATTTTTAAGGAACCAACCGGCTTGCTAAAAATTTCATCACTCCCGATAATAAAATTACTGCCATAAGCCGGTGTTGGGCCAAACAACGGAAAAGCTACCTTGGAACTCAGCGCACCGTAATCGTTATAAAGCTGAAAGGTTTCCATGCCGGTTACGTTCACTTCTATTTTCAGGCTCTGCAATATGGGTGGTGCCACGGTTGCAGATGTAACCTGATTAAACACCAGCTTAAACATTGGCCAGGCACTTACCACACCATCCGGATTGATCAGAAAACGTTCGATAGCCGGATCGGTACTTTGCAGTACAATCGTAATGATAATGGGCTGTGCAGGGTCCGTTTCATCCAACTGAAAATCAGCACTTACCTCAAACCAATCTTTTAATGTACTGAGGTAACATTTTGCGCTACGCAGCATATTCAGATCTGGTGTTCCGGTGTAAGTTAGAGATAGTTTTAGCTGCCTTGTACCTTCTCTTAGCAATAAAATAGGCGAAGCAAATGCAATGCCCAGTGCCTGTTGTATGCCCGGATTGGGTTGATGATTGCCCAAAGTATCCCATGATAAAACTGCTCCTGCAGTATCCTTTTGCACCATACCGGGATTAGCTATTTTTTGTAACTGAAGATATGAAAGTTGGTTTGGCGCTGGTGCCCTTGATAAGGTATAAGCCAAAGGGATCGCTGCCGGATTTAAAATTACATCATCCGTACTGGCAAATACTATGGGATTTTTTTGTGCATCGGTACCGGCATCAAACAAGGTACCTTTTGGTAAATTAACAACAGCCGTTTCGATGGCCAAACTAGCCGTTAAATAAGACCGGTCTGTTGTTGCTTTACGTTCGGTTTGTTTTAAAATATCGCGATAATAAAACCTTAAGTGTTTATCGCTGATCTGGTTAAGCTGGGTTTGCTGTACCTTTAAAAGATGAATAAAGGTGCGCAGTAAAGTGGTATCAGGAAAACTGCCTTTTAACTTCGACAAACGATCGTACTCAATATTGGCCTGCTTAACAATTACCTGTAAAAAATTAAACAGCGCATCGCCAATATGGGTTACTGCCTTAAAAATGGCCGCTATCGCATTATCTTTTAGAAATGGTAATAAACCCATCAATTTCCAGTAAGGGCCTTTAAATACTCCTTCTCTCCAGATCCGGTATTCGTAAGTATCTAATTTCCAGATAACGGAGGGATTAGTCGGAATTAAGCCCACCAGCATGGCACTGCCAAATAATTCTTGCCGCAAATCAATAATGGCCTGTAGGGAATCGGCGAAGGTAGCCCTGATCTGTTCTGCTACATAAGTTTTAAGTGGATAATTGGCTGCCGACTGTTGCATGTAATGCATCCAGTTTTGAATCTTGATGAAGATAAAGGTTACCTGATCGAAAAGCTGGTTAAAAGTAGTAGCTAAATCATTTTGTTGTTCTAATTTATGGCAGGTATGCAGGTAAAGGTTGTATAATTTAGTAAAATTGGTGCCGGCGATAGTGGCCATTAAAAAAACAGGGTCTTTTAAAATAAAAGGTTCCCAGTTTCCGTGTACCGCATTGTCCTGATCGTAAAAATTAATCAGCGTAGCAAATTCAGACAGAAAGCGGAGCCAATCCTGTTCCGTCCGTCCATCAATTAATGAAGCGCCCGGTTGCAGGGCTTCAGTAACTGAATTTAATATGCTATTCGCGTTAACTAATTTCATTTTTTAAATTAAATTGGTTCCCTCGTTAATGTAAAACGGGAAAACATAATTGTGCCGGGTATTGGTCTGGTTGTACATGTAGGTAAGCAAAATCTCTACTACACCTCCCCTAACATCCCTGAATTGTACATCTACATCGGTTACCGTAATGCGGGGTTCGTTGTACATTAAGGCATAAGTAATGGCTTCCTTTATTTCCCCTTTCAGGGTTTCGTCCATTTTTTTAAAAAGAAACTGTTGCAGGCCACCGCCAAAGCCACCTTCCATACAGCGTTCGCCGTTTCGGGTTTGCAGGATGATATCAATCGATTCGTTGATGTTTTCTTCGTAAGCACTCAGGTTCAGCTGGTGGTTCCCGACCGAAAAAGTAACCGGAAAGGCCCATCCCGACCCCAGAAAATGATGGTCTGCTTTATTTGTCTCTTTCGTCATCTCATTAACCGCCTATCATTACGTTAAATGCGCCGAGCATAATTGTTCCGCCATGCGCGGTTGGATCGCCCATTCTGGCTGCCGGCATTCCGCCGATCATTACCGTTGCCGAACCTTTTATGATGCTATCAGGCGGACCTACACAAACCAGCATATCACCTACCCTGGCGGCTGGTAATTTGCCAATCAATACGGTAGGTTCGCCCGGCCCTGTAATCGGCCCGCCAACATGTGGTATAGGCACAGGTGCCGGAGTTACCATTGGACATTCGTGAAAATCTGTTAATCTGGCTGCTGGTGGCATATTTATCTGTTTTAAAATTAATTAATCATAATCATTGCACTTTTCAGGCTCAGTTCCATCCCGCTTTTAATTTCTGTGGTCATTGATCCTTCTGCCGAAAACTGGCTGTCGGCTACCTGTTTAATGTTCATGCCGCTTAACGCAACATCGCCTGTTGGTGCCTTTACAGTTACTCCCTGTGCACCAGCGATATTTACTTTCTGATTTGCTTGTATATTAATATCTGTAGCACTTTTGATAGTAATCCCGTCCGCTGACATGACAATGCTATTGTTATGTTCATCCTGAATGGTAATTTTTTTATCCTGATCGCTAAAAATCATCGTGTTTTTATCCGGCGTAGCAATGGTTAACACCTTATTTTCATCATCAAACTCGATATTGATGTTCGATTTGGAAACAATTGCCTTTATGGAGTTTTTCTCATTGGGAATAAGGTCTTTGTAAGGCTTATTTTTCGGACTGCTATACATGCTGCCCAATATCACGGGACTACGTGGATCTTCGTTTAGAAAGCCCAGTACCACTTCATCACCCACTTCGGGCAGAAAAAATGCACCTGCACCACTGGTTGAATAAAAATTGGCCAGTCTTGCCCAAATGCCCTGACCGCTTTGATCAAATAGAGGTACATCTACTAAAATGCGGTATTGCGAATCGGGATCGTCGTACATTTTTTTAACGGTTCCATTAAATAAACCCCTAACACCAGGCAACATGCCAGAGGCTGGAGGTGCCATTACATCAGGCTCTTCGATAAACCATTGAGGCGAAAGGCCTACTGAAACTTCGGTAACCCAGTTTCCTTCAGATAGGTCGTGGATAACACCAGAAATGAGATAATTGCCATTAAACCTGCCGCCCAGTCCATTTAAGGTCATAAATTTACCCGGATCAACCAGGTTAGTGCCCTGGAATTTAGCTTCTCCCTGGATTTTGGCATACTCACTTTTTAGCATCTGCGCTTTGGCCCAGTTGTTAAGCTCTTCTGTTTCCATCGGTGCGGTGGTTTGGAGGGCATATTCAGGCAGGCCAACTACTTCAGCTAATGTTTTAGAGGAGATATTTCCTGGTCCGGCATAATTGTTTGGTGCTTCAGCACTGGCTACCTGCTGTTGTTTATAGTCCCAGGTACTTGATTTTACACTTTCTAACTGGGTTACGGCATTCATATCTGCCCTGAATTCCATTAATCCGCTACCATAACCTATGGTTATTACCGGATTAGGATTTGCACCAGGTGCTTTAACGGCGACTGTACCGTTAAGTGTGGTGACAACCAGGCCATTCATTTCTGCCAGCGAAAGCATAAAATCCCAATCACTTACATAAAACTGTACCTGCTCGGGCCAAATGGTAGTGGTTCCGCTTACATCAGGCGTTAAGGAAGAATAACTGCTGATGATGGAACTGATTACATCACTATCCTTTTTTTGCGCAAAGGTGAGGCTCTTTCTGCCCACGGTCATTTTTATCGCTTCATCTCTGCATTCTACTTCGAGGGCTGAGCCGATAAGGTCATTAATCAGGATGGATTGACGGGTAATAATACCTTTAAAGATTACCGTGTTGGATGAATCGTAACCGGCTTCGATACTGATGACGTTACCGGGTACAAAAACAGAAGAAGAACTGGCCTCAAATGTTCCGGTATTTGCTTCACCATCCAAAATGGTGATTATTGCGGTAGAAACGCGGTTTATTCTTTTTTCTACCCGTACCGAAAGCACATTTACTTCTCCAGGAACGGTATTACCTGCAACTTTAACGGTATAGGTGGCTAAACTGCCACTAGGGATATTGGATGATGATGCCATTATATTTTTGGGATGATGGGCGGAAAAATCAGTTTTTCTACCCCTTTTAAGTTTCTAAATTTATTAAGGCCATTGTAGCGGGCTACCTGAATGTAATATTTTTCATTATTCCATACCTTTTCGCACAATTCGGGCAATGTTTCTCCTTCTATCACGGTAACCAGATGACTGATATCAGGCGATTCGTCCTGATCCTGTATTTTTACCGTTTGTGGAGCAATATATTGTCCAAAACCCAGTGAAATTTTGGCCCTCAAGGGGCTTCCATCGGGCCGGAACAAGGTATAAGAGATATCAAATGAATTTAATACCCCGTTAAAAACGAGGTCTTTACCCCATTGCACCTTAACAAAATTGGGGCGGTGAATGGTTCCATTATAGGTAAAAATAATGTTTTCTAAAGTGCTGATCTCTTTCGCCATATCAACCCGTTTAGGGTCAACAATTCCGGTACAATCAATCACCACATCAAAGTTCAGTTTATCGCTTGGCGTACTTTTGTAACGTTGCGATGGTGAACTGGAATCGGGTGCCTGTTGCTGGTTATATTCAATGCTCCGCTGCCATTTAATCGACTCGGGATTGAGCATCATCAGGTACGGCGGACCGGGAAAACGTTTGGTAAACTGTTCATCCGTATAACCGGTAATTTTCATTGGTTCCAGACTTCCCATAGCTAACGAGCATTATTACTTCTTTTGGTCCTTTCAGTGATCATTTTTTTGCATTCAGCCAGCAATTGTTTCTTCAATTGCTTAACATCTTCTGCACTGATTCCAGCATGCTGGTTTGCTTCGCTTGTTGATATCTGCGTTTTAATGATAAGTTCTCTTATTTCTACAGGCATAATGATTAATCAAATAGGTTTGAAGTGTAAGTCCCGTTATCCGTAATCTCGAAGTAGGTATAAGCCAGCTCGATAGACTCGATTACAAGGGCATTTTCCTGCGATTTTAAATCAGATACCGAATACTTTATCGGATAGGCTTTGTGGAAAGTCCACATTACCAGCATATCTCCGTTGGCATCCAACAGGCTAACCGAAATGTCGTTGGTTTGAATGGTAATGCCAAGCCCGCCATCCATGCTGCTCACACACCAATCAACAAGGCCCGACTCTTCCGGAACAAGCGCTCTTTTAAGCACCAGGTTTTGGCTCGATGAAGTAGTGGGGAGCCGGTATTTAAACCGGTTTTCCCCACCCGAAACCACTTCTTCTATACCTAACTCCTTAGAAATCCCTGATACCTCCTGAAAGGCTGCATTCTCCCCTTTTAAGGAAACCATGAAATAAAACCCTACCGGATAAGTATTACTTGCCATTCGTGATGGTTAACTGTTCGTGCGCAATTTCCAATGTGTCAATCGCTACTTCATTTCCTTCTGATTTTAAGTCGGTACTGCTGATTTTGGTTGGCCATGCATTATCTAATTGCCATTGCATGGTTACATTACCTGCTTCATCGAGCAGTTTAATCAGCACTGTACGCCTTTTAATCAGGTTCATTTTAATTTCCGCATGCCAATCCCAGAAAACGTTATCGTTAACAAAAATTCCACGTTTCATGGTTACGTTACCGTATTTTACCAAACCTGGCATTTTCTCTGTAGAAAAAAGCGGACTATTGCTTTTGCGGTATTCGATTACCTGATTTTCGACATCCATTCCGGATACTTCCTGAAATCCAACGCCCTTTAATTCGGTACCAAGATCTACCTCAAACCTAAATTTCGGTAAGGGCCATGTTGCGCCTTGTGCGCTTCCATCATCTGCCATAATATTATCTTTTTAAATTAAATGTATAAATCTGTTAACTAGAAACCGGCATTTCCTGTTGGAAAGTAAGTACAATAAACTCTGCAGGGCGTACCACGGCAACACGAACGGTTACGTTCATAAATCCGTTCAGGATATCATCAGCGGTCATGGTGGTACCTAAACCACAATCTACCGAAAAGGCATCTGCAGCGGTTGCACCCATCAGCCCACCTTCTTTCCAAATGGTGTTCAGGAAACTGCTGATCATTGCTTTAACCGCTTCCCAGGTATTTTTTACATTAGGTTGGAAAACGTAAGAATGTGCAGCCAGTTTACAGGATTGTTCGATCATAATCATGGTTCTTCTTACCGAAATGTACCTCCAGTCCTGACTGTTACCATCCAATGTTCTGGCGCCCCATACCAAAATACCGATGCCGTTAAAAAAGCGGATGGCATTGATGGATTTACCTGAAACAGGATCGATGTTAAGGCTGCCCTGCTGACTTTCTGATAAATTGATGGGTAAAGATACCGCGGTAGTAATGGAAGTATTGGCCGGAGCCTGCCATACACCTTCCTGGTTATCAATAGTGGTCATTACACCTGCCATGCCTGCGCTTGCCGGAAGAATATTGGCCAGTGCAAGTACATTTTTAATTATGGTGGCATATACCTTACTCGCATTGATTAATGCATTATTGTATTGTGTTACCGTTAGGGGTGTTCCCGGAGGATTTTCAATATTATGGAGGATGGTTGCTGCCGTTGGGTTGGGGTTTGATGGTGGATTTAACAGTGGTTCTAGCAGTTTAACATCGCCGCCAAAAAGATTGGTGTAGTTGATATCGGTGCTTTCCATAATGGTGGTACCAATAAAAGGATAATAAGCAGCGCCATAGCTTAAGCCCTGCTCACCTGTATGCTCCCTGAAAGTGTCAATATCGGCAGAATAAGTTACAGGATCGGGATTTCGGCCGCCAATGATGTCGAAAACAGATACCGCGGTTTGCATGTCCTGGCTTTGCGCCAGCATGCTTTCCATCAGGGTACCATTATCATCTACCGATAACAAAGTGGCCTCCGGACAGATGTACATGGTAGGTTCCTGCTCGTTAAGTAAAAGTTGAAGACCACTTTGAAGCTGTGATAAGGAAACATTCGGATTAATAATCTGCTGTCCTACACCCATCGGCTGCGCAGATGCAGGGCCATAAGTACCTACAGATACGATATACGCTTCGCCACCCCCATTTTGATAAAACAGTTCAATACTGTTATACATGTAATAAATGGTATTGGGATCAGGCAAAATGGAATAATATGCACCATTAATGATCATATAATCACGATCAGTAGGTTCGCTTTTTTGCTGCACCAAATAATATTCGGGACTATATTGTACCGCCGGACTTGCTGGTGGTGCCGGGTTAGGGTAGCAATAGATAGACTGAAACTCGGCAAATGACGTAATTTTATACGGCACATTGGTATACGATTTACCATTGTATTCGGCCTGGGGCGTGTAGCCTATAAATGCCGGAACCGCAGTAGCCACCGTGACTACGCTGTTGGGAAAGGCATTTTGCTCATTGATGTAAACACCGGGAGACTTAATGTTTGATGCAATCATAACTTATTTTTAGCGGTTATTGGTTTATAAATAAACATACATGGGTGAAGAAAGCTGTTGAGCGGCATTATCCGTTACCTTACCTATCCATTCAGGTATGGGTGTTGGCAGGCCCTTAATAATGATTTGTGGCTGCACAAGCTTATTATCGGTCGATGCCGGACAGTTGATCAGATCGAATTTGTGTATGGGTACCTCGCTTAATGGAATGAGTTTGCTGCCCGAAGAGAACAACAACGCATTTTGCCCCGTTTCCATTACTACATTTTCCGGCCCTTCAAAAACAACGGGCTCTTTTCCTGAAATGGCAAGATTATCCAGTGGCAACGCATTTCTATTGATGATAAAGTATTGCCATTGCGTTGCCCTTGCCATAAATTTAATTTCGAAACCGGCAGTCCCCATATCCTTATTAAATTCTAAAATATCAGCAAAACGAAGGGTTACTTTGCCTAAGCAGTTCGTACCCGGATTACCGGAGAGCTGCTGGTTGAGCTGTACATTTTGATCATCTACAGTCGTATTGCTGCTATCGTATAAAAGCTGGCCTACCCAATCAGGTGGCAGTTCGGTAAAAAAGTTAAAGTCGGGGTTATTGGTTCTGATTTCAAAACAAAAAGCATCCTGCCCGGTAACTTGTTTTATATAGGTTAACAGCTCTTGTAAAGGTTGGGTAGTATTTCCATACAAACCAATACCATTAACCTGCCTCTTGATAAGAAGACGGAACCTTTTCATCAATTGTTCGGTAGCACTATCGGCATTAAACTCCAGGCAGCGGCAAATGCTTTTCTGGAAATAACTGTGGTACACATCCAGCTGAAAGAGGCGTTGATATTTTTCGATCATTGTGTTACCTGATTATCCATTACCGAAACTGCCCCTACAAATCCATCTGCTTCGAATCCCTGAATGGTGATTAACCTCATCTTGTAAATAACAGAGGGCTGGTATTTTGCGCCCATGGCCGACCACAAATTATTCATTTCCTGATAATTGAGTTTCTCTATATCAAACTCCAGTTTACTTAATCCTTTTGGAATGGAAGAAGAAGTATTTACGGATAACGAAGTATTGACCTGAAAAAAGAGGATCACTGCATTCAGAAATTTAAGAGTTTCGCTATAATCATCAAAGTTGGCGCTTATCAAAACATCCAGGTTAAACCTTTCAGCAGGATTTACATTTACATAACTCCCGTTACTAAGCTGATGGTTGCGCACATTAAAGGCCTTAGTGGTTTCCTTTTCAACATTGATCAGCGAAACAACGATTTTATTCTGGTTTGCTGCAGGTACACTCCCGTTACTTTCGATCAGCGTATTCTTGATCACTTTTGATTCATCTAAAGCAAAGCGGTTCCTTAGAAATTGATCCAGGGTATCGCACGTAAATTGGAGCGCCTCGTTAATCATACTAGTATCTTTGATTAAATCAGTTTGTTTGTGATGGATGATTGTATCGGGATGATTATATAAAATTAGACATCCTGTATCAAATAACAGCAGAATACTAATATACTTTTCATATACATTTTATCTAATCTGAAAATAACGCGTAGACAAATCGTAGACGGGGAAATATAAGAGTATCGTCATTGCTGACGACGTATCTATTGGAATCGGTCAATGGTAGCAAAGGAATGACAAAAGGAGCTAATAAACTCAGGCCATACTCAACTTATGCTGATCTACTGCCCTTAGGTGTGCAGCAAGATCCTGGTCTCTCGCCAGCGACATTTTCTTTTTAAGCCTGTACTTGTGTGTGCGGACGCTTTCCTGATTAATACCCAGTAAGTTTCTGATATCATCATTACTCATATTCATTTTAAGGTAACAGCAATATTTAAGGTCGATTGATGTTAATGTGGGGTAAGCTTTGGTAAGTTGTAATAAAAACCCAGGATTAATTTCTTCGAAATACAGTTTAAAATCATCCCAGAGTTTATAATCGTTCGCAGATATTTTAATCGTGTTAACGATAGAAATCAGTTCTGTTCTGGTTCGGTCATCTACATTTGGATAAAGCTCGCCGATGCGCTCTTTTATTTTTAAAAGCACATCTACTTTCTGATCAAGTTCCATTACATAACGGCTGAGGTTCCGGTTATGATCGGCAGCAGCAATGGCTGTATCAGCAAAACCTAACGCTCTTGGGGGTGCTGGCTGCTCTTTTTTCATCAGCAAAATGGAATTAACCCTCGAACTCAGGTAAGAAGCCTGATGGAGGTACTCCAGCTGACAGCTAAATACAATGTGATTGACAGGCCAGTTTAAGGTTTCATTTTCACCTCTTCTCGTTACACATAATATAGGAATTAATGGCTGTACGGTTAATGCCCCGATTTCGTTGAGCACATATTGGTTATTGGAGAAGGATAAAATAAGCAGATCTGGTTTCATTGAGCCCAGTATACCTGCTAAACCCGTGGCCATGGTTGCTGAAACAATATGATAGGTAAAAGTTATGGATTGCTTTAATTTATCCAGCAAAATTAAAAAACTGGCTGTATCGTCGTATCCTACAACTATTACTTTCTCTTTTAACATGTTATTGTTTGGTTGATTATGAAACCAGCACACTTTCACCTTCACAACTTCTGGTTGTATCAAATATCAGCAAAAGAAATAAAGGATAGGGACGTATTTTCACCCTTTACAAAAAGGTGAAATACGCAGACGTCTGCTAAAATATGATAACCTATACAAAACCAAATCATAATTTTAGTTAATTTTGGTGTAATCAATCTACATCACTATCCCTGTACTATGAAAATTAAATTTATCTTTTGCCTCTTTCTTTTCCCGCTATTTGTACTTGCACAAAATGTACAGGAACCTACTGATACACCAAAAGAGTGGTCTGCCCCTTATGCCCCATTCCGCATTGTTGGTAACGTATATTATGTTGGCACTTACGATCTTGCCTGTTACCTCATTACCACTTCAAAAGGAAATATATTAATTAATACCGGACTGAGTTCATCAGCAGAACAGATCAAAAAAAATGTAAATCTTTTGGGCTTTAACTTCAAGGATATCAAAATCCTGCTTACCACACAGGCACATTACGATCACCTGGGTGCCATGGCAGAAATTAAAAAACTTACCGGAGCAAAAATGATGGTTGATGAAAAAGATGCAACAGTGATGAAAGATGGTGGAAAATCTGATTACGCACTGGGTAATGGAAAAACAACCTACGCACCTATTATACCGGATCGTTTGTTAAAAGATGGGGATCAGATCCAATTGGGAAATACCAATATTGTAATGTTTCACCATCCAGGGCACACTAAAGGTTCATGCAGTTTTATGCTTAAAACCAAAGATGAAAAACGATCATATTCGGTACTGATTGCGAATATGCCAAGTATAGTTACCGAGAAAAAGTTTTCCGAAATACCGGCCTATCCTGAAATTGAAAAGGATTATGCCTACACTTTAAATTCGCTTAAAAAATTATCATTCGATATCTGGCTATCTTCACATGCAAGTCAGTTTGGCCTGCATGAGAAACACAAGCCTGGCGACAAATATAATCCTGCCGCATTTTTCGATCGTAAAGGATATGACAAGGCATTAAACAGCCTTCAGCTTGAATTTGACAAGAAGATTGGTAAGAAGTAATTAGCTATTGCGCTACTTTTTAAATTGACTTTATGAAGTTTACAGAAATAAAGCCCTGTGCAGCATTAGCTCCCTTTATCCATGCTTATTGGGAACTGAAAGGAGATGAAAATGATGCGCAATGGGAACGGAACTTTCCTGATGGGTGCCCTGGACTGGTTATCAACCTGGGCGAAACCTGTAAAACAGACAATGGATCGATTTCTATGAACTATGGTAAAACCTATGCCGTTGGTGCGATGACTTCGTTTAACGACAGTTTTATTGAAAAAGGTACGCATTTAATGGGTGTATGCTTAAAACCAGCCGCTTTTTCAAGCTTTTACCATTATGCACCTCAAAACGAACTGATAAACAGCACCATTGAGTTTGATAAGCCTATTTCGTTTGAAACAGAAAAGATGATTGAAAATCCCATTGCTTATCTCAATCATTTTTACACCAACAGGATCGGGAATATGGATATGCAGTTCCAATCTGTTTTAACTGATATCCAACAATCAAATGGGCAAGCCAGTATTTATGAAGTTGCCAAGCGAAACTACACCACCATCAGGCAATTGGAACGTAAATTTAAAACATATATTGGCATTACGCCGAAAGAATATTCAAACATCATCCGTTTCCAGCATGCGCTGGCAATTATTCAAAATCCTGGCCAAGAGCGAAGTTTATTAGAAATTGCTTTTGAATGCGGCTTTTATGACCATTCGCACCTCAGCAACGAAATAAAAAGAAACACCGGACTTGCTCCATCTCAGCTTTGATTTTGTCGCATTTTTCCAAAGTACAGTCAAAAAACTGTCTGTAATTTTGCTCAAAAGAAAATCTATATGAAAAAAGTAATTTTAAACCTGGCCGTTACGCTCGATGGGTTTATCGAGGGGCCAAATGGGGAAATTGATTGGTGTATCATGGACGATGACATGAATTTTGATGCTTTTATCGAAAGCATAGATACCATGTTTTATGGAAGAGTAAGTTACGATGCCTGGGGAAATTTTCAGCCCGAAGAAAATACGCCAACTGCTGAAAAATCGATGTGGAAAGCAATCCACGCCAAAAATAAATTTATTTTTTCAAGTCAGGATAGGCAAAGTGAAAAGGCTGCTTTCATCACTTCCGATATAGCAGACAAAGTAGCAGCAATTAAAAAACAGGGCGGTAAAGATATCTGGCTCTACGGAGGTGCAAAACTCATTAAAACATTTATCGACCTGGGGCTTATCGATATTTACAAAATATCTGTCCATCCTACCGTTTTGGGAGAAGGGAAACCTTTATTTGAAGATTTAAAAGGACGTATTGGACTAAAGTTAACAGGAACCAGGGTTTTCAGATCTGGAGTAGTAGAGCTTACTTACGAAGCCGAAAAAACTAGTGTTCAATAGAAAAATCTGGCATAAGACTAACGAGCATATTTGCGTTTATTCAGGCGTTCATTGGCATAACATTAACGCCTGAATAAAACTAAAGTAATCAGTAATATACTCAACAGGATGATAAAAAGTACCATCTTACTTGGAAATCCATCTCCGCCGTCCTCATCTTCTTTTTTATCCTGGGCCATTAAAATTCTTTTCTCGGTTTTCATTAGTATCAAACCTGTATGACTAAGCCTGAAGGAAAAGGATTAAAAAAGACAGAATTAAATCTGTTGCAAAATATCAACTTAAATCTTCATCTATTCTATAATTACAAAATGATAAGGCAATTTTCAGGCAAATAACAAGTTATTGTTTAAGTCTTAGGCGCTTCCTATTAGAATTTTGATCTATTTCCCAAATTCAAGGATTCTAAATGTGCCAGAAACTCTTTTTGGGCGTTGAGCAGCAGCAGTACTTTTTTCGAATGTTGCTGTTGGAAGAAAAATATGATGGGTGAGCAGATCAAGCGCAATCGTTCTGGCGCCAGGTTCTGATTTAATGTTTTCCTGAACCACGAACTTATCAGCCGAAACTTCTTTAACCACTGTAATGGTTCCCTCGCCATTTGAGCTATAAGCCATTTTAATTACAGGATCGAAAACTACACCATCTGCTCCATCTCCTATCGGTAACGTAGTAATCTGCTTTCCTGTTTTCGCATCAAGAATAATCAGCACCTTATTTGCACATACTGTAAAGAGCCTTGAAGTATTACGATCAATAGCAAGGCCAGAGGGCTCTTCGCCACCTTTCAATTTGTACCTGGAAAGCACTTTACTGGTGCTGATATCGAAACACACAATTTCACCCGTATCTTCTATATTAACGTAAATCTTGCCGTTTCCGTCAGAAACACCCGCTTCGGGTTTTCCTCCCAGCGGAATTGTTGATACCACCTTATCTGTTGTTGGATCAATTATGCTGGCGTCATTACTTTTTCCATTAAAAACAATTACTTTTTTTGAAAAATCATCATAAAAAGCCGCATCAGGATTTTGGCCTACTTTTACAGTCGCTGTTATCTTAAAATTTTTCAAATCGAATACCGTACAGGTACCCAATTTGCCATTGGTGGTATAACCTTTGCCAAACGGAGTGGCTATTACAATTCCATGAACCCCAAGTGTATTGGGAATCACCCCTACCGAATCACCGTTTGTTTTATTCAGGATATTCACCTGGTTGCCATGTGATATATACAGGTTATTATTCGCCTGATCTATGGTGAGGTAATCCCAACCGCCATCGCTCTTGATTTTATGCGTGGCCAATAGATGCATACCTGGCTTTTGCTGTGCAGAAGCAGATATAATAATGCCCAATAGCAAGGCTGCACTTAAAAATTTCTTTTTCATTTTGTTTTTTGTTGAGCTGGTTATGATATAATTAAGGATCGCTTATCAAACATGCAATGATTTATCCCCTTCTTCTTTGCTGGTATAAAAGCTTCTGAGCAGACTTGGCAACGCAATTAGCAACAGCGGTAATGCTACAATAAACCCACCGATCACCGCAATGGCCAATGGTTGATGCAATTGCGCACCTGCCCCTATACCAAGGGCTAATGGCATTAAGGCGATGATTGCACCCAATGCCGTCATTAGTTTTGGTCTTAGCCTCGTTGAAATGGCAAAGGTGATTGCGTCGTCTACATTTTTTTCCTGCAGGGATTCTTTAAATTGTAAAAAGGTAAATACGGCGTTTTCTCCGATTATCCCCACAATCATGATCAGGCCCGTATAACTGCCCACATTTAAAGGCGTACCTGTTAACAGTAGAGCGAGGTAACTCCCTGAAATGCCCAATACTGAAATCAACAGGATTAAAAACGCCACCTTAAAATCTCTGAAAAGGAAAAGAATTACACTAAATACCAATAAACTTGAGGCAATTAAAATGGTAAGCAGTTCGGCAAAAGACTGCTGTTGTTCTTTGTAGGCCCCTCCATATTCGATATGGTAGCCCGATGGCAGGTTAACTTTTCGATTAACCACCGACCGGATATCCTTCATCACGCTTCCCAGATCCCGGTTGTCTAACCTTGCCGTAATAGCCCCAATGGTTTGTAAGTTCTCCCTATCTACTTCAGCATTACCCGATTGAAGATCCACTTTAGCCAGGTTCTGAATCGGAACCGCCATTCCGTTAGGTAGAAAAATTTTAAGCGCTGAGATATCTGATACACCAAAATTCTTGTTTCCGGGATAAACCATCCTGATGGGAGAAAGCTGCTGTTTATCGTAAAGATCACCGATTACATTGCCCTGCATGGCCGTTTGTACCTGCGACTGAAAGGAAAGCGGCGTAATTCCATATTGCGCGAGCATGGCAAAGTTGGGCTGAATATTTACTGTTGGTCCTGACAGGATAATGCCATCAAATACATCGGCTGTTCCACTTACCTTCGAAACCAGACCGGCAACTTGTTTAGACAATACCTGCAGTTTCTGCTGGTCGTTTCCAAAAATTTTCACCTCAATGGGCTGTGTTGAGCTCATCAGATCGCCCAGCATATCGCCAATTACCTGACCAAAATCGACAATCAATGCAGGCTGGGTATGTTCAATATGACTCCTGATTTCAGAAATCACCTCTTCGGTACTCTTTTTATGATTAGGCTTCAGCTGGATCAGGTAATCTCCGGTATTGGGTTCAGTGATAAAGAATCCCATCTGCGTACCTGTTCTCCTCGAATAAGCCTGTACATCCGGAATTTTAACAATTTCTTTCTCCACCTCTCTTAATATCCGATCGGTTTCCTCCAATGAGGTTCCCGGAGGAGATGCATAATCCAGTACAATACTGCCCTCGTCCATTTCGGGCAAAAACCCGGTTTGCAGCCTTGGGAATACCAAAACGATTGACGCAATGAGCACCAGGATAAAAACATAAGAAATGTATGGTCTTTTAATAAAAAAACGTACCCAGTTCTGCGATTTTATTTCATGAACGATTACCTGTTTTCCAGATGCATTGCCGTGCGCATTTTTCGTTAGTAACAGGTAAATTATTGGTAAACCGATCCACGTTACAAAAAACGAACATACCAATGTAATGATCATGGTATTGGTCATTACCTGAAAATAAGATCCTGCCACACCCGTCATCAGCACAAATGGAATAAAAATCACAATCGTACTGATGGATGAGCCCAGCATGGCTGGAAAAAGATAACTGATGGCCTTGCTGATTAAAGGAGCCGTTGGCTTGTCAGGATGCTCTTCGTGTGTACGGTGGATCTGTTCAACTACTACAATCGCATCGTCGATTATCAGTCCGATGGCAGCTGCAATGGCACCCAGTGTCATGATGTTTAGCGAATATCCAATAAAATAAAGCACAATAACGGTTAAACAGAGCGTAACCGGAATCGTAATCAGTATGGTTGCACTGGCCTTTAGCGATCGTAAAAAAATAATGGCAACAATGATGGCCAATGCAAGTCCGATCAATAAACTATCGCGTACGCTTTTAACCGATTCGTTAACGAAATCGGCCTGTACATAGTAGGGTTTAATGCTCACTCCTGCCGGAAGAATATGTTTCAGTTCAGTAACCTTTGCAGCTATTTCGGCAGAAAGATCAACCAGATTTGCATTTGGCTGTTTAATTACGGCAATCAGTATTCCATCTTTTCCGTTGGCATTAATGCGGGTATATTCTACACTCTGCTGGATATTCACCTTTGCCACATCAACTATCCGTACTGTCCGGTTCCCTTTTCTGGTGAGTACCAGTTCTTCCAGGTCGTTTTTGGTCTTTACTGTAGCATCAGTTACCGAGAGGTAAAGAAAATTGTTGTCGGACAGGTAACCGTTCGATTTTATAAAATTGGTCTGTGAAAGTGCAGCCGAAATCTGATCTGGGGAAATACCAAGCGACTGCATCTTCTGCACATCGAGTTCCAGCCAGTATTCTTTGGTTTTACCTCCAATTACGCGGATTTCCGAAACGCCATCAACCTGTGATAAAAAAGGTTTTACAGTATAAGTGGCTATTTTTTTAAGTTCGGCAGGAGAATAATTATGACTTTCCAGACTATATCCGCTAACAGGAAGTATAGAAGGATTCATTTTTTCTACCGAGATGTTTACCCCTGCAGGCAGCGAAGCCGAAATTTTGGCAATCTGCGATTCGATCCGCTGTTGACTCAGATCGATATCTGCTCCAGGATTCATATAAGCAGAAAGCTCGCAGCTACCGCGGCTGGTGGTACTTCTTACCAATTGCAGATCGGGCACCTGTTTTACCGCATTCTCCAGGGGGCGGGTAACGGTAACCACCATCTTATCAACCGGCTGAAGTTCTGCTTCGGCAATGATCTTGATCTTCGGAAAAGTAATCTCTGGAAAAAGACCCGTTTTAAGCTGGGTGAACGAGTATACACCGCCAATTAAGATGATGACCAGAACCGCTAAAATGGGATTTTTATGTGAAATAAAGAATCTATTCATGGCTATTGCTGTATTTTTACCCTGGCCGTATCGGCAATACCATAATTTCCGGTTTTGATGATGCGGTCGGTTGTTGAAAACCTGGGTTCGATTACTTCAACCAAAGAACTGCTTTCTATTCCCTTTTTCACCTTCACTTTGATAGCAGTCGAATCGTTGATCATTTTCATCACCCAAAATTCATCTTCCGTTTCATTTGATAAAACGGCCGATTTAGGCAGTACCTGCGCCTGCGCATGACTAAGCTTGGTTAGCCTCACCCTGGCGATAAGTCCCTGTGGAATATCTTTTCCTGTGGGTACCTTGATGATATAACGTTGGGTTTGGGCAAGCGAATCAACCGATGGCATAGTACCTGAAACCGATCCGGCCAGCCTGGTTCCATCGGGTAAAAGTATATCTAATGATTTGTTCTGCGCGATGATCTGATTTAGTTCGTAAGGGAGATCGAGCAGAAAAACCAGGCTGTTGCGGTTACTGATGGTGGCCAGGGCCTCCCCATCCTGAACATAATCACCATTCTGGTGGTTCACTTGTATAATGGTGCCCGCCTGACCTGAACGGATATTGGAAACACCTGAAAATTTAAAACCGGGATCAAGTTTATTTACCGTATTACCTATAGAACGGGCCTCTTTTGTAATCAGGGTAAAAAGCAATTGTCCGTTTCCTACCTGTTGACCGGTTTTTGCATTCACCCGCTCTACATAACCATTGATATTGGCCTTTACAAAGCTTTTTTCCAGATAGGCTGAAACGGCCGATAGTTCTACATATTCGGAAAGTGAACTGTCTTTTGGATTGGTTATCTGCACAGGGGTAACTGGTGAGGGCGTGTCTTCCACTGCTGTAGAATCTGCACTGCTGCATGCCGACAGGCAGGAAATTATGGCCATGGCACCGAAGGTTAACTTTAAATATTTTTGCATGGTTATCTGTTCCAGTAATTAAATTGGTTGATCAGTTTTAGTCGGTTGATATTGGTCTGCCTCAACAGGTTTTGCGCAGAGAGGTAATTGTTGATGGCAATAATAAAATCAGACACCCTTAAGTCGCCTGTATGAAGCAATTTGCTGTCTACATCGATAAGTCCTTTACTAAAGCGGATTTGCTCATTTATCTTACCAAAAAGCGCATCGGTCTGCGTAATCTGCTGGCGGATGAGGTTGATCTGCTGGGTTTGTTGGCGGATAAAAAAATCACGATAACCCGCAATTGTATTCGATGAAAGGCTCAGTTTATCGTATTGCATTTTTCGTTGGTGGCCATCGTATATCGGCACCGAAAAGGTAAAACCTATACTGGCACCAAAATTTTTATAAGGCTGAAGCACCAGCGATGAATTATAACCGCCATTGGCATAAATACCAAGTTTTGGTTTATAGTTAAGGTCGATGCTGTTTTTGAGGTTGGTGTTTTTTAAACTATCCAGTTCGAAACGTCTGGTAAAAAAACTTTTGTTGCCAGAAAACACCTCACTTTGCAGTTTGGGTTCGGCAAGGGTAGCCTGAGTAGTATCGGCTACACCAGCAAGATAATTGAGTGTTGCGTAGTCGTTTTTAAACTGAAGTTCTGCCTGTTTTAAATTGAGCTGCTGTTGCTGAAGGGTAACCAGAAAGGTCAGGTATTCTGATTGTTTATAGATATTGCTCCGTGTGAGGGTTTTTAACAGTTTTTCTTCTTTATCTAAAAGCGTAACCACTTCACGGTTAAAATCAACCTGTTGCTGACTGGCAAATGCAGTAATATATTGGTCAATAATCGATCTGTTAAGGTCAAAAAACGAAAGCTGGCCTGCATACTTTACCGAATCGCTCTGAATCTTGATGCCTTCAAGCTGGTTGTTGATTCTTTTTTTGTTCAACAGGTCGTAATTTACATTCAACATTGCATCCAGGGCCTGTCCGTTGGTAAGCACCTCGTCGTAACCATAGCTACGTATAACCGGTGCGTATAAACCTGTACTCGTCCCTGTTACCTGTGGTTTTGCGGTTGCCCTAACAATCAGACTATCAATTCCGGCCGTTCTGCGCTGGTTTTCAAAATCTTTAAGTACGGGACTTGATGATTTAGCCTGTCCCAAATAATAATCCAGGTTTTTTACCGGCGCTTGTGCCTTAACCATGGTACCCGAAACAATCAGTAAAACGGTAGCGAGCAGTTTATAGATCTTGTTCATCTTATTGTTTTAATCTTTTCAGATTTGAATTTCAATTATTACACAGGCTAAGTTAATATCGAATTATGAAGTAATTCTGTAGTTATCTTTTGTGAGATTGTATTTAAGGAAATAGCAGTAATATAAAATACGAATGCAATAAAATAAAGCCCAAAAGTTCATGTTGTCGTTTTAAAGCAACTAAAACCTCCCCGAAAGCATCAGTCCGGCACTTCCAGGCTGATGGAAAGGCATCAAAGTAAAATTACCTTCTTTTTTTGTCGTAAACAGGCTTTTCATATAGGGATAAATCAGGTAAGCGATTTTGGTAGAAGCAATTCCGAAACCTGCACCTGCTACCACGTCGCTAAACCAGTGTTTGTTATTGTACATCCTAAGTGTACCAGTAGCAGTGGCCACAAAATACCCTGCATAACCAATCCATGGATTTACATCCTTATATTCCTGATGGAGAAATTCTGCCGCCATAAAGGCTGAGGCTGTATGCCCTGAGGGAAAAGAATTGGTACCCGAATCATCAGGTCTCTCCCTGCCTACGCCCTGTTTTACAAAATGGGTAGAAACACCCATAATTGCGGCAGATGTTACATACAACATAGAGGCATCAAAAAGGTTGTGTTTTCCTTTAATACCGGAAAGATTGAGTGCATAAACAGCTGCTGCCGGAGCTAGCTGGAGATAATCGTCAACATGGGCTGCAAAAAGCGGATGGTCTTCCTGTAGTTCATCTTTGGTACTCACATCAAGCTGTTTGAGCGCCCCATGATCATAAACCGCGGCAAAACCATAACCCATTAGTACCACAGGTGCAATAAAGGTAAGTGGTCTGAATTTGGCCTTTGGCATAATATTTCCGGCGTACCATCTCGTAGTGGAATCTGCTGAAGCGACTAAAGTAGAATCAATAACCTGGGCGGAACAAAAAGATATGGTAGTGATAAAAAATATGGAGGATAAGAATAATCTACGCATGACCTTAAGTTTTAATTTGATTCAAAACTATCATGCAATTATGGAGGAATTCTGTAGTTATCTGCCTTAACCTAAATAAATTGAAAAAACATGGATGTTTTCGATATGGCTGTATTCAATACCGAATCCGTAGAGGTTACAGATCTGTTTGCTGATGGCCAGCCCCAGTCCCATTCCTTCTGATTCTGTAGATTTTGAAAAACGGTCGAACATCCGGTTTTGGATATTTAGATTTTTTCCGGTATTGGAAACGGCAAGTTTCTCTGCCGTTAATTCGATCATGATCTTTCCACCGCTTATATTGTGCCTCACCGCATTACTAACGAGGTTGTTCAAAAGGATATCAGCGAGGTAACGGCTCATGGTTACTTTTCGTTCCGATAGCTTTACCTCTACATTTAATCCATCGCGCTCAAAAAGTTCATGAAACTGACGGATTTTTGCTTCGATCAGTTCTTTTAAATCTACTTCCTGAGTATCCGAAATCAGGTTATTTTCGATCTTGGCCAACAGTAAAAGCGACTGGTGCAATCTCGAAAGCCTGCCCGTGGCCTGGTAAATATCTTCCAATAAAGCGCCCTGCTGCTCTGTAAAAGATTCGGTCTGCAGGAGTGAATCGAGTTTAGAATTGATTATGGCCAGCGGCGTCATCATTTCATGCGAAGCATTATCGGTAAAACTTTTAAGTTCTTTATAATCCTGTTTCACCTTTTCGGCCATTGCATTTACCGATATATTGAGTTCGTTAAATTCATCTATCCTGGTGGGTTCTTCCTTAATGTTATCCATCCGGGTTACCTCAAAAGCCTTCATCCTGTTAAGAACCACATAAAATGGTTTCCATAACCTGTTCAGTACAAATCGGTTGATTAATAATAACAAAACCAGAAGCAATACAGTTATACCTAAAGTTATCATTAAGATAATCCTGACCAGATCTTCCGATTCTACACGCGATTTTGTGATGGTAACAATTACAGTCTTACCATTGAGATCAACTGTAGTTACCAGGCTTCTTCCTGGTTCCTGTTCTTTCTCTTTGGGGTTTAAATATGTAGTATAGATAAATTCGCGTACATCAGTAATATCGCCCTTTGGCTCACGATAGGAAACCTGCTGATCGAGATAGGTTGCCGGCAACGGCAGTTTTTTGTAGGTTTGGGTATATTGCCTGATCTCGTTTTCTTCAACTGCAAGGTCTTTATCAAGCTTATTGGTCAGAATGAGGTGGATCACCAGGTAATAGATAATTCCAGTAATGATCAGCACGATGATGGAGGTGATGATATTTACCCTGTTATAACGGCTGGAGAGTTTCATTGGCTGCTAAATTTATAGCCAATACCGTAAACAGAACGCAGATAGTCTTTGGAACCGGCCTCGCTAAGCTTTTTCTTTAGGTTTTTAACGTGCGTATAAATAAAGTCAAAATCATCAGATAAGTCCATTTCATCGCCCCAAAGATGCTCAGCCATGGCGTTTTTGGTTACCACTTTATTTTTATTGGACAGGAAATAGATCAATAAGTCGAATTCTTTTTTAGTCAGTAAAACGGGCTGCTCGTTTACGGTGATTTTCATTGCGGCAACATCAACCTTGATCTCATTAAAGGTAATTACATTATTTCCATCAAAATTCTTTCTTCTCACAATTGCGCTTACCCTTGCTTTAAGTTCAGAAAGATGGAAAGGTTTTACCAGATAATCATCAGCACCAAGATCAAGTCCGGCCAAACGGTCATCCAGTGAATGCCTGGCCGAAATAATCAATACGCCGTCTTTTTTATTGGCACTTTTTAGCTGGGTCAACAATTCAAGACCTTCTCCATCCGGCAATCCAAGGTCTAGCAGAATGCAGTCGTAATGATACAGTGCTATTTTTTCGGATGCCGAGGCAAAATCACCTGCAAGTTCACAGATATTGCCCTCACCGGTAAAATAATCAAGAATACTATCAGAAAGTGCCTGTTCATCCTCAATGACCAAAATTTTCATGGTGTAAATTATTAAATTATGCGGGCTTTTTAAAGTAAAGTTTACAAGCGTTGGATGCGCAGATCCATATTTTTAAAAAATGTGTATTAGCCGATACGGTTAATCAGTTTTTCAATGTTCAGCATTTTCTTTTCCTGCAATGTTTTTTTACCATATGAAGTAAAGTACTCGTGCCGCCTGAGCATTTCCAGATTTAGTATATTCCAGGCCATATCGGTATAAACTAGTCCAAGGTTTTCTTCCCACTCGGCTTTTAGTCTATCAGCATAGTCCTGATAGTCGTTTAAAGAAAAGTGGTAAAAATCTGCATCACAAATCACCATTTCGAGTTCGTTTTTGGGATTTTGCGGAAAACGTGTAGCCATAATGCATCCGCGCACCAATTCGATCCTTTCCTGATTAAGACCGTTTGCTAAAAGGAAATCTGCCGCAATAGCTGCACTGGCTTCCTCATGCCCGATGTATTTTTCTGTATAGCCCAGATCATGCAAAAACGCAGCTAGCAGCACAACCAAACGGTCTGTCTCTGATAGACCAACCTGACGGCTGATCGATTCTGCACCATCTACCACCAGTAAGGTATGCTCAAGATTATGGAAATACATTTTTTGAGAAAGCCGGTTCTTCAGTCGCTCTTCAGCAAAATATTTTACCCTGGTTAATAAGTTTTCTACCGCCCCATCCATTTGGATCAAAGTTTATCTGGTACAATAATAAAGCTCAATTCTGGAGAGAATCTGTAGTGGTTGGGAAAACCAACCGTCAGGAACAAGATCTTTAGCGTTCAAAGATATTTCAAAAGGTAGATGAAATAAAACCTTATCAGTACTGAATTAGAAATTTACCGGATTAAAGTCAGGCTGCCATTGATCATTCCACAAGATGTGCCCAAATTGATCATGTAATAATAGGTTGCAGGTGGTAAAAGCTCCCCTCCAACTTTTCCATCAAACGGAGAGGTATAACCTTTTGACTCGAAAACTTTTTTTCCATAGCGGTTAAATACTGATATCAGGGCTTGTGGATAGTTTTCTATTCCTTTAATCACCCAAAAATCGTTTACGCCATCATCATTTGGTGTAAAGGAGTTAATAACATTTACTGCACTTAATCCAACACTGACCTTTATTTCCTTACGCTCACTTTCGCACTCTCCTCTCATTTGTGACACATAAAAACTCTTATTTCCACTCACCTCTACAAAAAACTGACCGTTTACCTTTTCCTGTATATGCGATCCTGAAAGTTCAGTATCATAAAGCCGAAATGATGTACCCTCCCCTTTAGCCTCAATCAAGGCTTTCCCGGGACCGCATAACCGGGTGTCTTTTGTTATGGGAGAAGCTAGAATAGAAACATCATTACCAACGGTATAAACCGAAGACATTGCTAAACAGCCATTCGCATCCTTTACCATGAGCTGGTATCGTCCAGAACGTACATCGGTCAATGATATGCCCTCACCTTTTACCTGCCCATCCTCATCCAACCATTTATATTCAAATGGAGCTATCCCACCTGTCCTATCCAGTCCTTTAATGCTTCCTTTCCCTAAACTACACTCATCATTAACAATCGTTCCATTGTCATACAGTTCAATCGATTTTACTCGTCCAATGGTGTAAGGCAAATAAAAACGCTCGCACCCAAGGTCATCTATAATATACAGGTTGTACGTACCTTCTGACAGATTTTCGATATTCTCAATATTTCCGATAGTTACCTTATCCGCATTTTCCCATCTATAGCCCAGTGGTTTTTGCGCAGTGAAGATCACTGAGATCTTGCCGTTGTTTAAGCCACAACTTGCATCTTTTAAGATTTTAGTGGATGCAAAATTGGCAGTTGATGATTGTAATGTGACCTTATGCACCGCACTCAGCTTACTGCAAAACATATTAGCAGCTTTTAAGTAGTAATCGCCCGGACCAACATTCACCAGATCCAATTCATTGGAAACAACATTACCATTCCCATCCAACCACTCAAAGCGGGTGGCCCCGGTTACTTTCATCCCACTAATTTTTCCATTGTTATTTTTGCATTGGCTTTCTGCAATGGATAATCCAATTTCATCGATGATAATACCATTCTCCTCTATAACTTCGATGGCATCAGAATATACAGGCCCGCAACCTCCTGCATCTGTTATTTGAAGTGTATATTTTCCGGCAACTACATTAGAAAGATCCTTTTGATTTCCAACAACCTCGTTTTTCTCATTTTTCCATTGATAAACGATATTCCCGGTTCCTGAAATTCCGATATTGGTTATACTTCCAGTAGCCTGATTGCATTTGCTTGGCAATTTAACTAAAGCTGTGACATCAATATTCGGAGATCCGGCAGACTTCAGGGTTACCGGTCCGTAGGTGGTACTACATTTTGGAGAACTCGCCTTCAGTGTATAACTTCCCGCTGGCAGGTCCCTCACATCACGTGTATTGCCAACTTCAACTCCATTACTATTCGTCCAGGAATAAGTTAAAATAGCACCGTCCTCTGTGCTGGCAAAAAAATTTGTCAAGCTTCCATCTGAGCGTCCGCAAGTTGGCTGCTTAATTACCGCATAGTTTGCAAATACTACCGGACTCAAGTTCCTGATTGTAAAATAATTGGACTCAGTAGGGCAAAACTCTCCAACGATTAATTTATATCTACCAGGAACAGCATTTTTAAGTTCGAGTTCTCTTGATACGACGTCGCCTTTTTCATTTATCCATTTAAATTTATCAGTATTACGAATCTCCACGCCTGAAATCTTTCCTGTATTTGAACAATCTACATCTGTGATCTTCAATGCAGCGGTATTGATCTGGGGCGTGGAAAAATCTGAAGACTGATTGCCTACATGTGCATTAACCAGTATATTTCGAGCATAAACCGTGGCAAAGTTAAATTGCCATTCTCCACTTGTTGTGGCATTAGTAGTCCCTAAATAAGTTTCCGGAGAACAACTGGTACAATCATCGCTAAGGTAAACATCCACAATTGCTGAGGGCGAACTCTTTCCCTTAATGTGCCCCGAAGTAGTTTCCATAACTTCTACGTAAGGGATCTTGGTTTGTCCATAGTTATATATTTTGCCAGACATACATCTAAACGAATTTCTGATAATCTTAATCTTTTCACTGGCATATCCATTAAAGATACCCCCACTATAACCTACAATATTGCCAAGGCCTGGATCTGTATCACCGAAAACAATTTCCGCATTAGTGCTCTCGGCAGAAAGTGCACATCCAATCTTATTTCCCAATTCAATCTTGCCACTGCGATCAATATTGAACCAGTTATGCCAAATTCTGATTGATCCATCTAAATTTTTAAACTCTAAAGCTCCACTACCTGAAGAATGGGAAAACAGATTATCTGACACTTTAAGGTTTATTTTGCTTTTCGATGATCCCTGATTATCGTAAGTTGATGCAATCCTGAAATAGGTTTCATTAAGCCACCACTCGGTGGTTAATCCATCTTTATAAACAGCTATGTTGTTACTATTGATATCAACATTAAAAAGTTTTGTCCTGTCAGTAAAGCGAAAGACAAATGTATCAAAGATCACATTACCCTTTTCCGGACCGCCTAGCTCAATGTTGTTTACATCCTCAAACACAACAGCTTCCGTAGAAACGAGTTTATTCTCATAGGGACTTACCCCAAAATAACTATCTGCGATTTTTAGACCATCACACTTAGTTATTGCTACAGCGCCCCAATATCCTCTATAACCGTTAAATACATTTCCTTTTCCCTTATCTCCTATGATGATATTCTTAGCATTAATAATATCGATTGCTCTCTTTACATCACCTGGATAGCTAAGATTCGGCTGGGTAGTATCTAAAAAATAGATGCCATACAATTCTATCTGCTCCACATCTTTAGCTGCAAACAATAAAATATCTGGCTTATCGAATGTTCTAAGCGTTTTAATAATGATGCGGGCATTGCTCATTCCTATCCGGTCACCGGGCTGGCTCGTTCCATCGATCACAATTTTCGAACTCAGCATTGGCAGACTCGAAGCGATCAATATTGTTCTATCTTCCTCAGTATTGCCTGGGAGGTTAAAATAAATATAATCAACTTCAGTGGCACCATTAGCATTAGCCTGAACAATAGCTTCCCTCAGTGTACCCATACCGCTATCCCCCTTATCTGTAACAAGAAAGACCGAGCCAAAAGCTGAAGAGCAAAAAAAAGATAAGGCAATGAATAAAAAAATCGAGCGCATAGAGGCCATAAAACTAACAAAAATCCATTATTAAAAGAATTGAGGATTAGCTTTTCACTATAATTTAATCTCCAAAAACAGCACATAAAAAAATACAATAAATAATCAATATCATATCGATTTCCTTATTGCTATCGCTCTATACACCTAATTTGTTTTGTACCTTCTTAATCACCCAGATCTTTTTGAGCCGATCAATCACTTTAAGTATTTGTGATGAGTATCAGCAGTTATTCTTGTACAAGGAACCAAACCCCAGGCATAAAGCCACCCAGTTAGCGGTTTTATGCTCAAAGGTAGTATATCAATCAGGAAGCATTAAAGGCTCTTGTACCCATTTAAATCCTTTTCCATCATTTTTTACATGCCCTAAACCCGGCCATGGAAGGTGATAAGAAAACACCTTTGATCTCGATGCTGCAAGTTCAGCCAGTACCTTAACCCTCGATTTGATGGCAAGGTCGAAATCGGTATCACCATCAAATCCCCATTCGGGATGTTCCACAACAAGTATTGCCGAATGCACCAGATCGGCGATATGAAAGAGTGTTTCCTGCCCGGAAAATACCTGCGTAACAAAATGGCCAGGTATATGGCCAGGTGTTAGCTTTATTTTAATACAGTCGAGGATTTCCTGGCCATCTTCCAAAAGATGGAGCTGAGACTTTAGGGCTTTAATATTTTTCTGTGCCACTAGTAGGAAAAAATGCCATTTTAATACCTTTTTAGGTACAGTTTTGCTGTGGATGAGGAATAAATAAGGATTCTTCTTCATCCCTAAAATCCATTTATTTATACTATTCATAATGCTGTACAGTGTTTACAGCCTGGTTAGCTTCCGTTAGTATATCAATATTATTCTACTCCAGATATATTGTTTCCTACAATTGTATCATCCTTAATTAGCTTTAAAAAGACAAATTAAGACCAAACATTATTTAAATTAATAAATACAATACATACTTACATGTATTACATTTTTAGTAATTTAACAAAAATGAATTACAGATGATGAGTTAGAGAATCGGGCCATTACAAAACCCGACACATGGCTAATCAAATTCATGAAGATCAATTATTAACTAAACTAAACATCATGAACAAGTACAGAAAAAATAAATCGCCCTAGATTTTAGCAATCACCTCTATAAAATCAGTTAATTTTTCTAACCAAATAATTAAATCAACTATGAACATTACTTTACCAAAAAGCAATTGGGCTGTTTTATCCAACAAACAGAAATTGCATTCTTTGCAAAAACTCATGATGATAAGTTGCTGCATGCTGCTGCTCAGCACATCAGCTTTTGCACAAAGCGTAGTTAAGGGCGTTGTACTCGACAATGAAAAGATACCAATGGCCGGTGTAACCATTCAGGTAAAACCAGGCACTACCAAAGCACAGACTGATGCTGAAGGCAAATATTCCATTACCGTTCCAACAGGTGGCACCCAGCTTGTTTTCAGCTTTGTTGGAATGGAAACACAAACTGTTAGCATCAATAACCAAGCTACAATCAATATCACCATGGCCTCCTTAAATAACCTGGACGCAGTGGTGGTTATCGGCTATGCTTCGGTAAGGAAAAGCGATTTAACCGGCGCCGCGACAACTGTTTCGGCGAAAGATTTTAACAAAGGGCCTTTAAATGCCCCTGATCAATTAATCCAGGGTAAAGTTGCCGGCGTACAGATGATCAACAACAGCGGTCAGCCGGGAGGCGCTTCTACAGTGCGCATAAGGGGTAACTCTGCCATAACAGGCACCGGACAGCCGCTTTATGTGGTGGATGGTGTTGCCCTGGATGGAAGATCGGCCAGGCCATCAACCAATGCTGGTGTTGGAGGCTTAACTGCCAGTGCGGGTACAGGTACCACACCTGATGGAAACCCTTTAAACTTTATCAACCCTGCCGATATTGAATCGATGGAAATCCTTAAAGATGCATCGGCAACAGCAATTTACGGTTCACGTGCAGCCTATGGCGTGGTTTTAATTACCACAAAAAGAGGAAAATCAGGTGAAACTAAAATTGATGTAAACGCATCAGCAGGTGTTGGCAGTATTGCCAGAAAAGTGGATGTGCTAACGGGTGATGAATATCGGGCAGCCCTCAAAAAATATAACCTCACCGCTGGTGATTTTGGCACCAGTGTTAATGCCCTGGATGAAGTACTTCGTACGGCTTACAACCAGAATTATTCGGTAGGGATTAGTGGAGGTAATAACGGTAATACTTTTAGAGCATCGCTTGCCTATCAAAACCAACAAGGAATTATTAAAGCATCCGACTTTAAAAAATACAGTGCAGGCTTTAATGGCAATTTTAAATTTTTAGAAAGCAAAAAACTGGGTTTAGATGTAAATATGATCAGCAACCAGTATTTAGAAAACATTGCCCCAATTACCACCGATGCTGGTTTTACAGGCAGTTTAATCAGTCAGGCATTATCCTGGAATCCTACCCAGTCTTTTTATAATCCCGATGGTAGTTTATTTATCGATTATGGTTCTACCACCATCAATCCATTGGCTGCTTTAGCTGCAAATAGCGATAAGGCAAAGGTTTCTACCATTTTAGGAAGTGTATCCCCATATTATAAAATTACGCCATGGCTGGAGTACAGGATGCTGGCCAGCGTGAATTACAGTACCGGTATCAGAAGGTCTTCTACCAGAAGTACCTTAAATCTTCAGGGCATTCAACCTGATGGGGCTTTTAAAGGTGGTTTTGCCAGTTATTCAAATACCGAACTGGTTACACAACAGTTTACCAATACCTTAAATTTCAATAAAGAAATTGCAAGTAAACTGAATTTAAATGCCGTTATCGGTTATGAATATTCTAACTTCATCAGTAAAGGTGCCATTAATACAGCAACCGGCTTTGGAGATATTGCGGTAGATTATACCGATGCATTTGAAGCCACCCTACCGGTTAACCGTACTTTTGTAACCAGTAACGACCCCACAACGGAGTTGCAGTCTTATTTTGCAAGGGCAATTTTTAATTACGATAGTAAATATATCTTAACAGCTACTTTCAGGGCCGATGGTTCAACTAAGTTTGGAGCCAATAATAAATATGGTTATTTCCCTTCTTTTGCTGCTGCCTGGGATGTTAAAAAGGAAAGTTTTTTAAGTGATGCGCAATGGCTTAACCAGTTAAAATTAAGATTGGGCTATGGCAAAACCGGCAACCAGGATTTCCCATCGGGATCTTCTCAACAGCGTTTTGTAATCAGAGGGGTTGATGGTTTAGTGGGCATCAATAACGCCAACCCAGATTTAAAATGGCAGGAAGATAAACAAACCAACATTGGTATTGATTTTGGTTTCTTAAACAATAAGCTAACAGGGTCTATTGATTACTTTAATAAAGTTACCTCAGATTTATTGTTTCCACAGAGTGCATTCTCACCTGCTGCGCCCAATGGTGTAATTACCTGGTATAATTTAGATGGAGAAGTGCAGAACAAAGGGCTGGAAATTAGCCTGAATGCCAATATTATAGATAATGACAAGCTATCCTGGTCTTTGGGTGGTAACGTTACTTTTATTAAAAATACGGTTAAAAACCTTACCGGATTAATCAGAACAGGATCATTAAGCGGCCAGGGACTAAGCGGGGTAAATTTAGAGGTGATCAAAAATGGCCTGCCATTATTCGCCATGGTAACCAGACAATACAATGGTTTAGATGCAAGCGGATTTTCTACCTATACAGATGATGGTTTCACCAAATATTACCTCGGAAATCCGAATCCTAAAGCAATTATGGGTTTAAGTACCAACCTGAGGTACAAAAAATTCTCATTAACAGCCAATTTCAATGGCTCATTCGGTCAGAGCATTTACAACAATACGGCAAATTCGGTTTTAGCCATTTCAAATCTGGGTACGAGGAATATTTCTTCAGCACTCGTTAATTCGGGTATCCAGGAATCATTGGCCAACCCCATTGCGGCATCATCAAGGTATATCGAGAAAGGAGATTACGTAAAATTGGCCAATGCCACCATTAATTACAACATTGGTAATGTCGGTAAAGCCGTCAAATCACTCAATATCTATGTTAATGGTCAGAATCTGTTCGTCATCACCAATTATACTGGTTTCGATCCGGAGGTAAATGTAAATAAAAGCATCAATGGCGTACCATCAGCAGGCATAGATTATACGGCCTATCCTACTGTCAGAACTTTCAATTTTGGTGTTAATTTTTCACTTTAATTTTCAAATATAATCACATGAAAAATAAATATATCATCAGCTTCGTAGCCGCCACCCTTGCGCTATCAGGCTGTACCAAACTAGATGAAAACTTAAATGGCCAGGTGAGTTCAGGTGCGCTGGGATCAAATGACGTTCCCGGACTAATTACAGCAAGTTATACCGCCATGAGGGGCCCTTACCAGGCGCCGTGGAACTGGTCTGCCCTGCAGGAAGTAACCTCTGATGAAGTAATTGTACCTACACGTGCCGGCGATTGGGATGATAACGGGGCCTGGCGTGCCCTTCATTTGCATAAATGGGCAGCAGATGATGCCAGGATTTCGGATGTATTCAGAGATTTAAACAGTATTAGCTACGTAAGCACAAATGTATTGGGTTTTAATCCTACGCCTGCTCAGGCCGCAACTGCACGTTTCATCAGGGCATTTTCAGAATTTTCGGTTTTGGATGGCTGGGGCCAGGTACCCTACCGCGACCCTGGAGAAGGTGTAACCAAACCATCGAGGGTTAGAAATGCAGCCGATGAAATTGCTTATTTAGTTAATGAGTTAACCGCCATTATTCCGCTGTTGCCAAATGGTCCGGCGAATGAAGCCAATAAAAATGCAGCCCGAACGCTGCTCATGAAGATTTACCTCAATAAAGGTGCGATTTTAAACCGTGCGGCACCAACTTTCGATCAGGCAGATATGGCTAAAGTAATTTCTCTTGCGGATGAAATTGCAACTGGCGGATACACGCTTACGGCTAATTATTTCGATAATTTCGCCCCTTCAAACAATACACTTTCTACAGAAAATATTTTCACCTCGCAAAACTCTGCTGGTGTAACAGGCAGCGATTTAGACGGAATGTGGAAGTGTACCCTTCATTATAACCAAAACCCCAATGGTTACAATGGTTTTTCTACATTATCTAACTTCTACAATAAATTTGAGGCCACTGATACCAGAAGAGGAGGAAATTATACAGGGCAAACCAACATCTCCGGAATCAGGGTAGGTTTTTTAATTGGTCAGCAGTTCGATCAGAAAGGGGTTGCACTGAAAGACAGAAAAGGAAACCCGTTAGCCTTTACCCCTGAAGTGAGCATCATCGAACGTGATCCTAACCACCTGGAAGTTGCGGGCATAAGGGTAGTTAAATATCCCATCGATTATGCCAATACCGGATCAAAAAAACCAGATAACGATTGGGTTTATTACCGCTATGCCGACGTATTGTTAATGAAAGCCGAAGCACTGTTAAGAACCTCTCAACCAGCGTCTGCATTAACTTTGGTTAACCAGATCAGAACAACAAGGGGTGCTTCAGCCTTTACCAGCTTAACTTTAGACAATCTGCTTGATGAACGGGGAAGAGAACTTTACTGGGAAAGCTTTAGGAGACAGGATTTGATCCGCTTTGGGAAATTTCTTGCGGCCTGGCAGGAAAAACCCGCCAGTGAGGCAAAATACCTGGTATTCCCGATTCCTGATAACCAGCTTGGAAATCCGAACCTTGTTCAGAACCCAGGTTATTAAAATTTATTTTTTCATTACAAGATTATCATCAAAATAGATTTGTCATCATGAGCCTGTCGAAGGACTGTTTAAAATATATTAAAACGCTTCGACAGGCTCAATGTACCCATTCTAATCAAAATTAACATTATGATAAAATCTCGGTGTGCCCCACCACACCATCAAAAAGATTATCTTTAATAAAAAATCATTATTTCTTCCCCTGAATAATTGGTTTTTAGATTCTTGAAAGCATTCATCCTTTAGATATAGCGATTGTAAGATTTAACAAAATTTAAAGTTAAAAAAACAAACAATTTGCACACTTTTACGTATAGGTTAGGATATTAAGCTATTGCACATCGGGTTAACTCAAAAGCAAGAAAAAATAGCCTATAAAACATTGATCAAATAGATGAAAACAGGAACCCAAAAACAATGGCAACAGAGAAAGATTTAAATGCCAATCAAAACGAACTGAAGCCAGTTGGGCGTTTTGCAGCCTGGTTTATTACCCTTTATGATGTTTTTAAATTCATGGGCAGGTTTTTTAAAGAAGCCTTCCTCCCACCTTACGAACTTAAAGAACTGGTGCGGCAATGTTACGAAATTGGTTATCGGTCTGCCCTATTAATTTCCACAACAGGTTTTATTACTGGCCTGGTATTTACAAAACAGTCGAGACCATCGCTTTCTGAGTTCGGTGCAACATCCTGGCTTCCCTCACTGGTGGGAATAGCCTTGTTGCGAACTTTGGCTCCCTTACTTACCGGTCTCATTGCCGCCGGAAAAGTGGGTTCGAGTATAGGCGCAGAACTGGGTTCAATGAAAGTTAGTGAGCAGATTGATGCAATGGAAGTTTCGGCCACCAACCCTTTCAAATTTCTGGTGAGTACCCGGGTACTGGCGGCTACGATCACCATGCCTATTCTTACTTTTTACACCGCTATGGTTGGCATGCTGGGCGCATTGCTCAATGTTTCGGTAAACGAGGGAACAAGTGCCACTACCTTTTTTCAAAGTTCGCTGGAAAGCATTACTTATCTGGATATTATTGCTTCTACCGTAAAGGCCATACTTTTTGGCTTCACCATTGCTATTGTAGGCTGTTATCAGGGCTACAATTCATCTAAGGGCACCGAAGGTGTAGGTAAAGCCGCTAACTCTTCAGTGGTAATTGCCATGTTCCTCATTTTTGTGGAAGAAGTAGTATGTGTACAGATATTTAGTTTGTTTAATACCTAAGCCGTCGGTTATGAGAGAAAAACAATTTACAGACGAAAGTGTCGAAAAAGTGATTGAGATTAAAGGGCTTAACAAGGCTTTTGGAAATTACACCGTTCTTGAAAATGCTTCCCTTGACTTATATAAAGGAGAAAACCTGGTGGTTTTAGGCAAATCCGGAACGGGTAAATCGGTACTGATCAAAATTATTATTGGCTTGCTCAAACCAGATTCGGGGCTGGTGCGTGTACTCAATCAGGTTGTAGATGAAATTTCATATGAAGCACTTCTTGCACTCCGGTTAAGGGTTGGATTTTCGTTCCAGAACAGTGCGCTGTATGATAGTATGACAGTGAGGGAGAACTTGGAATTTCCTTTGGTGCGTAACCGGAAAGATTTAACCAAGCAGGAAGTAAAGTCATCAGTTGAAGAAATGCTGGATGCTGTTGGTCTTTCTCAAACCATTAATCAAATGCCTTCAGAACTTTCGGGCGGACAGCGGAAACGGATAGGCATAGCCAGAACTTTAATTTTAAGGCCCGAAATTATGCTTTATGATGAGCCAACTGCCGGACTTGACCCAATTACCTCACGTGAAATCAATAAACTCATTAACGATGTACAGGAACGTTACCATACCAGTGCAATTATCATCACCCACGATCTTACCTGCGCCAAAGAAGTAGGTAACAGGGTTGCCATGCTGATTGAACGGAATTTTGATAGAAAAGGCACCTTCGAGCAGGTTTTTAATTCGGGTGATAAGCAGGCACAACCATTTTTCGATTACAATTTTATACAATAACCATGAATGAAAACAGAAAAAAAATAACAGTAGGTATTTTCATTGCCATAGGTATCCTGATTTTCGTATTGGGCATATTTACACTGGGCAGCCAAAAGAAAACATTTGTTAAAAGTTTTACACTAAGCGTGGTATTTAACGATATCCAGGGTTTAAAAAAGGGCAATAATGTATGGTTTTCTGGTGTAAAAATTGGTACCATCAAGAAAATTGATTTTTTTGGCACTTCACAGGTAAAAGTATTGCTCAGTATAGAGGAAGATGTGCATAAATACATCCATAAAGATGCAGGCGCAAGCATTGGTGCTGATGGATTGATTGGAAATAAGATTGTGGTAATTACCGGCGGCAATCCGAAATTTCCTTTCGTGGAAGATGGAGACATGCTAAAAGTGAATACTTCACTTTCTACCGACGACATTATGAAAACTTTGCAGGTAAATAATAAAAACCTGGTTGATGTTACCGGTGACTTTAAGATACTGGCCAGAAACCTGATTGACGGAAAAGGTGCTGCTGGTGCTTTATTATCCGATCAGGAGCTTGCTATCAACTTTAAATCGATGGTGGCAAACTTAAACCGTACATCCATTTCTACAGCACAAAGTGCCGAGCTACTCGGCCGTTTTGGAAAAACACTGAATACTAAAAACGGATTGATGGATAAAATGCTTACCGATACAGCTGTATTTAAGAAGCTGGAGCGATCTGCTGCTACCTTACAAAAATCTGTAGAGTCGGCTTCGAGCCTGGCCGCTAACCTGGATGCTGCATCGGCAAAATTGAAAACTTCAGACAATGCTGCCGGACTGCTATTAAACGACCAGAAAACAGCAGAACAGGTGAGAGCAATTATGTTAAATCTGGAAAAAAGCAGCAAAAAACTAGACGAAGACCTAGAAGCTGTACAAAGCAATTTCCTATTGCGTGGTTTTTTCAAAAAGCGGGCAAAAGATTCATTGGCATTAAAAAAACAACAATAGTTTGTTTTAACTTAAAGGCCTGCTTAGCTCATGAAACAAAGCGCTAAGCAGGGCTTCAAAACATAATATTAAAACAGATTAAGCCGTTATCAGTTATAATGAATATACCAATGGGGTATTTATTTCACGCGTTCACTATCAATCATTTCAACCTGTTTACCCATCTTTTTTTCTATTACCCCAAAATGGTGTAATTCATCCGGACTAACCAGAGAGATGGCCTCTCCTACGCTTCCGGCACGTCCGGTTCTACCAATGCGATGAATATAATCTTTCGGCGATCTTGGTAATTCATAATTAATTACAAATGGAAGTTGATTAATATCAATTCCTCTCCCCATTAAATCTGTGGCAACCAATATCCTGAGTTTTCCTGATTTAAAAAGATACAAAGCTTCGTTCCTCGCACCCTGACTTTTTTTGCTGTGGATAGCTTTTGCATCGAAGTTATTTTTACGCAGTTTGTTTACAATAGCATCGGCAGTATGAACCGACGAGGCAAATATCAATACTTGCTGCATTTCATGATGATTGATCAGATAACGTAAAAAAGGCCCCTTTTTTTCATCCGAAACGATATAAGCCACCTGATTAATCTGTTCAATAGAATCCTCCTGAGTCTCAATTTTGATCACCAGTGGATCATGCAGCAAAACCTGATGAATCGCCTGAAGATCTGCATTCAAAGTAGCTGATAATAATATGTTCTGACGTTTTTCAGGTAAAAGGGAAATGATTTTATCCACTTCTTCTTTAAACCCCAGGTTAAGCATCTTGTCGGCCTCATCAAGCACTAAAGTCTCAATAAGAGATAAATACACTGCATTTGAATCTACCAGCTCTAATAGCCTGCCCGGAGTGGCAATAAGTACATTTACCCCTTGCAGGGCCGTCATTTGTGGATTAATGGAAACACCACCATATACCGCTAATGTTTTAACAGGTATAGAAAGCCCGAGGCTAAAAGTCCGGAAAACATCTTTAACCTGCTCTGCAAGTTCGCGGGTAGGTACCAAAACCAATACATTAACATGCCGGTTTTTAAGCTTAGGTGCTTTTTGCACGTTCATTAACAAAGGCAAAACATAGCTGGCTGTTTTTCCAGAGCCTGTTTTAGCAATGCCCAAAATATCTTTATTATTTAATATCGCCGGTATGGCCGTTTGTTGAATTGGTGTAGGTTCAGTAAAATTCTGATCTGATAATACTTTTAATAAATCCGGTGATAAACCCAGGGCGGTGAATGACATATTATATTTTTTGCTAAAAATAAACAAAAATCATCACTAACTGGATTCTACCTGGTATGCTATTCGCATGGAACAATATAAAATGCAATTAAATTACAACTTAAATAAAATTGTTAAATATGCTTATTACCAGCAGTTAACGGATTTTAAACCAAAAACTGCAAACTAATCGCTTTCGGCAACTGTTATAATTATTTATGCTTTAATCTATTTTATTATGAACAACCACCAGATCATTTACAGTAATCTTCAAGAATTATCCATTAGTAATTATACACTCACCGCAGGTGAGGCAGATATCACCGGCTGGCCGGTAAAGAGCGGCGAAAACCGCATTGGCAAAGTGCATGACTTACTTTTCGATCCAGAAGCAAATACGGTACGTTACGCAATCGTTGCCCTGGATGAAGGCACCACAACGGTAGAAGATAAAAAAATACTTATCCCTATCGGTCTTGTTGATCTTGACACCAGCGAAAAAGAAATCCTGACTTCTGATTTTCACCAGGAGCAGCTGGAGGCAATGCCCAGATACATTATCGGCGAGGTAACTCCAGAAATGGAAGACCACATCAGGATGGTTATTGGCAGTCCTGCCGCATTGAAACTAGAAGAAGAAACAGTAGAAATAGACAGGCAAAACTTCTACCATCACCACCATTTCGATAAGAACATTTTTCCGCAGGGCCGCAATGATAGCTAATGCATCATTCGTTTCTCCATAACTAAAAATCAGGTAAAAAATGGACCGAAATGTCATGCGATGAAAACAAAAAAAAACCTCTAATCATTTGATTTAGAGGTTTTTTTGTTTATAAATTTCAAATTTAACCTCAAGCTACCGCTCAGGAAGAATAGAAAATCAACTATTGGCACAAACCTTCACTCCTTCCAGCCAGGTTTCCAGTACATTGATATTACGCATCTTCATGCTATAATCTTGCCTGCTACAACTGTTTTTTCGGCTCTTCCTCAAGAAGTGTGTGATCTACCGAAACGGCATATGATGCGATCCAGGCGAGGATCTGTTCCATGATCCTGATGATCAGCTCCAGCTTGGTAACAGCCGTGACCCCGGGAACCAGGATTTTGCCGGTTTTAAACACCGGTGGTGGCAATGGTTGTGGCAAAATAAGCCCCTGAACTGCCGGGTTGCCCTGTTGCGCAGGTATTCCGGAATACAGGCTTACATGTTGAAGGAACAACTGAGTAATGTAATCTTTCATTGTCTTGGGCGGAGTATTGATCAAACCCGATGATTCATCCCAATGTTGAAGGCTGCCTGGCAAGGATCCATTCTGTATCCTGGTATAGGTTGCCTCTGATGTGGCCCCTCTTTTGACCACGAGGCCTTGAAGGGTATTAAGTGTGCCCCTTGTTAGGATATTAGGCGATCGCCCATAAATCTCCGCGATCTGTTGCAGGTCTGATTGGTGCCAGGCATGTGGCACAACATCCAGTACATTCCAATGCATTGTATTCCAGCTCTGGTAATCACCTGTTTGCGCAGTCCAGCCTTCCGGTAGTGGCGGAAAAGTACTATTGAATAGGCTCGCAAACGTACTTTCCCCTGGGGTGGGGCCTGCTGTAGGGTAAACAAGGGATACACCAAAGGCATCGAGTTGTTTTTTCTGTTTTAAATAAAGGGCAAGTGTAGGTGAGAGAGCACCAGCAAGGCTATGTCCACAAAACACGATCGCCGTATCCGCCGCGGGTTGCAGCCCTGCAATAAACTGTTCGAGGCTGGTATTGGGCGAAGCTGCAGTACCAGAACTGATGAGTCCGAGCAATATGCTTATACCGGTCGCTGTTCCGTTGGAGATGTAGGGATCAGTTCCATTATAAGCCGATGGTGAGAAAAAAGCTGGATCATAATTTGTCCAGTTTACCACTTCGGCCACCGAAAAATCTTCGGTCTCCCAGTCATAGAGTGAGGCCGGGTTGGTCGCTGCCACCGCCACAACGTAAGTCGGCAATGTGGGACCGCCAGGAAAGGCTACTGCATCGCACTGCGCAACAAACAATGCATTGTCGGCAACACCTGTTGGCTTTCCTTTCTGATCGGTTTCTTCAATCAGTGCAGGGCCCCATACCAGCTGCCAGTTGCCTAGTATTGGGGTTACCGATGGATCTGCCACCGAAGGACCTGTTTGCCCCATCACTGTAACAGGTGGAACATTATTTAAATAAAAAGAAAGGTCGTACTGCAGCTGCTGTTGCAATTCACTGCCAGTGCCGTTGTAGCCACCGGCACGGTTAGCCATGCAGGCCAGGCCAAATACCTGCTGATAAGCGTCAAAAGATGGATTTGCCATAAGTTTAATGGATTAATAGGGTTGAAAAATAGGTTGATTTTATCACAGTACGCCATAAGCGCAAGCTTATCTCCTGTTGAATGATATGATGGACGGCCGTCTGCCATATTGATTTTGATCGGAGCATAAACTGATGCGTTGAGAGCGTAATAATTAAGATAAATTTACAAATTATAGGAATATTTAAAAATACTTAATACTACAAAATTTAAAATACTTAAAATTCAGTATCGTCATTATACTACTACAAATCTTATGTAACGGTTACCCATCCGATTGTATATCCAAAAGGTTGGATTCAAGGCTCTCTATCAACTTGTTTCTTCGTTGGGAGGCAACATTCTCATCATCAATTACCATGGTGGATATTTCGGCAAAAGTTTCGTTGAAATACGCAGATAAGGAAAATAACAGCATACTATTGGTTTGGAACGGATTTGGCATCAATGAGGACGGCAATCTGTATACAGGGCTGATCAGACCGGTTACTCCAGGCATGATTGGTACCCCGCTGGATTACAATATCTCCCACCTTTAATTTCGTCTCTTCATCATCCAATACCAGGTAAATTTCTCCCGATGCAATGATGATATAGTCCAGGGTATCCGTTTGATGCATTAACGGGTGCGGAGTTCCCGGCTGAGCGACTATGCCCAACTGATCATCTGGCGGAATGCTGACGTACCTGAAATAAGTTCCACGAGTAGGCGTAATGGGAAATGCTGTATTTTCAATATCAAGTTCTTTATCAAGAGCGGCCGGCGAAGAATCTGTAGCCCATATATCAGAAATGATAAGTCCTGGAAAATGCTCTGATACGTTTTTTGCTTCAGCATCAGAGCTGATTACTGATCTTCCCTCTTTTTCTCCGGTAACTACCCTTCTCGGAATGGTATTGAATGTATTCATGGCTTTATAATTATTTTCTGAGCAAATCTCGCAAACACATTTTTTATATTTGCCCACACTAACTCCAAGGTTAGTGCACCTAAACCATCCTCAACCATGGAAAAAACAAGGAACACCCAATGCATTAAGGAGCTGATGAACCTTAGAGATAGTTTTGATGCGCTAAACGGCAAATGGAAGCTACCAGTGCTACAATATCTTTTTAACAGGCAAGATGAGCTTAACGGCTTTAGGAAGATCGCACAGGGCATTGAGGGGATTTCGGATAAGATGCTTGCCAAGGAGCTTCGGGAACTCGAAGAAAACAACCTGATCCAGAAACTTTGCTGTGAAGTTTCTCACTCAAGTATACGTTATCAAATTTCCGAACACGGAAAAACGACCATCCCGCTCATACGCACATTGGTAGAATGGGGAAGAATGCACCGGGAAGTAGCAACAAATATCATCAAGAAACCCAGTTGAATTCTCCTTCTAAGATTAGATTTCATATTTATACGAGTGTCTGCGCTTTCAATTTAACCTGGTGTTTCAGCTGGAATTTCAGAAGATATCTGCTAAAAAGTGAACTTCAATAACAGTGGCAGATTTATGGAAAAATAAATAACCTGGCATCACTTAAGAAATATCCCATACCGATAAACATCTTGTCAAGAACAATATGAATAAACGAACACTACTTTTAATATCAATCTTTTTCACCCAATGTACGACCAGGCATGCTGAACAATGGCAAAAAATCACTATTGATCCTAAACTTCCCAGATACGCAGCCTTTTCTTCGATGAAGAAACAGATAGAAGCATTCTTTAATCCACTTCCAGATACTATTCCAAAGGCCAGTAATGATGTAACATTTTTTGCAGGCAACTACCAAAACAAAAAGGACACCGCTGGCACCAAAAATAACCATTGTGAAGCCTATTACAAAGATTCAGATACGCTATTTATCCGCATCGGAAAAGACGGTATTTTAGGTGGAAATGGCTTCACCATCAGCTGTAAAAACGAAAATTTCAATACCAAGGGATACCTCTATTCAGACATGGTCTATATGGGTAAGGTTAATCAGCCACAACACTGGGTAATCTACCAAAAGCTAACCTTAGATAAAAAGAGTTACAGAGTTGGTGACAGCTTGTACGGAAAAATTGATTTTAAGGCCATGGAAAGAAACGAAATTGGCGATACAATCCTCTATAAAGGAAATGGAAATTTCAGAGTAAAAGTTGAAAAACTTATCATGGTAGAACCACTTAATATGTAAATATCATTTAAACAGAGAGAATTGGCAAATGAAAAAAAAATCATTTTTGAATGGTTAAAAATTTAAACATTCGATGAGAAACCAATGGTCGAAAAAGATTGTGCGTGCGCAATAGGACTGCAATTTCTCGATATCATCTAATAGGATGTCAGATATGCCTTAAAATGACAAAACCCCTTAAATAATTAATTTAAGGGGTTTGTAATGGATTTTTAATCCTTGTTTCGTCGGGATGGCAGGATTCGAACCTACGACCTCCTGCTCCCAAAGCAGGCGCGATACCGGGCTACGCTACATCCCGAACTTGGTATCGATCTTTTTTTTATCCTGTTTTAAAAGTGGATAAACTTTTGTCGGGATGGCAGGATTCGAACCTACGACCTCCTGCTCCCAAAGCAGGCGCGATACCGGGCTACGCTACATCCCGAACTTGGTATCTCCTTTTTATTCCCTATTTCTAGGGGCTGCAAAGTAACGGTTTTAAAATGACATTTTCATTTTTTTTATTACTTTTTTTTTCTGGGCGGAGAGGGCGGGATTCGAACCCGCGGTACCGTTACCAGTACGACAGTTTAGCAAACTGTTCCTTTCGGCCACTCAGGCACCTCTCCTTTTCAACCTCTATTTTCCGTCCTACCGACGTTGTTTTGAGGTCTGCAAATATAGTAAAACAAGTTATTCTGCAAAAAAAAATTATGATAATTGTTGATAATCTATGCGAACATGATAGATACTCATCAGCATCGTCTTGAATATCAATTTGATAGTTTCAATATCTTTTAACGTTAAATCGCAATCATCAAGCTGATTTTGTTCCAATTTGTAGTTAATTATACGTTCAACCAGGTCATTTATGTTCTGCGCATCGGGATTTTTCAGACTTCTTGAGGCAGCTTCTACCGAATCTGCCAACATTAACACACCAGTTTCTTTGCTAAAAGGTATCGGTCCGGGGTAGCGGAAAATGTTTTCGTCGACAAATTTTTCCGGAGAATTTTTCAAAAAAGACTGATAAAAATAATCCACCCTGGTATTTCCATGGTGCGTTCTGATAAAATCGATAATGGCCTCGGGAATCTGGTTTTTTCTTAAAATCTCAATTCCCTTATGCACATGCTGAATAATAATCTGTGCACTTTGCTCATAAGGCAATTTATCGTGCGGACTTACAGCCGTATTCTGATTTTCGATAAAATATTGCGGATTATCAACCTTACCGATATCATGATACAATGCCCCTGCCCTAACCAATACCGAATTACCGCCTATTTTAAAAATAGCAGCCTCGGCAAGGTTAGCTACCTGTAGCGAGTGCTGAAACGTTCCAGGCGCTTTAAAAGCAAGCTCCCTTAACAATTTATTATTGGTATTGGTGAGCTCAATTAGCGCCACATCTGAAGTGATGCCAAAAATACGCTCGAACAGGTAAATTAACGGATAGGCCAAAAGTGACAATAAGACGCTAAAAATAAAAGGAATAAAATTGATCCATTCAATTTCGCGGAAAGATCCTTCACGCAGCAAAGCAATCCCCACAAAAGAAACAAAGTAGGCCAACAATATAAATAAGGCCGAAACCAGAAACCTTTCGCGCTTAACAAAGTTTTTGATGCTGAATATGGCTACCATACCTGCAGTAACCTGATAAAACACAAATTCAAAACTATTGGCCACAAAGAAGCCGGCAATCAAAATCACCAGCATATGGAGATAAAGCGCCAAACGCGTATCGAATAAAATCCTGATGATAATGGGTACCACACAAAACGGAATGTAATACAAACTTGGGATTTCCATTTTAATGGCCCAGGTTAAGGCCAGCAACATCCCGGTGGTTACAATCAGGATTAAAGAAAGCTGGCGGTTATCAGCAAAAATATCTTTCCTGAAAAGAAAAAGGAACGACATTAATATGGTGAGAATAAAACCCACCAGTACCACCTGCCCTAAATAAACTAATGCCCTGCTGCCAATGGTTTTGGTCTGCGCATCGTAGGTGGCCTTATACGATTCGAGTTTTTGATAAATTTCTTCATCAATCACATCATTTTTGGCCACAATCAGCTCCCCCTTTTGCACCATCCCCTTAGTGGTCGAAATATTATTAATGGTATTATCCTGTATCGTTTGCGTTAATCGTTCATCGAATACAATATTTGGCGTAATATGATCAATAGCCAGATTGGCTACCAAATCGCCCATTACCGGGTTGGGAGCCTTAAAATTATCTTTAAAAAAGTTTAGTGCTGTTTCGGCCGTAAAAACATCCTGTGTATTTTTTTCCTGCGCCACATTATTTTCGAGCAGAGAAAAATCGTAATTTTTTCCGCCTGCCTGATGCTTTACATTTAATCCGATAATTCCTTTCTGATAAATACTCTGAAGTAAACGGTAAGCAGCAGCCTTATAAGCTTCCTTTTCCTTTTCATCAAGCTGCTTCGATTTCCACTTGATATCAAATTCGTTACCAAATTCATCCAATGCTGTAGCGGTAATCCCCCGGTCAAACTGGTAAACCGGCAAAATATCTTTTAATGCATTCTTTTTATCAGCACTTACCTGCGGGTTTGTTTTTAAAATAGCAAAACTAAAAGGAGAAATCAGATCCTTATTTTTCCAAACGGCATTTTTTTCAAATTCATACCTAAATCTGGGTTGTTTCGGCAGGAATAGCGTAATAATGAAAACGGTAAATATCATCATTACATACTTCAGGTTTGATGAATATTTCCGGTAAAGGATTTTATGGGAATTTCTCTTGATTTTGGCCAAAACGATATAATTATTGTATTGTCAAAAATAACATTTTTATCTAATATACATTTCAGGGATTTTGTTTGCAATTACCAGATTTTATATTTTACTTTATGATATCAAATTAATATCAATTATGTATCAGGAAAAAATCATCAGCCCACCATCTGGGTATTTAACATTCGCCATAAGCATTGCATTGCTGGCTGCATCTATTTTCTGTTTTGTTACAGAAATCTTTCTCTGGGGAGGAATTTTATTGGCTGTGGATATATTTTTAATCTTCCCGGGTTTTTTAATCATCAACCCCAACCAATCGATGGTGCTAACTTTATTCGGAAAATATATCGGTACAGTAAAAGCTGATGGTTTTTTCTGGGTAAACCCATTAACCGCTAAAAGAAGGTTATCCTTAAAAGCAAATAACCTAAACGGACAACAGTTAAAGGTTAACGATAAATTAGGGAACCCGATTGAGATTGCCGCTGTTGTGGTTTGGAAAGTAAACGAAACCGCCAAGGCTGTTTTCTCGGTCGAAAATTACATGCAATATGTAAATATCCAGAGCGAAGCCGCTGTAAGGCATTTAGCCAATATTTTTCCATACGACCATGCTGAGGGCGAAGAAACCAGCATTACTTTAAAGGATGGAGCAGATAAAGTAAGCGAATTATTGGAAAACGAACTGAACGAGCGTTTATCGAGAGCGGGGATTGAAGTTTTAGAAGCCCGGATTTCGCATTTGGCTTATGCGCCCGAAATTGCCAGTGCCATGTTACAGCGCCAGCAGGCCACAGCCGTAATTGCCGCCCGTAAATTAATTGTTGAAGGTGCAGTTGGCATGGTAGAAATGGCTTTAGAGAAATTATCGCAAAAAGGAATTGTTGAGCTGGATGAAGAACGCAAGGCAGCCATGGTAAGCAATTTATTGGTAGTGCTTTGTGGCGATCGCCATGTACAACCTGTGGTAAATACGGGTACTTTATATAATTAAGATATGGAGTTTGAGGAGAAACAGGGCTTAAAAATATGGTGGTTATACCTCGTAACCGGGGTAAGCATATTCCCAACATTGGCTATACTGATCTTCGATAAAGGCGGATTAAGTTTAGCGGAGTTGCAAAAAATGTACTTTACACCTTTATTGGCTGTATTTCTACCTTTTTTAATCATTTTTGTAGTACAGCAGAATAAGTTAACACTAAAAATAAATGCCGAAGGCTTATCTTATCGGTATTTCCCCTTCCATTTTAAGCCAAGTTATTTTCATTGGATGAGCATAGAAAAAGCTTACATCAGAAAATTCGATGCATTTTCTGAATATGGTGGTTATGGCGTTAAAACCCGGTTATGGTTTAAACATAAAGATAAAGCCTACATTTTAAACGATAAAAACAGGGGATTACAACCGAGTTTAAAAATGGCAAAAAACTTCTGTTCAGTTCAAATAAAATAGAAGACCTGGAAATGTTCCTCATTAATTTAAAAACGAGGTATAATATACAAGCAATACAATAAGAATGGCGGAGAAAGATAAAAAAGCTTTTGTATTAAGAATTAGTCCTGCTTTATTAAAAGAAGTGGAAATTTGGGCTGCAGATGAGTTTCGGAGTACCAACGGGCAGATTGAGTTTTTGCTTACCCAGGCCATAAAATCGAGAAAAAAAGGTAAAGCGAAGGAGGAATAAAACTGCAATTGTGAATTGCAAACTGAAAATAATATGGGCGTTCCCCAAGGGGCGGGCTTTGCAGGGCTGCGCTTCGCTCCGGTACCGATGAAGAATCGGTACTGAACCCTTACAATCCCTAACGCAAAACCCACAGGTGTAGATTAACCTTTTTAAACCTATAAGGTTTTTGAAACCTTATAGGTTTGTGCAATTATTTTTATTCCCGAAGGCTACAGGCTTTAATCCACAAACCTGATAGAACGGATGCCGATTTTTTCTATCGGCAGAAGGGATAGCAGGGCTAACCTTCAGCCATTAACACGGAACCATTCATTTTCAAAAAAATATTGACCACCTAAGCCACCTTAGCACATCTAAGTTGTATGCACAGCCAAAAACCATTCAAAACTTATTATGATCAAACATGCTAAAATCGTTTTTTATACGTTATTTTTAAATCTCACAGGTTTTGGAAACCTACAAGGTTTAACTAACTTAGCGGCCTAACCAAAAATTCATAAAAATTTTGCACATGAAAGAAGTTGTAATTGTATCAGCTGTAAGAACCCCTATTGGAAGTTTTGGAGGCTCATTAGCCCAATTTTCTGCTACTCAGCTTGGTGGTTTCGCCATTAAGGCCGCCATCGAAAAAGCCGGTTTAAAACCAGAACAGATCCAGGAAGTGTATATGGGCAATGTTTTATCGGCCAATTTAGGTCAGGCACCTGCAACACAAGCTGCAAAAGCCGCTGGCTTACCTGATTTACCTGCAACCACCATTAATAAAGTATGTGCATCGGGTACAAAAGCCATTATGCTTGCTGCTCAAAGTATTGCCAATGGCGATAACGATATTATTGTGGCCGGAGGTATGGAAAGTATGAGCAATGTACCTTATTACCTTGATAAAGCAAGAAACGGTTACCGTTTAGGACACGGACAACTAACCGACGGACTTGTAAAAGATGGCCTTTGGGATGTATATAACGACTACCACATGGGCTCTGCAGCCGAACTTTGCGCTACCGAATGTAACATCAGTCGCGAGGCACAGGATAATTTCGCTATTGAATCTTATAAAAGGGCACAGGCTGCACAAACATCGGGCAAATTTGCCAGCGAAATCATAGCAGTAGAAGTGAAAGACCGTAAAGGTGAAATTACCCTGGTTGATACCGACGATGAACCAACTGCGGTTAAATTTGATAAAATACCCTCGTTAAAACCCGTTTTCAAAAAAGATGGAACGGTAACCGCGGCAAATGCTTCTACTTTAAATGATGGCGCAGCAGCTTTGGTTTTAATGAGCGCCGATAAAGCAAAAGAATTGGGTTTAAAACCACTAGCCAAAATTTTAGGCTATGCTGATGCGCAACAAGCACCCGAATGGTTTACTACCGCACCATCTAAAGCAATCCCGCTGGCTTTACATAAAGCCAATATCGATATTAAACAAGTTGATTTTTTCGAAATCAACGAAGCGTTTTCTGTAGTTTCATTAGCCAATAACCAATTATTAGATTTGAATGAGCAGCAGGTAAACGTTAATGGTGGGGCAGTTTCTTTAGGTCACCCGCTTGGTGCATCAGGTGCGAGAATTGTAGTTACCTTGCTTTCCGTATTGGCGCAAAACGACGGAAAAATCGGCGTTGCGGGCATCTGTAATGGTGGTGGTGGTGCGAGTGCATTAGTGATCGAAAAATTATAATCTTTTGGTGCTACAGCGTATTTGATCAGACATGAAATACATCAGATTCCATATTTTTTTAATGCTGGGCCTCTGCAACTTTAACCTAAAAGCGCAGCAGGTTTCCAATAAATTAGCTATTTTTCAGGATACGCTGATCAAAATATCGGCAAACGCTGTTGCTGCGCAAAACGATGCTAAAAAAATGGAGGCCAATAGCAAATTTGTAAAAACCCTGGTAGAGGCGCTAAAAACGCCAAATTCCTTTTCATTCCCTTTCGATTCGCTAAAAAACATATCGGTAATTAAATCGCCAGATCAGGCATTCAGGATTTTGAGCTGGTATATTCAGCAGGAAGATGGCACTTACCGTTATTATGGTGCCATCCAGATGAATACCAAAAGTGGTCCGTTAAAGCTGTTTCCCTTAATCGATCAAACCGAAAACCTGAACGATCCTAATGTGATCACCAATAACCAGAAATGGTTTGGTGCAAGGTACTATGAGATTCTTCCGGTAACAAGTGGCAACCGACTGCCCTACTACGTGCTTTTAGGCTGGAAAGGCAATACGCAGGTAACCACTAAAAAGGTGATCGAAATCCTTTCGTTTGATAAAGAAAACCTCGTTTTTGGTGCGCCCGTTTTTGATGGAAAAGAACTAAAAGGAAAGAACAGGGTAATATTCGAATATGCTAAATCTAATGCAATGACATTGAAAACGGATGTGAAGGCGGGTATGATTGTATTCGATCACCTGGCATCTTTTGATCCTGAAATAAAAGACAGGTTTGAATATTATGGATCGGACGGTACTTTTGACGGATTTAAAATCATTGGCGGGAAATTGAAACTTCAGGAAGAGGTAACACTCAATAACGATCCGAACGCGAGCGATGAGCTTTATGCCGATCCAAAGAAAAATGTAAAACCCATCAGAAAGTTCTGATTTAACAGACCTTAACAAATCATTTACCTGCTACATGGCCTAAAAATTTGCCAGAATGGCCTTCACTCGCTATATTGCGCCCTAAAAACTTTACCTAAATGCCCATAATAAACCAAACTAAACATCCTAAAGGCTTAAAATTCCTTTTTTTATCAGAAATGTGGGAACGTTTTGGTTACTATTTAATGATCGGCATCTTTACGCTTTATTTAAAGGATGTAAAAGCAGGTTTTGCCATGACTGAAGCAGAATCGGCCGATTTATACGGAACATTTATCGCTTTAGTATTTTTAACACCTTTTTTAGGCGGATTATTAGCGGACAGATACCTTGGTTACGCCAAATCGATCATTATTGGCGGACTGATGATGGGCGTAGGCTATTGTTTAATGGGCGTACACAATTTACCGATGCTTTACCTGGCCATGACCCTTGTTATTTTGGGAAATGGTTTCTTTAAACCCAATATTTCTACTTTATTGGGTAATATTTATTCAACACCTGAGTACCAGGCGAAAAAAGACGACGGTTATAATATTTTCTATATGGGCATTAATGTGGGTGCCTTTATCTGCAATTTTTTTGGTGCTGCCCTATATATTATGCTAGGCTGGGAATATGCATTTCTTGCCGCTGGTGTGGGCATGTTTATAGGCGTAGTAGTATTTATTACCGGGCTTAAACATTACCGGGCTTTCGATATTAAAAAAGGAATGGTTGATGGTGATATGTCTTTCCTTAAAATCTGTTTGCTTATCCTCCTACCCTCTATTATTGCAGGTGTTATTGGTTGGGTATTGCCAACCAAATTAATCGGTCACCCTTTGGTAGGCTCTACCAGTACCGACGCCTTTATATTTGCCTGTTTTCCCGTTATTTATTTCTATAGCACCTTATTTTTTAAAGCCAGTAAAGAAGAAAAACGGCCTATTGCAGCATTGTTAACCATTTTTGTGGTCGTAATATTATTTTGGGCCGTATTTAAACAAAATGGCACCGCTTTAACTACCTGGGCCGATCGCTATACCGACCGTAGCCTCACCAATACCACTGCAAAAAACACCTTCTCAAACTTAAGTCTATCACAAAATTTAATCTACAAAAAAGACAGCGTGGCACTTTACGATCATGCTTTTCGTTTGCAAAAAGTAGATGGTGTGGTTCAGAAAGAATACAATTATCCTGTTTATTTTAAAAATGTACCCGCTGCCGAACTGCCTGCAGCAGGTGGCGGTGTTGAGTTATGGGCCACAAATTTAAGCCAGTCCATTAATCCGGCATGGGTTATTCTTTTAACTCCGCTGGTTGTTGCCTTTTTTACCTGGCTGCGCAGCAGAGGCAAAGAACCAAGTACGGCCAGTAAAATCATATTCGGCATATTCATATCCGCCATTTCTGTTCTGGTGATGATCACAGCAGTCTACATCGGTAAAAATGGATCTGAAAAAGTTTCGGTGCTCTGGCTAATGGGTACTTATGGCATCATCACCATTGGCGAACTGTTTTTAAGTCCGATGGGTTTATCACTGGTATCAAAACTTAGCCCGGTAAGGATAACCTCTTTAATGATGGGCGGCTGGTTTGTTTCTACCTCCATCGGCAATAAACTTTCGGGTGTACTGGCTACCCTTTGGGATACTTACGAAGACAAATCCAATTTCTTTTGGGTAAACTTCTCACTTTTAATGGCTTCGGCTATAATTGGCCTTGTGTTATTAAAGTGGTTAAATAACATCATGAAAGCATACGGCATTAAATAAAATTTATCACATTCAACAACAAACAAACTAAAATACTGAATATGACATCAATACCAAATCAATCTAAAGGTCATCCGAAGGGGTTATACGTGTTATTTGCCACAGAAATGTGGGAGCGTTTTAATTACTACGGCATGCGGGCAATCCTTGTCTTGTTTATGACAAAAGCCTTGTTATTTGATAAAGCCTTCGCCTCCAACCTTTATGGCAGTTATACCGGCTTGGTTTACTTAACACCTTTAATTGGTGGTTATATTGCCGATCGTTACTGGGGAAATAAAAAATCGATTATTACCGGTGGATTGATGATGGCCCTTGGTGAGTTTGTACTTTTCTTCTGCGCCGCTTTCCACAATACCAATGCACAGCTTTCTACTTTTCTGTTTTTTACGGGATTAGGCTTAATGATTGCAGGAAATGGTTTTTTTAAGCCAAATATTTCTTCACTGGTGGGTCAGTTATATCCAAAAGGCGACAAAAGAAGTGATGCTGCTTATACCATTTTTTATATGGGTATAAATGTAGGCGGAGCATTAGGACCGATTGTTTGTGGTTTTTTAGGTGAAAATGTAGATTTTAAATGGGCATTTTTTGCTGGCGGTGTGGCCATGCTTCTAGGTGTTTTGGTACAAATTCTTTTTCAGAAAAAGTATGTAGTAGCACCTGATGGTAAAGAATTGGGACTCGTGCCAGCGGGTACGCCAAAGGCAGCTTTAAATCCATTGGTTATTGGCGTAGGTTTAGCCGCTTTTTCGGCATTAATGATTGGTTTATTTTATATCGATGCTAAAGTATTCAGCTTTTTAACTTACCTGTTGGTGGCATCGGTATTATTCATAGCATTTGTTATTTTCTCTGATAAATCATTGGGTAACATTGAAAAACAGCGTATTGGTGTTATTTTTATTGTTGCCTTTTTCGTGATCTTTTTCTGGAGTGCTTTTGAACAGGCCGGTGCTTCCTTAACTTTCTTCGCAGCAGAACAAACGCAAAGAGATTTAGGCTTCATCACTGTACCGGCAAGTGTTTTCGCCTCGTTAAACTCTATTTTTGTTGTATCATTCGCACCGATATTTGCCTGGTTATGGATTAAACTTGGTAAAAATGAGCCTGCATCTCCTACTAAAATGGCATTGGGTTTATTTTTACTTGCATTAGGTTATTTGTGGATTGCTTTTGGTGTTAAAGATGTATCATCATCAGTTAAAGTAAGTATGATGTGGTTAATCGGTATGTATGCCCTTCATACCTGCGGCGAACTTTGCCTATCTCCTATCGGTTTATCTTTGGTAAATAAACTGGCGCCTTTAAAATTTGGTTCGCTGTTAATGGCCGTTTGGTTTTTAGCAAATGCCGCAGCCAATAAATTCGCCGGAATTTTAAGTAGTTTATATCCTCCGGGAACGGCAGAAATTAAGCAGGCAGCTGATGCTGGAATTAATTTGCAGCCAATTTTATCAAAAACAGTTGTTCCAAATGCTCAGGAACTAGCTAAGTTAAAAGATTTAAAAATTCCTTTCGAATATCAATCAATATTGGGCTTTCAGATTAATTCGTTATACGAGTTTTTCATGATGTTTGTGGTAATGGCCGGTATTGCATCTTTAATATTATTTGCAATTACCAAAAAACTACAAAAAATGATGCACCAGGATATTTTAGATTAATTTAAAACACAATAACATAGAAAGCCCGGCTCCGATCGGGCTTTTAATTTTTAAACCTATTTTAATGGAAAAAACAGTTTCAATAGAAGAGATCCAGAATTTTGAGGGAAAATATCCTAAACAACTCTGGCATCTGTCGTTGGTAGAAATGTGGGAACGTTTCTGTTTTTATGGCATGCGTGGTGTATTGGCCTTTTTTATGGTAGAACAGCTGGGTTTGAGTGACCAGAAATCGAACCTGCAATATGGTGCAATACAGGCTTTTGTGTACGCATTTACCTTTATTGGCGGTATTTTTGCCGATAAGATTCTTGGGTTTAGGAAATCGCTATTTTGGGGTGGTTCGTTAATGATTATCGGCAATCTTGTTTTGGCATTTTCACCTCACGATCTCTTTTATATAGGTATAACCTTATCCATTATCGGTACGGGTTTTTTCAAACCCAACGTATCCTCAATGGTTGGCGAACTTTACCATGAAAAAGATAACAGAAGGGATGCAGGATACGGCCTTTTTTACGCCGGTATTAATGTAGGTGGCTTATTGGGCGGTGCCATGTGTATTTATTTAGGTAAATATTATAACTGGCATTTATGTTTCTTATCGGCAGCCCTGGTAATGATGTTTGGTTTGGGCACCTTTATTTTTACTAAAAAACACTTAGGCCCCATCGGAAATTCGCCATTGCTGCATCTTAAAAAATCAAAACAGCAACTATCAGAAATAGCTGTTTATGCAGGTTCTATAGTATGTATTCCATTGATTTATATTATGGTAAAAAACACTGCATTTACCGATTATTTCATGTACACCATCGGTATTATTGCCATGGTTTATTTCCTTTACGAAACGTTTAGCATAAAAGATAAAACAGCACAATATAAATTGTTGGCGGCCTTTGTATTTATCTTCTGTTATTTCATATTTATGGCTATATCCGAGCAGAGTGGTGGTTCACTGTCGCTGTTTGCAAAAGATAACCTCGATCACAAAATCCTATTCTTTAATATGGATCCCAATGTGGTTAATAATAGCGCGAATTCTTTCTTTGTGATTGTTTTTAGTCCAATTGTAGGTATTTTATGGTTAGGCCTTTACAAACGTAAAATTGAACCAAATACAGTAGTAAAATTCGGAATCGGTTTCCTTTTACTGGCAATAAGTTTTTATGTTTTTTATGCCACCAGGTTTTTTGCCAATGCGCAGGGCATTAGTTCGCTAAATGTATTTACGTTTGCTTATTTGTTGTTAACGCTTGGCGAGCTTTGCTTAGGTCCGATAGGGATGTCGATTATTACGAAACTATCGCCAAAGAAAATGTTCGGTATGATGATGGGACTTTGGTTTTTATCAAGTGCTTTCGGGCAGCTGGCTGCCGGTAAACTAGGTGCAGAAATGTCGAGCATTGATCATGCCTCTTTAACCACCAAATTAATGGCCTACACCGAAGGTTATAAAGCCCTGGCCTTATACTCTTTAATTGCAGGTTTGGCATTGATTATTTTTTCGCAGCTGGTAAGGCGTTTGATGCAGGAGGTGAGGTAAAAGTTAAATTAAGCAAAAGTTGTCATCCTGAGCTTGTCGAGGGAAACAAGCAAAAGTCTTCGACAGGCTCCAGACTGACAAATATTCGAATAAACAACATATTCAATATCATTTGAAAACGAAAGGACAGTGGTTCTTGGCATCTTTAGTCCCGCCATTCGCTATAGTTCCGATGAAAAATCGGAAGCTGCCGCTGCTGTCGGGTTTAGGTACAATGGTCAAGTACATTAAAGCCTAATTTTGCGCAGATCTAAATGTTATTCGGGATTTGCAATCCCGTCTTAGGAAAATCAGATTATAAATCTAGAGAACAAAAGGTCCGGATTACAAATTCGGACCAACAAAAGAAAATTCATGATGATTTCATATTAAATCTTTACTTTCGCCTTTTGAAAGCAAATTGCAACTTATAAATACAAAAGCAACAGCTTACCTTATTAAAAAAACCACAACAAACGTGTCAGATAGTTTAGTCATCATTCCCACCTACAACGAGAAGGAAAATATCGAAAAGATCATTAGAAAGGTTTTTTCTTTAACCCAGCCTTTTCATGTTTTAATTATTGATGATGGTTCTCCGGACGGAACTGCCGAAATTGTAAAATCTTTACAGGCTGAATACGATGGTCATTTATTTATAGAAGAGCGCGCTGGCAAACAAGGATTAGGTACAGCATATATTTATGGCTTTAAATGGGCCTTACAAAGAGAATATGCTTATATTTTTGAAATGGATGCCGATTTCTCTCATAACCCTGATGATTTAACCCGTTTACGCGAAGCTTGTGTAAATGGTGCAGATGTGGCCATAGGTTCGCGCTATGTAAAAGGTGTAAATGTGGTAAACTGGCCAATGGGCAGGGTTTTAATGTCGTACTTTGCTTCAATGTATGTCCGCTTTATTACAAGGATAAATATTCAGGATGCTACTGCTGGTTTTAAATGTTACCGCAGAATTGTCTTAGAAACCATTCCGCTTAACAAAATTAAATTTGTAGGCTACGCCTTTCAGATCGAAATGAAATTTACCGCCATTAAATTCGGGTTTAAAGTAGTTGAGGTTCCAATCATCTTTACAGACAGAACTGAAGGAACTTCTAAAATGAGTACCAAAATTTTTAGAGAAGCCTTTTTAGGGGTTATTCAAATGAAAATGAATAGCTGGTTTAGGAGTTATAAAAGAGAATCTGGAGTCGGAAGTCCGAAGTCGTAGTTTTCAGTCCGGAGTCTTCAGTAGTGTGTCCTAAGTCCATGGCTTATAGCTAACGATTAATAGTTTGATTCTATAGATTTCTTATCGGCAAATAATATTAGCCTATAGGTTAAGCAATTGGGCTATGAAACATTAAATACCTCACCATCAACCAAGACTCAAGACTTGCCCTGCGATTCCCTTATCATTGCCCCAAAATCCTGTCCCTTATCCATTGCTTTTACGGTCATCACAATTCTTTTGGTACGGGTGGGTTCTGTTTTCGCCTGGTTAATCCAGTTGATATAATAGTTTTGATGCGATTTAGGTTGTTTTAAAAAGTTCCGGATCAAATGTTCCTCTTCTGAAAGGCAGATTTCGAGGTCCTCAGGCATTTCTATCTTAAAATCTTTATCTTCTTCCAAAGATAGTTCTACAGTTGATCCGGCTTCTTTTTTTAGTTTTTTACGGAGTTCGCCCTTTAAGGCAATAATAAAATCGCCCTCTCCCATTGGGATGGTTGCCAATCCGCTTACTTCAAGCTGGTCTATTTTTCCTTTTACCCTGAAACTCTTTTTACAACCGGGTTTAACTTCATTGGCCAAAGCGGCGGGGATAAATACATAACTCCATCCGGTTTTTTCGCCCATGGTTTCGAAACGCTCTATTTCTGCCTTAAAGTGGATCATGGTTTAAATATAAAAATTATGTTTTAACTCGTAAACGATAAAATTGTTAGGCTATTGATTCTTTTTATAGAGCAGTTGTACATCTCGACTGAAACAACGCGAAACGATGAGATCTATAAATAGACAGAATCTATAGTGCGGCCGTCATTCCCGCGCAGGCGGGAATCTTAAAGCGCATGTTTATAGTTACCGTTGTAAGATTGCTTCGTCGGCTGAAAAAGCCTTCTCAGCAATGACGATGAAATGATTTAAATCGCTACCGGGTTCATCTGGATATCCAACTTGGCAAACTTTAACACCTCAATACTCTGGAAGCCGAAATCTTCTACTACTTTTCCTAAAATGAGGTAACATCCTTTTCCTTTAAAAGGATACATCGGTGTGGTGTTGGGAAAATGGGTGGTATCAAAGAAATCGCCATTCGCATCTAAAAAAGTACCGAACCACATTTTGGTATTTTTAATGGTATGTACCGTTTTTTCGCACACATAATTGCCCACCATCCTCACCGTTTTGCCTAAATGTTTGTGCAGATCGGCTGTCATGACATCGCCGCGATAAGGTGTTTTTAAAAAATCGAACATTTTATAATTAAGCGGATACCCCAGTAATTCCAGTTCAGTATAGGCATTTTCCAGTTCCGAATCCATCAATGCAGGCAGTTCATAGGTTTTGTAACTCAGCTTAAAGAGCTCAGCATGATTTACTTTTTTTTGCTTAAAGCCGAGGTAATTGTGCACATCCCAAAGCAGGGTTTTCCGATCTTTTCCGGTAAAGCGCAATGCCCCCAAGCGGATTAAGAGAATGGCCTGTTCGAGGGAAATGCAGGTGCGCTTCACAAAATCTTCGAGATCGAGATATGGGCCGTTCGCTTTACGTTCATGAGGAATAGTTTTAATGTTTTTTTCTTCCAAACCCTGAATACCGATAAAACCCAGGTGGGCATCTTCGCCTGTTATGGTTACCACCTCATCACTTTTGTTAATACAGGGCAAGTGCACCCTCGCTCCTGTTTTTTGCAGTTCGTGCACATATACCCAACGACTATAAAAACCACCATAATTATTGAGCACGGCGACCATAAACTCCATGGGGTAATACGTTTTGAGATACAAACTTTGGTAACTTTCTACTGCGAAGGAAGCGGAGTGTGCTTTAGAGAAACTATAACCTGCAAAGGATGAAATCTGCCGCCACACCTCATTTATCAATTCCTCTGAGTGACCTTCATTCCTGGCCGAAACTTTAAACTTATTTACCAGTTCATCAAAGGCGAGTTTAGACCGGTATTTACCACTCATGGCTTTACGGAGAATATCGGCATCAGCCAGGTCTAAGCCTGCAAAATAATGACAAACCTTAATCACATCTTCCTGATAAACCATTACGCCATAGGTTTCGCTAAGCCGCTCTTTCATCACTTCACAGAGGTACACCACTTTTTCGGGCGCGTGGTAACGTTCGATGTAGGATTTCATCATACCCGAACTGGCCACACCCGGGCGGATAATGGAACTGGCGGCCACAAGGGTAAGATAATTATCACATTTTAGCTTTTTAAGCAATTGCCGCATGGCAGGCGATTCGATATAAAAACATCCAATAGGCTGTCCTTGTTTAAGGATATCATTTAGCTTATGATCTTTTTTAAAGGCTGGAAAATCATGAATATCAATATCCTTTCCTTTATTTTTTTTGATCAATTGCACGGCCTCACGAATGTGTCCAATACCGCGCTGACTTAATATATCGAATTTTTCGTAACCTATGGCTTCGGCTTCGTACATGTCCCATTGTACCGTTGGAAAACCTTTTGGCGGCATATCCAATGCGGTATAATAGGTAATTGGCTCTTGTGAAATCAAAATCCCTCCGGCATGGATGGAACGCTGGTTGGGCATCCCCTTCATATATTGGTACACGGCCAATAGTTTTTGATAGGTGGTATTAAGCAAGTTTTCGCGCTCTTTGGTGGGATCGGTAAAACTATCTATTTCTTCTTTAGGCAAACCCATTACCTTACCGATTTCCCTGATGATGGCACGATCTTTAAAAGTACTCATGGTACCCAAAAAAGCAACATGCCATTTGGGATAACGTTCAAAAATATAACGCTGTATCACTTCTCTTTCATCCCATGAAAAATCGATGTCAAAATCTGGCGGACTGGTTCTTTTTTCATGCAGAAAACGTTCGAAATAGAGATCGAGATCGATCGGATCTACATCGGTAATGCGCAAACAATAAGCCACAATGCTGTTCGCACCCGAACCACGGCCCACGTGATAAAATCCACGTTTATTCATCGCATAATCTACAATATCATAGGTAATGAGGAAATAAGCACAGAAATTTTTAAGCTCAATAATCCGCAGTTCTTTCTCCAAACGTTCGATGGCAATAGTATTATTTTCGCCATAACGGTCCTTAAGCCCTTTTTCGGCCAGCCCGCGGAGCATTTTTCTATCACCCTCGAAATCATTGGTGTAAAAAAACTTATTTTTTGAAGAAGGTACAGGCGCATCTTCGAAATAAACACTTAAATCGCAGCTATTGATCAGTTTTTGCGTGTTCTGAACAATAAAGGGATACTGTTCAAACTGCTGCGTAAGTTCAGCTTCGGGGATCAGAAATTCATCCGGATCGCATTTTTGCTCCTCAGGTACTTTACTTAAAAGGGTATTGAGCTCAATGGCTCTGAAATACTCGTGCAGCCGGTAAGTAATTTTATCGCCCACGGTAACGGGATGCCACACCAGCAGTTTTTCTTTCTGTTTTAAAACCGGGTGTTTATACAAAAAATTGAGCTGTTTGCCACGGATGCCTACATATTCGTTTGCTTTTAATGTTCGGTTAAAAGTTTTATGAAAGGGATAAATGATGTACACATTTTCCATTTGGGGCGGAACTTCTGGCAATGGAATGTTGTAAATGTTGTGGTGACTTAAAAATTCATTTAGTTCGCGCATGCCTTCTTTATTTCTGGCAATCCCCACATACAACAATTTATTATCGATGCGAAATTCGATCCCGGCAACAGGTTTAATCTGGTAAGGAATATTACCCCTGTGTATTTCGTCGGCTTCTTTGGCAATGCCTTGTTTGTAGCATTCGCGGATAAATTCTACCGCCCCGGTTGAGTTGTTGATATCGGTAAGCACCATTTGGTGGATCCCTAAATGCCGCGCAGTAGCAATCAGCTGATCAATGCTCTGTGTAGCATATTTCAGGCTGTAAGAAGAATGAATATTCAAAAACATAACTATTCGTAAGATTTTGTGCCTGTTACTCCTTTTTCGCTCATAAAACTTCTGATTTTCGAACGTTTTTTTACTTCCGGCTCTTCTTCTTCGGTATTTTCGATCAATACTTTCTTTTTGCGTGGATTATACTTGATTATTTTACCCATTTCATCGCGGGGTGGCTGGGTAACAATACAGGCTTTTACCACTGCTTCGGTGCCAAAATTATTGCGTACTTTATCCATGGCCTGGTAAAGGCTATATTCTTCTTCGGCAATATTATATAAACCGATTTGTTCGTAACCACTTACCAGGTGCGAAAGTTTTACGCCTACGAGGCGCAGCAACATCCGCTTTGAATATACTTTCTCGAACAGGTTATGTGCTTTGCTGATCAAAAAGGAATCGAGCGAGGTATAAGGAATCCGCTCTTGCTGGGTAACGGTTTCGAAATTGGTATAACGTACAGTTACAGTGATGCAGGCGGTCAGTTTTTTTTGGTTGCGGAGCTGAAAGGTTAAACCGGTAACCATGCCAGTAATGATGGCCTTTAATTTGGCCATATCCATGGTATCGCTTTCGAAAGTAGCTTGTGTACCGATCGATTTTCTTTCGCGGTAAGGCACTACGGGTGCCAGGTCGATTCCGTTTGCTTTTTGCCATAGGCTCAATCCATGCTGCCCCAGTATTTTAAACATGAGTTGTTGGGGAATCTGCGTGAGGGTAAGGATTTCGCGGACGCCCATTTCGCTCAGTTTTTTATAGGTAGCATGACCAATACCCGGAATTTTATGAATGGCAAGCGGATCGAGAAAAGGCCGCAGCTCGGGATAGGTAACCTGTAACTCACCGCCCGGCTTGGATTCGTTGGTGGCAATTTTGGCAACTGTTTTGTTAATGGAAAGACCAAAAGAAATGGGCAGTCCCATCTCTCTGATAATGGTTTGCCGGAGTTCTGAAGCAAATTTCATGCAGCCAAAAAAACGATCCATACCAGTCATATCGATATAATGTTCGTCGATGCTGGCTTTTTCGAACAATGGCACTTTATCGGCAATGATTTCGGTAATCTCGTGTGATGCCTTGGAATACTCTTCCATGTCGCCCTTCAAAAATATCGCCTGTGGGCAGAGCAGTTTTGCGGTGCGGCCGGGCATTGCCGAATGTATGCCATATTTACGGGCTTCGTAACTGCAGGAGGCTACCACGCCACGATCGCCGCCACCACCGATGATCACGGGTTTACCTGTTAATCTGGGATTTTTTCTAATTTCTACCGACACAAAAAATGCATCTTGATCCATGTGAATAATCTGCCTTTCTTTTTCCATTTCTGTACAATTGGGATGATTGAAAACAAAAATACTAATATTTTTAGTTTTAAAATATAAATAAAGATAGCTTTTTCTAACAAAATACTAACAATTTTAGTTTTTAATTTGTATTATGATTAAGTGAAAAACCTCATTTCTGACCATTAAGAAGTTAAGGACATTAAGCAGAGCCGTCATTCCCGCGCAGGAGGGAATCTTAAAGCTTATTGCATTAAGATTCCCAATCAGGTTGGGAATGACGAAACGCGGTGTATATGTGGCAAAACAATATAAGTCAGTGGGTTAACGAACATGGAGTGGAGGCATTGAAAATAGCGTAGTGGTGCTTGTGGACACGAACCACGGAAATTAGGATAGTTTAACCATATAAGGCATTTAAGGACATGTAAGTTTATTTTATCTACTGAATTATTATTCCATCATCCATTTTACATTTCCCATCATTTCTGACCATTAAGAAGTTAAGGACATTAAGCAGAGCCGTCATTCCCGCGCAAGCGGGAATCTTAAAGCTTATTGCATTAAGATTCCCAATCAGGTTGGGAATGACGAAACGCGGTGTATATGTGGCAAAACAATATAAGTCAGCGGGTTAACGAACATGGAGTGGAGGCATTGAAAATAACGTAGTGGTGCGTGAGGACACGAACCACGAAAAGATAGTTTAACCATATAAGGCATTTAAGGACATGTAAGTTTTTTTATCTACTGAATTATTATTCCATCATCCATTTTACATTTCCCATCATTTCTGACCATTAAGAAGTTAAGGACATTAAGTAGAATCGCCTTTCTCGCAAAGTCGGGAATCTTAAAGCTTATTGCATTAAGATTCCCAATCAGGTTGGGAATGACGAAACGCGGTGTATATGTGGCAAAACAATATAAGTCAGTGGGTTAACGAACATGGAGTGGAGGCATTGAAAATAGCGTAGTGGTGCGTGAGGACACGAACCAAGGAATTGTGATTATTGAATACGGTCTTCGACTACGCTCAGACTGACAACTCATGGTAATCTATGCTATTTCTCTGTGATTTATCTTTGTGGCCTCTGTGGTTAAACCTTTTTGAGTATGGAAGGGCAATCATGGAAAGTAAGATATTCCGTGTTTCTGTGCATCCGTGGCAAAAGAATATAAATCGTTGGATTACAACTATGGTGTAGAAGTATTGAAAATAACGCTGTGGTGCGTGGGGACACGAACCACGGATGAAACAAAAAATGCCTCCAATTTTCATCGAAGGCATGTACTAAAAAATTAAATATATTATTTCCTTATCTGTATTTATTGTTTTACGATTTTAAACTCGGTACGTCTGTTCAGCTGGTGTTCTTCGTCGGTACACTCCACTCCATTGGCACATTTGTTTAACAACTGTGTTTCTCCGTAACCTTTAGCGGTAATTCGGTTTTTATCGATCCCTCTGGAGATGATGTACTGCACGGCAGATTCGGCCCTTTTTTGCGATAAGTTTAAGTTGTAATTATCCTTACCCCTGCTATCGGTATGCGAACCTAATTCGATCCAGATGGTTGGGTTATCTTTCATGATTTTAACCAGCTTATCCAGTTCAACCGCAGCATCCGGACGGATATTCCACTTATCGAAATCGTAGTAAATGTTTTCTAACCTGATGGCTTTATCAATCACCACACCTTCCAGATACAGGTTTTGGGTAAGTACACTTGAAGTGGTTAAACCAATAGTTGCCAGGTTTTCTACGTCAGACCTATAGTCTGTTTTTTCTGCTGAAACATTATATTCAGTTTCTTTGGCCAAATTAAACTTATAGCCACCGTTATCGTCGGTTTCAGTTTTTAAGATCGATCCGTTTACCTTTGCTAAAGTTACCAATGCACCTGCAATCGGTTGATTGCTGTTTTTATCAAAAACCCGACCTTCTAATTTAAAGGCCAGGATCATTTTCTGATCGATGGTGTAAATATCATCGCTACCTAAACCACCATCACGGTTGGACGAAAGGTAAACGATCCCGCCTTTTTCGTTCAGGCTAAAACCGAAATCATCCTGTGGAGAGTTAAAAGGATAACCCATATTTTCGACCTTACCAATGCCACCGCCTTCTCTTAAAGCCTGATAAACATCTAGTCCGCCCATACCTACCCTGCCATCGCTGGAGAAATAGAAGTTATCTTTTTCATCAAAAACCGGACTACGGTCGTTACCTTCTGTATTTACTTCTTTCAGGTTAATCGGTTTGCCCCATTCGCCTGCATCGGTTTTTAAACATACATAAATATCGGTACCGCCCAATCCGCCGGGCATGTTCGAAGCGAAGTAAAGGCTGTTTCCATCTTTGGTAATAAAAGGATCACCAACGGAATAGTCGTTTACATTATTATAGGCGAATGAAACCGGCTCGCTCCATTTACCATCAGCATCTTTGGAGCTGCTGTAAATTTCTACATTTACAGTACTCGGCTTGTTTTTTATTTTTTCTAACTCGTTAGAAATACGGGTTAACGTAAAATACATGGTTTTACCATCGCCGGTGAAGCTTGCCGAACCTACGTGATACCTTGTTCCTGCTTTGATTGGAAACAATTGAAGGCTATCTTTTGGTGAAGCTTTAATATATAGTTTTAAATACCCGTTACCTGTCCACCCGTACACTTGCTTATCAGGTTCTTTCGATCCGTCGAAGCGTAGGAAAGGCCTGCTTTCTTCTGATTCCAACCCTTTGGCCGATCTATCGGAAGTAAATACTACCCCGCCCTGATAATTAACGGCACCCCAATCAGACTGGGCACTATTTAAGGCAACCTGGTTGATCAGTTCGATTTTCTTCGGATTTTTGATCCATTTTAAGGCCGAATCGCAGGAAGCAATCCAAACAGCCTGTTGCTTTTCGGATACATCTTTCTTTTTATCGATGTAATTTAAATACTGAAGTTTGGCTTCACTGTATTTCGAATTGTTCTGCAGGGCTTTGGCATAACCCAAAATGTTTTCGGGTTTGCTATCGGGCATTTTAGCGGCAATGCCATACCAGCTTTCTGCCTGTTTGTAGTTGTAAACAAGCGCATACGAACTGGCTAAACGCTCTGCTACGTGTAAAGATTTTTTCTTTTTATAGGCCTGTTCGTATAAATCAATTGCTTTGCTATAATTAAACAGCTCATACTGCTTATCGGCATCTTTAAGTACATATTGCGCTTTTGCCGAAAAATTGAAGGCAAATAAACAATATGCAGAAATGCAGGTACCTATTAAAATTTTCTTCATTATGTTGTTTGGATAATTTAGTCAAAAATACTTAAATACTTGGTTAAAACACCCTTGGAGTTGCCAACCTGATGTTTGGTTTAATAAATGAATAAGATAGAGAAATCTCATGCGTTCCGCCGCTGTAACCCTGCAAAGGACCAACGGAAAAATCATAACCATAACCGATCCTGATTTTCTCTGAAGGAAAAATCTGTATGGCGGCAACGGCTGAGTTGCGGGGAGTAAGGTCTTTTTGAAGATAACTTTTGTCATACAGTTTTACGCCTGTACGATATGAACCGCCCACCCAAAGAAAATCTTTGATCAATAAGAATGCATTTACATCTAAACTGGTCGGGCCGCCACGGTCGTCTTTTAACAGAAATGAAGGTTTGATCTGAAAATCTTCATTAAGCGGAAACAATGCACCAGCAGTTAAATAATAGTGCGGTTTTGGCTGTGGGATAAAGGCATAACGGTCGATATTGATGTAAGTGGCAATCAGGTTATCTACCGAGAAACCAGCATAATATTTATCGTTGGCGAAGTACACTCCTGCCCTGGCATCGGGCACAATGGTACTCTGTACACCTACAGGCTGGTTGGGCTCCGGGTTGTTTGGGTTCAGCATCGATCCGTCGATCCCCAACTGCACCATTCCTACTCCAAGGCCTAAAGCTAACCTCGAGCTACCATCATCATTCATCCTGATGCGGTAAGCATAATTGCCATAAACGCTCAAGTTGGTCTGTGCACCCAGTTTATCACTGGCCACCTGAAGCGCAAGTCCAACGTTACCGCTGTTTGCAATGGCATCGATGGCAAGCGACATGCTTCTCGGTGCTCCGGTAATGCCCGTCCACTGGCTACGGTAAAAGCTATGCACATTTAGCACTTCTTTATAACCCGCATAGGCCGGATTAATGTAGATCCCGTTAAACATGTACTGACTGTACTGGGCATCCTGTTGTGCAGATACCGGTCGCGAAAGCAACAAAAACGAACCTGCTATTAACCATATTAATTTCTTCATTATCTTAACATCTTAAAGTTCAGCCTGATTTTAAAAACCGGGCTGAACTAAGTCTTATTCTATTTTTTAAACGCTCTGATCAAAGTGATGTAACCTTTATATACTTCGAACTCATCGCTGTTTGCTTTTTTAACACGTAACAAGTAGTAGTAAGTACCTTCGTTCAATCCCTCGCCTGTCCAGTTGTTTTGATAACCTTTGGCGTGGAACACTTCATTACCCCATCTGTTTACGATCTGCAGTTCGTTGGCCTGGTATTGGTTAAGGCCAATGATCTCGAAGGCATCGTTAATACCATCGCCGTTCGGCGTAAACAGGTTAGGAATGGTGATGCCTGTGAAGCTAGCGGTTAAAGTTACAGCCGCTACATTGGTGTAATATCCGTAAGCATCTTTTACGCGGTAGCTAAACACATCTTCACCTACATAACCCGGATCTGGTGTGTAAGTTACCGTGCCATCAGCATTTACTTTTACAGTACCATGTGCAGGCTGTTTGATAATCTCAACCGTTAATTTATCGAAGGTTGAGTTACCCGGATCATCATTTGCCAGTATATTAATTACTACTGGTGCATTGGCTACAGTTTGTCCTTTATCATCAACAGCAATTGGCGATTTAGGGAAAGTAGTAACCGTTGGCGTATTGTTTGTTTCTGCTGTTCCTGAAACATCCGTTACGTTTGCACCACCCAATGTTTTCGCATTTACGGTTGCGGTATTGGTTACCGTACCTAAATCCTTATCGGCCTGGGTTAAGGTATACACTTCAACATCGGTTGTGGTTGCACCCGGAGCAAGTCCGCCCGCAACTGTAATCACTTTGTTGTTTAAGCCCAGTTTGGCATCAGTTAAGGTAATGGTGTTTAAAGTAACAGTTCCTGTATTCTTAATGGTGAACGTATAGGTTACTTTATTGCCATTAAATACTGATGTTTTAACCAATGCTATCGATCCGGCGTTAGGCACCAATGTTACTGTTGGTGTATTGTTATTCTCAGCTGTACCAGAGATATCGCTAACCGAAACATTGGCTGGTGTTTGACCAGTAATTGTTGCACTATTGGTTACACTGCCTGCATCTTTATCGGCCTGGGTTAATTGATAAACATAACTATCGGTTACCGTTGCACCCGGAGCCAATGTGCCTGGAATTACCCTGTTCAGGTTAAGTTTGGCATCAACCAGGGTAATGATGTGCAAGGTTACGTTACCTGTGTTTTTAACACTAAAGTTATACGTAATGCTATTTCCATCAGCACTTAATGTACCTGTTTTAACCAGGGTAATGGTAGATGCCGGAGCGATTACCGTTATGGTTGCATCATCAACAGCAGGAGTAGTCGGATCGTCCGATTTCGGTTTGATTAATGTTGCACCACCTGGTGTTTGTGCAGTTGCGGAAGCCTGGTTAGTAAACGAACCTGCATTCACCTCAGTTAAAGTAACCGTGTGTTTAGCCGTTACGGTTACACTTGCACCTGGCAACAAGCTTACTATGCCTGCCGGAGTGATTGACCCTGCATCTGCACCAGCATCAGTTACCGCAACATTTGTTAAGGTTACGTTACCTGTGTTGGTTACTATAATGTTGTAATTGATCACATCTCCAACTTTGCTTACGCTGTTGGTGGCTACTTTGGTTAAGCTCATTGATGCATTTGCAGCGATTGATGTAACTGTTGCATCATTAGGAGCGGTAGTGTTCGGATCGTCAGAAACTTTAGTCACATCGTTTCCTTGCGGATCTTTCGCGGTTGCACTGGCCTGATTGGTTACACTACCATTGTTAACATCTGCCTGGCTAAGTACATGTGTTGCGGTTAATGTTACCGCTGCACCTGGTGCAAGTGTTGCAATTGGCGAACCACTTACGGTTGCATTGGCATCGGTTACCACAATGTTGGTTAAAGTTACATTCCCAGTATTGGTTACCGTTAAGTTGTAATTTAAAGTACCGCCAACAGCTGTTGGAATTGTACCAGAAGCTACTTTAGCAAAGGTAAATGATGGCGATGGTGTTAATGAAGTAACCGTTGCATCATTTGGTGCCGTTGTTGCAGGGTTATCAGAAACTTTGGTCACGTTGTTACCACTTGGATCTTTAGCCGTTGCACTGGCCTGATTGGTTACACTGCCTGCATTAACATCAGCCTGGGTTAAGGTATGCGTAGCGGTAACTGTTACAGATGCGCCCGGAGCAAGTGTTGCTATTGGCGATCCGCTTACCGTTGCATTTGCATCTGTTACCACAATATTGGTTAAGGTTACATTACCCGTGTTGGTTACAATTAAATTGTAATTTAATACCCCACCAGCTGTTGTTGGTACTGTGCCTGTAACCACCTTGGTAAACGTAAATGATGGCGATGGTGCCAATGGCGTTATCGTTGCATCATTTGGTGTTGTTGTTGCAGGGTTATCAGAAACTTTGGTCACATTGTTACCGCTTGGATCTTTAGCCGTTGCATTGGCCTGGTTAGTTACACTGCCTGCATTAACATCTGCCTGGGTTAAGGTATGCGTAGCGGTAACTGTTACAGATGTGCCAGGAGCAAGTGTTGCTATTGGCGATCCGCTTACCGTTGCATTTGCATCTGTTACCACAATGTTTGTTAAGGTTACATTACCGGTATTGGTTACAATCAAATTGTAATTTAATACACCACCAGCTGTTGTTGGTACTGTGCCTGTAACCACTTTGGTAAACGTAAATGCCGGCGATGGTGTTAACGAAGTAACCGTTGGGGTATCGTTTGTTTTATCAGTACCTGAAACATCGCTTATTGTATTTCCTGTATTTGTTTTAGCACTTAATGTAGCAGAGTTGGTTACCGAACCAGCATCTTTATCTGCCTGGGTTAAGGTATATACTTCTGTATCGGTTAAGCTCTGACCAACTGCCAATGGTCCGGCTATTGTTTTATTTAAGCCTAGTTTAGCATCGGTTAATACAATGGTATTTAAATCAGTAGTGCCGGTATTGAATATGGTAAACGTATAGGTAATGCTGTTTCCATCAGTAGAAATTGCCCCTGTTTTCACTAAGGCTATTCCACCTTTTAACACCGGTGTACTCACGGTTGCCGAATTGTTTGCCTGATCAGGATCGTTGGTACCAGTTGCCGAAGCTATAGTTACCTGATTAGTTAACGTTCCGGTAAAAGTTGCATTTACGTTTCCATTTACCACAAGTGTTACCGATTGACCTGCAGTTAAGTTTGCAGCTAAAGTAAATGTACCTGCGGTTGCATTATATGTACCACCAGTTGCTGTATAAGTTACATTTTCCAATCCTGCCGGAAGGTTTTCCGTTACACCAATTGCTTTTCCAGCCAGAACCGTTGCTGGTCCGTTGTTGGTAATCGTAATGGTATAGCTGATGGTTCCGTTATTTTCTACCGAAGTTTTATTGGCAACTTTAGTTACCGACAGATCAGTAATCCAGTTAGGAATAACCACGGTTACGATAGCCGTTGATGATTGTGCCGGATCTAACTTATCAGTAATTTTATACTGTAAAGTGTAGGTTCCGGGCAATGTACCCGCAGCTACATTAACACTTCCATCTGCCGGATTAATATTAATGTTTGCATTACTGGTTGATAGCTGCGTAATGGTTACACCAGCAACCGCTGCCGCAGTACCGTTATTATAGGTATCGTTGGTTAAAATATTAGCCACAGCTACCCCACCTGTAAATCCATTTGCAGTTCCGCTGTCGTCATTTGCCAAAATGATACCAGAAGTTACCGTAATGGTTACGCTGGTGGTTTTGGTTTGACCAGGGTTCAACTTATCTTCAATCTGATAAGTAACTGTATAGGTTCCTACCGGGGTGTTTGGCGCTACGATCACTTTTCCTGTAGTTACATCAAGTGTAACATTCGGATTAGAGGTAGATACTTGTGTTAAGTTAACATTGGCCAATGTAGCCGGGTTACCATTATAGGTATCGTTAGCCAATACGTTTTCTACCGCTGCACCACCTGTAACTGCGTTTGCAGTACCAGAATCGCTGGTTGCAATTAGCTCAGGTGCTGTTACAATAATGGTTACTGTTGCATCTACAAACTCACCAGGGTTTAATTTATCCTCAATTCTGTAAACCAGGGTATAAGTACCGGCAGGAGTATTTGGAGCCACTTTAACAGTACCTGTAGTTACTTCTAAAGTAACATTGGTATTTGAAGTTGATACCTGCGTTAAGGTTACCTGTGCAAGTGTTGCCGGTGCCCCGTTGTAAGTATCGTTGGCTAATACGTTGCCTACTGCAGTACCACCTGTTAAACCGTTAATTGTACCGGTGTTTGCATTGGCAACAATTGCCGGTGCAGTTACCTCAATGGTTACAGTTGCCTGTTTAGTTTGACCAGGATTTAATTTATCCTCAATCTGATAAACCACAGTATAGGTTCCTGCAGGAGTATTCGGTGCAACGTTAACCTTCCCTGTTGCCGGATCTAAGGTTACATTCGCATTCGTGGTTGATACCTGTGTTAAGCTGACGTTAGCTAAAGTAGCTGAACCGCCGTTGTAAGTATCGTTGGCCAGTACATTGTTTACGGCCGTGCCACCACTGTAACCATTTGCCGTTCCAGAATCAGCATTAGCAGCCAATGCTGGTGCAGCAACCGTTACGGTTATACTTGCAGTTACGGTTTTACCAGGGTTCAATTTATCCTCAATCTGGTAAACCACGGTATATGTTCCGGCTGGTGTGTTCAGAAGTACATTTACAGCTCCGGTTGCCGGATCTAAAGTAACGTTTCCATTTGTAGTTGATACCTGTGTTAAGGTAACATCGGCTAAAGTAGCCGGATTACCATTATAGGTATCGTTAGCCAATACATTGGTTACCACTACTCCACCGGTAACGCCATTTACGGTTCCGTTATCGGCATTTGCAACCATCACTGGTGCCGTTACAATTACCACTGCATTTGCAGTTTTAGTTAAACCGGGATTTAAGATATCCTCAATCTGATAAACCACTGTATAAGTTCCGGCTGGTGTATTTGGCGCCACATTTACAGCACCCGTTGCCGGATCTAGTGTTACATTGGCATTATCTGTTGAAACCTGCGTTAATTTAACATTCGCAGCGGTTGCAGCATTACCATTAAACGTATCGTTCGCCAATACATTTGTTATGGCTGTACCCCCTGTTAAACCGTTTGCCGATCCATTGTCGCCATTTGCAACCATTGCCGGTGCGGTTACGGTAACCGTAGCTACTGCAGTTTTGGTTGATCCCGGATTTAACAGGTCTTCGATGGTATAGGTTACCGTATAGGTTCCGGCTTTTGTACCTGAAGCTACATTTACGGTACCCGTTGTAACATCTAAGGTAACATTCGGATTATCGGTTGATACTTGCGCCAGCTTAACATTTGTTAAGGTTGCAGCAGCACCATTGTAAGTATCGTTTGCCAATACATTAGCGATGGCAGCTCCACCTGTAAAACCATTTGCTGAGCCAATATCGTTATTGGCCACCATCACAGGGGCACTAACCGTAACAGTTACCGTTCCGGTTTGGAACGAACCTGGGTTCAGTTTATCCTCGATTCGATACTCAACAGTATAAGTACCTGCTTTTGTATTTGGAGCTACATTTATTGCTCCGGTTGCTGGATCTAAAGTAACATTCGGATCAGTAGTTGATAACTGACTTAGGTTTACATTAGCCAGGGTTGCTGGCGAACCATTGTATGAATCGTTTGCCAATACATTTGGAACAGCCGTACCTCCGGTAAATCCGTTTGCCGAACCTGCATCACTGTTGGCCACCATTACAGGGGCATCTACCACAACGGTAGCAGTAGCCTGTTTGGTTAAACCCGGGTTAAGTTTATCTTCAATCTCGTAAACCACATGATAAGTTCCTGCTTTGGCACCAGCCAAAACATTTACCAGACCAGTAGCCGGATCTAAGTTTATAAAGGCAGCGTAATCAGATGAAATCTGTTTCAGGTTAACCGTGTTTAAAGTTGCAGTTGCGCCATTGTAGCTATCGTTAGCCAGCACGTTTGCAATTGCATTTCCTCCTGTTACACCATTTACCTGCCCGTTATCTGCATTTGCAATTATTGCCGGTGCGGTTACTGTAATGGTAGCAATCGCAGTTTTGACTGACCCAGGGTTTAAGCGGTCTTCAATGGTATAGGTTACCGTGTAAGTTCCGGCTTTAGTACCTGGGGCTACATTTACGGTACCGGTTGTAACATCTAAGGTAACATTTGGATTATCAGTTGATACTTGCGCTAATTTAACATTTGTCAAGGTTGCAACAGCACCATTGTAAGTATCGTTTGCCAATACATTAGCGATGGCAGCTCCACCTGTAAAACCATTTGCTGAGCCAATATCGTTATTGGCCACCAGTGCAGGGGCACTAACCGTAACAGTTACCGTTCCGGTTTGGAATGCGCCTGGATTCAGTTTATCCTCGATTCGATACTCAACAGTATAAGTACCCGCTTTTGTATTTGGAGCTACATTTATTGCTCCGGTTGCTGGATCTAAGGTTACATTCGGATCAGTAGTTGATAACTGACTTAGGTTTACATTAGCCAGGATTGCTGGCGAACCATTGTACGAATCGTTTGCCAGTACATTTGGAACAGCCAAGCCTCCGGTAAATCCGTTTGCCGAACCTGCATCACTGTTGGCCACCATTACAGGGGCATCTACCACAACGGTAGCAGTAGCTTGTTTGGTTAAACCTGGGTTAAGCTTATCTTCAATCTCGTAAACCACATGATAAGTTCCTGCTTTGGTACCTGCCAAAACATTTACCTGACCAGTAGCCGGATCTAAGTTTACAAAAGCAGCATAATCAGATGAAATCTGTTTCAGGTTAACCGTAGTTAAAGTCGCAGTTGCGCCATTGTAGCTATCGTTAGCCAGAACGTTTGCAATTGCATTACCTCCTGTTACACCATTTACCTGCCCGTTATCTGCATTTGCAATTATTGCCGGTGCGGTTACTGTAACAGTAACTGTTGCCTGTTTTACTTCTATAGTATTAACACGATCGGTAATGGTATAAACCACTTTGTAAACGCCTGCCGGAGTACCTGGCTGAACATAAACCTGACCGTTACCTACATTTAATTTCACATTTTGATTATCTGTAGATATTTCAGTTAAATATACACCAGCCAATGTAGCAGGTGCGTTATTGAATAAATCGTTTGTTAATACATTTGAAACGGCTACACCACCTTCAAAACCATTTTCGGTGCCATTATCATCAACCGCCAGCATTGGTGCAGCAGTTACCGTGATGGTTACAGTAGCCTGAGCAGTTTTGCCAGGATTTAATTTGTCTTCGATCTGGTAAACCAAAGTATAGGTAGCTTCTGGCGTTCCAGCGGCTACGTTCACTTTTCCTGTAGCAACATCTAAGGTTACGCCTGGGTTCGATGTAGAAACCTGAGTTAAAGTAACATTTGCCAATGTTGCGGTATTGCCATCATAGGTATCGTTCGCCAATACATCAGCAACTGCTGTTCCGCCTGATATTCCATTAATCGCTGCTGCATCATTTGTGGCAACAATTGCCGGTGCACCAACCGTAATGGTTACCGAACCTTGTTTGGTTTGACCAGGATTTAACTTGTCCTCGATCTGGTAAACCAAAGTATAAGTTCCTGCAGGCGTATTCGGAGCAACGTTAACTGCACCGGTAGTCACATCTAGTGATATACCTGGATTAGTAGTCGAAACCTGGGTTAAAGTTACATTGGTTAAAGTTGCAGGGCTTACACCGTTATAGGTATCGTTTGTCAATACATTTGGTACAGCAACACCTCCGGTAAAACCATTGGCTGTTCCGGTATCGCCATTTGCAGTCATTACAGGCGCATTAACCGTAACAGTCACACTTGCCTGTTTGGTTTGACCAGGATTTAATTTGTCCTCAATCTGGTAAACTACAGTATAAGTTCCTGCCAGTGTATTTGGTGCTACGTTAACTTTTCCGGTTGTCGGGTCTAAAGTAACGTTTGCATTTGTTGTAGAAATCTGTGTTAAAGTAATATTGCTTAATGTTGCCTGACTACCATTGTACATATCGTTAGCCAATACGTTGTTTACAGCAGTTCCACCTGTGAAACCGTTGGCCGTTCCGGCATCAGCATTTGCAACCAATGCAATCGGATCAACAGTTACAGTAACGTTAGCCGTAGTTTTCAAACCAGGATTCAATTTATCCTCAATCTGGTAAACCACAGTATAAGTTCCTGCCGGTGTATTGGCAGCAACATTTACCACTCCGGTAGCCGGATCTAACATTACATTCGTATTTGTGGTAGAAACCTGTGTTAAAGTAACATTAGTTAAAGTTGCCGGAGCACCGTTATAAGTATCGTTCGATAATACATTCGATACGGCTACTCCACCTGTGTAACCATTGGCCGAACCAGCATCATTTGTGGCAACAATTGCCGGTGCACCAACCGTAATGGTTACCGAACCTTGTTTGGTTTGACCAGGATTTAATTTATCCTCGATCTGGTAAACCAAAGTATAAGTTCCTGCAGGCGTATTCGGAGCAACATTAACTGCACCAGTAGTCACATCTAGTGATACACCTGGGTTAGTAGTCGAAACCTGGGTTAAAGTTACATTGGTTAAAGTTGCAGGGCTTACGCCGTTATAAGTATCATTTGTCAGCACATTGGGTACAGCAACACCTCCGGTAAAACCATTGGCTGTTCCGGTATCACCATTTGCGGTCATTACAGGCGCATTAACCGTAATGGTAACACTTGCCTGTTTGGTTTGACCAGGATTTAATTTGTCCTCAATCTGATAAACTACAGTGTAGGTACCGGCAGGAGTATTTGGCGCTACATTAACTTTTCCGGTAATTGGATCTAAAGTAACGTTTGCGTTTGTTGTAGAAATCTGTGTTAAAGTAACATTGTTTAATGTTGCCTGACCACCATTATACATATCGTTAGCCAATACGTTGTTTACAGCAGTTCCACCAGTGAAACCGTTGGCCGTTCCGGCATCAGCATTTGCAACCAGTGCAATCGGATCAACAGTTACAGTAACGTTAGCCGTAGTTTTCAAACCAGGGTTTAATTTATCCTCAATCTGGTAAACCACGGTATAAGTTCCAGCCGGTGTATTGGCAGCAACATTTACTGCTCCGTTTGCCGGATCTAAAGTTACATTCACATTCGTGGTAGAAACCTGTGTTAAAATAACATTGGTTAAAGTTGCCTGAGCACCGTTATAAGTATCGTTCGATAATACATTCGATACGGCTAACCCACCAGTATAACCATTGGCCGAGCCAGCATCATTTGTGGCAACAATTGCCGGCGCAGCAACCGTAATGGTTACCGAAGCCTGTTTAGTTTGACCAGGATTTAATTTATCCTCAATCTGATAAACTACCATATAAGTACCTGCAGGTGTATTTGGAGCAACATTAACTGCACCACTAGTTACATCCAGGGTAACATTTGCATTGGTAGTAGAAACCTGAGTTAAGGTTACATTGGTCAGGGTTGCCGGGTCACCGTTATAACTATCATTTGATAGTACATTCGGTACAGCAACACCTCCGGTAAAGCCATTGGCCGAACCTGTATCGTTATTTGCTGTTAATACAGGTGCATTAACCGTCACAATTACATTGGCCGTTGTTTTCTGACCAGGGTTTAATTTATCTTCAATCTGATAATTAAGGGTATAAGTACCCGCTGGGGTATTGGCTGCTACATTAACTTTTCCGGTTGTTGGATCTAAAGTAACGTTTGCATTCGTTGTTGAAACCTGCGTTAAGGTAACATTGGTTAAGGTGGCCGGAGCACCATTGTAGGTATCATTTACCAATACATTCGGTACAGCCACACCACCAACATAACCATTTACAGAACCATTATCTGCATTTGCTACAATTGCCGGGGCTGTAACAGTAACCGATACCGTTGCATCTGAAGTTAAGGTTGGATTTACTTTATCAGTAATGCGATACACTAAAGTATAAGTTCCTGCCGCTGTATTTGCTGCAACATTAACCGCACCAGTAGCCGTATTTAAGGTTACTTTAGCATCTGAAGTAGAAATAAGTGAAAGATTAACCTCATTAAGTGTTGCAGTTGTTCCATTGTAAGTATCGTTTACCAGCACATTGTTAACGGCTGTTCCACCTACAAAACCATTAATTGAGCCCGAATCGTTTACAGCCAGAATACCAGGTGCGTTCACAGTAACTGTTACGTTAGCTGTTTTGGTTTGACCAGGATTTAATTTATCCTCGATCTGGTAAACTACCGTGTAAGTACCAGCTGGTGTATTCGGTGCCACATTAACTTCACCCGTAGCTACATTTAAGGTAACTTTTGGATCAGTAGTAGAAACCTGTGTTAAATTTACATTTGTAAGGGTAGTCGGGTTTCCATTATAGGTATCATTCGCTAAAACATTAGGGACGGCTACCCCGCCTGTGAAGCCATTGGCCGAGCCGTTATCGGCTGTGGCCACAAGCGCAGGTGCACCAACTGTGATGGTTACTGTTGCCGTTGTTTTTTGGCCGGGATTTAATTTATCTTCAATCTGGTATACCAATGTATAAGTGCCCTCAGGGGTATTGGCCGCAACGTTTACCTGCCCGGTAGCCGGATTTAAGGTAACATTGGCATTTGTTGTTGAAACCTGGGTTAAGGTTATATTGGTTAAAGTTACCGGAGCACCATTATAGGTATCGTTCGCTAAAACATTAGGAACGGCTACACCACCTGTAAAACCATTTGCAGTACCAAGATCGGCATTTGCAGTCATTTGGGGCGCCGTAACAGTAACCACCGCATTTGCGGTTTTAACCTGAGCCGGATTTACTTTATCCAGTATCTGATAAACTACGGTATAAGTTCCTGCAGCTGTGTTTGCAGCAACATTTACTTTTCCGGTAGCAGGATCTAAAGTTACATTCGCATTTGTGGTTGAAACCTGCGATAAGGTAACCTGGGCTAAAGTAGCCGGATTACCATTATAAGTATCGTTGGCCAATACATCTGCAATTGCCAAACCACCAGTAAAACCATTTGCCGTACCTGCATCATCATTAGCTACCAGTGCCGGCGCATCTACCGTGATGGTAACTGTTGCCGTTTTGGTAGAACCTGGATTCAGTTTATCAGCAATCTGATAAGTTAAGGTATAAGTACCGCTCGGCGTATTCGGATCAACATTTACTTTTCCGGTGG
>NZ_AYMG01000040.1 GCF_000633455.1 Pedobacter jeongneungensis
CATATCTCATATCTCAAATCTCATATCTCATGAGCAATGCGTAACCTTTGGATTTTCATCAGCAGATACAACGCATTTTTCCTGTTTATCATTTTTTTTACCATTGGGCTTTACCTAACGGTGAAGAACAACTCCTATCAGCGTAGCGTAACCTTAAACTCTACCAATGAGGTGGTGGGTACGGCTTACGAAAGGTTAAATGTTTTTAAGCGCTATTTAAACCTTGGAATGGTAAACGATAGCCTTGCTGCAGAAAATGCCAAACTTAGAAGTAAGTTGTTAAGCTTAACCACTGTTGATACCGCTAAAGATGTTAAAGTTGTTGATACTGTTACCAATCAGGATTACACCTACCTTGCAGCCAAAGTAGTTAAAAATTCGATTACGTTACGCAATAACATCATGACCATTAATAAAGGCACTGTTGATGGAATTAAAAGTGGAATGGCAGTTATTGCGCCACAGAGAGGTGTTGTTGGTTTTATCCGCGATGTTTCTGAACACCTGGCAACCATCCAATCGCTCTTACATAAAGACACTAAAATAAGCGTGACTTTGAAAAAGAATAATGCATTGGGCTCATTGGTTTGGGGTGATGGTAATTTCGACATTAAAAAAGCATTTATTAAAGAAGTACCCAACCACATTAAGATGTATGTGGGCGATTCGGTAGTCACCTCAGGTTATGGTTCATTTCCGGCCGGGATTTTGGTTGGACGGATCAGCAAACCAAACGTAGCCACCAATGATAATTTCTTATCAGGAGAAATAAATTTATTTACAGATTTTAGCACATTGCAATATGTATATGTGGTTAAATATAAAAAGGCTGAAGAGCAAAAAGCTTTAGAAGGCATCGTTAAACCGAATGAATAGTAGAATCATAATTGTAAATGTGATCAGGTGGTTTTTGCTACTTTTTGTGCAGATATTCCTGCTCAAAAATATGGGCTTTTACGATCTTTCTACGCCATTTATCTACGTATTGTTTTTACTTCTGCTTCCTTTTGGTATTCCCAATATTGTATTGTATTTATTGGCTTTTGGAACCGGATTAACCCTCGATGCCTTTTACGATACCATGGGCGTACATGCCACGGCCTGTGTGGTACTGGCTTTTGTGAGGATTTCTTTTATATCAATAAGTTTAAACCGCGACGCAATTGACGATCCCGAACCTTCGTTAAGTTATATGGGTTTTCAATGGTTTTCACTTTATACTTTTCTCTGCGTTATTGCACATCATTTAGTGCTGTTCTTTTTAGAAACATTCAGGCTAACCGAAGTAGGTTATACCTTAATGAGATGCGGCTTAAGTTGTATCTTTACACTGCTTATTATTTTATTGGTAGAGTTTATATTCTATAGAAGAACACCACGTTAATGGATCAGTTATTTAACCGGAAATATATCGTTCAAGGATTATTCATTGTAATCGCCCTGATTTTGCTGGGGAAATTATTTTATATCCAGATCATTAGCGACAAGGCTTTCAGTTCTGCCGAAAGTAATGTATTGCGTAAAATCTATAAATATCCTGCACGTGGTGCTATCCTCGACCGGAACATGAAGGTAATTGTGCAGAACGAACCGGTTTACGATTTAATGGTAACGCCAAACGAGGTTAAACCATTCGACACCCTTGGGTTGGCCAATGCTTTAGAAATTACCATTGATGATGTGCGTAAAAAATTAAAAAAAGCAAGGGCGCAGTCGAATTACCAGGCTACATTTTTCGAACGTCAAATCTCTGTACAGAGTTATGCCCGCTTACAGGAAATCATGTACCGTTTCCCTGGTTTCAGAACGCAAGACAGAACCATCAGACATTATCCTGATAGCATAGCCGGACAGCTTTTTGGCTATGTTAAAGAAGTAAGTCCAACTGATATCGAAAATTCGGAAGGTTATTATAAGCCAGGTGATTTTATAGGTAAAAGTGGATTAGAACGTTCTTACGAAGATTTTTTGCGTGGAGAAAAGGGAGAGACAAGGATACTTTATGATGCCAAAAACATCGCTCAGGGCAGCTATGCCAATGGAAAATACGATGTAAACGCCGTATCAGGAGATCGTTTAATTTCTTCGTTAGATATCAGGATTCAGCGCCTTGGAGAAGAACTAATGAAAAATAAGGTAGGTGCAATTGTTGCCATCGAACCTTCAACCGGAGAGATCCTGGCTTTTGTAAGTAGCCCCGGATATGATCCAAACCAGTTAGTAGGTAAAGATTGGGGTAAAAACTACATGAGTTTGATTGCAAACCCTTACCGCCCGCAAATTGTGCGGCCAATTGCTGGTCAGTATTCCCCTGGATCATCATTTAAACCGGTTGATGCCTTGGTTGCATTGCAGGATGGCGCGATTGATCCAAATACTACGTTTTTCTGTCCCGGTTATTACATGGCCGGAAACCATAAGGTAAAATGCGAGCACGTTGATGGTACCATTAACATGCAACGCGGTATTGCCCGTTCTTGCAACACCTATTTCTGCCATGTTTTTCAGAGCATCATTACCAAAAACGGCATAAAAAATCAACGCCAGACTTATGCCAACTGGCACGAGCAGATTTCTAAATGGGGCTTTGGACAGAAATTGGGCATCGATATGCCTTTCGAAAAAAAGGGTATATTTTATCAGGGCGACCACTACGATAAGATTTATGGTAAACGCTGGGGATATACCACTGTAATTTCGCAGGCCATTGGTCAGGGAGAGATTACCTCTACCCCTTTGCAAATGGCAAACGTTATGGCGGCAATTGCCAACCGCGGCTATTATTTAAAGCCTCACCTAATTAAAGGTATCGGCGATAAAAATGTAGTGAAAAAAGAATATGTAGTTAAAAACTATGTGGGTGTAGATGAGAAATATTTCCCTATTGTAATTGATGGAATGCGGGATGCGGTGAATAGTCCGTGGGGAACAGCAAAAGAATCGCAGATACCCAATATTGTGATGTGCGGTAAAACCGGAACGGTACAAAATCCACATGGCAAAAACCACTCGGTTTTTATCGGTTTTGCACCAATGGATAACCCTAAAATTGCCATTGCAGTAATTGTAGAAAACGGTGGCTTTGGAGGTTCGTACGCAGCCCCGATATCGAGTTTTATGGTAGAAAAATATTTAACGGATACCATCAAGCCACGTTCGAATGGTTATACCGTAAAAGCATTCTCTGAAACCAATCTTTTACCTGCTTTGATCGATAAGACAAAAAAGGTTAAATTAACCAAATTAGATAGTTTAAACCTAAAAAAGACCGATTCGCTTAAAAGGGTTAAAGACAGTTTAAAAATAAAACCGGCAATAATAAAACAAACTGTTGCAACAAAACCCAAAATAAACAAACCCATTGTAAACCATAAACCTGTAACCAATAAGTAATGATGCAACAACAGGGAAACCGTTTCTTTTTTAATGTAGATTGGATTACCGTTTTAATCTACATTGCTTTATGCGCAGTTGGTTTTATAAATGTATACGCATCCATTTACAATCCGGATAAGGCTGCAGGTTTCGATTTTGCAAGCAGTTACGGTAAACAGTTAATTTATGTAATTACCGGGTTGATATTAGGCTTGTCGATCTTATTATTTGATGGACGCTTATTTAATGTTTTTGCACCTTTTATTTACGGCGCCACCCTGTTTCTGCTTGTTGTGGTACTGTTTGTGGGGCGAAATGTGGGTGGAAACCAGGCCTGGATCCCCATTGGCTCCTTTAGGCTGCAACCTTCAGAATTTGCCAAATTTGGTACGGCCTTGTTGTTAGCGAGGTATGTAAGTACGTTTAACCCCAAATTCAGGGATTTTAAATCGATTGTGATTGCAGGTCTTATTGTACTGGCCCCACTTTTATTGATCATGTTACAGCCCGATACAGGCTCTGCATTGGTTTTCCTTGCTTTTATGTTCCCTTTATACCGTGAAGGTTTATCAGGCTATTTTCTTTTGATCTTCTTAGGAATGATTGTATTGTTTGTTGCCGATTTCCTGGTGCCAACTTATGTATTAATCCTTATCCTCACTACAATTGGCGGACTTTTCATTTATAATAACAGGAGGAAACAAAAAATCATCATCTCTACCGTATTGGTAACGATGATTGCCATTGCTTATCTTTTTGTGGTTAAAATTGCTTACGAGAAAGTTTTAGCGCCACATCAGCGTAGTCGTATCGAATTAATGTTGGGCCTTAAAGCCGATAATAAAGGCGCGGGTTATAACGTAATCCAATCGCAGATTGCCATTGGTTCAGGGCAGGCAACCGGTCGTGGTTTTTTACAGGGTACGCAAACTAAATACGGTTACGTACCTGCACAAAGCACCGATTTTATCTTCTCTACCATTGGCGAAGAATGGGGATTTCTGGGCTGTTCGGTTGTAATTGGTTTATACATGTTTCTATTGCTCAGGTTGATTAATCTGGCAGAAAGGCAGCGATCTACCTTCTCGAGGGTTTATGGCTACAGTGTAGCCTGTATCCTGTTTTTTCACGTATTTATCAATATCGGAATGACAATTGGAATTATTCCGGTAATTGGGATTCCATTACCATTCATTAGCTATGGCGGCTCGTCATTATGGAGTTTTACAATCCTGTTGTTTATCTTTTTAAAGCTGGATTCTAACCGGATGGGGTTTATTTAAAAGTCGGGAGTCCGGAGTCGATATTTCGCGTAAAAGCATAGAGATTTGTCCTCCTGAATTCATTTCAGGATCTTAATAATATTGGTACAAAGATTTATTATCTAAGGCATTACAAATACCAATCTCATGCATACTCGTTAAAAACGAGGACGATACAGGGTTTTTTCTAGGGAACAGGCTAAGAGGGATCGTCATTGCGAAGCCAATTTTTCATTGGATGAAGCCTACCTGCAGCAGGCAGGCAATCTTAATGCGATCGCAATAAAACCATAGTTGTAAGATTGCTTCGTCGTTCCTCCTCGCAATGACGACTTTTCTCCCATTGTAACACTATCTTCCAAACACCACACCACTAATTTCCAAAACGCCATCCGCTCTCCGCTCTACTTACTAAACCTTCTATTTAGCAGCTCGTAAAACTGATCAACCGTAGCCTGTTTACTGGCCCAGTTATTTTTTGCAGCATAATTATGTTGAAGATAGCTATCAGCAGCTTCGAAACTATTCATCCTGTTGATGATATCAATCACTTCTGAATAGGCCAAATTATAGCCATTAAAAAGCTCCCTGATAAACAGTAATTTTTCATTTAAGCTGATGGCCTGTTTTAAATCAGCAATCGGAGCTTTAACAGGTTCATTATTCTGGCTGTTTGTTTTAGCCAATAAGTCGTTTAAGCTTGGAGCCGGCTGAGAAGCTGTGGGCTGTGGAGCTGGTTTTACAGGAACAGCTTCAGGGGTAAATAACGGACGCTCCTGCTCAACTGGGGGCGAAATAATAGGATCATCCAATTTTACATCCTTAAGCGCTTCAATAGGCGGAGTTGTTGCGATAATTGGTTCTTCTTTTTTTATTTCAGCAATTGGCTCTTCACGTTTAACTTCTACTATAGGTTCCGCTTGAGTAATTACTTGAGGTTCTTCTTCGTGTGGAATTAAAAAAGGTTCAGGACCAATTTCATCATCTTCAGCAGGCAAAATATCTTCCTGAGGAGCCAAAGCTTCTTTTTCGTGTATTTTCTTCTTATGTGCTAAAATTTCGGCCTCTTCTTTACTTAAGGGACGGTCGAAAATTTCTTCAACAGATCCGATAGCTATCGGATTTGCTTCGTAATCAAACTGTGCATTTTCATCGTGGTTACCCAACACAAATTCGAAAGTATGATCGTCCTGATCGGGTTTGAAAAAATCCTGATTTAAAAGTGTTTCAGCCTTTTCTTCTTCAATGATTTCATCATCCCATTTCTCCTGTTCAGGCTTAACGTCAATACGTTCTTCCTCTTCTTCAGCGGTCGCTATTTCTTCCAATTCCTGAGGTGCTAAGCTTTCATTTTCAGCTATAACGTTTTTTTCAGTTTCAGGTAAGATAATGGTATTCTGTTCAGCCAACAAAACATGATTTCCAGCATGAGTAGCCTTATCTTCTACTGCCGTATTTAGTTTTTTGACGATATTAACATGATCGGAAAGAAAATGGGCATTGGCCAGGAAAAGCTCCAGCTCCAAATCGTTTAATTGTTGAGGATTTTGAGCAAGGAACTGGTATTGCTCATTTAATTCTGTTAAAATATTGCCGATCTTTCTGAAAATATCCTGTTGGTTCATCATAAAGTTAAAACGAATTTTTTAGCGATTTATGTTGGTAACTATGTGTCCAAAAATAACACATAATTCTCATATTTGTTCGGTTTAAAAATTATAGAGCGAACATAGGGGAATAAAAAATCGGGCATGTTATTTAGCGAACAAAATTTTAGGAGAAGAGGCGAATTTTCGGGAAGTATAGAAGTGGTATGTGGCTCTATGTTTTCTGGTAAAACTGAAGAACTGATCAGAAGGTTAAAAAGAGCCCAGATTGCTAAATTGAATGTCGAAATTTTTAAACCCCGCACCGATACCCGTTACCACGAAACTGCAGTGGTATCGCACGATCTAAATTCAATCAATTCTACTCCGGTTGATAGCGCATCAGCCATTTTATTATTAGGCACCAATACGCAAGTGGTTGGGATAGATGAGGCGCAGTTTTTCGACGATGAACTGCCTGATGTTTGCAATAAACTGGCCCTTAGGGGCATCCGCGTAATTGTAGCCGGATTGGATATGGATTTTACAGGCAAACCTTTCGGTCCGATGCCGGCTCTGATGGCCATTGCCGAACATGTAACCAAAGTAAATGCTGTTTGTGTTTGCTGTGGCAACCCAGCACTTTACAGCTACCGTACCGCTGCTGATGAAGCGACTGTTTTATTGGGCGAAAAGGAAAGTTATGAACCACGGTGCAGGGCTTGTTATAACTTGGGGAAAGGATAGTTAGTTGGTTCAATAGTCATTAGTTAATTGCTAAATGCGTATTCTTTTTCTGAAGCGCAGTACCCGTGCTAAAATTAAAGTTTGTTCCCGTGTTTCGCGGTACGCTTCGGGCTTCGTACCTCAACCCTGCAGGGTACCTGCTGCACCCGGGGCTAGGTGGCAAAAGCTATGCCTGTGAATTGAGAAACAAAATCCTCCTTTATTTTAATAATTGTCTGAAGTAAATTTAACTGATATTTGTATCGTGAATATAAAAAACAATATCGTTTCTATTTTAGGTTGCGGCTGGTTTGGATTGGCTTTAGCCAAAAAGCTGATTAGTTTGAATTATGCTGTTAAAGGTTCAACCACCAGTCAGGAGAAATTAGCCATACTTCAGGCTGAAAATATACAACCTTATTTAATCAATTTTACTGCAGACGCAATTGTAGCCGAGGAAGCGTTTTTTGAAGCAGACACCTTATTCATCTGTATTCCACCTAAGCGAAATTCTACTGAGCTTCATGATTACCCCCAAAAGATCAAATCAATTTTAGCAGCTGCGAAAGATAAATCGAAACATGTGGTTCTTATTAGCTCAACCAGTGTTTATGCAGATGAAAATAAAGTGGTAAACGAAAGCAGCGAAACCAAGCCAGACACCGATTCAGGAAGGATGGTTTTAGCAGCAGAAATACTTTTTAAGGATCTATTCCCAGAAAATTGCACAGTAATCCGCTTTGCAGGTTTAATTGGCCCTGATCGTAACCCTGGAAGATTTTTTGCCGGAAAAAGCAATGTACCGAATGGCCTGGCCCCGGTAAATTTGATCCATCAAACCGATGCGGTAGGTATTGCGGTTAAAATATTAGAGAAACAAGCCTTTCGTAGAACTTACAATGCCTGTGCTCCAAATCATCCTGCAAAAATGGATTTTTATACCCATTCGGCTAAAACCACAGGGCTTGAATTACCTCATTTTATTGCAGAAAAGAAAGATTGGAAGATCGTAGAAAGTTTGAATGTGCCTGAATTTTTGGGTTATGAGTTTGAAGTGGGGATTTAGATGTTTGCCCTATTTTGAGTTGCATTTATAAGTCGCATCGTCATTCCCAACTTGATTGGGAATCTTAAAGCTTATTGCATTACGATTCCCACCTGCGTGGGAATGACGAACAATTTTTGAATCTACTTTTGGTGCCTTGGTTTATGTCTCCACGAACGAATAGTGAACAATATAGATCCTTCGACAGGCTCAGGATGACAATCCGAGTGTATTTAACGAACTTATCCTAACTCAACAAACTCAATAATTCTTTCTTGGTCAAGTTTTTAAACAAACTTCCATCAGTTTGGATCAGATCTTTAACCAGATCCTTTTTAGTGGCCTGAAGTTTCATAATTTTTTCCTCTATGGTATCCGGGCAGATTAAACGCACCGCCATTACATTTTTATGCTGGCCAATTCTATACGCCCGATCTATGGCCTGGTTTTCTACCGCAGGGTTCCACCAGGGATCTACCAGGTAAACATAATCAGCTTCGGTTAAGTTTAGCCCCGTTCCCCCTGCTTTTAAACTGATCAGGAAAACCGGAATATCGGCATTCTGTTGAAAAGAAGTAACTACTTCTTCTCTTTTACGCGTTTGCCCCGTAAGGTATTCATACCTGATTCCTCTGTTTTCCAATTGTTTTTTAATCAGATCGAGCATCGTCACAAATTGAGAAAAAACAAGAATTTTATGGTTCCCGGCTTTACTTTCAATCTGTTCCATCAGCACATCAATTTTTGAGGAAGCCTGTAAATATGATTTTCCATCGGCTAATAAAGCAGCTGAGTTACAGATCTGCCTTAAGGTGGTGATGCTTTTGAGTACATGCATGGAGCTTTTAGGCAGCTCGTCTTCCTGTTTGCCTAAAATAAAATCCTGAATTTCCTTTTTATTGGCTTCGTAAACCTCTCGCTGCTCCTCTCCCATTTCGCAGTACAGTACAATTTCAGTTTTATCAGGAAGTTCTTTAGCGACTTGTTCTTTAGTTCTGCGGAGAATAAACGGCCTGATTTTTTTCTGCAATTCTTCTGCCCTCCGGCTATCTTTAAACTGATCGATCGGCGTAGAATATAAATCGGCAAACTGTTGTTTACTGCCGAAGAGCCCCGGACAAGCAAAAGACAACTGTCCATACAAATCGAAAGTATTGTTCTCAACCGGTGTACCCGTCATCACCACTTTATTCCTCGATTGCAGCATGCGAACGGCCTTATATCGCTGCGAATCTGGATTCTTGATCAACTGCGATTCATCTAAAAAGATATAATTAAAACGATAATCCTTTAAGAAGCGAATATCCGACAGCAATGTTCCATAAGAAGTTAAAATGATTTCATAATCATCAAAAGTATCGGTGGTTTTGGTGCGTTCGCCAGCATAAATCGTCTTCACCTTTATAGATGGTGCAAATTTTTCTACTTCGGCTTTCCAGTTAAAGATTAATGAAGCCGGAACCACCACGAGGTTGGTATTGTGCTCTACTTTTTCACGCTGTGATAAAATGAAAGCCAAAATCTGTATAGTTTTACCCAATCCCATATCATCGGCCAGGCAGGCACCAAAATTAAAATCATCCAGAAAGTTAAGCCAGTTTAAGCCGTCTTTCTGGTAGTGGCGCAAAGTTGCGGTTAAACCTTTTGGTACTTCCACCTCCTGAATCGAATCAGTACTTTCAAATTTTTGCTTGTACAGCTTCAATTCATTCTTTACTTCCCCATCCAGCAAAGCATCTTCATAAAGTTCGTTTATGGAAGCAAATTTAATTTTTGGGGTAATAATGGCTTCTTCGGTAAGTTCTCCTGCGCTAAAATAAGCCGCAAATTTTTCGATCCATTCATCTGGCAGCATTCCTTGTGTACCGTCATCAAGTGTGACAAACTTGCTTTTGTTCCTGATTGATTTATGCAGGAGTTTCAGTGCAACCTGTTGCTTGCCGAATTTCACTTTTACTTTGGTTTCAAACCAATCGGTTCCACTCAACACCTCGATATTGATTTTAGCCTGAAATTCGCTCAGTTTATTATTTTTAAGCTGATTGAAGCCCAAAATATGTATTCCTTTATTCCGCCAAACTTCAAAAGCTTCGAGAAACCAGGCTGCTTCCAAAAACCGTTTTCGATGAAGGTAAAATGAATCATAACTATTTTGCTCAAACAGGAAATCGTTTTCCATTTGCTCATAAAAGTAGGGATGCGACCTGATCACATTCGAAATAAATTGAAGTTCAGCCTTCTCATCACGGGCAAGCTTAAAAATATTCCCTAGTTTATCTTTCGCCTGAATCTGCTTTTTAGACAATACAGGTATCTCCAAATTCCCATAACGCATTACGGGTGTAAGGAGGATATAATCTTCAGATTCTGAAAGGTAAATCAGTTGCTCATTTTCGAGATCGAAACCTTTTTCTTCAATCTGACTTTTGGTAGCCGGTTTTAAATATGAATAATCGACGTGAATGCTGCCTTCTAAAGGAACCAGAATTGCTTTTTGAAACTCCGGATACTTTGTTTTGTGCAGGATTAAGCGGTTGCTCTGCTTTTGAAAAAAACCAATTACACGTAGAAAATCCAGCCTACCGATTAAATAAAGCTGATCTTTTAGTTTAACAAAATATTGGTGTACCAATACCAGGTTATCCAGCTCGTAAGATTTGCCTTCAATAATCAACCGACCAGTAATTTCGTAATAATCATCACGCTGGTTTACTGAAAGCCGTAAATCGACTTCCAATAAATGCACATTAACCGCCGTAATGGTTGAGGCCTGAATTGCGGATGACTGTTTACTATCCTGCAGATAAAATGGGATTCGCTGAGGATTTTTTACAATTGCCCTTAGAGCCTCTATTTCTGCTTCATTCTGATCGGCATTGTAATTCTGCTGAAAAGTGGTGATGCCACTATAAAATTTCACCAGATCATGATCGTCGGTTTTAAAAAGCAGGTCGTTGGGATTAACGCTTTTAATAGGATTTTTAACCTTGCCGCTTTTAGTGGTTTCAGCTTCAAATAATTCTACCACTAAATTGTTGTAATAGCGGTGTTGGCCGAGCACCAGAATCATTTTAGCCTTGTCACTTTTGGACTGCAGTTTTACCTTAGCATTTGCTGGCGGCAATAAAAGTTCCTGTAAATTTTGCTGGGCTTCTTTATTAAATGGTTGCAGGGCATCCATTTTTGGACGAATATCTAACTGACCGTTTTCGTACCGGAGGTTGAACAAAAGATCGAAATCATTTTCTTTTTCCAATCCGTAATCGACCGCAATTTTGGCCAGCTTTTGCCTGCGGAGATTAGCATCAAAGAAAATCAGTAATTCCTGACGTTGAAGAATATTGTACAAAACCCGAGCCTGATGTTCGCAGAGTTTATTTTTCGGAGTAACACAACGACAAGAAAGTTTTACCGAATTTGAGTGCTGCTGTACCTGAACAATCGGAAAAGGAAATCCTGAGGATTCATCACTAAAAGCGGCATAATCAATCTCTATCTGCTCCGGAAAAAGCTGGTAAAAGCCTTTAACATCGGTATGAATCAATCCACTTAAATGTTTAAGAATAACAACCTGACTCAGATCTTTCAGGTTAAAATCCTTTAAAATATAATCGTAAGGATGTTGTTCTGAAAGCTGTTGCGCTGTTACCGGTTCACTCATTTAAACTAAAATAGCTGAATGATAAAAGTAATCATTAATAAGTTTTAGCTAAAATGACTTTTTAGGTTTTTATGCACAATTAATCAAGAGAACCGTCATTTCGAGCGGACCCGATAGCTATCGGGTCCAACGTAGTCGAGAAATCTGTCTACATAGATATCTCCATTTCGCTGCACTTCAGTCAAGATGACGAACTAACCGCGTACTAAAAAGAGTACTACAATGATTTACGTAAATTCAAATAAAAAGGAACCTCGATCTTTTCGGTTTTTCCATTGAGAACAAACTCCGCTGCCTGTGCACCAAGTTTGCTAAAATCAGTAGAAATGGTCGTTATTCCATCTAAAATGATTCTTTTCAACGGGGTTTCATTATAAGATATTACGCCAACATCTACACCGATTTTAAGTTTTTGAGCAATTAAACGTTCAATCAACATCACCAGATCATCTTCCATCAGGTTAATATACACTTCACCAGGATTAATTTCTTCATCTTTGATGTTGTGGATCACTTTATGGTCAAAAGCATACTGCTGGCAAAACCTGTAAAAACCCGTTAATATCTCGTGTGGGAAATAACTATTTTTTGGAAAGATAATTTTTAGGGTACGGTAATGAGAAAGCCGGTCTAAAGCCTGTTCGAGGGCCGCATAAATGTCCTGTGCGAAATTTTCATACGCCGCAGCATAATCTCCTGTGATACCGGGAAGCAATTTATCAAGGATCACCAGTTTCTCTTTTGGGATGGTATTGATAATTTCGTGGGCATTTTCGCCCCCTTCCAAAAAATGTGGAATAATCACGAAATGCGAATAATCATCACGCTTGGCAACAATCATCTTCTTGAACAGCGCAAAATCATTGTTGTAAATATAAAAATCTATCGCCGCACGTTCGCCAATGGTTTTGGTGAAGGAATCGTAAATGATTTTTTTGTGCGTACTGAGCTTATTAAAAAGCAAACAGACCTTTAATTTTCTCGAAAAATCGGTATTTACGATAAAATAACCCTTACCAGGTACAGAATCAACTACCCCCAGTTTCCGAAGGTTACGGTAACCTTTTTCGGCGGTATCCCTCGACATTTCCAAACTGAAACTCAACTCGTTTATGGATGGCAACAAACTATTTTTAAGAAGTTTACCACTTTCAATAGCGGCCAAAATAGCGTTGGTTAACTGCTTGTATTTTGGCGTTGATGAATACTCATCAACTTTTATGTAGGGGATTAAATCTTCTGGTTTCAAAACGGTTACATTGGTGTAGGGATTTCGAATATAGGTAAATTCCTAAAAATCTAGGCTACGTTGAATGGCAGAATAATATTTTAACTGGATCATGTCTGTTGGCGCAGGATTTTCATTCCAGGCATCATTTATGGCCAGTGCGGTACCTATGGCCGTAGCCTGCGAAACCGAGGAAGCATAAACCTCAATATCGGGAATGGAAGTAGCCAACAGATGCATGTAAATGGCATTTTTACCAAATCCCCCGTCTACAAAAATCCGCCTTACGCCAGCATTTAAAATCAATTTTAATGAATAAATCTGCTGTTTGATCAGGTCAAAAATTAATTGATGATAGGCTTCTTCTGCGGTCTGGAAGATATTCAGGTCGCGACCCGGAAAAGCTGAACTTGCAGAAAAACCTTGCTGTTCCTGTTGATTTTCAGGAATTTTATTCGCCAGTTTCAAAATCATTGATGGATTAAACTTCAGGTGTTTAAACAAATAGGCAGCACGATCAAAATGTTCGGCGATCCGTTTAAGCTGCACTTCATGTTCGTAACCTGCAAAAATACGCGAAGCTTTAACCGCTTTGCCTTTGTAGTGCATATAACATAAACAATCCTGTTTAAGCTCTTCAGCCATTAAGGGCTGCTGGTTAAAAGGGTTTAAACTGATGCACCAGGTACCTGTAGAAATAAGCACAAATGGCGTGTTAAAATTTGCCAGATAAGGAATTAATGCCGCAGAACTATCGTGCAGTCCGACACCTACATTTAGGGTATTCCCTTCAAAATTGGTGGTTAAGCTCGAATCTGCCGGAGTAAACTCACCAAATTTCTCCTGTATTTTTTCAGCCGAAACCCAATCGTGGTATTTATTTTTATTAAAATCCCAAAGCTGGGTATGACAGCCAATACTGGTAATATCGGCCACTGCTTTACCTGAGATTAAATAGCTCAAATATTGTGGCAAGTGTAAGGCCCATTTTACCTTTTGGAATATTTCGGGTTTTTCATGTTTCAGGCGGTACAATTGCATGCCCGAATTTAAACTGCCCAAAATTGGTGAGGCCGTTTCCAATGAAATCTTCTCCTCACCTCCATATTTTGCATAAAAAGCTTTTTTAAGTTCCTCCGGGTATTCTTTTAAATAATTATAAAGTGGTGTTAAAGGCTCACCATTTTCATCCAGGTACACAAAGCTGGCACCATAGGTAGAAAAATTAATGGCTTTAACATCAAACTCTTTTAACAGCAAAACCTGATGCAGGGAATCGTAAACTGAAGAACGCAGGCTTTCGAGGTTTTCGCAGGGCTCTCCGTCTTCATCAACCGTTTCGACAAAACGTGCAGAACGTTCGTAAACAATCTGGTAATTTTCGTCAATCAGAAAGAGTTTTTTATTCGTTTTCCCAACATCAAATATGGCAATAACAGGTTTTGGCATTTTATTCTCCTATTTATAAACCTGTGGCAACAGTATTTCCGCGGTGATTAACTAAATTATTTCTTACTTCTAAACCGCGGTATAAAGCAATCGGTGATAAAGCTGCACCAGCCCTTAATCTGGCTTCAGCTACTAAAGCCCTTAAATCGCTACGGAAAGTATGTTGTAAAATCTCCTGTGCTTTGGCTACATCATTATTGTCCTGCGCTTCGTTCAAGGCTTTTCTATCCACCAATAAAGCTTGTGCATAAGCAATCATAATTGCTTCTACCGATTGTAATAAATCCTCTAAAGGATCTTTCACGTTGTGCGAAGCATCGATCATCCAGCCAAGGTCTTTTGCATGGTTCATGCCTTTTGCATCCATTCCTTCTACCAGCTCGTTAAAGATCAGGAACAACTGGTAAGGCTTGATGCTTCCTGCAGTTAAATCATCATCGCCATATTTAGAATCGTTGAAGTGGAAACCACCTAATTTTCCTTCCATTAGCAATAAAGCTACAATCTGCTCAATGTTTGCATTTGGTAAGTGGTGACCTAAATCGACTAAAGTATAAGCTTTTTTACCCAATTTGCTCGCGTACAATAATGATTGTCCCCAATCGCCAACCGTAGTTGAATAAAAATTAGGTTCAAAGGCTTTGTACTCCACAAATATTTTCCAGTTTTCAGGCAAGGCTGAATAAATTTCATGCAAACTCTCTAAAGTATTTTCGAAAGCTTTACGGAAATTAAGCTGACCTGGGAAACAAGAACCATCGGCAAGCCATACCGTTAAAGCATCGGAGCCTAATGCGATACCATGTTTGATTACTTCTATATTATGCTCAATGGCTTGTTTGCGGATGTCTTTATTTACATTTTGAAGCGAACCAAATTTATAGCTATACGCTGATCCTTTCTGATCCTGAAAGGTATTCGAGTTCATGGCATCAAACTTTAAACCATAGCTAGCGGCTAATGACTTTAAAGCTTCTGCATTTTGAGGGATGTCCCATGGAATGTGCAGCGAAATGGCACCACTTGCACCATTAAGGGCGTGCAATAAACCTACATCTTCAATTTTTTCTTCAATGGTACGTGGCTCACCACCAGTAATGGCAAAACGCCCAAAACGTGTTCCACCGGTACCCAATGCCCAGCTTGGAATGGCAATCTGAAAATCTACCAGTTTTTGGATTACGCTTTCGAGATCAATGTGAGACCAATCTTCTTTTAAAAAAGCAAGCTTACGTTGATGTGAAGTTAAAAGGGAGTCGTTATGTTTTTCTATTTGGTTCTGCTCGATATTCATGAGGATATTTGGTTTTATTAGGTTAATCGTTGTGGCGATATAATCGCCGTTCTCGTTCATCCCCGTTGCAAACGAGGATGATGATCATATTTACTAAATTTTAAAAGTCATTTTCGGTCTGTGCAAGGCACAGACCGGTTAAACAACTTACTAAAACTGAATTTAAAATTCTGTTTGCCATGGTCTGTGTACAAAAGACCAATGTTTTTTTGCCACGGATTTACACAGATAAACACGGATTTTGTATCTGTGTTCATCCTCTTTATCTGTGGTTAATATTATTTAATCCTTACCGTGATCTTTGTCTCCACTGACCACTAATTTAATTATTCGTTTCGGTCTGTGGGGACACAGACCGAGGCACAAATTGTTATTATTTCATTTTAACTTATCGCCATGGTCTGTGTCCCCACAG
>NZ_AYMG01000041.1 GCF_000633455.1 Pedobacter jeongneungensis
TTATCATAACAATCATCTCGAGCGAAGTGCAACGTAATCGAGAGATCTATTAAAGCAAATCTTATTTTATAAAACCGCCATTTTTTTTTTTGGAAAGCAATTGCAGTAGTGCTTTTTAATGTTAGTCCTGCTTTTCATTACTCCCGACTTTTAGGTCGGGATTCATTTCAATCAGGTTTGTATACACAGATGTGTACTACTATTGAAGTTATCATAGCATAGTGCCTGCTGTTTCTTCTGCACTTTGCAACCCCAAATAGCTCCATTGGCTGTGCCACCTAAACACGATCAAAGCGGGATGCCCCCGATTTTTCATCGGGAGCAGAAGCGGGAGCGGGACTATCGTAACCTAAACGCTGCTGTACCTGATTTTCAAAAAAAAGACCATCACATCTTCATCTGTGTTTATCCTTTTTATCTGTGGTTAAAATAACTTATACAGCAGGTTTAAAAAGAATCTGCATATTTATCTGCGTTACGCTACCCAGTCAAACGGTTGATTTGTATTGTAACAAAAATGTGGGATTTGGAATCTGCCCATAATCTCTATCTTGGTTTAAATAATCAAATAAATACTGTAAACCTAAACACACACATGAACAAAGCATTTTCGATTTTTATTGGAGTATTAATCAGTGCAAGTGCATTTGCACAAAGCGATCCTAATCTGGGGATCATCCCTGCACCCGTAGCCATTACCAGGGCAAACGGAAATTTCATTTTGGATAAAACAACGGTTTTGGTAAATCAGAGCATCGACGGCGCAAAAATGGCTGATTTATTAAATGCTTTTATCGTTACCAAAGCAGGTTTCGCCTTAAGGGAAACCAAAACCCCTCAAGCTAACCAAAAAGCAATCGTACTCACATCTGTTGGAGCAGATCAATTACCTGCCGAAGGTTATACCATTAAAGTTACTCCAACACAGATCGTTTTAACGGGAAAAGGAGCAGGACTTTTTTATGCGGTACAATCGGCCATGCAAATGATGCCGGATAAAGTTGCCGATAAAATTACCATCCCTGCAGTTAACATTAACGATTATCCGCGTTTTAGCTATCGCGGAACAATGCTGGATGTTTGCCGCCATTTCTTCCCGGTATCTTTTATTAAAAAATACATCGATCAGCTGGCTTATTACAAAATCAACACCTTCCACTGGCATTTAAGCGATGACCAGGGCTGGAGACTGGAAATAAAAAAATATCCTAAACTTACTGAGATTGGTTCTTCACGTAACGGCAGTATTATTGGTAATTACCCGGGCAATGGCAACTACCTTACACCGGTTAAAGGTTTTTATACCCAGGATGAAGCCAAAGAAATTGTTAGATACGCTGCAGAGAAATACATTACCGTAATTCCGGAGATCGAATTACCTGGTCATGCTTCTGCTGCAATTGCTGCATACCCAGAGTTAAGCTGTTTCCCTGACCGTGATACTTTTATAAGCGATAAAACACCATGGGCCGGCAGTAGAAAAGGCAAACAGGTACAACAAACCTGGGGTGTTTTTGATGATATCTTTGTACCATCAACCAACACTTTTACTTTTTTAGAAAACGTTTTAGATGAGGTAATTGCTATTTTCCCTTCTAAATATATCCATATCGGTGGTGATGAAGCGCCTAAGACCTATTGGAAAGAATCTACTTTCTGCCAGAATCTGATGAAAGAGAAAGGTCTGAAAGATGAGCACGAATTACAAAGTTATTTTATCCAGACTATCGAAAAACATGTAAATGGCAAAGGACGTTCGATTATTGGCTGGGATGAGATTTTAGAAGGTGGTTTAGCGCCAAACGCAACAGTAATGAGCTGGAGAGGTGAAGATGGTGGAATTGCGGCTGCACAACAAAAACACGACGTAATTATGACCCCGGGATCGATGGGTTTATATATCGACCATAAACAATCAAATTCTCCTGATGAGCCGGTAACCATCGGTGGCTATGCCCCTTATCAAAAAATCTATGCTTACGATCCGATTCCGAAAGTATTAACTGCCGATGAACGCAAATACATTAAAGGGGTGCAAGCCAATATGTGGACCGAATATATTAAAACCACTGCTAAAGCCGAAAATCATGCTTTTCCACGTATATTGGCTTTAGCCGAAATTGCATGGTCACCGGTTGAACGTAAAGATTTAAAGAATTTCTCTGAGCAACGTTTACCGGTACATTTGGCGCGTTTAGATAAAATGGGTATTAATTTTTGGGTGCCGACACCAATTGGTCAAAGCGATAAACCTTTAACAGGTGGCGATTTTACCATTGATTTAAAAGCGCCTGTAACCGGATCTAAAATTTATTACACTATTGATTTGGCACGCCCATCAGAAAATGCATTTTTATACACTGCTCCATTTAAAATAACTGTTCCTCAGGGAGAAAAAAGGGTATTAAAAACCATTGTAATTGCACCAAGTGGAAGAAGAAGCGTAACTGCCGAAACGGTTTTAAACAACGGCGCACCTGAAGTTAAAGCGGAGGCGAAGAAATAAAATTTATTGCTTTGATAGGCTAAAATACTTAATTTGGGGCAACCAAAATGAACCCAAATAGAATGAAACTACAGAAATATACATTACAGCACCTTTTGTTAATTACAGGGGTGCTGTTTTGTTTTGCATGCACCGAAGAAAAACCTAAAGAAGTTAAAACCGAAACGGTCAAAGTACAAAAGAATCCATTCCGCTTTTATAAAGATATAGAAGTAAAACCAGGATTAAATTTCGAAATTGTAAGCTGGGGAAAAGGGGTCGACTCTATTGGAGGGTATCAGATATTGATGTCTGATTCTATCCGCAATAATTACAGATCGGCTGCGGTAGACCGTAAAGGTATCATCACCGATGCATGGAATATGGATCTTGATAATGATGGTAACCCTGAACTGTACATCCAGCTATTAAGCAAAAAAAATGTTTTAGATTTAAATGTTTTCGAATACGCAGGTGGAGATTTTAATAAAATCGGTTTCCCTTCTTTAAGTACGAACCAGAAAAAAGGGTATGCCGGCAATGATAAATTTTTTATTAAAAATGGCGATCTGTTCCGTTCTTTTCCTGTAAAAGACACAGCTGATAGCACTAAAACGATTAATAAAACCTATCAATATAAACTGAGTGGAAATAGTTTTTCTACGAGTGAAGTGAAGTCTGAAGAGAAAAAATGAAAGTAAGGTAAGGGTAAAAGGTTTAAGGCAAAGACCTTAAGATTCGTGCCTGCGCGAAAATAAATGTCATTAAGTTAAGAAAAAATAAAAAGATGTCATCCTGAGCCTGTCGAAGGACAATCTTTTATTTTTTGATAGGAGAAAAGGTCTTCGACAAGCTCAGACTGACAGCGGTTATGTGATTTTGTTTCAGGATCTATCACTCAATTTACAAACAATGAAAAATCAAAAATTTTCAATTATCGATCGCATTAAGAGCTTTAAATATGCATTTAATGGCTTAAAGCTTTTTTTTATGAACGATCATAATGGGAGGGTTCATTTATTTGCCACAATAGTTGCCATTGGGCTGTCTTTTTACCTCAAAATATCAGGGTATGAGTGGATTGCGATCTTATCCGTAATTTCTGCGGTTTTTGTGGCCGAAATTTTTAATTCGGCTATTGAAAAACTTGCTGATGTAGTTTCTCTGGATTATCATCCAAAAATTAAAGTGGTAAAAGACCTCGCTGCAGCTGCGGTTTTGATTGCTGCATTTTTAGCAGTTGCAGTAGGGGCCATTGTATTTATCCCGAAACTATTTTTGTAATTCGGCCATTGCCGCTCTTGATTCTTCTATTTTATCCTGAATAATGTCGTCCCACCTGGCCTGCATTTTATGATTGCTGCCGTGCTCGGTTTCTTCATCATAGTTTCGTTGCATGGTATCAAAAAAACTGCTGATCTGGTTGGCCAGTTCCGAAATCTGTGCCTTGTAATTACTTACCGAATAATTCCGGTTTTTTAATACCCTTTCAGCCTCTAAAAGTAAAATATATTGAATGTTGGCATGCCCTTGTTCATGATGTAAAAGGCTCTCCCTGATTTCCGGATCCTTAATTTTATCCCATTTTACCCACGACCGCGTTTTATCAATACTAACATCGTTTTTAAGCTTAATTACCACGCGGTTACGGTAAACAGTACTTTCATAACTGTATTTCCATGTCATGGCGGTTAAAGCAAAAAATGGAGAACGCATATCTGCTTTTCCTTTAAAATGGGTTTCCCAATCCAGTTGTACCGGTTGATTGAGGTCTTGTTTAAAAGCAAAGGTGCAGAGCAAAGCCAGCAAAAATAATAAGGGTATAATCAGTCTCTTCATGTGTTGATTTTTACAATGAAAAAACCGTGCCTAAATTATTCCGGAGTAGAAATCTGTCCGCTGATGCGCTCAAATTTCTCGATCAATAAAGCAATGCGTTCTTTTTCCCTGCTCATTACGGCCTTTCTTAAAATGGTTGAGCAGAATAACATCCATAATGCAGTTAAACCTACGGCTAAAACTTTTTGAATGGTGTTAAAGTGCGCAAGGATCTCTACAAAATAGAAGATGATGCCTAAAGAAAGCGCAATCATATAAAACCAGTACAGCGAGTTGTATAGTTTATAACGGTTTAATTGATAGGTTTTTAAGTTATTTAGGTATTCGTGTGGGTGCGCAGTAAAATCAGTTTTTGAAATTAACCGGTAATCACGGTAAAGAATTAAGGTATATACTCCAATGGCAATAATCGTAATGCTAATGCCAACGTGGGTAGTCCACGATTCGAAGTGGAAAAATATCCATAACGCCGCGATGGCGATAAAAGAGGCCAGCATCCCCAAAATGTTCAAAGCAGATTTTAGCTTTAATCCATTTACTTCTTTCTTCGCTTGCTGCAGCATTTCATCGGCAGAAACCTTAACTTCTACCTCGTGCTTTTGCCACAACTCCTGTATTTGATCAAACGCTTGCATACTGGCTATATAATTCTGTTAATTTTTGTTTAATTCGGTGAATTTTTACCCTTAAATTGCCTTCGCTTATCCCAGAGATATCGGCAATTTCGTGGTATGGTAACTCATCAAGTACCATCGTAATAATCAAACGGTCGTTTTCTTCAAGTTTAGATATGCATTTATAAAGCAGGGCCACCTGTTCGTTCTTTTCTGAAAATTCCTCTACCTTGTTTTCAATAATGTTATCCGTTAATTCGTCTTTAGCCTGTCTTTTTTCCGACCTCAAATGCGTTAAACAGGTGTTCACTGCAATTCTATAAATCCATGTAGAAATTAAAGATTTGTTCCTGAACTTGTCGAGATTTTGCCAAACCTTTAAAAAAGTTTCTTGTAAAAGATCGTTTGCAGCGTCGGTATCGCCAGTGTAACCATAACATAAATGGAATATCTTTTTGGAATTTGAATCAAAGATCTCTTTAAATAACTTGTCTTTTTGTTCCATTTAGGGGTTTATAGTTGCGTTTTAGATGAAGATGTACAATTTTTGTTACACCTGAGGCCCAAAAATAATATATTTTTTGATGTCGGCCTGATCAAAATTTGTTACACGGCGTAAATATCGTAGTTTTACCAAATTAAGAGTACCACAAACTTTTTATATTCATGAAGAAAAACAAACTCACGCTTTTTATTTTTATAGCGCTGATTGCGGGTATTGCACTGGGCTACATTTTAAATGTAAACTCAATCGATGTTTATAACCAGAACATACTCAATGCCGATGCGAAAGTTAAAAGTATAGAGGTAAGCATTGCCAAATCAACTGATACCACAAGCATTGCTTACACACAGTTAAAGGCTGAAAAAAAGGTCAATTCGAAAATCAAAAAAGAAAACGAAGACATCAGGGAGAAAAAGTTAGAATATTTTACGCTGTTAAGCGATATTTTTCTCCGATTAATTAAAATGATTGTTGCGCCTTTAGTATTTACTACCCTGGTAGTTGGTGTAGCCAAAGTTGGCGATATTAAAGCTGTAGGCCGTATCGGCGGTAAAACATTGGGCTGGTTTTTGGCCATGTCGTTAATGTCGCTGGTATTGGGAATGATCCTGGTAAATTTGTTTGAGCCGGGTAGACATATGAAGTTATCATTACCCGATCATTTGGTGAATACGGGTATCCAGAAAGCCGCAATGAGCGTAAAAGATTTTATTGCCCATGTTTTCCCAAAAAGTATTGCCGAATCAATGGCCAACAATGAAATTTTACAGATTGTGGTATTTTCATTGTTTTTTGGTGTAGCCACAGCTGCCATTGGCGATCTAGGTCAGGTGGTAATCAAAGCATTTGATGCCATTGCGCACGTCATCTTAAAAATGACCGGTTATGTAATGAATTTTGCTCCATTGGCCGTTTTTGGTGCCATGACAGCAATTATTGCAAAACAGGGATTGAACGTGCTGAACACTTATGCCATATTTATCGGCGAATTTTATCTGGGCTTGGGTATTTTATGGTCAGTATTGATTTTTCTGGGCTTTTTAGTGTTGGGAAGACGTATTTTCCGTTTGGTAAACGATATGAAAGAGCCGGCCATTCTGGCTTTCAGTACTGCAAGTAGCGAAGCTGCTTATCCAAAAACGATGATGCTTTTAGAGCGTTTTGGCTGTAAGGATAAGATTGTAAGTTTCGTTTTGCCATTGGGATATTCTTTTAACCTTGATGGTTCGATGATGTACATGACTTTTGCTTCTTTATTTATTGCACAGGCTTATGGTATCCATTTAAGTTTTGAGCAACAAATTTCGATGCTTTTAATACTGATGTTAACCAGTAAAGGAATCGCAGGTGTGCCACGGGCATCTTTAGTAGTAATCGCCGGCACCATTGCCAGCTTCAATATTCCTGAAGCAGGTTTAGCTTTACTGATCGGTATTGATCCGTTGCTGGATATGGGCCGTTCTGCAACCAATGTGGTTGGAAACAGTATTGCTACCGCTGTAGTAAGTAAATGGGAAGGGGAGCTGAAGGAGTCCGAAGCCTAGAGTCTTTAGTCCTAAGTTTTATTTAAAGCTCGTTCATTCAAAATTCATTCATTTAATAATTCAATATAAAAGTGTCAAGTAGAGGAAAAAAAATATTCTTAGCCATTACCATCATTGTTCCGATGATTATTTATTGCTACATCTATTACAAACCAATTATCCAGAATGCGCCGTTCAGAAAGGCTGATTTTGTATCAATGGAATATAAATGGGGTTTAAAAGATACCTTAGAGAACAGCTACAATTCGGCCACAGGCGAATACCAATATGTTACCAGTGCAGATTCTACCATTCGTAAAAAAGTGTTTTTAAAGAGCGACGATATCCTCTATATGCATGCTAAAGCCAATGAAATCGGACTTTGGAATTTTCCTGATACCATTGGGAAGAAAAGTCCAAAATCAATGGCAGTTCCCCGTTACGATATTCTGTTCAATTATAAAAAGAAATCTAAACATGTAATCGTTTACGGAGATTTCGACGGTAACCCTAAATTGTTAGACGCGGCGGTACAGATGAGAAAGGTGATCATCGAAACTTTAAATCAGGCAGAGAGAAGAAGCGGGAAGTAGTCTGGAGTCCGAAGTCGGGAGTCCGGAGTCGATTAAGCTATTCCTATCGATTGGTCACCCTGAGCGGAGTCGAAGGGTATTTTAGTTTGGAGTCCAGAGCCAGAAAATACCATATATAAGGTCGTCATTTCGAGCGGAGCATAGCGCAGTCGAGAACCACGTAAGTGCTCAGTGAAGCTAAATCTGTCTAGATAGATCTCTCCATTTCACTGCGTTTCAGTCAAGATGACGACCATTCTATTTGAGGCTGTGGTATTGAAAGATATTTAAGGTGGAGTTTAGAGCCGGGCGTTTGGCGTCAATTAATCGGTTTAAACAATTAACCTATTCCCCTTCGATATATCACCCTGAGCGTAGTCAAAAGGCACTTTAGTTTAAAGCTGGTCATTTAGAGTCAATTAACCGATTCAAACAATTAACCAGTTAACCAATTTTATTAGGATGTTTTCGTATATTTACGATATATTCGTAATAATGGAAAAGTTAACATTGCAGGAAGAAGAAGCCATGCTGGCCGTTTGGCAGATCGGTAAGGGATTTATTAAAGATTTTATGGATGTGCTCCCTGAGCCAAAACCACCATATACCACCCTGGCATCAACCGTTAAAAATTTAGAGCGCAAAGGTTATCTGGTAAGCGAACGTTTTGCCAATGCCAATCGTTATAGCGCAAAGGTTAAAGAGACAGAATACAAGAAACGTTTCATGAGTGGTTTCGTAAATAATTATTTCCAAAGCTCTTATAAGGAACTGGTTGCTTTTTTTGCAAAGGATAAAAAAATCAGCGCCGAAGAACTAAAGGAAATTATCAATCTAATCGAGAACCCTGAAAAGTAAATGCCATGCCACATTTATTTATCATACTTTTAAAAATTAACCTGGTGCTGATTTTGTTTTCAGCTGCCTATTATCTGGTATTACGCAGGTTGACGTTTTATTCCATCAACAGAGCGTTTCTACTGTTCGGGATCCTCTTTTCATCTGCTTATCCATTTATTAATCTCACCCAATTTTTTGCTGATCAAAGGACTATCCCTGCTTTTGTTCCCCAATTAAATCAACAGGTAAGTCAGTTTGTACAACAAGAGGCTATTTCCATTTTTTGGCAGGTACTAACCCTGCTTTTTTATGCAGGTGTTTTGCTAATGGCCTTAAGGTTAATGGTACAGTTTATTTCGCTTTACAGAATGCATAAAAACTCTTCGCCTGAGCATTTGGATGATTATAAAGTGAGGGTTTTAGACGAAGAAGTGAGTCCGTTTAGTTTTTGGCAGACTATTTATATCAATCCACGGTTGCACAAAAAGCAGGACTTGAACAATATCCTCGAACACGAAAAAGTACATGTGGAAGAATGGCATACGATAGATATCATCCTTGCCGAAATCTGTGTGGTTTTTTATTGGTTTAATCCTGGTGTTTGGCTGATGAAAAAAGCCGTACGCGAAAACATCGAATTTATTACCGACGCTAAAATTTTGAAAAAGGGGATCGATAAAAAAGCTTACCAATACAGTTTGCTGGATGTAGGCACTTTACAGCCGTCGGTAGCAATTGTAAATAATTTTAACCTGTCTGACCTTAAAAAGCGGATCAAAATGATGAATGCCAAACGTTCATCTAAGGTGAATTTAACACGTTATTTATTTGTGTTGCCCATATTGCTCTGTATTACCCTGGCATTTACCATTGATAAAAGAGAGGTAAAAAAACATTTAGCACCCTTAACTAAAATGGTAAATGATGTTTTGCCGGAAAAGATTGCAGAAGTTAAAGCGCAGCCAAAATCGGTTTTAAAGCCAAAAGCAAAAAAGAAAATATTGGTTGATACCCTGAAAGAACCAGATACCGTTACCAAAATGACTTTTATTATTAAAAGCATTACCAATGGAGTAGATTCTTCCCGGAAATCGGTTGAAGATGTTTTAAAGGGCATGGGTAAAAAAGTAAAAATTATGAGCTTTAAAACAGATGGAGATTTTAAGGGTAAAACCTTTGTGCAACATTTTAGCTTTACAGATTCAGCACAATCAGACCATAAAAATATCAATATAAAAGTTTTAACTAAAAGTGGTGGTGACCTGGAAGAACTGCCATTGCCAAAGAAAAATGGCGTGGGTTTTATGTATATCGTAAAATCTACAGCTACAATCTCAGGTGCAAAGGATGGAAATCAGCATGCAAATGGTAATGGAATAATGGTTGCAGAAAACACATCCTATTTTCTAAACGGGAATAAAATCTCAAAAGAGGAACTGGATAAACTCAACCTAAATAAAGTTTCTGATATGAAAATCGACAGAAACAATCAGGCTATTCAGATTACTACAAAGCCTTAATCGATTTCAAATAAAGCAGTTTTCTAAGAAAATTCGTTATAGCGAGAAGGATTTTTCTGCCGATAGCCTACACTGATTTACGGCAAGCAATTTTAAAATGATCGCAATCAAACTTAAATTAATAAAATCGATCGTCATTCCCGCGCAGGCGGGAATCTTAACGCTTATTGCATTACGATTCCCAATCAACCCGATAGCTATCGGGTTGATTGGGAATCGCCTGTCCAACTTACCGCAAAAAAAGATTCGTCATTGATAATAACGCAATCTGTTTATTAAAAACTAAAAGTCGCCTTTAACATCGCCACCCTTCCAGGAATATAATAGGTTCCGGTGGTAAGGGAATTGGCTGAAAGGTAAACTGCATCAAAGCTTTTTATATTCGCCAGATTGGTGATGCCAAATTCAAAATCTGTTTTCATCTTTAGGTATTTGTATTTAATGTTCATATCTGCAAAAAGATATTTTAGATTAGGCTGTGTAGATTGATGCGTAAACAAATGCTCTGCCGATAAGTTTAAATAAAGATTTCTGATTGTAGTAATGGCCAGGGTTGACTGCTGCCTTAACTGCTGGAAATTGGTTTTTATTGCATCTGCAACTTTAGCCTTATTATCGGTTACCGAAAAGTTTGCAAGATAAGACCAATTGATAAAATTGGTGAGTTTCGCCTCTATACCCGCTTTGTAAGAAATCGTTTGTGCGTTAAAGGCAAATAATTCATTATTCTGCAATTGATCATATTGGCTTTGCGAAAAACTAATCCCACCACTTACTGTACTCTTCAAAGCGAAAAGATATTTGCTGGCATTGGCATTAAAAGAGAGGGTGCGGATGTGGTTACTCAATGGCAGTACCACCCTTTGCTGGATATTGTTGCTTAAACTGTACGAAGAAATCGTGTTTAATTCGACATCGCTGTAATTTGCGGTGATGTTAAAGAAAAACATCTGCATGGCTTTTCTAAAATTAAATCCTGCGCCAACATTGTGCGTTTTCGATTCAGAAATCGGTGCGTTATTCGCAAAAAGCGAACGGTAGTTTTTTAACACTGTGCCGCGGTAAACGTCGTCAATTCCACCTAAATCGTTGCGAAAGTTATAGTTTGCCGTTAGGTAGTTTTCTGTACTGGTTTGGTATTTAATGTTAAACGAAGGATTTAAAAACAATTTATGCAGACTTTTATCCAATTGGTTTACATCATCGCTGTAATCAATCAGGTTATAACTCAAAGGTAAGCTTAAGCCGGCTTTTAATTTATCATTGATAAATTCGTAAGTGGCATCTGTATAAAGCTTAGTTTTTAGCCAGTCGAGATTATTTACCGTATTGCCAGATACCAATTCAGTTTGCTGGTTGTTTTGTGTGCGGTAAAGCTCTGAATTAAGCTGTTGTTTTTGCACATTAAAACCTGCTTTATAGGTTTGTACAAAATGGTTGTTTACAAAAGCAAATGATGCATAATTATTGGTGTACCAGGTTGGTATTTTAATGTACTGGCTTAAGCCAAGGTAACTGTTGCCGTTGTTTAAAATGTCGGCATTAAGTCCGGGTGTAATGTTTAAATTTTCTGGCTGTGTTGTACGGTTTAAATAGGAGTAGAGGTTAATTACATCTTCAGACTTCAATTTTTTCCGGTAATTAAACTCGTTAGAAATGTCTAGTGTTTCCTGTCGCAATACCTGATTTGCTGCCACATTATTGATCACAAAACCCGATGAAGTTTTAAAAGGGGCATAATCCAGTACAAAATTATTGTTCAGGTAATATTTCTCCGCATTCCCATTCAGGTTAAACTGAGCCCTTAATTTTTGCGGATTAATGGCGTTGTTCTGCGACTCTGCATAACTGATTGTCTGGCCCGAAAGATAGGTTTGCGAAAATTTATTATACTGCTGACTACGCTGATCGTATAAATAAGAAAGGTTTGCCCTTAACTGCAGGTCCTGGTTAAACTTATATAAATTATTTAAATTTACTAACCCTGCTTTATTGAACAGGTACCTGCTTTGTGGCAGGGAGGGTACGCCGGCAGCACCCGTAGAAAGCAAACTAACGGGTCTGTCATTATCCAGCTTTTTTAAATAATCAGACAGGTTATGTGAGGTAAGATCAATACCCGGGTCATTACCAATGTTATTGCCTTTAATGTTATTGATGAACTTGAGTTTTTTATTGAACAGCATTGCCGTCAGGTTTTCGTCAAAACGATTTGGCATTCCGGCACCAGCTGTAGCATCACCCATTAACTTCAGTTTAGCTTCATCCTTAAATACCAGATTAAGGGCAACATCGTCACTCATGTTGTTTTTGCGCATCATTTTAATCGGTTGATCATTCTGGATCACCTGTACCTTATCTACGGCACCCTGTGGGATACTTTTAGTGCCGATATTATACTTGTCATCCAAAAGGTTATCGCCATCTACATAGAGGTTAGAAATGGATTTTCCGTTATAACTGATTTTTCCATCTTCAGCAACTTCTATCCCTGGCATTTTTTTAAGTACATCGCCAATGCTTCTGTCCTGCTTATCGGCAAAATCGGATGGCCTGTAATTTAAGGTATCGCCCTTCGAAGTTAAAGAAGGACGATTTTTTACGGTTACTGTTTCCAGTGCCGTTTCGCTGTTCTGCATCACAAAGTCGTAGCTTTTGTTCACATCTGTGATCACAGTGCTTAATTTTTTATACCCAATGCTCGAAGCTTCGATTTTATAACCTGCAATCTGATCATTTTTTATAGGAATGCTAAACTCACCATTGCGGTTTGCCCTGCTGAAATTAATGATATTTCCTTCAGCATCTTTCAGACTTACATTAACAGATTCTATTGCTTTTCCATTGGCATCTTTAACCAAACCTTTTATCGGTTTTTGGGCCCAGCTAGAAAAAGAAATAAGCAGGGACACTAATATTGTGACGTAAATCTTCATTTTTTCTCAGGAATTTCGATAGGGTTGTTGATTTCGGGTTTTGTTAAAGCACCTCCTCCGGCAGGACGTGGAGCAGCACTGGTCTTAAATGAGCCTTGCATACCATTAGCAGCCATTTGTGCCTGCATAAAGCCCTGTGGGTCTTTGTCTCTCGCATCCTTCAGCTTATCTAATTCTTTTCTGGTGGTTTTAATCGCATCGGCAGGTAATTTAATTTCTGATCCCAGGTAAGAAGTACTCATATCTATGCCTACCATTTTTACCACACCAACACCATTTGGAGCAGCAATTTTAACATCGTCGCCAGCATTAGCCTGATTGGTATCGTCTTTTACGTTTTCAAGACCGGCAAATTCAAATTTTACTTCTTTTTTTTCATCATAAGCCTCTATAATTAGTCCCGGTAATCCGTTTAATTTCCACGGACCGCTTTGGAAAGGAATTTCAGTGGCAAACCATGCAATCCAGTTTCTTCCTTTAAATCTGGTAGTTGCTTTCTGACAAGGGATACCTGAGAAACTCATGGTGTCTTTCAAAATTTTCCAGTCGATTTGTGGTGCGGTTTCTTCAATCAGGTAATTATTAAAGAGGCGTTCTTTGGTGATCATTTTATGCTCATCGGCGAAGAAAAAATAATCTACCTGCGTTAAAGGCATTTTCATTTCACTTTTAACCTGGATTTGCATATTGCCACTGCCGCTCTGGTTTTTTATCTGCTCCTGTATCTGTTTCTGCATGTTTAACGATTGATTCAATTTATCGTAGCTTGTATATACAGAAGCATTTTTGCCGGTTACGAGCAACATATTTTCGGTTCTTGGTTTATCGCGCTGTGTAGTGTCCTGAATGTGGGTAAAAGTATAACGTACTCTTGCCAGGGCTTTATCGGGGCTTTGGGCTTTTGCCGAAATGCTTAAGGCGGTTGCTAAACAGATGGTTAGGATTCGTTTCATGATGATTGGTTTAAATTTATCTATTTAATTTTCGTAAAACTACGAAATATTCGTAATTAAAATATGGTTTAACATTTTTTAACAATAGGATTGACGTGCGTTTTTTAGCCACAGATGCACGGAGAATTTGTCATTCTGAATGAAATGAAAAATCTTTGAAATCTATCAGCAGTGTCTCACTGACCGAAACCTAATATTAGGCTTATAGATGCTAATTGTTATTTGGAAATGAATGTGCAGCGGTTCTTGGCAGGGTTCTGTCCCGCTTTCCGTTCTTTCCGATGAAGAATCGGAACCACTACATCCGATAGCTATCGGATCGGGTTTAGAAACAATGGTTTAGTGAATTGCAGGCCAAAATAGTCATATCTATCGGTTGATGTCTCACCGACTGAAACCTGATATGTTCTGAGCTGCTTAATTATTTTCGAAAAAAAGCAATTAAAATAGTGGCCAAATCAATCTTGAAATCTTACAAATCCAGATCTGGTGAAAAATATTTTCGATATGTGTTTGTGTGTTAATTGAATTTGTTCTATATTTGCACCTCGTTAAATAAAAATTATAAAAACAAATATTTAAACAATGTACGCAATAGTAAATATAGCAGGGCAGCAATTTAAAGTTGCTAAAGACCAGCACCTTTTTGTACACAGATTACAAGGAGATGAAGGCGCTAGTATTGAATTTGATAATGTATTGTTGGTTGACAACGGTGGTGCAATTACTGTAGGTGCTCCTGCAGTTAAAGGTGCTAAAGTTTCAGCTAAGATCGTATCTCATTTAAAAGGTGATAAAGTAATTATTTTCCACAAAAAACGTAGAAAAGGTTACAAAAAGAAAAATGGTCACCGCCAGTTTTTCACTAAGATTCAGATCTCTGACATCACTCTATAATTAATTGTTAACCCAATAATCCGCTTTTTGGGCGGGTTACAAAATATAAAATCATGGCACACAAAAAAGGAGCCGGTAGTTCGAAAAACGGACGTGAATCGCATAGTAAGCGTTTAGGTATTAAAATTTTCGGTGGGCAATTAGCTATCGCTGGAAACATTTTAGTACGTCAACGTGGAACAAAACACCACCCTGATAAAGGTGTTGGTATCGGTAAAGATCATACTTTATTTGCTTTAGTTGATGGTACAGTAGTTTTCAGAAAGAAACAAGATAACAAATCTTATGTTTCTATCCTTCCTATCACCGACGCTGAAATCGAAGCAGCAGTAGCTAAAGCACCAGTTGCTAAAAAAGCGGTTGCAAAGAAAGAAGTTGTAGCAGAAGAGGTTGTTGAAGCGGCTCCGGCAAAAAAAGCACCTGCAAAAAAAGCAGCTAAAAAAGACGAAACTACTGAAGAAGCTGCACCTGCAGAATAATTAGTAATCAAGTTATAAAGAAAAAGTCCTGATGCAAATCGGGACTTTTTTTGTTTATAGAAAGTTTAGTAGTCATTAGTTTGATAGTTCATAGCCTAGCGGTTATTGTTTTGAATCGGTTTATTGACTTCAAACTAGCTATTAGTCCTTCGACTCCGCTCAGGATGACATATCACGGGGAATCGGTTAATTGTTTAAATTGGTTAACTGACGCTAAGCGCCAAACGCCCAGCGCTGAACCCAACTAATGTTAAACCATGTTAAATAACAAAAATTAACATTTCTCCGATTTAGATTTGAGTATTGATTTAAAAACAATCCAAATGAATCTGAAAAAAATATCCTTATTAATCCCATTACTTATTTCTGGCCGTTTACTGCATGCACAAGATGTAGAAGACAATATCCGCATGGTAAAACCATTTAAAGCCGACGGTATATCGAACGAATGGAATGAACCACTTAACCAGTACAACGATGCCACCAAGCTGGCTTTTGCACTGGCTAATGATGATAAAAATCTGTACATCATTATCGAGTCGTTGGATCCTCAAACAACTTTCAGTGTATTAAGAGGTGGTATTACTTTAAACATCAATACCGCAGGAAAGAAGAAAGACGGGATGAAATTAACTTTTCCGTTAATGGAAAGACCACCGATGCCCAAAGAGGGCGAAGAACATCACGATCATGCTACGTTACCAACCGAAAGAGAAAATGAAATCCATGATCCGGCAGCGATGAATAAAGGCATCCGCGTTTCAGGGTTTAAAAATATTCCTGATGGAGAACTTCCTGCCATTAATCAGGATGGTATTGAAACTGGAATGAGCATTCATCCAAACAGAGATCTGATTTACGAACTAAGTATTCCATTGGCGCAGTTACAGGTTGGCCTGGACCTTAAGAAACCACTTGTTTACAATATTAAAATTAACGAACCGGGTAAATCTGGTTTTAAAAGAGAAGGTGCTCCTGAAGGAGGAAATGGTGGAAGAGGCAGATCTGGGGGTAAAGGTGGAATGGGAGGCGGAGGCATGGGCGGTGGTGGCCGTGGCGGTATGGGCGGTGGTGGAAGAATGGGCGGCGGTGGCGGCGGTCAGAGACCAATGCAAGGTGGCGAATCTTCCGCCAAATCATCAGATTTTTGGATTAAGTATAAGTTGGTGAAAGCTTAAATAAAATCACGTCATTTCGAGCGGAGTGCAACGTAGTCGAGAAATCTATTTTAATAAAATCATCTTTATAGATTTCTCCATTTCGCTGCGCTACAGTCGAAATGACGAACGCTTTAATACTCCCTGGCCATTAATTGCTCAGTAAGTGTTAAAAGATTTGCTTTCCGCTCATCACTCACATTAATCTGCGAAAATACCGCTAAGGCTTTGTTTCTGTAGTAATTCATGCTTTCTTTGGCAATTTCCTGAATGTCCAAAGTATCGTAAACCTGGCGGACCATTTCTACCTTTTCCTGTGCGTTAAATTCTTTATAAGCAGTCCATGTATCTAATGATGCACGGGTTTCTCCTTCGGCCAATTCGAAAGCTTTTAATAGTAAGAAAGTCTTTTTATTGGCAATAATATCGCCGCCAACCTGTTTTCCGAATTTTTCCGGATCTGCATAAACATCTAAAATATCATCCTGCAACTGAAAAGCAATTCCGATATTTTCGCCAAACTGATAGATTAAATTGGCATCTTTCTCTGAAGCACCGGCAATAATAGCGCCCAGTTTTAATGCACCACCAAGTAATACAGCCGTTTTTAACCTGATCATGTTAATGTATTCGTCGATACTTACATCATCTCGGCCTTCAAACTCCATATCCAATTGCTGACCTTCGCAAACACCCTGAGCGGTTGCATTAAAAGTATCCAATACGTTTTTAAGAAAGATTGGATTTACTTTGGCGAGGTTTTTATTGGCTTCAACCATCATTACATCCCCACTTAAAATGGCTACATTGGTACTCCATTTTTCGTGTACGGTAGCCTGCCCTCTGCGGAGTGGGGCATTGTCCATAATATCATCATGAACAAGGGTGAAATTATGGAAAACCTCGATAGCCATAGCGGCGTGGACCGAATGGTTTGCATCCCCGCCGAACAGCTCGGTAGCCATTAAAACCAACAATGGTCTTACACGCTTTCCACCCAGGTTAATGATATAGGTAATCGGATCGTAAAGTTGCTTAGGGTGATCCGGAAACTTTAAATTTTGTATTGCAGTATCTAAAATTTGCTGTAATTGTTCTGTAGTATGCATGCTTTGCTTTGAACATTGTGTTTTCGGGCACAAATGTCTTAATTTTTAATCAGGAATTAAGGTAAAATCAATTTGACGTTTAGATAAATCTACTTTTTTAACCCTGATCATCACTTCATCCCCTAATTGGTATTTTCTCTTTTTACGTTGACCTATAATGCAGTAGTTTTTCTCGTCGAGTACATAAAAATCGTCGGATATATCGCGTAAACGGATCATACCTTCACATTTGTTCTCTTCAATCTCTACATACATACCCCATTCTGTAACACCTGAAATGATGCCTTTATATTCGGTACCAATATTATTTTCAAGATATTCGGCCTGTTTGTATTTAACAGATGCACGTTCGGCATCGGCAGCCCGTTTCTCCATGGCCGATGAATGTACACAGGCTACTTCGTAAAATTCAGCATCAGCAGATTTACCACCATCCAAATAAGTTTGTAAAAGTCTGTGGGCCATTACATCGGGATAGCGGCGGATAGGGGAAGTAAAGTGGGTATAATATTCGAAAGCCAGGCCATAATGACTGGTTTTTTTAGTGGAATAAATCGCCTTAGCCATTGATCTGATGGCCAGAGAAGTAAGAATATTTTGTTCTTTTTTACCTTCCACATCAGCCATTAAGCTATTTAATGACTTGGCAATTTCCTTATCCGATTTGGTATTGATTTTATAACCGAAACGGGAAGCAAATGTGGCAAAAGTATTCAGGGTTTCCATATTTGGCGAATCGTGCACCCGGTAAACAAAGGTCAGTTTGTTTTTGCCCTTTACTTTTTTGGCTACAAATTCGGCCACTTTCCGGTTAGCCAGTAGCATATAATCTTCAATCAGTTTATGGGCATCTTTACGTTCTTTAACATAAACACCAATCGGTTTTCCTGATTCATCAAGTTTGAATTTAACTTCAGTACTTTCAAAACTGATCGCTCCATTCTTAAATTTACGATCGCGGAGAATATAAGCAAGCTCATTCAACTTCAGGATTTCTGTAGCATAATCGCCAGCTTTGTTCTCGATCACTTCCTGTGCTTCTTCATAACTGAACCTTCTATCAGAATGGATTACCGTACGGCCATACCATTCGTTTTGGATATTGGCCTGTTCATCAAGCTCAAAAACAGCTGCAAAACACAATTTGTCTTCATTTGGAAGTAATGAACAAACCCCATTACTTAAACGCTCGGGCAGCATCGGAATTACGCGGTCGACGAGGTAAACCGAAGTTGCACGGCTATAGGCTTCTTTATCTAATTCTGTCCCCTGGATTACATAATGCGAAACATCGGCAATGTGTACACCAATTTCGTGGTTTCCGTTAGGCAGTTTTTGATAAGAAATGGCATCATCGAAATCTTTCGCATCGGCCGGATCTATGGTAAAAGTTAATATGTTTCTAAAATCTTTTCTTTTGGCAATTTCAGCCGCCGGGATTTCTTCAGGAATTGCATTTGCTTCGCGCTCCACTTGTGGCGGGAATTCTAAAGGAAAACCATATTGCGCTAAAATCGCGTTCATTTCGGTATTGTTCTCGCCCTGGTTACCCAATACGTGTTTAACTATACCTATCGGATTTTTGGCGCTTTCGGGCCAATCAGACAAAGTTACCAATACCCGCTGACCATTTTTTGCGTCGTGAGTATCTGCCAATGGCACAAAAATATCATGCATCATTTTCTTATCATCCGCAATTACGAATGCAAAACGATCCGAAATTTTAATAACTCCTGTAAAATCCGATTTTGCCCTTTTAATAATTTCGACAACTTCGCCGTCGTTTTTACGACCGCTTTTCTTTGCGAAAACATAAGCTTTAACGGTATCGCCATGTAAAGCATTTTTAAGTTTTCGGGGAGCAACAAAAACGTCTTTTTCAAACTCATCTTCCGGAACAATATAAGCCGAACCATCAGCAGTCATATCAACCGTACCAATAATGAAGTTTTGTAGCTCTTTAAGTTTAAATTTACCTTTTTCGGGTTCTAAGAAAATTCCCGCACTTTTCCCTTCTTTTAAGATCTCAAGAATGGTTTCTCTCGATTCCTGATCGTTCAAATTTAATTTAGCCGAAACCTGCTTGTAATTAAGCAGCTGATTACTGTTTTTTTCAAAAACATCACTAACCAATTGATTCAGAACCAATTTTATATTTGCCGATTTTTTCTTTGCCATACGCTAATACTGAATTTACCGAAGATACAGAAAATATGTAAGATGGGGGATGGAAAATGGATAATGGGAGAGTTCAGTAGTTCATTGACCCTTGGTTTATTGGTAGTGTGAGTGCCTATTGGGTGGGATTATGGTTGATAGCTGAGGTGGTTCAGCAGTTCATTGGCCATTGGTTCACTGGTATTTGAAATTGCCGACGATTTTACGGTTTATAGTTCATGGTTGATAGCTGAGGAGCTTAGCTAATCTGACTATCGACCATAAACCAAATAAATAATATTTCATTTTAAACCTTTATTCTGAATTCCTTTCCATTCTACGGACTACGGACTACGGACTACGGACTACGGACTACGGACTATCGCCTAACCTTATTTCCGCATAAGTAATCCTCTTTCTTTCAGAAGTATAGCTTAAATGGATATTCCCTTTTTTATCCTGAATAATGGCCGGGTAGCTGTATTCACCCTTATCGTGCTTTTCTAAAGTGTAGATGTCTTTCCAATTTTTACCATCCGAAGAAATTGCGAGCTTTAAGGTAGAACGGCCTTCCCACCAATTTTTGCCTGATGTTAAGGGATTATAGATCAGTAATTGCCTTCCGTCGGTTAACGTGACGGCGTCGCTGCCCGAATTTGGGTTGGGTAAGGCTGTAGCTCTTAATTTAGACCAGGTTTCACCATTATCTCCCGACCAGCTTTCTACAATTACATTTTGCCTGCTTCTACATAATAACTGCAGTTTTCCATTAGGATAGGTTAAAATGGAAGGTTGTATAACTCCAAAAGTATCGCAGTTGATTTCGATTTTCTTCCAATTTTTTGCCTGTCCATCTGATTTTTCGATATGGATTTTCCATGTTTTTTCATCCAGACTCTCGGTGCTCGATGGATAAAGGATGGTTCCGTTTTTAAGCTGAATAGGCTTGTTTTTTATAGGGCCTAAAAAGCCGGGAGGGAGCTTTTTTGCCACAGACCACGTTTTACCCTCATTGGTAGAAGTTTTGTACTGTGCCCACCATTCCCTTGGGTTTGGGCCAACTTTATAGTGTAAAAATAAAGTTCCGTTTTTGGCTTTAAATAATACCGGATTCCAACATGCTATTGGAAGATTGGTATTTGTGGTTCCTGTCACGATTTTAACAGGTACACTCCATTGGGCACCATCTTTTGTCGCTATCCAAATGGCTACATCGTTACTGCCTTCATGCTTGCCGCCAAACCATGCAGCCATTATCTTACCGTTTTTAAGCTGGCAGAGCGTAGAGGCATGACAAGCTTCAAATGGTGCCTGATCAAAAATTTTTTCTCTTGTAATAATCTGAACCTCTGTGTTTTGTTGAGCGATGCAGGTAAAAGAAAATAGAGCGGTAATGAAAAATGAAATTATTTTTTCCTTAAACATAGATGTATTAATTTCCCGGAATGGCCTCAATTAATTTTCTTGTGTATTCTGCTTTCGGTGTATTAAATATCTGTTCGGGGAAACCTTCTTCTTCGATTTTTCCTTTGTTCATGACTAAAATACGGTCTGAAATGTGTTTAACAACAGCAAGATCGTGGGAGATGAAGATATAAGTGAGTCCGAATTCGTGTTGGAGATCTTTGATGAGGTTTAAAACCTGTGCCTGCACGGAAACATCAAGGGCAGAAACCGATTCGTCGCAGATGATAAATTTAGGTTCTAAAGCCAAAGCCCTGGCAATTACCACACGCTGTCTTTGTCCGCCGCTAAATTCGTGTGGATAGCGGTTAAAATGTTCTTCTTTTAAGCCTACTTTATTGAGTAGCTCTAATACCTTTTGTTTCCGTTCGGTATCATTGCGGTGTAGTTTATGCACCTGTAAGGGTTCTAAAATAGATTGACCGATGCTTAACCGCGGATTTAAAGAAGCATAAGGATCCTGAAAAATGATCTGGATGTCTTTCCTTAATTTACGGAGATCAGTTTTATTGATGTGCGTAATGTCTTCTCCATTAAAAATAATCTGACCAGAAGTGGGTTGGATTAATCTTAAAATGGTGCGCCCCAAGGTGGTTTTACCACAACCCGATTCGCCTACCAACCCTAATGTTTCTCCGGGGAAGACTTCGAAATTCAATTGATCAACAGCTTTAACATAATCGGTGGTTTTTCCGAATAAACCGTTATTAATGGGATACCAGGTGCAGAGATTTTTTATCAGAAGTAATGGCTGTTGTGCATATAATTTTTTCCTTCGTGCAGCTATTTCGATAGATGTTAGTTGATTTGATGCTTGTAAATGCGCTGAGGCATCGTCAATTTTTCCTGTAAGGAAATCGGCCACCACAGGTAATTTTTTTAATTGCAGGCCAGGGGAAGGGCGGCAGGCAAGTAAACCTTTGGTGTAAGGGTGCTGTGGATTTTCGAAAATGGATTTTGCGAGTCCCTGTTCTACAATTTCACCTTTATACATTACGGCAACTTCGTCGGCAATTTCATTTACTACGCCTAAATCGTGCGAAATGAAAATCATTGCCATGTTTCGCTCCGTTTTTAATTTTAAAAGCAACTGAAGAATTGTTTTTTGAACGGTTACATCCAAAGCGGTGGTTGGCTCATCGGCAATCAATAATTTCGGATCGCAGCTTAATGCCATGGCAATCATTACACGCTGTTTTTGTCCGCCGGAAATCTGGTGCGGATAACTATCGAATATTTTTTCGGGACGGGGTAACTGTACTTCATTAAAAAGTGCAATGGTATGTTTTTTTGCTTCCGCTTTATCTACTTTTCTGTGCAGCATAATGGCTTCAGCCACCTGATCACCACAAGTAAAAACAGGGTTGAGCGAAGTCATGGGTTCCTGAAAAATCATCGAGATCTGGTTTCCCCTGATCTGGCGGATTTCATTTGAGCTGAGGTTGAGCAGACTAATCTCTTCAAAATCAATATTGCCTGTAATTTTTGCAGCTTTTTCATCGTGCAAGCGCATAATGGAAAAAGAAGTAACCGATTTTCCGGAGCCAGATTCGCCTACAATACCTAAAACAGTTCCTTTTTTTACGTTAAAACTGATCTGTTTTACAGCTTTGAACCAGGTTTTATCTTCCTGGTTATAAAAATCGATATTTAGGTTTTCAACGTTTAGCATCAGATTTTAGTAATCAGGAGTTCTTTTGAGCCTGTTTCTAGGCTATTATATTCATCTAAATGAAAATGATGGTCAACCGGAGTTTTATCCTGTGCTAAAAAGAGTAAGTGTTTTGCAAGAGAAACTAATCCTTCTTTATTAGCTGCAATAATAATTTGATTTTCGGTTACTTCAGTTTTGATGATAAATCCATCCTCCCAACTAAAAATCATTCCTCTTTCTTTGGAGTATTCTGGAATATTTAATTCAATTTTCATTACGTTACAATGGTAACGTTTTCTGCTGAAATTATATCCATTCCCTTAAATTTTAACAGCACCTGCGCGGTAGTAATTACATCTTTCTGGCAATAGGTGACAATCCGATCCAGGTTTTTCTCTTCATAATAAACCTGACGCACTTGTGAGCCATTAATGTCGTCTTTTGGAGTTGGGATATCCAAAATAGCTGCGAGCAAGTTTAATGAAGTGAAATGTTTGTAATCGCCGAATTTCCAGAGTTCCATGGTGTCAAGGTGGTTTACTTCCCATGGTTTTTTGCCCGAAAGTTGCAGCTGGACCGGAATTTCGATGCCGTTAACCAATAACCGGCGACATAAATAAGGGAAATCGAATTCTTTTCCATTATGCGCACAGAACACTAAAGTTGGTGCTTGTTTGCTTAACAGGGTTGAAAATTGCAAAAGCATTTCCTTTTCATCGTGACCAAAAATAGATTTGATCCGCAGGGAATAAGAATGGTCCTGTACATTAAAAATCCCCAGACTGATGCAGATAATTTTACCGAATTCGGCCATAATGCCTGCTTTTTCGTAAAAATCTTCAGGACTTTGGTCAGCACTTCGCTGATAATGTGTTTTTTGTTCCCAAAGCTCCTGAAAATGTGGGGGTACATCCTGAAATGACGGGTATTGCGGAACAGTTTCGATATCGATAACCATTACCTGATTGAGATCTAACGCCTTTAGCATACATAAGTAGTTTTCAATAAACAATTTACGATTTTCATTTCATAATCTCGTAGATAAATAATTTAACATAACAACAATATTCTATAGCTTTGATTATGGCGATAAGTAAATTTGAGCAATCTTTAGCAGATGGCGCTCACAAACAATTGCAACGGTTAACTGGAAATTGGAAAGGAACAACCAAAACCTGGTTCGAAAAGGATGTGCTGGCAGACGAATCTCCATCTGAAGCACAAATTACGTCTATTCTAGGCGATCGCTTTATTTCTCTTGATTATCATGGAAGTTTAGAGGGAAAACCTTTCGAAGGTAAAATGATTGTCGGTTTTGATATTCCTTATCAAAAGTTTACTACGAGTTGGGTAGATAGCTTCCACATGGGTACACAGATGATGCTTTCGAGTGGTGAGGCAACAGCAAATGGTTTTTCGGTTTTTGGGGAATATGGGAGTCCTGAATATGGGGAGCAGCTTTGGGGCTGGCGTACAACTTTAGAAAATATTAATGAAAATGAATTTGTATTAACGGCCTATAACGTTTCGCCGGAAGGGGAAGAGGCAAAAGCGACGGAAACGGTTTATAAAAGAGTAGATATTGTGTAGATATTGTTGGTCGGGATTTGTAATCCCGACCTTTAAATTCTTTAAGTGGATTACAAATCCACAACTCATTCAGACGAGATTGCAAATCTCGACTAACCATAAAGTACTTTCAAACCTATCAGGTTTTTGAAACCTGATAGGTTTATATCATTTAAAATAAGCTAGGCGGAGCCTGATTGGCCATCACCGGGATTTTTAAATCGGTTCCAACCGCTTTATTTAGTTTCTCGGTAAAATAGGCCGAAAATAAAGGGGATGAAAGCTCTACGTTCTGGTGTACAAAAAAATAAAGGTTCTGTAATCCCTGTTCTTTCCAGCTTACAATTCTTTCGATCCAGTCGTCAAGGCGTTTTTTATCGATTACATCATCGTTGGCACCCACGAAACGTACAAATGCTGTCGGTGTAGTTAAACGCATGTGTAGCATATCTCTTCTGCCCGAAGTATCGACAATGATGTTGGTTATACCGTTAGCCTCGAAAAGTTTGGCAAATTCGTTTGCAATGGCGGGGTTAGTAAACCATTCTGTATTCCTCACTTCAACGCCCAGTGGAATTACCTTTGGAAATTCGTTGATCACGATTTTTAACCGCTCGAAATCTTTGGGTTTAAAATTATCATGAAGCTGAAGAAAAGCCATGCCCAGTTTATCTTCAAAATTACTGATGGCATCGCAATATTGCTCAACAGGTTCTTTAACGTTGATCAACCTTTTAAAGTGACTGATGGTATTGGTGAGCTTTGGGAAAAACTTAAAATCAGCAGGCGTTTTTTGCGTCCACGTAATTACCTGTTCACTGGTTGGCATGCCGTAAAAGGTGGCATTTAGTTCGATCGAATTAAACTGGGTTGAATAGTAGGTTAATTCATCCTTGGTTCCTTTCGGATAAAAACCTTTTAAATCGGCTTTATTCCATTTTGCACAGCCTACAAATGCCTTAAAATCCTGTTTAGGTTTATTTGTTGTTAAAATTGATGCTGTTTCAGGGGCATCAGCCGGAAGGGTATAATCTATAATCGAAGGGTCGTCTACTTTACCGAATTGCATTTTTAAAGGTTTTAGGTGTAAGGTAAAAGGTTTAAGGCAAAAAAAATACCTTAGCTTATTCAACTAAGGTATTTATATATTGTAAAAATAAGAAACTTGTGCTTTGCTTTAGCTTATTGTGGAAAGTTTATCTTGGACGCAGTCAATTATGCCTCATTCACTTTTTGAGCGGAGTATAACAAAGCTGACCTAATATCCTCTTTTTCTAATACTGGATGTTCCTCAAGGATTTGTTCTTCATTCATACCGGCTGCCAATAATTCAAGTATATCAGAAACTGGAAATCTTAATCCTCGTATTGTTGGTTTTCCGCCCATCAAACCATCTGTAGAAGTGATGCGGTCAAATAACTCAATCTGTTCTTGCGCCATACTCAAATATAAAAAAAAATACCCCAGTTTAAAAAACTGAGGTATCTATGTAATGTGATATAAAATTTTACTTTTCGAACATCTTACAAACTGTAAGCTCCCAACTGAAAACTGAATTAGTAACCCAGTATCTTCAGCACCTGCTTACTGTTCTGTTCCTCCCCAAAAACCTCGAAATTGAAGCTTTCATCACGGTTCCTGCGGATCAGTACATGTTTTGGGCTAGGCAATAAACAGTGGTGTATACCACCATAACCGCTCAATACCTCCTGGTAAGCACCGGTATGGAAGAAACCTAAATATTGTACTTTACGCGTTTTTGGCATAAATACACTGTTCATGTGCGCTTCTTGGTTGTAATAATCCTGTCCATCGCAAGTAATACCACCCAGGTTAACCCGTTCGTATTCAGCATCCCAGTTGTTGATTGGTAATAAGATATACTTTTGGTTCAGTGCCCAAACATCAGGTAAATTGGTGATGAAAGAACCATCCAGCATTAACCAGCGCTCGCGATCGTTCTGTTGTTTACGTCCCAATACTTTGTAAAGAATACCTGAAGCTTCGGCAACGGTATATTTACCAAATTCGGTTATAATATCCGGTTCCATTACTTCGTGGATGGCGCAGATTTCCTTGATCCTTTTCACAATTTCGTTTACCATATATTCGTAATCGAAATCGAAAACCAACGAATCTTTAAATGGCATACCGCCACCAATATCAAGGGTATCTAAATCAGGATTGATTTTTTTGAATTTGCAATAAAGCGTTACATATTTCTCTAACTCGTTCCAGTAATATGGCGAATCGGTAATACCCGAGTTAATGAAGAAGTGCAACAATTTAACCCTGAAATTAGGATTATGCACAATTTTATTGTTGTAAAAATCAATAATGTCTTCCATACGTACACCCAAACGCGAAGTATAAAACTGCGAATCTGGCTGCTCTTCTGCTGCGATACGGATACCCAGGTTACAAGGCGTATCAATATCAACCTCATCATCAAAAAGGTTAAATTCTTCCTTATTGTCTAAAACCGGGATAATATTGGTGTAACCATCGTGCAACATATCAATAATATATTGCTTGTACTGGTAGGTTTTAAAGCCGTTGCAGATAATGGTTGTATCTTTTGTTAACACACCTTTTTTCTCCAAAGCATCAACCATTGGCATATCGAAAGCCGAAGAAGTTTCTAAGTGGATGTTGTTTTTTAAAGCTTCTTCTACAATATGTTTAAAATGCGAGCTTTTTGTACAGTAGCAATACTTATAATCGCCACGGTAATTGTTCTTTAAAATAGCGGTCTGGAAAAGAATCTTCGCCTGCTGAATCTTCTTGCTTACCATTGGTAAATACGTGAAACGTAGGGGGGTACCGTATGTTTCAATCATTTCCATCAGGTTTAAATCCTGAAAATATAATTCATCATCTATCACATCGAAACCCTCTTGCGGGAAACCAACACTTAGATCAAGAAATTCTGAGTAACTCTGCATTTACTTTTAAATAATTTTTGCAAAAATGTAATTTTAAATCGAGAATTAATCTTTAATAAAAATATTTTTACTGTAGAGAAACGCTTAGCCTAACTACAAAATTTCAGCACAAATTGTTTTTGCGAAAAAATGGGGTGGGTTGTTTTGGTAATGCTTTGTAGTACAGTTAGATAATGGATTGTGTTTTGCTTAGTGATTTGGAAAGCAGGTTCCTGTTTTTTATAGGTTGGGGTCGGCCCTGCTCTACACTTTATCCCGAAGAAAATTCGGGATGTTCGTTCCGATCAGGTTTATTGAAATTAGGGTAGTGCTGCTATTTGAGGTTTAATAGCGAGTGGGATAATTTTTAAAGAAAAAGTCGTCATTGCTAGGATGAAGAACGAAGCAATCTTAACGCGTTTAATAATAGCGATCGTTGTAAGATTGCTTCGTCGGCTGAAAAAGCCTTCTCGCAATGACGGAAAACTAATATTTACCTGGCAAATGTATCTCCGCCAGCATAAATCTTTTCTGTGTTCTCCGTGTTTCCATGGCAAAAATAAAAATGGTTCGTGGAGACACGAACCATGGCGAAGAAATAACAGCTTAAGATAAATCGTCATTTCGCTGCGCTTCGGTCGAAATGACGGCTGATTTTTACAACTAATCCCAAGGTTGGTGGCTCCCCAATCTCATGTATATTTATTTGGCATGGCTGGTGAGCTACCAGCCATGGGTAGAGGGTTTAATAGCGAGTACATATATACGCTAAGTGTTTCCGTGTTCTCCGTGTTTCAGTGGCAAAAATAAAAATGGTTCGTGGAGACACGAACCACGGCGAAGGAATAACAGCTTAAGATAAATCGTCATTTCGACCGCAGTGGAGAAATCTTTGAACTATCTAAAATAAATATAGTTCAAAGATTTCTCCATTTCGCTGCGCTTCGGTCGAAATGACGACTGATTTTTACAACTAATCCCAAGGTTGGTGGCTCCCCAATCTCATGTATATTTATTTGGCATGGCTGGTGAGCTATCAGCCATGGGTAGAGGGTTTAATAGCGAGTGCATATATATGCTAAGTGTTTCCGTGTTCTCCGTGTTTCAGTGGCAAAAATAAAAATGGTTCGTGGAGACACGAACCACGGCGAAGGAATAACAGCTTAAGATAACTCGTCATTTCGACCGCAGTGG
>NZ_AYMG01000042.1 GCF_000633455.1 Pedobacter jeongneungensis
TGAAGACAGTACCTGTACGCTGTAGCCTCACTGAAAAAGCTCGGGCTGTCGCTCCCATCAGGTTTATAATGAAGGGTCTGTGCCGTTAACAAAACCCCTAGTAAAATATTTCGTCATTGCGAGGCTGCATATGAGCGAGCGGAAGCAATGCAAAGTCCCTTCTTCAGTTCGCATCCGATAGCTATCGGATGACAAAATTAAGACCCAAAACTCATGTTATTTTAAGCCCAACACTAAACCTAAACCTCCGGTAGCAAAAGTTTTTTGATTATTTGCATTCCCATTGATGGATATAGAAACCCCGACATCATCAATAAAACGAAAAACATACCGTACTTCAGCAACAAGTCCTGCAGCATTTTTCTGTATAATTTTATCCCGCGTGGTATCACTATTCGATTGATCATATTTTTTTAGATCACTGTTCACCGCAGCACCCACACCAAATTCAAAACGGCTGTTAGCGTTAATTTTAACCTTTTTGCCGATCATTAGTGCCGCTTCCGAAAAACCGGGCACCTTATTGTTCTCCCCATTTACATTTACCTCATATGTATTCTGCATTACAGAAGAGAACTTAAACTTGATATAAGATTTGGGCTTGTTATAACCGATAAAACCTGACATTAAAGGTTCACGTAACGTTGCCGCACCAAACTCTATTCCAACATTTAAAGCGCTAAAAAAATTTCCATAATCGGTCTGTGCTTTAGCCATATTGCCTGGCAGGGCTAAAACAAAAAGTAAAAAAAGCTTTTTCATATTATTTCGAGTTTATTCTTTTAAAATGATAGGCCGATTGAGAAGAATGTCCACCCAAAAACACTAACAAGATCCCACCCGAGCGATCAATTACATGATTCAGAATGAGACCACCGTCACTCGCCAAACCGATCCTTGTTTTCTCACTCATTGTGCCTCCCCATAAATATGGTACACCAATAGCTTTTACATAATGATTACCTAAATACAGCAATCCGGTTGACTGTAATTCTGTCGACAACGTCACGCTATCGAGAACGATTTTATCGTTTTTAAAAAGAAAATTGACATTATTGCTATCGAGCACTTTAACTGTTAGCAATAAATTGGCAGAAGTATCGATATCGATCTTCTTTTGACTGATGGACCTATGAATGTTTTCAATTAAATATTTGCCTTGTGCCAGTTTAGCTTCTCCATCTTTATTATACTCCAAATCTGGTTTCAGCTGATAGATACCCGAGAGTTGCGGTAAGTCCTCCTTTAATAAGTCGATTTTGTGACGACTAATCATCTTATCCGAAAAAGAAGCACAGCCTGAAAAGAAAAAACAAAAAGAAACAGCTAAAGCAGCTACCGTTGTTTTTGGATTAACCCCTGCAACATAGTCACAAGGTTTAAAGAATGTTGAGATTTGCATGTTCATTTTGATATAGTTTAAATTATTGATCAAATCTATAACACTAAAAAAACACGAATTAACCTTAAAGATTATATCATAATAAAAAATTATCTTATAAATAAAATATATATAAAAAATCTTGATAAAAGATTATAATTCTTAATTTAACATCATAAAATAATCCACTCAGTTATTAAAAATTACAATATTGAATTCAAAAATTAATCTTTATGGATAACCAACAGGCTTTATTTTTTCAGGCAATTAAATCGGCCTTACCCGATTATCAAAACCTGGCACTCAGCGTTGCGGAAGAATTAGGGATCAGCACCAATGAAGCTTATAAAAAAATAAGGGGCGATAGCAACCTCACTTTCCAGCAGATTATCAAATTGTCTGATTGTTTTGATGTACCTTTTTTATATAGTCCGAAACAATCATTATCAGTTACATTTAGCTACCTCAGTGTAAATGAAGATTTAGATATGGTAAACTACCTGCGCAATCTTTTGGATAACATTAAGGCGATTAAAAACAGTAAGGAGAAACACATTACCATTACTACTGATGATATTCCTGTATTTCATTTTTTCAAATACCCTGAACTCACCAGTTTTAAATTGTTTTTCTGGGCAAACAGCGCCAACAACCTGGAGATACCCTTTAATTCTTCCTTTCTTTCTGATGAAATTATTGAAATTTCGAAAGCGTTGCATGCCGCTTATTTAGAAATACCCAGTACCGAAATATGGTCGAAAGATACCATAACAGGTACATTAGAACAGATCAGGTATGCATTTGAAGCCGGGCACCTTACCGATACTGAACTAGCCATAAAAATTGTTGAGCAGGTAAAATACTGCTTAACCGATATGAATATGTACGCCATCAGCAGCAAAAAAACCATCGATCCGGCGCACACCTTCAACTGGTATAACTGCGATGTTTTAGGGAGCATTTCCTACTTAGTTGATTTTAAAGACCGCATGGCCTGCTACAACAGGTTTAATACCTTTAACTATTTAAGAACCGAAGATCAGGCTTATTGCAAACAAACCAAACAATGGATGCAGGGACTGATTATGAAATCGGTTTCCTTTAGCGGCCAGGGCGAAAAACACCGTAACAAATACCTGTATCATGCTTTTGCAGAATGCGATAGATTATTGAGCGAGATCGGTTAGTTTGGAGTTGGGCGTTTGGGGCCTGGAGTGGATTAACCGATGCAAACAATGATCAATCACCAATAAATCAAGAACCAATGAGCAATCAGACCATGAAATATGTACTAATGAACTATTGAGCAATAAACTAATAGCAAATGGCCCATCATACATTTTCCCTCTTCCATTTTACATCTTTCCCCTATATTTGCGCATGCTTAAAAAAGAACGCTACAAACTTTTTGTAGAACATTTTTCGGCCAAGCAGCCTGATGCAGAAACCGAGTTACATTATAATAACCCCTATCAGCTATTAGTTGCTGTAATCCTTTCTGCACAGTGCACCGATAAAAGGGTGAATATGGTTACCCCTGCCCTTTTTCAGCGTTTCCCAAATGCAAAAGCTTTGGCAGAGGTTACACCAGATATTGTTTTCGATTACATCCGGAGCATCAGCTATCCCAACAATAAGGCTAAACACCTCGTAGGCATGGCCAATATCCTGCTGAACGAATTTAATGACGTAGTGCCTTCTGACATAGACGATCTGCAGAAAATGCCGGGAGTTGGCCGGAAAACTGCCAATGTAATTGCCTCGGTAATTTATAATGCACCCGCAATGGCTGTAGATACCCATGTGTTTCGCGTAGCTAATCGTTTGGGCTTAACCAACGGCAAAACCCCACTTGCTGTAGAAAAAGATTTAGTTAAACATCTGCCCGAGCATGATATCCACATTGCACACCATTGGCTTATTTTGCATGGACGTTATGTTTGTGTAGCCAGAAATCCTAAATGTGATGTTTGCGAAATTACCTATATGTGCAGGTACTTTGAACGCTTAACCGCACAAAACGAGCGTGATAAATTAAAAGCTTAAAAAAATATTTTCACTTTACTATTGACATTAGCTAAAAAACATTTAACTTAGCTAAATATATTAGCATTATAAATATCAACATTTTAACATATTAGCCGAGAATCAATTATATTTACGCAATCAATGAAAAAAGAAATGAGCACTGCAAATCCAGATAAATTAAAAGCTTTACAGCTAACTTTAGATAAACTAGAGAAATCATACGGTAAAGGTACCATCATGAAACTTGGCGATTCTGCCATCGAACCTATAGATTTTATTTCTACAGGATCAATCAGTTTAGATATCGCTTTAGGCATTGGCGGTATTCCAAAAGGCCGTGTAATCGAAATTTATGGCCCTGAATCTTCTGGTAAGACAACTTTAGCTACACACATTATTGCTGAAGCACAGAAAAAAGGCGGTATTGCAGCGTTTATAGATGCAGAGCATGCTTTTGATCAGTTTTATGCAAAGAAATTAGGTGTAGATACCGATAACCTGCTAATCTCTCAGCCAGATAATGGTGAGCAGGCTTTAGAAATTGCGGATAATCTGATCCGTTCTGGTGCTATTGATGTAATTGTAATTGACTCTGTTGCGGCACTGGTTCCTAAAAGTGAGATTGAAGGCGAAATGGGCGACAGTAAAATGGGCTTACATGCCCGTTTAATGAGTCAGGCACTACGTAAATTAACCGGAACAATTTCAAAAACCGGATGTTGCTGTATTTTCATTAACCAGTTGCGTGATAAAATCGGCGTAATGTTCGGTAACCCTGAAACTACAACCGGTGGTAACGCTTTAAAATTCTACGCATCCGTACGTTTGGATATCCGTCGTATTTCGCAGATCAAAGATTCTGACGAAGTTTCCGGTAACCGCGTTAAAGTAAAAATCGTTAAAAATAAAGTAGCTCCGCCTTTCCGTATTGCAGAATTTGATGTGATGTTTGGTGAAGGTATTTCTAAAAACGGAGAGATTGTAGATTTAGGTGTTGACTTCGGAATTATTAAAAAAGCAGGATCCTGGTACTCTTACGGAGATACCAAACTTGGACAAGGTAGAGATGCCGTAAAACAATTGTTGAGCGACAATCCTGAACTTGCTGAAGAACTGGAAGTGAAAATCAAAGCTGAAGTAACAGGTGATAAACTGGCTGAAAAATAAGCCAAAGATTAACTTACCATAATAAAAACGCTCTGTTAAAGATAATTTAACAGGGCGTTTTACTTAATGAATCATTCTTTAGGAATTTAAACATTTCCTTTAAAAAAGAGGCATTTTAATTCTGACTGAAAACAGCATCAAAATCTTTGGTCACATATACAATTACCAAAAGTGCAGCAATAACCAGGGCACCTAAAATAATCACCCCCCAGCTTCCTTTAAGTTTATTTTTATCTTTCCTGATCAACCAGTAAATGATGGCAATAAGCGGTATCGCACAAACAATCCAAAATATTAACGATGCTCCAGTCATATAGTTTAATTTAATTTTTTTAGTCCGAGGTCGGAAGTGAAGGCCTTAATCCATTTCAAGAGGCTATAATCCTTTTCAGTTTTCAGTACACAGTTTTCAGTTGCCACGTCGCATTATTATTCGGTCACGGAATCACGGTCGAATAACCAATTTCAACAATTAACCGATTAACCATTCGCTTAAAACTCCATCCTTGCCATTGGCGAAACATCCTGTCCTACAAAATCCTTTTTCAGGTATTTCTGGTAGCCTGCAATGGCAATCATACCGGCATTATCTGTGCAGTATTGAAAGGCGGGAATATAAATGTTCCAACCCAGCTCATCTGCAGCCTGCTGTAATCCGTTTCTTAAACCAGAGTTAGCCGAAACGCCTCCGGCAATGGCCACTTCTTTAATATTATATTGCTTTGCCGCTTTCTTTAATTTGTTCATCAAAATCTGAACAATGCTATGCTGAACTGACGCACAAATATCATCTAAATTTTCGGCAATAAAATTCGGATTATCTTTTTCCTGTTTCCTGATAAAATACAGAATAGAAGTTTTAAAACCACTAAAGCTAAAATTCAGGTCAGCGATCTGCGGTTCAGCAAATTTAAAAGCCAAAGGATTTCCAAGCTTTGCATGTTTGTCTACTAAGGGTCCCCCGGGATAAGGCAGATTTAACAATTTAGCCGTTTTATCAAAAGCTTCACCGGCGGCATCATCTAAAGTTTCGCCCACAATTTCCATATCGAAATAATCTTTTACCAGAACAATCTGTGTATGTCCTCCCGAAACGGTAAGGCATAAGAAAGGGAAGTTAGGTTTTGGATCATCAATAAAATGCGCCAAAATATGCGCATGCATGTGATTGACAGAAATTAAAGGTATATTTAAGGCTAATGCAAAAGACTTTGCAAAAGAAACACCAACCAATAATGATCCCAAAAGGCCTGGTCCGCGTGTAAAAGCAACGGCATTAATGTCCTGTTTTGTTACATTGGCATCAATTAAAGCCTGCTGTACGGCGGGCACAATATTCTGTTGATGTACCCTTGATGCCAATTCAGGGATTACACCACCATAATTTTGATGAATTGTTTGGTTTGCAATAACATTGGCAGTAATTTTGCCGTTGTTACAAATAGCAACGGAAGTATCATCGCAAGAGGACTCAATAGCAAGTATAACAGACAAATTATTAATATTTAAGCTGCAAAATTATTAAAAAACTATTTAAAATACTCCTTTGGGTAATCGCATCAATAATTTTGCTGCTCGCGCTTGTTATTTTTTCTCTGCAATTTAAGCCTGTTCAAACTTACTTTGCTCAGAAAGCGGCGGCATATTTATCAAAAGAGCTTAAAACCACTATATCAATCAAAAGCCTGTATATCAAACCCTTTAAATCTATCGTATTGGAAGATTTACTGGTGCTTGATCTACAAAAAGACACTTTATTGAGCACGCCTCAATTTATGATCGATATCAATCAATTATCCATTGATAAAAAGATTATTGATATCAATACCGTACAGATCAATAACGGGCATTTTTTCCTAAAGGATTTCAAAGATAAGTCTTCTAACCTCGATTTCATCATCAACTACTTCGATTCTGGTAAACCTACGGTAAAGAAAAAAAAGAGCAAGCCTTTTGATGTAAAACTCGGCCGCCTTATTTTAAACAAATTTGCTTTCAGGTATAAAAATTTCGCAGCAAAGGACACCACGCAGGGCAGCAGTGTTAACTTCGATAATGTAGATGTAAAACAACTGAGCGGGATTTTTGAAGGCCTTGATATGAAAAACCATTTGGTTAAAACCAATATCAAGAACTTAACTTTTAGGGAGCGCAGTGGATTTTATTTAAAAAACCTTACGGCGCAAACTACCATTGACAGCAATGCCATAGAGTTAAAAAACCTCTTGCTGGAAACCAACCAGAGCCGTTTAACCGATTATTACCAGATGAAGTTTAAAAGCTATCGGGATTTTAATCACTATGTTGATAATGTGCGGATGAAAGCCAACTTTAAAGACAGCCACATTACTTCGCGTGATGTTGCCTTCTTTGCACCTGAGCTGAATACGATGAAACTCGATCTGGATGTAGACGGACAGATTACCGGACTGGTGAATAACCTTAAAGCTAAAAAACTCTCATTAAGGACAGGAAAAGCTACCCACATTAAAGGTGATTTTATTTTAAAGGGGCTGCCAAAATGGAGGGAAACTTTTATGGACCTGAACATCGAGATGGCAGGCACCAACAAAACCGATCTTGATGAAGTGTTGATGGGCATTACCAACAGCAAAAAGAAAATGATCCCGGTAATTGTTAACAAGTTTGGCAACATTAACTTTAACGGGAGTTTTACAGGTTTCCAGAACGATTTTATCGCTTATGGCGAATTTAAAACCAAACTTGGCCGCATTGTTTCGGATGTAAACATGAAGCTCGATAAAAACGATGTACCCTCTTACACAGGAAATGTAAAAACTTACGATTTCAACATCGGCAACCTGCTTGATGAAAAAAGCCTGGGCCGCATCAGTTCTTCGCTATATGTAAAAGGCCGAGGAACGGAGCTGAAAGAGTTAACTGAAAAAATTAACGGCGATGTAGATTATATCGACTTTAACAACTACCGTTACCATAATGTGAAGATTGACGGTACTTTTGATAAAAAGTATTTCGACGGTAAACTGAGCATTAACGATCGTAATGTTAAACTGGTATTTGATGGTGGGGTAAACCTGAATCCCAAATTGCCGGTATTCAATTTTAATGCAACCATTTCTAAGGCAAAGTTAAAAGCTTTAAAACTGTTAAAAGATTCGCTGATGGTTGATGCGAAATTTACCACCAACTTTTCGGGCACTAACCTGAATAACATATCGGGTAAATTACTGATACAGGAGGTAAGGCTCCAGAATCCTAAAGGCATTTACAGTGTAGATTCGGTGCAGCTAACGGCCAACGGTACGGGTGCAACTCGCGTACTTGATATCCGGTCGGACATTTTAGACGCAAACATTAAAGGCGAGTACGATTTAAATTCTATTGTATCCTATTACAAGGCCATTGCCAAAACCTATATTCCATCACTAAAGGCTGATATCTTCAAGTATAGAAACCAGATTTTCGAGTTCAACCTCAAGGTTAAAAAGTTCGAACCGCTGGCGCAGCTCTTTGCCCCGGGTTTAGAACTGGAAGAAGGCGCAACCCTAACGGGCGATTTCGATTCGAGGAACAATAAGGCTACCTTAAACGGTTTCGTGAAGAAACTGAAGTATAATGGCATTGTGGTGAACAACATCATCCTTGATGAAAATACCACCACGCAACAGTTGCAACTGATTGTAACATCCGATCGTGTGCAGATTAACGACAGTTTATTTATTAAAGATGTAAACATTTCGAACATCCTGAGGAACGATAGTTTGGCTTTCAACGTAAAAATGTCGAATTCTGATGAAGCAAATCAGCTCGATTTGAACGGATTGGTAGAGTTTACCAAAAACCAGGATACGACGGCAAGGCTAAGCGTATTGCCTTCTATTTTGAAAATAAACAGTGAAGAATGGCGTATCCAGGAGAAGGTGCGTATTGTATTGAACAATGGTAAAACGGAAATCACCAATTTCGACCTGACCAATGGAAAACAGCAGTTAACCATTGATGGATTGATTTCTGAAGATCCGAAAGACCTGATTAGTGTTGGACTTAAAGATTTTAACCTCAAAACCCTCAACCCTTTTACTAAAGGATTTGGCGTTAAGCTTGGCGGAAATGCCAATGGAAAAACGGATCTCTATGGCATATTAAAAGCGCCAAGGGTAACCGACGATTTAAAGATCGATTCGCTAAATTTTAACGACATCTACATCGGAACGTTAACCGATACCTCATCGTACAACAATGAAAGCAAAAAAATAAATGTGTTTACCCGTGTGGTGGCAGACGATTCGGAGACTTTTAAACTGACGGGAAATCTTGATCTGAAAGAGAAAGAAATAGACCTCGGACTGAAAATGAGTGAGAGCAAGCTGACCATATTAGAGCCATTTGTTAAAGAGCTGGTATCGAATTTAAAAGGCAATATTTCCGCAGATTTAACTGTAAAAGGAAAATTTGATAAACCGGAGATTAACGGAAGTTTAGCACTTGACAAGGGGCAGCTGATGGTAAATTACCTGAAAGCCACTTATGTAATTACCGACAAAGTAGAGGTGAACAACAGCATCATTAAACTGGACAATTTTACGCTGAACGATCTGGAAGGGCACGAAGCTACTGCGAATGGCTCGGTTGATTTAAACAACATTAACTATCCTACCTTAGATGTAACCGTTAATGCAAACAGTTTAATGGCCTTAAATACCACCGCAAAAGACAACTCGGTTTATTATGGCCGCGCTTATGGTACAGGGGTATTCAGTTTTAAGGGGCCAACAAATAAGATGAAAATCGATATTAAGGCTAAAACTGAAAAAGGAACGATTTTCAACCTGCCTTTAAACAGTTCTGAAACGATATCAGACAAAGACTTCATTAACTTTGTAAGCCGCGATTCTTCGGTTGTGGTAAAGAAAAAAACAAACTTCGATGGTATTACGCTTAGCTTTAAACTAACCATTGATCCAAATACTACTGCCAATATTTACACTACACTGGGTAACCTGAGTGGTAAAGGTAATGCAGAATTAAACCTGAACATCAATAGTTTTGGCGATTTCGAGATGTCAGGAGATTACATTATTGAAACCGGAAGTTTCGATTTTACGGCGCAGGAGGTCATCAATAAGAAATTTGACATCAGGCAGGGAGGAACGATCCGCTGGACGGGTAATCCTACGGCAGCACAGATTAACTTAAAGGCTGTATACGCTTTAAGAGCAAGTTTAAATGACCTGTATAAAGCAGCCAACCGCGATGCGAGTAGTAATGCCAACCAAAGGGTAAATACCGAGGTAGAAATGGGATTAACAGGTTTATTGTTAAAACCGGATATTAAACTGGATATCAATTTTCCTTCACAGCCTTCTATCAAGGAAGAATTGCAGACATATTTCAGCGACCAGAACAACCTGAATTTACAGGCATTCAGTTTGATTATCAGAAGGAGTTTTGCGCCAGGTAATGGTGGCGAATCTATCGGGAACCAATTGAGCTCTACGGCAACCAGTACGGCAACAGAACTCGTATTTAACCAGTTTAACAATGTGCTCTCTTCGTTAAACTTAAATTTTGTGGATCTAAACGTGCGTTCGTTAAGTGAAGCCAATGCATCGTTCAAATTTTTCAACGACCGTTTAATTATCAATGCAGGTATTGTAGACCGGAACAGTGTAAACGATTTTACCTTGATCAATTTCGCCGATAACAATGTGGGTAGAGAAGTTGAGGCCTTGTTTTTACTGAGGAAAGATGGTAGTTTAACCATTAAAGCAGCCAACAAACCACCTACACAACAGAGTATTTTCTTAAACAGCGGAATTAGTCCGACGGCGAATGTAACCTCTTTTGGTTTATTATATACCCAGCAGTTTGATACGTTTAAAGAGTTTATCCAGAAAATTTCTGGTGCCTACCGCCGTAATTTAAAACGAAAACAAAGCGAAGCTCCTGTTAAAACGAATAAATCGCTTAGTAAGGATGCGATTATAAATCAAAGCAAAGGGAAAGAGAGAAGGTAAGTTGTTGTTGCATTGTTTGATTGCTGAATTGTTAAGGGGTTAATCGGTAATTGTTGAAATTGCTTAACTGTTTATTGATCAATTGTTCAGTGGTTCGATTGCTGAATTGCTCCTGTCATTTTGATCCAATAGCTATCGGATCAGAATGACAAAATTTGCTTTTGGATTAACTGACTTAGAGGTTAACAAAACAGATTTCTCCATTCCGCTATGCTCCAGTGGAAATGACGACCGCAGGGGGATGACTCAATTAATTAATCGATTTCGGACTCGTAAAAGGACTTCAGACTAAAAAAAAGCCAATATCAGACTGAAGTTCGATACTGGCTTTTTTTTTAAGTTTTCAGTTTGCAATTCCCAACTGCTAATTGCTAACTGCCAACTGGGCTATCCTTTCATAATCGAGTGCCCCATTTTATCTCTTTTGGTGGTTAAATAACGTTCGTTATGTATGTTACTGGCAATCTCAATCGGGATGTTTTCCACAACCTCTAAACCATAACCGATCAGGCCGGCTCGTTTGGTTGGATTGTTGCTCATGAGGCGCATTTTGGATACACCTTCTGAACGAAGGATCTGTGCACCCACACCGTAATCGCGTTCATCACCTTTAAAGCCTAACTTAATATTGGCTTCTACCGTATCGAAACCGGCATCCTGTAAGTTGTACGAACGTAATTTATTAATCAGCCCAATACCCCTGCCCTCCTGGTTCATGTACACCACAATACCTTTACCTTCTTTCTCGATCATTTCCAAAGCTTTGTGCAGCTGAGGTCCGCAATCGCAGCGGCATGAACCGAAAATATCGCCTGTTACGCATGAACTGTGTACGCGGGCTAAAATCGGTTCGTCTGCATTCCATGTACCTTTAGAAATTGCAAGGTGTGTTGCATTGTTATCCAACTGGGTATAGGCTGTCATTTTAAAATCGCCCCATGCTGTAGGCAAGTCAATGCTTACTTCCTGTTTAATCAAGCTATCAATCCTTAAACGGTAAGCAATCAGGTCTTCAATCGATATGATTTTTAACTGATGTTGTTCGGCAATTTTAAACAGATCAGGAAGTCTGGCCATTTCACCATCTTCTTTTAAAATCTCCACCAATAAACCTGCTGGTTTCATTCCAGCCAAACGCGCTAAATCTACAGCGGCTTCGGTATGACCTGCACGGCGGATTACACCACCATCTTTGGCAATCAAAGGGAAAATATGTCCTGGTCTGCCCAGCTCTTCAGGATCCGTTTTAGGATCAACCAAAGCCAGCATCGTTTTAGAACGGTCGCTTGCTGAAATACCGGTAGTACAGCCATGGCCCACAAGATCTACCGAAACAGTAAAATTGGTTTCGTAAGCTGCCGTGTTTTTGCCCACCATCAGATTCAGGTTTAATTCCTTACAACGCTCTTCTGTTAAGGGCGCACAGATTAAACCGCGACCATAAGTGGCCATAAAGTTGATGATCTCGGGCGTTGCATTTTCGGCAGCCGTTAAGAAATCACCTTCGTTCTCTCTATTCTCATCATCTACAACAATAATAACTTTACCAGCTTTTATATCTGCGATGGCTTCTTCTATTGTGTTTAATTTCGTTTGCATTTTATATAGCATTATGGGGCAAAGCTCGTGTAAGACCAATTAAAACCACTTTTACACCAGGGCAATAACCCGTACAAATGTACAACCTTATGGCGCATTATTTGGATTAAAATATCATTTGTAAGTAAAGGAAAAGGCCTTTATTTCCCCTTCTTTTTAAACACTTTAACGATGAGCTGTTTGTAGTAATTTACATCAAAAAGTGCCGAATCTACCGTGGCTTTATAGGTTAAAAATGCGGCCAGTGGCGACAGTACAATCACCGCAATCCACATCCCGAATATCGGGTTCAGGTTTCCTTCTCGTGCCGATTTTTCGGCAACAGTGGTAATGATGTGGTATACCAGGAAGAAACAGATGGCCACCACAACAGGTAAACCCATTCCACCTTTTCTGATAATCGCCCCTAATGGTGCGCCGATAAAGAAAAGCAGGATACAGGAAGCGGCAAGTGTAAACTTGCGCTGGTATTCTACGGTAGCAAAAATAATTTCGCCCTTTAAATCGGTTTGGCGTGGCCCCCAATTGGGTACATGCTGCATAATATTGGCCACTACGTTGGTGGCATTATCGAGCGCCAGTTTCCGCGATCCGTTCGGGATGCTCTTCAATACCACATCATTAATTTCGCGGGGTACCGCTTTTATTTTGGTATAACCTTTAGTGGTGTTAAACTGTTTAAAGTTACTGGTGAGGTTGGCAATGGTTTTAATCTGTAAAGTATCGAGCTGTTTGGTAAGCGAATCGCGCTTTTTCACAATGCCTTTTAAGTTGAGCATCGGGGTACTGTTACCAAATGCATTAGGGTCGGTTGTATTCGGATCGAAAGACGACATATCGAAACGCGGCCAGGTTTCTTTAAAACGGTTCCGCGTAAAAACCTGCCTCGGGTTGTACATCCCATTTTTTGAGGATTGCTCCTCGTACTGGATGCCATTTTTGAGGTTAAGCTGCAGGAATTTCCCATCGGAGGTTTTGCTCATTTTACCTTCTTTGGCCAGGATGATTTTTGGAATACCATTATTCTCCCGGTGATCATAAATCATGATGTTGTGCAGGGTACCATCTTCTTCTTTCGAATCGACACGGATGGCATAACCCGGAATGGCATTGTTAAAAACCCCAGGTTTAATGAGGAAAGAAAGTTTTTTGTTCCGGATATCGTACAGCAGCGAGCCAAATTTTAAATTGGCTTTGGGCAACATGTAATTGGAGAAAAAGAAGGAGGCTACAGTAAGGATCAGGATCACCACAAATAATGGACGCATGGCCTTTTGCAAGGAAATACCAGCTGATTTAATGGCCACCAGCTCATAATTTTCGCCAAGTGTACCAAAAGTCATGATGGAAGAAAGCAATACCGAGAGGGGCAGCGCCATCGAAACATTGGCGGCCGAAGCATAATACATCAGCTCCAAAATGGTGTACCATTCAAAGCCCTTTCCTATTAAATCATCAATCCATTTAAATAGAAAAAACATCAACAGGATAAACATCATAACAAAAAAAGTTGCTATGAAGGGTTTCACGAATGCTTTTATTAATAGAAGATGTATTTTTTTCACCCTACAAAGGTAAACAATACGACGAGAATATTATGCACCCAAAACGCTAATCAGATAATCGATCTGGTTGTCCCAGATTAATTTTTTCTCTGCAAGGAGCTCATCAGTAGTAAAATCAGTGATCGAGAGGGCTACATCATTGGTTAATTCGTCCTGTACAATTTCCATCTCAAAATAACATTGAGGTTCATCATCCAGCCATTTAAACTTAACCAGTTTATTTTCTTTTACCGAAACCAGTTTTGCCTTTAACTGCTCATCATCCCAGGTAAAGGTATATACCTGATCGCGGAAATTTACATCATCTGCAAACCATTGCGATAAGCCATTAGGTTCGCTAATAAAACTATACAATATTCTTGGCGACGATCTAACTTCGTACTCGAGTGTAAATTTTTTCTTTTCTGCCATGTTAGTACACTACCAGGATAATTCCGGAATTTTTTAATATTATTTTTCTAAAGAAAGGTAATTTATTCTACATCTGCAACAGTTAGTGAATTTGGTTCATAGTTTGGTTTGTTAGTTCATTCGTCATTGGTTCATTAGTCAATGGTTCATAGTTTGATTGTTCAATTGGTTATTGGTCATTGGTTCATTGGTTAATCGGTTAATTGTTTAAACTGGTTAATTACTGAAACCGACTCAAGACTATAGACTATGAACTTTGGACCGACTACCCTTCAACTATGTTTCCACTGACAAATTCCAATAGAAAATCCGTCATTTCGATCCGATAGCTATCGGAGGAGTGTAATCCCGAATATTCGGGATCGAAATGACGATACTTCGAGTCCACCATCTTCTAAATTCGCCTAATTTTTAAAGATCAAAATCAAGTCTTTTTTGCCAGAACTCAAACTAAATTAGCCTGATTAAGCACGCTTTTCGACATCAAATGACCTTGTTTATCAATATTTTGATCTTATTTAGCCTGATAACCTTGTTGCAATGACCAATCTATAATTTAAACGTTTTCAAATAGTTTAATTTAGCCCATTGCAGAAAAGCGACGTTTTATCCTGCTATAAACCAAATCACCCAACTCATTTGAAGCACCAATTTCAATTTTAAAACACCCCAAAAACAATTAAATTTACTGAGCATTAAGGCCTTAAAGTATTTTTTACATTTCTTTTTATTAAAATGTATATTTATTCTATATTTGCAACTCTTAAAAATAACCACATCGGTATTTACGTTATCAGTAAATATTTGACCCGGCGGGGTAGCTCAGATGGTTAGAGCGCAGGATTCATAACCCTGAGGTCGGCAGTTCGATCCTGCTCCCCGCTACTGATTAAAAGCTCATCGAAAGATGGGCTTTTTTTGTTTAAATCTATATTTATAATGGTTTGGCTCTGTCTAAGCGGGACGCTAAGACCAGATGAAGATTAGTTTGATTGCGTTTTCCTTCAACTCAGTAAGAACCAATTCAGGTAAAAAAGCAGCAAAAAAATAAGTTGAAAGTTTTATTTTTGAAGCTTCTCCTTAAGAAATTAAACATGCATAATTTTGAAGCGCTGTTCGATTACGTTCAAAGACTTTCCGGCAAAACGCTTTCAGCGGATGATAAGCAAATATTGATAGCACATTTCAAACCTAAAAAAATCCGGAAACGACAATACTTTTTACAGGAAGGCGATGTATGTAAATATACCGGATTTATTGTGAAAGGTGCTGCCAAGACCTTCACCGTAGATGAAAAAGGACACGAGCATATCTTAAAGTTAAGTATTGAAGACTGGTGGTTAGCCGATTTTGAAAGTTTTTACAAACTCACGCCAAGCCGCTTTAACATCGAAGCACTGGAGGATATGGAGATCTTGCAAATCACCCATAACCTGGTAGAGGAATTCATTAAACCCATTCCTGCTTTTTCAGCGATGCAAAACGTGCTTAGTCAAAATAATACCATCGCTGCCCAGAAAAGAATGCAGTCTTCCATTAGCCTCACTGGCGAAGAACGGTTTCAGGAACTCGTTAACGATTATCCTCATTTTATACAGCGTTTCCCGCAAAATTTAATTGCTTCCTACCTGGGTTTAACCCCCGAAACCTTAAGCAGGATCAGGAAGAACGCTTTAAAATAGATTGATCTTTATCAAGCGTATTTAATGACTTTTGATAAGATGCAGTTCGTTACGCTGGTGCATCTTTGGATTAACATTAAATCGTAAAGATCATGAGTAAATTAAAAAATAAAGTAGCTGTAATTACAGGCGGCAATAGCGGTATTGGATTTGGCATTGCTGAAGCATTTAAAAATGAAGGCGCTACCGGAACCATTGTAGGCAGAAATCATCAAACATTAGCCCATGCTGTTGCTCAGCTAGGCCAAGATTTTATAGCCGTTAATGCAGATGTAACGAATCTTGCCGATTTAGAAAGCGTTTTTAAAGATACAGCCGAAAAATTCGGCAAAATAGATGTACTGGTAGCCAACGCCGGTGCAGGAACAACCGGAACTGTAGCAGATACGAGCGAAGCTGACTATAACAAAACCATGGACCTTAACCTGAAAAGCGTTTACTTCACGGTACAAAAAGCACTCCCTTATCTAAATGATGGAGCCTCTATAATTCTGATCGGCTCAAATGCCGCACATCGGGCATATCCATCGTTTGGGCTTTACGGCGCCGCAAAAGCTGCGGTGATCTTTCTGGCAAAAAGTTTTTCGAACGATTTGTTAGCAAGAAAGATCAGGGTAAATGTAATCACGCCGGGTACAACAGATACGCCTGCATTTGATAAGTTCGTTCCTGCAGAACACATTGAAGCGGTGAAAGCACAGTTTGCGGATGTGATGCCAATCGGCCGGATCGGGCAACCGTCTGACATTGGTAAAACAGCGGTTTTTCTTGCTTCTGAAGATTCTTCGTTCTTGCTTGGCGCCGAAATCCTTGTTGATGGTGGCATGACTTATTTAGCGAAGTAATTTCTTATTCACTGGTACGGGTTCAAACGCGTATATTGTTGGAGCATCATAAACAGAACAGGAGTAAATTGTAATCAATAAAATATGAAAGAAAATTATTCAGACGAAGAATGGGAAATTAGAAAGGAACAAGAAATGAAATTATGGCTATTTTATTTCCTGCAACTTCTTCTGTTTATAAATGCAGGATCTGTAACTTTTTTTAACTTTAATAAAAGAGCCACTAATTTTCAATTGATCGTCTTTGTTTTAACGATCCTATTAATGTTCACTCCTTTTTGGAAAACAAAAGTTAAATCTTCTCTGCTTGGAGAAGGCGTGTTAACACCAAAAAACTACAGGTTTTTCTTAAATGCATTTTATATTGTATTAATATTATTTTCGATCAGTCAGGCTATTTATTGGTTTAAACAGCTATAGGGCTTAAGGATCGGTAATTCGATTCTGCTGCCCTGCTACTGATTAAAAGCTCATCGAAAGATGGGCTTTTTTTAAGATCTATCCATAATTATTTGGCTTTTGTCTTAGCGAGACGCTAAGACTAGATGGGGGAAAATATAATGAATCAAACACTGAATCGCACCGGCCATCCATTCTATCGCCCTATTCACGGAAAACTTACGCTAATGAGGTTACTTCATTCTTTGCCTAACAGTTTCAAATAAGTAAAAATCCTCCCGCTGTGCTCCGCTTCGTGATAGTTAGCAGCTTGTAGTGCCTCGACATGATTTTTCACTTTAAACCCGAGGGGCAACTCAAAGGGCTCATAGTTTACAAATAATCCAGATTCCAGATCTGATTCAAGGTGGTCCACGGTATCAATCAATAAATGTTTCACCTCATTCACATCCGGATTAATTTCCCAGGAACGCGGAGACGATCCAATTTTGAAGGATTCCATAAATGCTTTAGAGATATACATGGGTAAGCCACTACGCATATACATATGCCGCTGTTGAGAAGTGATACAATGACCTATTTGCCAGATGATATTATTGTTGAAACCCGCTGGAATTTTAAATAATATTTCGTGATTAGTTGTTTCAATTAATTGCAATAGCCTGTTCCTGCTCGCTCTTAAAATTTCACATTCGAAATGTACATTAATCATTTATTTGGTTTAAGTCTTCAGGAACAGAAGGATCCGTAATGTTCTCTAAAGTAACTTTTTCACATTAAAGTTCAAAGTTTATCATTTACGTATATAAGAGGTCAACATTACCGCATAATTAAACAATTAGATTTCTTCAGGTCAAAATACATCATTTGCCTTTCGAAAGATAGATACGATCACTCACGGCTTCCAGCCAAACCGTAGGTCCTTTTTGCCTGCCAGTAACTGCCACCTGAACAAACATCGTATCCTGACTTGCACCATGCCAGTGCGGCACATTTGGCGGGCATTTAATCACATCTCCTTTGCGTAGTATTTTTCTGGGCTGTCCTTTTTCCTGATAATAGCCTACCCCATCTGTTACCAATAGAATTTGTCCGGCTGGATGCGAATGCCATTTACTCCTGGCTCCCGGAGCAAAAGTAACATTACCAACGGCGTTTTTATTTAAACTGTCGGCATCAACCAGCGATTTTACCCATACTTCACCTTTAAAATTATCACTGGTATTTTTATCACCCTGCGGAAAAATAAGCCCCTTATGTTGTGATTGTATACTTTCCAATTTTTGATCGTTACGGCAGGCTGCAAAAAGCAAAACCAGTACCACTACCGTATAGCTAAAATAATTTTTCATGATGCTGGTTTTTAAAGGTTGGTTTGATAAAAGTCCACTAATTTATTTACGGCCTGTAATACATATTCAGGTTTCCAATAGGTTTGAATATGAGTTGCGCCATCGATCAGGAATAATTCCTTATTGTTTGCCCTGGTGGCTTTGGGGAATGCTTCATCGGTCATGTATTTTGTATCGGCCTTGCTTCCGGCCATCATCAATAGCGGTTGTTCAATTAAATCCATATTGGTTGTGGCATCCCAGGTCATTAAGTCGAACAAGCTGCTCGTGGTGTATAAGAAGGTCGAATTTGGATGTGCATGGCTTCTGTAATAGTATTCATAACCTTCACGGTACAGATCGGTTGAAGTTTTAGCAATCTCTTCATCTGTGATGCTTGCTACACCGGCATAAATGATTTTACCACCAGCGACTTCATTTGCACGGGCAGCTGAAGCCTGTTTTAAACGTTCCTGGATGGTTGCAAGCTGGGCATTCTGAAAACCATTGCGCCTTACCTCACCCGAGTTGAACATGCTCAAAGTCGCCACGGCTTTAAACCTTTTATCAGACTGTACTGCTTTTAAAGTATAACCGCCACCTCCGCAGATACCTAAAACACCTAAACGGTTCACATCAACCCCGGCGAATTGCGTAATAAAGTCGGCCATACCATGAATGTCTTCGATTCTGTTTGCCGGTTTATCGGTATGACGGGGCTCACCACCGCTTGCGCCCTGATAGGCTGCATCGGCAGCAATGGTGATATAACCCGCTTCTGCCAAACGCTGTGCGTATAATCCTGCCGTTTGTTCCTTTATACCACCGTTAGGATGCGCTATGGCAACCGCCGGATATTTTTTTGAAGCATCGTAATCTGCAGGCGTATATACATTCGCAGCGATATCAATCCCGTTTAATTTATATTTCACCGGATGAATGTTCACTTTTCCTTTCTCATTTTTGGTAATGGCTCCCCCATACACTAAAGTATAAGGATTTTGCGAAACAGCTTCTTTTTTGCTTTGTGCTTCAGCACTATCGAAACCCGCCATTGTGATGCTTAATGCTATTATTGATGTTATTTTTTTCATTTCTTAACTGTTGTATATTACTTTTTGCTTTGCAGCACCTCGTTTAACACGATCTGTGCTGCATCAGCTTCTTTTTTGCCAATTGACTGATTAATCAAGCCCACAAACTGTTGCAACTCGCCAGGCGATAAACCAACATTCAGGCAGATATTTAAATGCGACCGCAACATCGGTTCTACACCACCAATACTTGCCAGTACGGCTACCGTTACCAGTTCGCGCGCTGCATAACTCAACACGTCCCGCTCAAAAATATCAGCAAACAAATGCTCCTTCAGAAATACTTCTATTTCGGGTGCAAATGCGGCATAACCTGTTTTCGGTCCTGTTTCAAGTGAACCGGTTAATTTTTCCAGTGTAGCTTTACCCCTGTCATACTTGCTGCCTTCGTTATTGACTGGCGTGGCTTCCGGGCCCCATTTATCGGTGATCCCCCGGGCCTTGCGTGCGTTTAGCACTTCCATAAAGGTTTGAAGCCCACGGATACTGCGCGGAAAGCCACAATAAGCATAGAGCTGAACGATGGCTTCTTTAATTTCGTTTACCGTGAGGCCCGATGCTAATGCCGCATCAAGCGCTGTTTTTAACTGACTGAGATCTCCTTTTGCTGTTAATGATGAGATGACAATCAGTTTTTGCTGCTTAATCGTTAAGGTCTGGCCATCTTTTGGCGCTTCACTGGCATAACTATCTGGGCTTAATCCAAATACCATGGCCAGGGCTATAATCAGTTTCTTCATTTTATTGCGCCTGTTATTTATCCAGCTTTTTCTCTTTAAGCCATTTCGTAATTACCTCTGCTATTTCATTACTGTTCAAATCCGACATGATGAAGTGCGTATTCCCTTTAATGCCAATTTCGGGCAGGTGAACAATTGTAACATCACCCCCATGTGCGTTTACCACTTTGGCCCATTGCCTGCCCGTGGCCAGTACGTTACGCCAGAAGTTTAAGGATGCGGCATTGGTTTCCTCTTTTGGAATAAAGTCTCCGAAATATACCACTATAGGGATTTTTGTCAACTTCATAAATTCGTTAAGGGGTAATCCCTTGCCACCACGATTTCCTTCGGGTACTTCGCCCTCAGGAAAAGCAAATCCTCCGGGTTCGATGGCCACAATTGCCTTCACATGATCATTTTTAACCGCTGTTTTCCACCCGGGGGCACCGCCTGCAGAATGTGTAAATAAGATACCATCTCCGGATTTTTCAAAAACAGCCGACATGGCATTCACTATCGTTGATTCATCCACACTGCCGGTATTTGGTACCATCATCCGGAAAAACCGGTCCAGCGATAAACTGTCTTTAGGGAATTGTACTCCTTCGTTAAAGGCCGGATACAAACCAATGCGGAACTGGGTAAACCAGGTCTGATCATCAGGTGTTGCAGTAATCTGCCCCGGTTTTGTCGTTTGTCCTGCTTCGCCACGTCCGGGCTGATCGACAAGATATACGCCGTAACCTTTCCTTAAAAACAGGTCAGAAAATCCTTCCCTGCCATCGGCAGTGGTTTGCCAGCTCCTTCTGGTCTGGCCATAACCGTGAAGGAAAACCATCGAATTGCGTTTTGCTTTCTGCGGGATCTGATAAAAAACATCAGCGTGATCGCCATGCCTTGTTTGTCCACCCTGTTGTACATTCCACGGTTTAAGCGGGTCGAATACGCCTTCGCTTTTAACAACCGTACCACCGGCAGAAAAAGTACCTTGTGCTGCAATGATTAAAGGTGTTGGATTAAGCTTGTTCTGTGCCTGAAGCGATGTATAACTTATTGTGAGCAAGAGTATTGCGCTCACATAATTCCTTGATTCTCTCATAATTGTTATTTATTTTGCAGGCACATTTATTTTGGTGAATGATAATGAACCCATTTTCCAGCCATTGCCTTCTTTAACATAAACTTCGGTTACAATAAACGGATTGCTTACTTCGTTGCCACCAACCACTGCGAGCAGCGTGATGTTATTAAGCAGTATGGCTGTATTCCCGATAATATTTACAGAAACTGAATGGATATCGGCCTTTTTATAATGAATGCCACCGCTTTTTATCACCGCTATTTCCCTTTCTTTTCCCCAGCTTCCACCCATGTGCACGAAAACCGCTTTTTCGTCAAATAATACGCTTAAAGAATCAACATTTTTGTCGGCCATCCAATCCCATTTGGTTTTAGATAGCTTGATGATTTCCTGTTCCACTTTTGTAGGCGTACTTGTTTGTGCGTTCACCGATGCGATACTCATGATGAAGAAGAATAGTCCGATAATTGAGGTTTTCATAATCTTGTTTTTAGGGTTTATGTTTTTTATCTGATTTACATGCTGATTATACCTGGTTACAGCTCCAGTTTTCTTTCTCCAAGCCATTTTACCATGGCCGGGTCGCGGTGATCAAAAAAGCTGCTGGTAAGCGTATCCATGCTCTTGATGGAGTTCATATCCTCATCGCTGAGCTTAAAATCAAAAATATCGAGGTTTTCAGCCATGCGTTCTTTACGAACCGACTTTGGAATAGCCACTACGCCGCGCTGAATGAGCCAGCGAAGCACAACCTGAGCCACAGATTTGTTGTATTGTGTACCAATGGCCTGCAACAGCTCATCTTTAAAAATATTGTTCTTTCCTTCCGCAAAAGGTCCCCAGGATTCGATCTGCACCTTGTTTTCATTTAAGAAGCGTTGCGCCTCCAGTTGCTGATGAAAGGGATGCGTTTCTACCTGATTAACCGCCGGAACGACTTCATGATGAACGATCAGGTCCATGAGCCGGTCTGGATGAAAATTACTGACACCAATTGCCCTTACCCTGCCTTCTTTATACAGTTCTTCTATAGCCCGCCATTCTCCATAAATATCACCAAAAGGCTGGTGGATGAGGTAAAGATCTAGGTAATCCAGTTGCAACTTCTTTAGTGATGCTTCAAAAGCCCTTTTTGTACCGGCATACCCTTCTGATTGTATCCAAAGTTTAGTGGTAATAAACAGCTCTTCCCGTGCTATATGACTATTTTTAATCGCCTTACCTACTGCTTCTTCATTCATATAAGAAGCTGCAGTATCAATTAAACGGTATCCGGTATCAATTGCATCGGATACACTGCGTTCGCATTCTTTCAGATCGGTTACCTGAAATACCCCGAAACCTAGTAATGGCATTTCTATGCCGTTATTTAATTTAACTGTTTCCATATCTTGATGATCTCCTCTGATTGTATTACAAATATCCGCTCTATATCCAAGACCTGAGTAGACAGATTCCTGCTTTTACTACCAATATTACTGATCACATGACAGATAGGTTTGCAAGCCCACCGAATTGATTAAGTTTGTATAAGCAAAGACATAACGCTATGGAAAAGGAATTTAATTTTGATACGATCAGTGAATACAATGCTTTTAATAACCACGAAACGTTTCACCCATTGGTGAGCGTACTCGACTTTTCAAAAGCTCACGAACGCACAGGCTCCAAAATGAACTTTGAACTTTATTGCGTTTTCCTGAAGGACGTAAAATGTGGTGACTTAAAGTATGGGCGTCACAATTACGACTATCAGGCTGGAACTTTGGTTTTCATTTCTCCGGGACAAACCATTGATGTGGAAAATAAAACAGACTACTACCAGCCTGTGGGGCATGGCCTGGTATTTCATCCCGATCTGATCCGTGGAACTTCATTGGGAAAAACCTTAAGTGAGTACAACTTCTTTAGCTATAATGCCAGTGAAGCTTTGCATCTGTCAGGCAAGGAAAGGCAACTGGTACTGGATCTGTTTGCCAAAATTGATACGGAACTTCAGCAATCAATTGACAAACACAGCAAAAAGCTCATTGCTTCTAATATTGAACTACTCCTGAATTACTGCGACCGTTTTTACGACCGCCAGTTTATTACGCGTGATGCTGTAAACAAAGGCGTGCTGGAGAACTTTGAAGAATTGCTCAATGGTTATTTCAGATCAGAAAAGCCTTATTCGATTGGACTCCCTTCGGTTGCCTACTGTGCAGAGGAACTTCATTTTTCGGCAAATTATTTTGGAGACCTGATCAAAAAGGAAACCGGAAAATCAGCCCAGGAATTTATCCAGGCCAAAATTATTGATGTAGCTAAAAATAAAATCTTCGACAGCAGTAAAACGGTGAGTGAGATCGCTTACGAGCTTGGTTTTAAATATCCACAACATTTTATCCGGTTATTTAAAAAAAGGGTTGGGAGTACGCCCAATGAATACCGCAGTATGAACTGACAAGTAGTTCACCTGATAAATTAATAACTTTTCGAAGAATTACGAATCATCGGAAATCCTACTCATATTAGCCAGATGGCGCAAATCTTCGACAAAATCGTTTGGAAATTATTTCCTTAAGGCTACTAATTAAAAGATGGGCATTTTTATTCTAGATTTGTTCTGTAATTTGTTTGGCTTTTGGTCTTAGCGAGATTGTCCGATTCTACTATCAAGATTTTTAGCCTCTCAAATATCTTTTCAAGGCTTTTATCACAAAATATATGATAATGATAAGAACAATAGAGAGCAAGATCTTTAATGCCAAGATTTGCCAGATAAAGTGGGTAACTTCGATATGTTTCATAACTTTAATTTGATCCAAAATCCGCAACTATTCAAACTTAAATATCCCAATACTTCCACTCTTGCTATATTTACATTTGTGGTATAATCTTATGCCTGATTTTTCATTCTCTTAGCATTCGCTTTTTTGTTACAGACATCGTAACAATCCAAATAATCATAAATGGAATTAAAATAATAAAATATGGAGTAACCAAAACGATATAACCAAGTAAGTAGGTCAAAGGGCAACACAAAAGCATTTTTTTGAAATATTTTTGTTCAACAACAAAAGGAAGCAGTACAATTCCAATATGGGATAAAACAATTATTCCCCAAAAAAAAACGTCTCTATACACTATTGGATAGCTTTTTATTATTTCCGGATAACCCTGGAATTCAAATCGATATACCAAATTCCAGCCTCCATTGAGTGGAAATCCAGAAAAGAAACTTAATAATATCATAATTATTAAAAGCAATCTAATATTCAAGTTTTTCATATCAGTTTATTAATTACAAGCACCTTTTCCAAATATTCCCTTTTTAATATTTACATCAACTCCGGGCATTTTCCTTAGCACTTGACCAAAAGGTCTTGGCGTATTAAGCAAGATGTTGATTTTTAGCAAGATACAAAAGCGAAGATCATCCCATAGCTGTAAAGAGAATTAGTATAGTTTACATTTGTAATAAGCCAAGGAATGGGTCAATATTATTAGGCGGGACAGACCTTTTATACTAGCTATATTTACATAACCACTACAATAACAAATATATTTGATTGTGTAACTAAAAGTTTATTATTATGCAGAAAGCAACATTAACTCCATAAATGGGCATACTTTCTCTATGAATTACTAAAATGCTTTGAAGAAAAGAGCTTCTATAGAAACTTACACTAGTGAGGCTTGGAAGAAAGTCCGTCATTTAACGTAGTCGGTGCCATGCCGAACTTTTTCTTAAAAGAATGGGAGAAATGCGACAGGCTTTCGAAGCCCAGGTCGAGATAAATGGAAGAAGGCTTTTGATGTTTGGTTTCGATAAGGTGTTTAGCTTCAGTCAGTCGTTTATCCTGCAACCAATGACGGGGTGGCGCACCGAATGTTTTCAGGAAATCGCGTTTAAAACCCGCCAGGCTACGACCGGTGAGCTGCGCAAATTTTTCAATAGGAACGTTGAAATGGAAGTTGCTGAGCATAAACTTTTCCAGATCGATTTTATAAGGTTCTGAAAAGTCGAACAGAAAGTTACGCAGTGAAGGCATGGCCAATAACAGTAATTTAATGCCTTCTTTCACTTTTAAAATGCCCATTTCGTCTGTCATGCTCGCACCCGAGCTTCGGGCGTATGGAATAATCGATTGAAAATATCCCTGCAAAAATTCGTTTGAAGGAATCAAAATATTCGGCGGACCAATATATTTCCGGTCTGCTTCGAGTTTTTCTTCCAATACAATCTTGCGCAAAAGGTCTTCTTGCAGGGATATTACGATGGTTTCATAGTTTCCTCCGGGTAGCGGTGTTTTGGTGAGCGTACCCAGTTGGTTTTTGCCAATCAACAACAATTCTCCTCCGGTCATCGAAACGTTTTGTCCGGAGGTTTCTAAGATAAACTGTCCCGAAACCTGCAACACCAGGGTATGGTGGTTCCAGAAACACACTTTCTCTTTACGCTCAGTAGAGAGGTAAGAATAAAAGATTACACCGGGGAGAATTTCTGCTGGACTGGTCATTTAGCGTTGTAAATAAGTGCCACCACGTATAGCACCTATTGCAAAAGTAGTATTTAAAGTGTTCATTTCTTCGGGCGTAAACACAATATCGAGCGCTTTCATATTTTCAGGCAGACGCGATCTACGGCTCATACTTACCAATGGCATAATATGATCGCCTTGCTCTTTTACCCAGGCAATGGCCACCTGCGTAGGTGTACAGCCTTTATTATGGGCCAATTGCTTTAATACTTCTACTTTTTCGAGGTTGTGAATGAGGTTTTCGCCCTGAAAACGGGAGAAATGGTTATGGTAATCATTTGCTGCAAGCGGGGCTTTCATTTCGCCGGTTAATAAACCTTCAGCAGTATTGGCGAAGGCCACTACGGCAATGCCCAATTCTTTTGCGACTGGCAAAAGATCATTTTCTATTTGTCGATCGGCCAGCGAATAACCAATCTCCAGTGCGCTTATCGGGTGAATGCTATTGGCCTGACGAAGCTGATCGGCCGTAATTTCGGATACACCGATGTGACGTACTTTACCTTCTTGAATCAGGTCGGCAACGGTTCCGATGATGTCTTCTACCGGTACACTTCCATCCATGCGACTAGGCTGGTAAAGATCAATGGTTTCGATACCCAAACGGGTGAGCGAGTAATTGATAAAATTCTTGATGGCGATGGGCCGAAGATCCAATCCCAGCCACTGACCGTTGTGGAAGATGGCTCCGAATTTTACGCTGATGAAGGCATCATCCCTCCTGTCTTTAATGGCTTTGCCAATGAGCATTTCGTTATGACCGGCACCATAAAAGTCGCCTGTGTTTAAAAAATTAATGCCGTTATCTAAGGCTTCGTGGATGGTCGCAATGCTTTCCGTTTCGTTGGGTGTAGGACTGCCCCAAACAGACGACATGCGCATACAGCCTAAACCAAGTTTAGATACGAGCGGGCCATTTTGGCCTAACTGAATTTTTGTGATGTTTTCCATGATACAAAGATGAGCAATCCAAACAGTCAGGACTTTCTTCTACGGCTCAAATATTTTGTCTGTACGGCTCAACATTAACTGATATCGTTTTTTACTTTAAAAAGCCATCCAGATAACCCAATATGGTTTTGGACTGCATCATCAGGCTTACATGCCCCTGCGCAGGCACAACGGCCAATTGCGATTTTGGCATCTTGCCCATATCAGCAAATACAGCGCCGCCCAACAGCTGGTAGGTTTTAATCAGCTCTGTTTTATCCAGGCCATCATTGTCGCCTGCAATAAGCAATACCGGCGAAGTAATTTTCGCAATATTGGCATCTCCCATGTCGAATGGTACCTTAATAAAATCAATCATCTGGGTTAAAAACGAAGTCCATTTGGTTTTGTCGGGTGCTATGGCGTCATATGCCGTTTTCATTGGTGTATTCTCCAAAAATTCAGGTTTCATTCCTTTAAACGCATTGCTAACGGCAGGCATCCAGCCACTTGTTTTATAAGTAGAAGAAATGATCACTAATTTTTTTACCCGCTTAGGGCTTTGTACAATCAGTTGATAAGCCACAGAACCACCCATGCTATATCCTGCAACATCAGCACTATCTATTTTTAAATAATTCATTACAGCTTCCACATCACTTGCCAGGGTAGTCAGGTTTAATTTTCGGTCTGAATATGGTGTGTGTCCGTGTCCCTGCAATTCAATGGCAATTACTTTTCTTGTTTTAGATAGTTCAGGTATTAATTGTCCCCAGTTCGTTTCAATGGTCATAAAAGCACCGTGCAATAATACAAGCGGTTTGCCCTCACCATACACTTCATAATAAACTTTAGTATCCTTAACAGGTGCATAACCACTCTGTGCAGGTTTAAGCTGTTGCCCTTTTGATTGAGCTGTAGCAAATAACATGATTACCATAACCAGTATTGATTTAAGGGAATTTCCCGTTTTGAATAAATTTTTCATCAGGCGATTTAGTTTTTTTGATCTGTATTGACCATACAAATATGACGTTCATTTCAGGATTTGAGACGGCGTAAAAACGACAACTTTAGCGGCAAATTGCGACATTAAAAATTCACCAATTCTTCTACAAAACAAGCATTCACTTTTTGGCAAATGACAAATGTTATTTTGACGCGTTCGCTGACCTTTGTCTAGCGATGCAAAAGAACGTTACTTAAAATTCCTGACCAATTTCCCCTCCCTGGCCAACAGGATCCCGCTATCTTACCTCGCCTCTTTTATCGGCATCACCCAGTCGTCGTTAAGCAGAATCCGGAAAAGCATTGACAAATCATAATTTCCACCAGGCTCATCAATAGATGGGCTTTTTTTCTTTCCTGATTAAGTTAAGATCAATCAGCCTGTTCAAATCATTAAACACCATTTACGGTTTTTAGTAAAGTGGCTATTGCATATATTTGGATATTGACAAATCCATTATTTTCAAAAACCCGGACAAATGAACCAAAAAGAATTAGCGCAATTAACAAATGAAGAATTACTGCAGGAAGCCAAAAAAATGAAATCAGCGAAGATTATGAATGCTGCAATCATAGGATTTCTGATTGGTGTGATATTTTATAGTGTAATGAAAAGCAGTTTCGGATTTCTGACACTTATTCCTTTATTTTTTGCCTACAAACTGATTAATAGCTCGAAATATAATAATCAGGAATTGGAAGATCTTTTAAAAGAAAGAAATTTGAGATAGAAAACGTAGCATTGATTAGAAAAGCAAATTGATCCTCAATCGATTCTTTACTATATGCTTACCTACTAGAAATTATACCGCAAACTTATAAAAACATTTCTTTTAATTAAAGGAATCGCATCAAAGCTCTGCGATTGATTACCCCGATTAAAACGAAAATACGTTTTTTCATTTGTTATATTATCAACTTTTAAAGTTAGGAAAATAGGATGTTTCCCAAACTTGTAGTTCCCTTCAAGGTCGCATAGCAAGATGTTTTCATTACTAACACCAAAAAAATCATTTTGATAAAAATTTAGATTAGCCGCTAAGTTTAGTTGTTCATTGAAAACGAAACGTTGATTAAACCTATACAATATATATGCTACCTTACTATTTGCTGAACCACTGATGTTACCAGGCAGTCTAGATCCGTAGCCGATTAAGCTAGAGTTTAGTTTAATAAAGTATTTTTTATTCCAGTTCTTTTTGATAGAAAAATCGAACGATAAAAAACTATTGTCGATAACATTAACATTTCCTTTTGACACAAGGAGTGTTGTGTATTGGTGGTATCCTGCCCCAATGTTGATGAGTGCACCGAGTAAAAGAGAAGGTATTTGGCTGTCTAGTAAAACCCCGATGGTATTTATTCCTCTATTACTCATACTGTCAATGGAATAAGAAATTAATCCAACATACCTGTTTGTTATGAGATTATTGCCTACCTGTCGGGATGCATATCCATAAAATGAGCCAAAGCTCAAATCTCCCGACCATCTCCATGCGAGGCCATAATTGAAGTTGATTCTTTTAACAGACTTATTTATGTTCACATTCTTCTGAAATGAAGTGAGAGAAGATGGAAAATACTCTTGATAAAAATCCTCTGGTTGTAACGGCGATTGGATAAAAGAAGCTTCTAATCTCCCTGTAAAGATTTTCAAAAGCTTGTGTGACTGAACCAAATTGATATTTAAGGTTGGCGTACTAAAGGAAATACTATCTTGTTGATTTCTTGTGGAGCTATTTACCCAACCCAAATCCATACTAGCAGTAAAAGACTGCTTCAATATAAATTTAAAACTTTTATTTATGCTAATGCCAAACCTATGTTGCGAAAGCTCATTATATTGTCTCAGTGAATTTAATGGATATACTGGGGGTACATTTTCCTGTTCATTGGAAAGTGTAGTACTGTTCGTTAAAGGGAGATGTGAATAGCCATAATAAATGCCTAAGCTAAGTAACTCTCCACTCTTTAATTTTTTCAGATGCCTCCAGCTTGTTAGCAACTGATCGTACTTCAGGCCATACTGGTTTTTTAAAAATGTATAATCTGAATCAGGAGCAATAAAGTTAAATGCAAAGTCTCCTGAAACGCCTACACTTTGCTGCGCTATATTTTCGCTATTATACTGTAACTGCCATACATTAGCGCTGTTTGGTGATAGCCTATGCGTATAATCTGCCTTTACGGTGTAGCTGTTCCAATCTGCTGTTGTATGCTTTCGCAAGCCACTTTTAATGCCAAAGCCCTGGTAGCTGGATTCTTGTACACCAGATGACATATCTTTATAAAATTTAAGCTCAAATTTAAGCTCACTGAGGCTATCCGGCGCCCATGTGTATAATTGCCTAACATTAATAATTTTAGGGGTGTACTGATTATGATTTGAGGCAATCCTACTTCTATATTGCTCGCCATCGTAAATAGAAGAATTGTAAAATGTTTGCTGGTTTTGGCGATCTAAGATGTAAGCGATTTCAGTCTGGCTAGTCAGCTTCTTATTGTAAGATGAATTGATCTGCAATCTGTTATCCCATTGACGGTTCTTGATGTACCTGCTGTTATCGAAATTATTAATCAGTGCCAACTGATTAGTTTGCATTAATATTCCGGAAACCGTACGTTCAGGAACATTCTTAAGCTCGTTCTCCAGTTGGAATGTTACACCGTTTCCAATAGCATTCCAATTCGCAATAAGTCCCATTTTCAGTTTTCCGTATAGGGAGAAAATAACGGGATTAAAATTATAACGCCATTGACTTCCTAAACCAACTTCACCATCACCAAAAGCGGCCTTTAATTTCGCATTCTTTTTGAGGCCGAGGTTTACAAAAATCTTTTGTTCACCACCAATCCCCTTTAACAAACGGTTCTGGCTCTGGTTTTCTATAGCCTGTATAGTGCTCAGCACATGAGTTGGGAAATTATTGAGGATAAGATCAAGCTTATCGGTAAATAACTCCTGCCCATCAATGGTTATTTTATCTACTGGCCTTTTTTTATAAAGAAGCAATCCCTTATCATCAATTTCAAAATTGGGAACCTTAACGATAATATCTTTTAATTTTTTTTCGTCGCCATCCTTAAATGCATCAGTTTGATAGAATGTCGTATCCCCTCTTGTCCAAATCGCCGGAGCTTTTATATCCACAGCATTCAACTGATTTGATTTGGGTGACATGGTAATGTCAAGCTTCAACACCCCATTATTACCAGCAAGAGACTTGCGTATCTGAAAATTAGCGTAAGCTATATTAGAAACTGTAATTTCGACAGAGTCTATTCCCGAAATGCCAACATTGGCATTAAATGAATTTTTATCTCCTGTACTAAAATAGTTAAGTACAATACCATTAGTACCCGAAATCTTTACTGAACAATTTATGACGCCTATCCCCTCTTTATCTAATATTTCTCCAACTACGCGTATTGTTGATTGCTGGCCGTATGCAAACAATACAAAAAAGAGAAAGGCAATTGTTAAACAGGAACGCAAAATATTACTGGTTGGATAGTTCAGTCTGTTGTTCAAGCTTCGTTTTTTTTACCGGGCCTGATGGTACTGCAGCTTTCATATCACTAAGTTTCTCGAAGCGTTGGTTAAATTCTGCAGGCCAGAATACCTTATCGGCAATTGGCGTATTTGCGGAATACTTCACTAAGGAATAATGTTTTTTTAGTGGAATACAGTCTGCTTCAACAACCAAACCAGGCAATCCCATTATTGCATCAATTCCTGCCTGCATCGGTATATCCGAAGTGAACCATACAGACCATTGAGGCTTCCCCCTGAGGGTAAGTGTTGCCTTTTGGCATTTAAGCCCATTTACAATTTTTGTTTCGGGAAATAAATCCCATTGGAAAAAGTTGCTATCAAATTTCTGCATATAATTATAGCTAACCTGCCCTTTTCCACTCATATGGGGTCTCATCCTGAAAATAAGACTGTCCATATCTCGGGAACTCAAGCTCTGAAGCGTATCCATTGCAAGAGAAATTCCAAAAACACTATATTCCGATGTATTAAACTCAAACTTCCCGCTAGGATAAGTGTTAAGGTAATTGGGCTTTTCAAAGTAAATATACCGGCCACCTTTGCGATAAAAGTAACCAGTATAATCCAGAGTGAGTGCTTTTTTTAACTCTCCATTACCTAAATTAGCATATATATCTTCGCTTACCTTATATTGAGCTTCGAATGTTTGAGAGATTGAATAAAAAGGTAGCAGCACTGCCGCTATAACGATAAATATTATTTTCATTATAAACTAACTTATTCTGGTGTTTAAAATTTGATCCTCAATCTTAAATGATTTGGTAATTATGGCTGCACTGGTACAGGCACAGGAATTGGAGCATCATCACCTGGAATTGCAGGCTCATCACCACCTAGTAATATTACAGGCAACTCTTCTCCATGTGGTTTAGGATCACAAGCTGCGGCCATAATTGGCATTGCCTGTTTAGAAACCGCATCTGCTTTTAAGCTGGATATTACTGCTGCTATAGTCTTTGCTGTTTCACAATCTCCGGCTGTAGCGGTACTTGTAATGGTAACTGTGGTGCTCATTCTTTCTCCATTTGCACAAATTAAAAAAGAAGTTGCCGAACTGGTATAGCTCATTGTACAATCAGTCCCTTTGGTCAAAATTGGACTTTCTAAAGTCACAGCGGCCACAGCTGGCAGGCTAAAAATAAATGGAAGCGCTAAAAAAAATTTTTTCATGTTGTTTTGTTGTTAGTCTATAGTTAAAGAATTTATTTGTTATTATATACTTACGCAATGTAAAATACTGCATGATAACGAAAATCCCTAACCACTATATGTTTAAATTATAGGCGAGAAGCTTAAAATATCCTTTATATGTTTAATATGAGTAACCATGTTAATTGTAGTTGTTCCTTTACTGTATTTATACGTAATATTTCAGATTGTTTAAATGAAAACTATTACATATTATTGTATTACAAACAATGTTGCGATGATCCCTAACTGCAATATTTTTTTATTTAGTTGCTTATGGATCATAATAATAAAAAGTTTACTTTGATAAGTAAAAGGATGCGTGCACGCAGATCGGAATATGGCTTTAGCCAAGAAAACATGGCCAAATTATTAGGTATATCTCAAAATGTATATTCTAAGAATGAGCGTGATATTCAAAATGTTCCTCTCGGACGAGTTTTCCGGATTGCAGAAATCCTTGAAATGTCTATTTCCCAATTACTTGAACATTAGCGCTATGGTTGTATGCTGATAAACCGTTATGATAAAATTATCATTAATGGCCAGTTAAAGAATAAATCGATTTATTTTTGATGTTCAAATTGTCTTAAAAAGACTCAGTCCAATATTGATTTCATTTATGTTAATCAAACATTTCATACCTTTAAACATGGTGAAGAAGTATTATTTATAACACCATGCATCAGTTGAAATTTACAAAAAAGGTATTCAGTGGACATTAAACATAATATGGAATCCAACATCAGTATCATCAACGAAAACGAAGGCGAGTTATTAGGTATAGCAGGAGGTAATTACCGGATCATCATCTCTGGTGAGCAGACCAATGGCAATTACGCCGTTATTGAAATGACGGTTCCGCCGGGAGGTGGCCCACCACCACATGCCCACCCCGATACGCAAGAGATGTTCCATATATTAGAGGGGGAAGTTGAATTTAAAACAGAAGCGGGCAAACAAACCGTTACAAAAGATGGCTTTGTAAACATCCCTCTTGGTGGAGCGATCCATTGTTTTAAGAATACCTCCGAAAAAAATGCACGTTTGCTCTGTACCGTAGTGCCGGCCGGCCTCGAAAACCTCTTTCAGGAAATAGGTATCCCTGTTCATCCGGGCGAAATGCCCGCAGTTCCTGAGTTAACAGAGGAGCGAAAGGCATTTTTAAAAGAAATGGACCTGAAATACAATCAAAAAACATATCCGCCAAACTTTTTGGGATAAACCTTTTATTATGCCACCACTTAACATGTTGCACCAGGAATTTGATGCTCCCGAAGACCTTCGGGATACCATCAAGTGTTTTTGGTATAACAAAAGAATATCTGGTGAAACTCCATCCAGCTATGAGGTGATTCCCGATGGTTATGCAGAGATTATCTTTTATTTTGGGAATATCTCTATGGAACAAGGTGCGAACCTGCAACCTTTACCTTCCCCTTTTATGATGGGTCTGCTCAACCAGCCGGTTCATTTTTACACCAATGGCCAATTGGAAATTATTGGCATCAGGTGTTTCCCCTGGACAGTTTTTGATCTGCTGGGTTTACCTGCTGGTAAATCGGGTGTACAGGTATTCGAACATCCCATCGCAAAACTACAAACCAATCTGAATCAATTAATTAGTGCAGGTAACATAGAAGAAGCAATTGCAGAAGTAAAACAATATTTCCTTGATGCACGTTCGGGTGTTGCTACCGATAGCATGTTGCATAAAGCAGGTATTGCCATGCAGAAAGCAAAAGGCAATCTTCCTGTAAGACAGGTAGCCGAAGCGGCCCATGCCACAGTACGTACACTTGAAAGAAACTTTAAGCAATCATCTGGTTATACCGTTAAAGATGTATCGGGCCTGATGCGCTTTGAACAGGTGCGTAACCGCTTATGGACTGAGCCTGATGTGAACCTGACTGGTTTAGCTCATGAGATGGGCTATACCGATCAACCGCACCTCAGCAGGGAATTTAAACGCTATAGCGGCACTACTCCTGCTGCATTTGCCCGCAACGCCAAAAAAGGCAAACAAGCTGCCGCTCGTGATGTACTTGCCTTTGCCAAAACGGATAAAAAATAAAAACGCCTGTTTCATAAAAGATAGTGCAATTCCTTATTAATTTTGGCCTGGATAAATATCTAAAACCAACACCTGTTTTATGACAAAGGCTTTCAAAATTATTGGTATTGCTACCCGCACCACCAACCAAAACAATCAATCAGCAGAAGATTTAGGCAAACTCTGGTCGCAATTTTACACAGAAGGCATTTTCGACAAAATCCCAAACAAGGTTTCCAATGATATCATTACCATTTATACGGATTATGTAAGCAATTATACTGATGCTTACACCACCATTATTGGTGTTCCGGTTTCTGCACTTGATCAAATTCCTGATGGAATGATCGGCCGTGAATTTGAGGCTGAAAATTTCCAAAAGTTCACCGCAAAGGGAGCAATGCCCAATGCCGTGGTAAATACATGGATGGATATCTGGAATCGCGATGTCGAACTGAACAGAAAATATACTTACGATCTGGAAATTTATGGAGAGAAATCGCAGGATGGTGAAAATGCAGAGGTGGAGATTTTTATAGCAATAAAATAGATCCGTTATTTCGAGTTTTAATTTACTGCATAAATAACAGCAATTAATTTATATATCTTCCCTCAAGTTACGTCATTTCGAGTGGAGTGCAACGCAGCCGAGAAATCTATACACTATCATCCAAGTTTATAAACCATATAAGACATTGAAGATCATTAAAGCTCAACATCCAAAATGCCATATGATTTACCATAAAACTAATGGCAGTAATGTTTAATGACTTTCATGATTCTGTGCTGCCCATAGCAGGAAGGTTTCATAATCCTCATGATTTAATGTAGATTAGGGAAGGGAGATTTCAAAGTTAATTTATTTTTCAAGGTAATAAATTTCATCATTTTCGTTTCAATGAGGATTATCAATTAATGTTTCAAATCGAGTTACACAAAGATTGTCGTGTTTATACAAGCCTAACTTAGCTTCATTGCTGAATTTTGTATCATAATCATTTCAATTATGAATACGACAATTAAAAGCGGAAATTCCGCACAAAATAATACCAATTACGATGTTATCATATCCGGTGCAGGACCTGTGGGGCTATTTCTCGCCTGCGAACTGACCTTAGCAAAATGCTCAGTATTGATCCTCGAAAAAGCAACAGACCCACACTCCGTGCTAAAACAACTTCCTTTTGGTATCCGCGGACTTTCAGCACCTTCTATTGAGGCACTTTACCGTCGTGGGATGTTCCATGAACTCGAAATACACAAACAGCTAAAAAATCCACATCAGCATCAAACTCATAAACAAGGTGCACAAAGACAAGCGGGCCATTTTGCCGGCATTCCATTTTTAGAAGGCAATATCGACAGGTCACAATGGAAATACCGTTTGCCCAGCTCCACTGAAACCAGTTTGATCTCTGAAATGGCTGAACTGGAAAACATACTTTCGCGCCGTGCCGAAACTTTGGGCGTAACCATTAAACGTGGTGATGCCATTAGTCACTTCGATCAACATGCTGATGACGTAACCGTTCAATCGGGTGGTGAAACTTTTACTGCCAAATGGTTGGTGGGTTGCGATGGTGCCCGCAGCGCAGTGCGTAAAGTTGGTGGTTTCGAATTTGCCGGTACCGAGCCGGAATTTACCGGTTATACCGCCAAAGTGGATATTTTAGATCCCGAAAAACTCCGCCCCGGCCGTAATGTAACCGAAAAAGGCATGTATATGCAATCGCAACCGGGTTATATGGCCATACAGGATTTTGATGGTGGTGCTTTTCATGGTTCGGAGCAACCCATTACGCTCGAACATGTACAAGAAGTATTGCGCCGTGTTTCAGGAACTGACGTAACCCTTACCAAGTTACATATTGCCACCACCTGGACCGATAGGGCAAGGCAGGCCACTACCTACCGTAACGGGCGTGTACTTTTAGCTGGCGATGCGGCGCACATTCACGCACCTTTGGGCGGCCAAGGCTTAAACCTCGGCCTGGGCGATGCCATGAACCTGGGCTGGAAACTTGCCGCCACCATTAATAACACAGCACCTGAAGGTTTGCTCGATAGTTATTGTACTGAAAGACATCCCATCGGCATAAAGGTGCTAGATTGGTCGCGGGCACAGGTAGAAATTATGAAACCTACGCCACAGGCCAAGGCACTGCATGCCATTGTAAGCGACTTAATGAACACCCGTGATGGCGCCACCTATATGGCTGAAAGGGTTTGGGGCATTTCTACACATTATGATCTTGGCGATCATCATCCCTTATTAGGTTATAGCGTGCCCAATTTCGAATTTGAAAACGGTAATACCATTGGCGATTTGATGCACGATGGTAAAGGTATTTTGCTTGATTTTGAGAACAATGCCACACTTAAGAATTTTGCTGCAAAGTACGATCAGTTAAAGTACACTTCTGGAAATGTAAAAAACAGTTTGGGCTTAAACGCACTGTTGATACGCCCCGATGGTATTGTTGCCTGGGTTTCGGAAAGTGAAGCAGATTATAATAAACTTCAGGAAGAAGCAGATAAATGGTTTGTGTCGAGCGAACAAATATCCGTTTCGGTAAAGGGATCGTTTTAATTCCTAAGTTCCGAGGAATCGTCATTGCGAGGTACGAAGCAATCTTAAAACGATCGCTACTAGCGTGCGCATTAAAATTGCTTCCCCGAAAAGCCGGGGTTGGCTGTCGTTCCTCCTCGTAATGACGACTTTTCTCTTCAGTCCCTAACTTCTATTAACTTAAGCGTTCAATCCACCATCAATGGTTAAAAACGAACCGGTAATGTATTTAGCTTCATCACTTGCTATAAAATTTACAAAAGCTGCGATATCCTCTACCGTACCATATTCCGGCAATGCCATACGTGTTCTTAAGAAATCTGCCAAAGGTGCATCTGCCGGGTTCATATCCGTATTGGTTGGTCCAGGCTGAACCAGGTTTACTGTTATCTTACGCGCACCCAGGTCGCGGGCCAAACCACGGGTAAAACCTTGGAGTGCCGATTTGCTCATGGTATATAAGGTGGTTTCAGGTCCAACAGCGTTATCGCCCATATTACTACCGATAGTAATAATCCGGCCACCTTCTGGCATGCCTTTTACCGCAGCCAAAGCCGCTACAAAAACCGCTTGAACGTTAATAGCCATAATGTTGTTATAATCTTCAAGCGTATGCTCTTCGAAAGCCTTACCGATGTAGATCCCAGCGTTGTTGATCAGGATATCAATACGGCCAAAATCGGCAATGGTTTTGGCTACTGCTGCGGTTACTTCAGCAGGTACGGCACTATTGGCTTTTAAAGCAAGGGCTGCACCGCCAGCTGCTTCAACATCGGCTACAACTGCCTGCGCCTTTTCGGGCGAACTGGCATAAGTAAATACAACTTTTGCACCTTCGGCAGCCAGTTTTTTCACAATTGCGGCACCTATACCCCTGCTTCCTCCGGTTACCAGGGCTATTTTATCTGTTAATTTTTTCATCTGATTTCTAAATTTTCTGCTAAATTAAAACAGATGCTGTACATTTGGGAGTAAGCAACAAATTGTTAGGTACTAACAAAAAAGTTAGAAATGAGAAAAGAAACATCAACCAATGCATTGAACGAAAAAAAGATGATCGACAGTTGTGGCATGTCGTCGTCACTTGCGGTAATTGGCGGAAGATGGAAGCCCGCCATATTGTGCCGCCTATCTTACGGCACCATGCGCTATGGTGAACTTAAAAAGGATATTGAAGGAATATCGGAACGCATGCTGGTAGCACAATTAAGAGAATTGGAGAAAGACCAGATCATTACCCGCATGGTTTTCCCTGAAGTACCGCCGAGGGTAGAATATCAGTTAACCGATTTGGGCCGCACCATGAAAACCATGCTCAGCACCATGTCTGATTGGGGGAACATGTATCGTAATCACATCAACCAAAGCCAGAAAGAACTGGCTGAAACAACTATCGATTAGCTCATTTAATTGATGACCGGGCTAATATAAAATATTGCATTTTACTACCTTTAACAACGGCTTTCAAATAAATACCTGGCTTTGATGGCTTAATTATACCTATGAACAGAGATCAAACAGACTTTTTGCAGGGCGGTGGAGAAATGGGCAGCCTGATTAGGGCATATAACTGGGAGAGCAGTCCCTTAGGAAATCCTGACCAATGGGATTCGGCATTAAAGTCGATGGTGAGCATGATGCTTAGTACGCATTTCCCTATCCTGATCTGCTGGGGAACTGAATATATACAGCTTTATAATGATGCTTTCAGACCGATAAACGGCACAAACAAACATCCACAGGCTTTAGGTGGAAGCGCAAAAGATACATATGCCGAAATATGGGATACCATTGGGCCTATGTTTAAAAAAGTAAGAAAGGGCGAAACTTATGGCTTTCCCAACTTTATTGTTCCCTTAAACCGCAACGGTTATATTGAGCAGTGTTACTTCGATTTTTCTTATAGCCCTATCAAAAGCAGTAAGGGTATTGCAGAAGGTATTCTGGTAATCTGCAAAGAAACAACTGCACAGGTTAAAGCCATCAATAGCATTAGCGAGGCCAAAGCAGAGCTTGATTTCGCTATCGAAGCGGCCGAACTAGGCACCTGGGACCTCAATCCGCTTACCCGTAAATTTATTGGTAACGACAGGCTTAAATCGTGGTTTGGTTTAGATGCAGCTGCCGAAATCGACCTTTCTAAAGCTACTGATGTAATTGCCGATCATGACCGCCAAAAGGTGCTTGATGCCATTGCAAAGGCAATGGATTACGACTCAGGAGGGCACTATTCTATAGAGTACCATATCATTAACCCTAAAGATGATCAATCCAGGCTGGTAAGGGCCAAAGGAAAAGCCCTTTTTAACGAAAACAGACAGGTTACCCGCTTTAGTGGCACTTTACAGGATATTACCGGAGAACACAATGCATTATCGGAAGTAAAGGATAGTAACCACCGCTTGGAACTTGCCCTCGAACAGGCGCGCCTCTCAAAAATGGCGGCCAAAATGGGCACATTTGATATGGACCTCAAACTAGGTACTTTAGAATGGGATGAACGCTGCCGCATACTTTTTGGCATTAGCCACCACAATACTGTTTCTTACGAACACGATTTCTTGCGGGGTCTTTATCCAGATGACCGTGAACGGGTTATTGAGTGTATCAAAGACGTATATAACAAAGCAAAAACCAATGGCGATTATGATATCGAATACCGTACGGTAGGCGCAGAAGATGGCCAGATCAGATGGGTAAAAGCGCAGGGAAAGGCCTATTTTGATGCCGAAGCCAAACCGATCCGTTTTATCGGTTCGGTATTGGATATTACGGAGCAAAAACATGATGAGCTGAGGAAAAATGATTTTATCGGCATGGTGAGTCACGAGCTTAAAACCCCACTTACCTCGCTTAAAGCCTACATGCAACTCCTACCGCTTAAAATACAGGATATTGGGGTAGCCAAAACGATCATCACCAAGGTAGAAAGCCAGATCAGGAAAATGTCTACACTTATTAATGGTTTTCTGGATGTTTCGCGTTTAGAATCCGGTAAAATTTCGCTTGAGATGAGCCATTTTGTCCTCTCCGATCTGATTGATGAAATGATCGCAGATTTTGAAATGTTAATGGCCACCCATCAGATCATTCACCATCCCTGCACAGCTTTTGAAGTTAAGGCGGATAGGGATAAACTGGGCTCGGTAATTACCAACCTCATCGGCAATGCCATTAAATACTCGCCATCAGGGAGTAAAATTGAAATCCGTTGTGCAAAAGAGGGCAATATGGCAACTGTAAGTATCAAAGATGAAGGGATAGGGATAAAAAAGGAAGATACTCAAAGGCTTTTTGAACGCTTTTTCAGGGCCGATAACAGGAATACCAAAACCATTTCGGGCTTTGGCATAGGCCTCTATCTCAGCGCCGAAATTGTAAAAAGACACCACGGTACCATCGAGGTAAATAGTAGCCTGAATGAGGGTTCTACATTTATTTTTTCTGTTCCGTTAGGATGACAAAAATAAATAATGTTTCATTTGATTTGGAAAGCAGGAACAGTAGTTCTTTTTAATGTTAGTCCTGCTTTTCATTATAAGCCCGTTCCTGTAAATCGGCATGCCTCGCTTGCGGGCTTTCATTTAAATCAGGTTGTAAATTAAGGTCTATGCTGCTATTAGGGGTTACCTGGCATGGTGTGATTAAATCTTCAATCTGCACAATGCAACCCTAAATAGTACCACTTACTCTGCCATCTAAACCCGATCAAAGTGAGATGCCACCGATTTTTTCTAAATCGGGGAGCAGAAACGGGAGCGGGGGCTCCAATTCACTAAAAGCTTCTGTTATTGATTTTCAAAAAAAAGCAACAGAAACTAAAGGATACATTTCCTTCGGTTTGGAAAGCAGGAACAGTAGTTCTTTTTAATGTTAGTCCTGCTTTGCGCTTGTAGTCCCGATTAAAAAAATCGGGAGCTACCACTGCAATCAGGTTTAAGTAGTTAGGTTTCTGCTGCTATTGAATAGCATAATGCCCAATAATAATTTCTTCTACATTTTGCAACCGTGCCACCTAAAACTGCTCAAAGCGGGACTGCAATCTCCTAAAAGCTTCTGTTATTGATTTCCCAAAAAAAGCATAAAAACTAAAGCTTAAAGTAGTTCTGTCTATGGTTTTTGGCTACAACATCAACTGATTTGGCTAAATCAATCTTCTGCACTCCCCCGATATTTGCTTCATCAAAAAGTTAAATTATTGTTTAAATAAAAATTCAATCATGCGTGTATTTGTAACAGGAGCCACAGGTTTTGTAGGTTCCGCAATCGTTAAAGAATTAATCAATGCTGGCCATCAGGTTTTAGGTTTAGCCCGCTCAGATGCCTCAGCCAATGCGTTAATTGCGGCTGGCGCGGAGGTACATCGCGGCGACCTTACCGATTTAAATAGCCTGCGCAGTGGAGCAGCGGCTACTGATGGCGTAATCCATACGGGTTTTATCCACGATTTTACCCGTTATAAAGAAATGTGCGAGGTTGATAAACTTGCCATCGAAGCTATTGGAGCGGAGTTGGCTGGTTCCAACCGTCCTTTTATTGTAACTTCAGGTACCGCTTTAGTAAGTCCGGGGAAATTGGCTACCGAAGCTATTATTCCCGCTCCAGGCGCCTCGGTCCACCCCCGTGTATCAGAACAAACTGCCGACGCTGTTGCAACGCTTGGGGTGCGTTCGGCCGTGGTACGTTTATCGCCATCAGTGCATGATGAAGGAGATTATGGTTTTGTGCCTATGCTGATAAACATTGCCCGCGAAAAAGGCATTTCGGCCTACATCGGCGAAGGCCTTAACTGCTGGACAGCGGTACACCGTTTAGATGCAGCCGTACTTTACAGGCTGGCTTTAGAAAATGCGACACCACGCGCCAGGTATCATGGTGTGGCCGAAGAAGCGATTACCTTTAAAACCATTGCTGAAACCATTGGCAAACAGCTTAATATTCCAGTGGTATCAGTACCCGCAGCAGAGGCAGCTGAACATTTTGGATGGCTTAGCGGTTTTGCCTGCATAGATTGTCCGGCATCGAATAAAATTACCCGCGAAAGTTTAAACTGGCAGCCAACTCAGATAAATTTGATTGCAGATATGGAAAAAGGACATTATTTTAAATAAGATATAAAATGTAAGGATGATGGAGTAAGTCCGAAAAGTCGGAGGTCGGAGGTTAGAAGATAAGGTGGTAAGATAAAGAGTATTAATTTTTTACTCGGCCACCCGCTCTGTGACCTCTGCGCCTTTCTCTTCGCGTGCTCTATGGTTAAAACTCATCATTTTCTTACCACCGCAGCAGTAACCATCAGCTGACCTACGTGGCGCATGGTATGTTCTGCAGCATGGAAGAGCAGGCCAATAACTGTTGAAGGAAGTTTGGCGCGACCGATGCCCCTAAAATCAGACAGTGTGTTTATATCTGTATTTTTTAATTGTTGTAAAGCAAAATCTACCTGGCGATTAAAACGACCTACCAGATCGGCTACAGCATATCCTTCAGCACTATCGGAGCCTTCTTCTGCCAGTTGTGAAAACTGAAATTCGGATAATCCTTCAGCCCTGGCATAAGTAAATACCCGATCGAGTACTCCACTTAAATGCTGAAGGTGAAAACCTGTAGATGCCATGCCTGCAGGGCGTTCCCAAAGTAGTGCTATCGGAAATTCATGCATGTATTCATTAATTTCTTCCCGAGCCTGTAAAAGTGCATGAGCCACTGGTTGTAACAACGGATCAACATCAGGTATTGGTCCTCTTTGCCAAACTTCCAATTTTTGCGACATATTCGAATTGCCGATAAATTAAAGATAAGCAATCGTTACAATCACCACCCAGATCAGGCTAAATACACCGCCAAAATAAACCATGGGCATATTCTGCTTAAGGTTTTTCTTTACAAAAGCGGCATAAATAATCCAGCTAAAAAAGACAATAAAATATAGTGGAACTGCAAATAACAACATAGTATTAGAGATTGGTAATCAAATATAATTAAATAGTCCGAAAAGTCAGAAGTCAGAGGTCCGAAGATAAGGTGCAAATAGCCATGCGACTAATACGAACTATGCTCCCAGCTCTGTGCCCTTTGCGCCTTTCTCTTTGTGCGCTCTGTGGTTAAAAATGGAAGAAGTCCGAAAAGTCAGAAGTCGGAGGTCCGAAGATAAGGTGCAAATAGCCATGCGACTAATACAAACTATGCTCCCAGCTCTGTGCGCTTTGCGCCTTTCTCTTTGTGCGCTCTGTGGTTAAAATGGAAGAAAGTCCAAAAGTCAGAAGTCGGAGGTCCGAAGATAAGGTGCAAATAGCCATGCGACTAATACAAACTATGCTCCCTGCGCTCTGTGGTTAAAAATGGAAGAAGTCCGAAAAGTCAGAGGTCGGAGGTCCGAAGATAAGGCAAATAGCCATGCGACTAATACAAACTATGCTCCCAGCTCTGTTCTCTCTGCGCCTTTCTCTTTGTGCGCTCTGTGGTTAAAATGGAAGAAGTCCGAAAAGTCAGAGGTCGGAGGTCCGAAGATAAGGTGCAATAGGCAAGCGCTTATAATAATTGCTATGCTCCCAGCTCTGTGCCCTTTGCGCCTTTCTCTTTGTGCGCTCTGTGGTTAAAATGGAAGAAGTCCGAAAAGTCAGAGGTCGGAGGTCCGAAGATAAGGTGCAATAGGCAAGCGCTTATAATAATTGCTATGCTCCCAGCTCTGTGCACTCTGCGCCTTCTCTTTGTGCGCTCTGTGGTTAAAAATGGAAGAAGTCCGAAAAGTCAGAGGTCGGAGGTCCGAAGATAAGGTGCAAATAGCCACGCGGCTAATACAAACTATGCTCCCAGCTCTGTGCGTTTTGCGCCTTTCTCTTTGTGCGCTCTGTGGTTAAAAATGGAAGAAGTCCGAAAAGTCAGAGGTCGGAGGTCCGAAGATAAGGTGAAAATAGCCATGCAACTAATACAAACTATGCTTTCCAGCTCTGTGCCCTTTGCGCCTTTCTCTTTGTGCGCTCTGTGGTTAAAAATGGAAGAAAGTCCAAAAGTCAGAGGTCGGAGATCCGAAGATAAGGTGCAAATAGCCATGCGACTAATACAAACTATGCTCCCAGCTCTGTGCCCTTTGCGCCCTTCTCTCTGTGCGCTCTGTGGTTAGATCACACACTACAACGAAACTGTAACACCCAAATTCCAGCCCAGCCATCCTTGTGCGCCATTGCTAAAATTATGATGCTGCTTTGGTGCCAGTTCCTTTTTATAATGATTGGCTGGGCTAAACAACCTTTTTATATAATAATTATAAGCCGGTCCCGCAAAAATGCTAAGCCGAGGCAAGGCTTTTACCTGGAGCAGGCTCTGCAATCTGTATAGTTTATTTGCGTCTTCAAAAGAACCTAAATATATCGATTGGATGGTTCCTTCTGCTGCAATAGCGAAACGTGTATTCAATATAAAATCATGACCAAGGCCTAAACCATAAGTAAATACCTGAGCATTCTCTGAAAAGTTTTTACCTGCAATTAACAAGGTGTATAACTTAGCATTCCCTGTTTTGAAGGCAATATTGGTATTGGCTACCTCGTTGGTATAAACACTTATTTTGCGGTAGCCATTATTAGATAGATTAATTAAACCGATACTCACTCCAGATGATGAATCGGCCAGGTTGATCAACCCAAACTGAAAACCATCCATCTTTTTGGCATAATTAATCAATCCTGAGATTTGCATGCCTTTTAAATGGCTTGCACTTTTATTAAATACTCCTGCCACCTGTACCCCGCTAATGTTTTTACCGGTGTTGATCAAACCTGCTACCTGTACGCCTTTCACATCCTTACCAGCAATATTACCCATCCCGGCCAATTGAACACCCCTTACGTTTTCTGTTACCCGATTTAAAAGACCTGCCGCCTGTAAACCATCCATATTCCTGTTTACATCATTATAAATGCCCGAAAATTGCGTGCCTTTTACCGATCCACCCACTACATTGAAGCCACCTGCCGCCTGAAACTTTTTGATATCACCTTTGGTTAAGTTAAATACACTGGCAAATTCCACACCGTCGGTTCCGGCAGTATAACCTCCAACGATATTTAAAGATACTTTGTTTACGACGCTCGAACTCATGCTCCCATGTGAACTTAAACCGGGTATAAACGAAACTTGAAAAGGAGTTTGTGCAAAAAAATCGGGGATATTCAGGTTCTGGATCCTTTGTTTTGAAGAGAGCAAAAAGCGCCAGATACCCCTACCCCCAAAAGTATTTGAGAAAAAAGCACCCCGTTCTTTATCCGGATCCTCATATTTTCCAGGTTTTATATTTACATCAGCCAAAAAAACCAATGAAGTATCCCGGTAGGTTTCTTTACTTGCCGTTAAAATTACGCTAATGTGCTCGCCCCTAAAGCGCAATGTAAAATATCCATTGTTATCGGTAAGTGCCGCCTGAAGCAACCGTTTTTCATAAACACTGGCTTGCTTAACCTTAGCGCCCGTTCGGGTATCGATCACATAACCGCTTATGGCATATTCATTGTCTCCGTTTGCAATGTGCTCGGCCTCAATAGTCAGGTGGTTTACTGCATAACGCAGTATAATGTATTCCGCATTTTCTTTATAATCTACCTTGCCTTCGAAAATCTGATCTAAAACTTCCCGGACCGGAACATTTTTCACATTCAGGCTTACCAGACTATCCTGCCGAAATAAAACACCATTGTAAGAAAAATAGAATCCACCTGCCTTGCTTATCAGCTGCAAAACATTGCTCACACGCTCCTTCCTAACGTTTAAGGTTATACTTTTTGATAAATTCCGCCGATAATCTACTGTACTAACCTGAGCCGCACAGAAACCTGAAATAAAGAGTAGTAAAATAACCAGTTGTGTCTTCATTAATCTTTATAAGACAGCAAAATGTTGTTGCTGTTACGCGATAATTTTAAATTTAAGGTTTCGCAGATAATCTGTAAATTTTCGTTAACAGAGCCCCATTTTAACGTAGTGCTGATCGTTAATCCCTTAACTTTTTCGTCTAAAATGATGTTGGTATCATAAGCTTCGTTTAAAGTTTTAACCAATTTTGATAGGGCAATATTGTTGGCCTGGAACAGGTTGGTACGATAATAATTATACAACTGATCGGTACTTTGTTCTTTTACCAGTTTATCGGTATTACCTGTGATGAGGATTTTCTCGCCTTTATAAAGCCTGATTTCTTCATTGGCGATCCGCACTTTTACAATGCCTGTTTCTACATTTACCTCAGTATCCTTTTTATGGTGCCTGATGTTAAACGAAGTACCCACTACTTCTACACTTATCTGGTCGATATCGATGATAAAGGGATGGGTTTTATCTTTGGCCACTTCAAAAAATACATCGCCTTCTTCCATTTTCAGCTTTCTGTTATTTTTAAAATTACCCGCATAGCTAATCTTGCTGTGCTTATTTAGGATCAGCTCCGATCCATCTGGCAAGTTTTCGGTACGCACCTCGTTACGGGCAATCAGTTCGGTGTAATGTCCGGTTGAGTATAAATTGTACAGCAGCCAGCCACCAACTGCAATAAACAATACCGCAGCCACCCTTAACCAAATTGCCCTGGTTTTCAGGGTTTTTATGCTATCAACCTGTAAATTTTCCCTTCTCGCTTTAAAACTTTCCCACGCCTTCTCCTCATCCCTTTTATTTTCATTTTTCAGGGTGTTGCTTAGCTGCCAGATGGTTTCTAACTGTATAAAATATTTTTGATTGGCTTCATCAGCATTTAGCCAGTTTCTTACCTGTTCGTTTTCTTCCTCAGTACTTTCTTTTAGAAGAAATTTGATCAATAATTCATCACTCATGCGCTTTCTTCTTCTAATTAAAAAAATCTTTATAATGCCACAATCCAAGCAAAACAAACACGAGGAAATCAGCGAGTTTCAACCTCAATATTTTTAACGCCTTACCCATCTGGTTTTCTACGGTTTTAATGGATAGGCCCAACTGATCGGCAATTTCACGGTATTTCAGCTCATCGAACCTACTCATCTGGAAAATGGTACGGCATTGCTCCGGCAGTTGGTTCAAGGCTTCCCTTAAATGCTTTTGCAACTCTTTAAGTTCTACTTTTGCAGCTGCGGGCTCATGTTCGGTATTCATGGTGTGTACGGTAAATTCCTGGTATTTGCTTTTGGTTTTTTCCTGCTTAAGGTAATTGATGCTATCATTATAAACACATTTATAGAGGTAGGCTTTAACAGATTGTATTTGCAGGCTTTCCCTTTTTTCCCAAAACTTTAAAAACATCCCCTGTACAATTTCTTCTGCAACATCCTCATCTTTTAAAATTACCTGGGCATAGGCATGCAGGGCATTATAATGCGTTTTGAACAACTGCTCAAATGATGTTTCATCATTATACTGATGTCTGTTTCCGGAAGCTACTGCTGTTAATTCCACTCGTTTAATTGTAGTCAAATATAATGATTGATTGAGAGAAGGACTGAGTTTTGATTGAGAGAATGATTGAATGAGAGGATACATCATTCACTAATTCATTCATTTTCTCATTCAATCATTTCTTTAAAAACTAATTGCCAAACCGCCTGTATAACCAAAGAACATGCCGTGCAGGGTGTTATCTTTTCTATCCCAGGTTTTTACATAATGTTTTTGTAAGGTTTTACCCTCTTCAGTATCGGTTGATATGAAATTAAATGACGGACCTGCGAATATTTCCAAATGAGGGCCTATCCTTAACGAAGGCATTAACTGGAAGGTGGATTTAAAATAATTGCCACGTTTAAAGTTTTGTAAAGTGCCCGAGGTAAGCTCAGCATTTAGCCTGAAATGTTCTGATTGGAAAAAATGTGCCCCTAAACCTGCTTCGAAGGCATAAACTTCATCTTTATTTTTAAAGTTGTAACCGGCACCGATAATGCCATACAATACTTTACCGCCCGAACGGAAAGTGGCCATAGTGGTTAAGTTCTGGTTTGTGGTTAAAGCAATGCTCTTTTCGCCATTTTTTACGATGTTGATGATTCCAATAGGGTAATCGCTGCTATCTGCCACGTTAATAAAGCCTGAAAGCTGAATGCCCTTAACCTTTTTTGCAATATTGATAAACCCTGCAATTTGCGATCCCTTTACATTTGCAGCTTTGTTCATAAAACCACTGAGCTGTAATGCAGAAACATTTTTACCACTCCAGTTTAAAAAACCGGATACCTGCGTACCGCTGTTTTCTTTCGCAATATTGGTAAAACCGGCTATTGCAACTCCGTTTCCACTTCCATAAGTATTGATAAAACCCGCAAGTTGTGCTCCTTGTGCTTTGCCGCCAATATGGTTAGAAAAGCCTGCAAACTGCGCACCCCTTGCATCTTTACGTACAATATTAGATATTCCGGCAAATGAAAGTCCTTTTTCTGCAGCCGAAACGCCGGCCAGCAGATTAAAAGAAAATACATTGGTATCGAGCAGGGCATGTGTTCCGTTTGTACTTATAGGATATACGATACCAATATTTACTTTATCCTTTCTGGCTTCCTGTGCAAAACCATTTAAACCCGTGCCTAAAAATATTGCCAGGCCCAATAAGGTTGCCTGCAACGCTTTTTTTAAGTTGATATGGGCATTTAAGCCCTCTTTAATGTTTGTTAAAGATGTGTTCATTTCTTTCTAATTTTAAACTGAGACAGCGAAGTATGGACTTACCCCTACGCAGGAAGAAAAAATATTTTTTAGATGGAAGATGGAATAAGTCCGAAAGTCGGAAGACCGAAGTCTGATGATAAGGTGGCATAAGCACAAACAATTATTCTGTTACTACACGCCTAGCCCGGTACCCTCTGTACGCTCTGTGGTTAAAAAAACATAGAAAATATAAGTGAAGTTCGAAAGTCGGGAGAACGAAGTCTGGTGATAAGCGTAGGTAGAAGCCGTCACTCTTGCTATATTTTCAACTCTATGCCCCCTGCTCCTGTCTACAATTATAAAATTCAAAACCCTCTTATTTTTAATTGATCTAAATAGCTATATTTGCAACCAATCATCAAATTAGTATTTGGAAGCTACAGGTCATCCTTTCTCGGGCGGGTTAATTAAAATCGACAAACAATCGTTCGAAATGGCCTATGAGTTATATTGGGAAAAGGTATTTGCGGTTTGCTATAACAATATCAAAGAGGTTGAGCCTGCGAAAGGCATGGTTCAGGAGATTTTTAAATCGCTCTGGGAACGCCGGGCCGAACTTGAAATTGAAAAAATTGAACATTACCTCATCAGGTCAGCTAAATTCAAAACCTTCGAATACATCCGCAACAAGGTAAACCGGCAAAAACACAATGAGTTTCAGGTAATGGATTGTTCGATATCAAGCAACTGCACCGAAGAACAGGTACTTTTTAATAATTTAAAAGAAAAAGTAAACCTCCTGGTTGATACTTTGCCCTGCCAGTGCAAAAGGGTTTACAAAATGAGCCGCGAACAGGGAATGAGCAATAAAGAAATTGCCAATATGCTATATATTTCAGAACGTGCCGTAGAATACCACATTACCAAAGCCATGAGCAAGCTTAAAGTGGGTTTGGCCAATTATTAAATTTTTATTGTTAACACTTACGGAAAACCGGTGTTTAAGCTACTTCTATTTAAAAGCAATAATTTATTAAGTTTGCAGGTAGGGCATTCTTGTTAGCACCAATTTATCCAAAATGAACATCAGTAACGAACTTTTAGAAAAATACCATTTAAATACCTGTACTGCCGAAGAGCGCAGAATGGTAGAAGAATGGTTATTCAATACTGATGTTGGTGATCTGGATACCACAATCCTTACCCAGGATAAAAATAGCATTAAGCAAGAAATTTGGCAGGAAATTGAAACAGTTTTACCACAGGCAGTTAAGCCATTACCCAAAAGAAGCAATGCTTACCTGATGTGGAAAGGAGCCATTGCTGCTGCTGTACTCATCACTATAGCCGGTACAATTGTTTATTTCGTATTTGCCAGTAAGCCTGTGGCACAAGCTGATTATTTAGCGCTAAATAATCCTTCTGCACTGCATGTAAAATATATTGATGCCACCGGATATGATGTAGCCCTCGGTCCAAATACCACGGCCAAAATAAATAACATTGATGGCATGATTGATTTGACAGGGAGTATCATGATTTCACCAAAGAAAGATATCAGCCTCGTTTTCGAAGGAACAGATAAGAAAGTAACCTTGTTAAAAGGCCAAACCTATATTATCCTTAAAAATAAAACGGGTGTTAAAAGTATCATCGTAATCAGCGAAAGGAATTTAATGGATTTGCCCCCGGTAATGCAGAAACAGCTTTCTACCCAGTTTGATATTTAACCGCTCCACCCTGCCATGAACTTCAATAGTATCATTAAATTTTCCATCATTGCAATTTTTGCATTTTGCTTTTTTGGCTGCAAGGAAAGAAAATCTGCAAATCAAAAAGATGCTAAATACAGTTTGTATATCCTGGCCAAAGATGGAAAGGAATACCTGCTAACCAGCAATACATTGGATAGTGGCGAATTGAAACCGGAAATATCAGGCGTATACTTAGATCCAAAGGATATGGATAGGGATGTTTTTGTAAAAGACGGCTTCTTTTATCACCTTAACCGCAAAAGCAACCGTTTCTCTAAATTTAAACTGGAAAACGGAAAATTGATCACAGCTGGTTTTGTAGACATTAAAGATTTTAGCATCGAAAATTTTAACTGGATCGGTAAAGATAGTTTATTGCTAACCGGATTAAATCTTTCGGGTTATAATCATAGCAAATACGGTTTCATCAATACCACTAAAATGGAAACCATAACACAGGGTGATATGGAAATTCCCGCACCATCAGGTAAATACACAACACTTTCTATCGGTTTTGTAGAAAAAAAAGGTAATACACTCCTGGTTGGTTATACCTATCACCTGGCGCAGGGTGTTTCTAATTATTTAACCAGCGATACGTTATATGTTTCGGAGCTCAGTTACCCGCAAATGAAACTGATCGGCACGCAAAAAGATACCCGCTCTACTTATCCGGGCGGAATCAACACCATTCAATCTTATAATTTTAAAGATGAAAAAGGTGATTATTACTTTCAATCGTGCCCGGGCATTGCCTTAGGTAATCACCCTGATCTGCCAACCGGTATATTTAAGATTGAAGCAGGTGAAAAAAAGATCGATCCGAAATATTTTTTTAACATTTCTGCCTCAAAAATACAGAACCATGCTTATGGAATGTGGTATTTAGGCGGTAATAAAGCCATCATCCGTTCAGAGAGAAAAGATTTGTTTAAAGGCCTGGGCGATCATTACAGTACCGCACATTTTGAATTTTATGTGCTCGATCTGCTATCACAATCGGTTACCAAACTTAATCTCCCCTTAGATAAAGGAACAAGAAGAGAATGTGTAATTGTTGAGGGCAATACCGCTTATATTTCTGTTAATTCTACCAGAGAAGGCAATTACATCTGGCTGTATAATATTAAAACAGGCGCACTAAAAAAAGGACTTCAGCTTGGTGGAGATACCGATTTCATTATGCGGATAGATAGGTTGAAGGATTAAGGCTATTTTTAACCGCAAATAGAAGGATGCAAAACTGGGTCTTCGATTAAGCGACCATTCACATAGTCCAGTTGTATTGTCGTCATTCCCGCGCAGGCGGGAATCTTAAAGCGCTTGCATTACGATTCCTCGCAACCTATTATTCGCCAAAAAAACCTGTCATTTATATTAATTTTCATAAAACAAATTAAACATCAGCCTGACAATAACTAAATATTGATCTGCGGTTTCTTCTTGGATCTGCGGGAACCCCTATTCCATTTTATCGCTTACATTTTCCATCACTAAAGATTCTTCACTACGTGATGTCAAAAGGATTGAATCAAATCCGTGTAAATCTGTGCCTCCGTGGCAATCTATTTTTAACCAAACAGGTCTTCAACTACGCTCAGACTGACAATAACTAAATATTAATCTGCGGTTTCTTCTTAGATCTGCGGGAACCCCTATTCCATTTTACCTTTTCCATTTTCCATCACTAAAGATTCTTCACTACGTGATGTCAAAAGGATTGAATCAAATCCGTGTAAATCTGTGCCTCTGTGGCAATCTATTTTTAACCAAACAGGTTTTCAACTACGCTCAGACTGACAATAACTAAATATTAATCTGCAGTTTCTTCTTGGATCTGCGGGAACCCCTATTCCATTTTACCTTTTCCATTTTCCATCCCCCTTTTTATTTTATTTTTTTTCATTTCCACCTTCGGGAAAATGAAAGTTGTGCTACTCCCTTATAAATGCACAATATTAAAATAATGTATCGATTAAATTTTTTACTCTTTTTACTGGTCCTTTCCACAACAGTTTTCGCACAGCAAAACACCGAAATAAATGGTTATGTAACAGATAGTACAACAGCCATAAGTGGTGCATCAATTTCTTTAAAGGGTACAAAGGTGGGCGCAACCACAGATGCAAACGGATTTTTTAAAATATCTGCTATCAAACCTGGACGTTATACCATCGTGGTATCTTTTGTCGGTTATCAAAAAGCCAGTCAGGAAATTACATTAACTACCACAAAGCCCCTGACTTTAAAAATTGCACTTAAACCCGATTACAGCAACTTAGAGAATGTAGAAGTAAAAGGCAGAACTGCTGTAACAGAACTTAAACAATCAGGATTCACCGTAAACGTGATCGATCTGAAGGCGTTTCAGAATACCAGTGCAGATCTTAACCAAATCCTAAACAAGAGTACAGGTGTTAAAGTAAGAGAACAGGGCGGCTTAGGATCTGATTTCAATTTTACATTGAATGGCTTATCAGGTCGCCAGATCCGTTTTTTTATAGACGGTATACCGATGGAATCTTTTGGAAGTTCGATAGGGTTAAACAATATTCCGGTGAATCTTGCTGAACGTATTGAGGTTTATAAAGGCGTAGTTCCGGTAGAGCTCGGAGCCGATGCGCTGGGAGGTGCCGTAAACATCGTTACCAATCAGTCTGTATCAAAATATCTTGATGCCAGTGTAAGTTATGGCTCATTCAATACCTTAAGGGCTGCCCTTTCGGGTAAATATAAAGATAAAAAAACAGGCCTGACATTTACGTTTAATGGCTTTCATAATTCATCAGATAATGATTATCTGATGAGAAGTAATCCAAAGTATGATGCTGCGATTAAAGTGGTTGAAAACAACGAACTCGTGGAAAAAGATGTTAAGCGGTTCCACAGCGCTTATCGCTCCACTATGGGGCAAGTGGGTATTGGTGTTGCCAATAAATCATGGGCCGACCAGTTTGAGGTAAACTTCCTTTATTCGGACATGTACAAAGAAATACAAACCGGAGCAAACCAAAATAAGGTTATAGGAGAGGTAACAAACCGCGAAAGATTTTTTATGCCTTCCATCAGATACAAAAAAAGCAATTTTTTAACAAACGGTTTAACCGCAACTTTTTTTGCTTCAACCTCAATCAATAGATCTACTGTACCTGATACGGCAAATTATGTATACTCATGGAGTGGAAGAGGAAGAGCCGAACCCATTTCCGGAGAACTTTATGGTGTAAAAAGCATTTACCACTATCGAAATACCGCTGGTTTGGCCAGGGCAAATTTTAGCTATGAAATCAATGCCAATAACAGCTTAAATCTGAATTATAACTACAGCCACTTCGCCAGGCAGGCAACTGAAGATTTAGGAATAGTAAAAACAAATACTTTTGATGAACCGAACACCATAGCCAAACAAGTTGTGGGACTTGCTTATCAAAATAATGCCATCAATAAACAGTTAACTACGTCCGTATTTGGTAAGTTTTATGCCATGAATGCGCTGGTCCGCAATGCAGTTTTTTCGCAAAACCAAACTTATATTAAAACCGATTCAGAAATTTCCAATAACTATTTCGGATATGGTATCGCGAGCAGATACCGAATGAGCAACAATGCAGGTGTAAAGTTATCTTACGAACATGCTTATCGCTTGCAGGAAGGGGATGAATTATTCGGAAATGGAATAGATGTCACATCCAATATCAATCTTAAGCCCGAAAGCAGTGATAATATCAATTTTGGAGCATATTATAACTTCCAGATTAATGAAAAACATCATGTAGGTATTGAAGGCTCTTATTTCTATCGAAACGCAAAAGATTTTATTTACTTTATTCCGAGTGGTGGCATTTATTCCGTTTACGATAACCTCGCAGGAGCAAAAATTAATGGCGTAGAGCTTGAGGTGAGGTATCGTTATTCAACATTATTGAACTTTAGTGTAAACGGCACTTATCAAAAGGCCATAAGCCAACAGTTTTACGAACCAAATACTACCGTGCCGGATATGACTTATGGCGACAGGGTACCAAACCAGCCCTGGTTATATGCTAACGCAAATCTCGAAATCGGCCAAAATGATATTTGGGCACCTGGAACACGTTTACAGCTTAGTCTTTCGAGCCAATTTGTAAACTGGTTTTACCTAAACTGGGAAAGCCGGGGTAGTATTGAATCCAAAAATCAGATTCCAACCCAGTTTTCTCACAATGTGGCACTTGCCTACAGTATGGCAAATGGCCGGTATAACATCTCTGCGGAGGTAAATAACTTTACTAATGAGCTGCTATATGACAATTTCAGGTTACAAAAACCCGGACGTTCAGCTTTTATCAAACTTCGATACTTCATTAAATAAATCTTCAATCATGCTTACAACACGTAAAAAACAATCTTTATTATCTTTTGTCGCGATCGCGATAATTGCTTTTTCATCATGCAAGAAAAGTTCGTCGCCAACAGAGGAACCTATCGAAAAAAATTACGGACTAGTGGTGCGTGCGGGAACACCGGCAGCAACCTATATCTTAAATACCACACAACTTGGTTCAGGAACATTAACTACTGCAGGTAACGGTGCTGAAACGACTACCAGTATCATTACTCAACGCGGCGAATATTTTTATGGAACAAATGATGCCGGAAACCTGATTAAATTTACTTCAAGTAACAAGGTTAATACGATCATAAAAGAAATCCCATTTACGCAGATCAGCTGGGCCTATTATTCAAGTTTTTATGCATGGAAAGATGATAAAACCTTAGTGTTATTTAGCATGAAAGAAGCATTGCAGTTCGAATATGCTACACTAAATGTAGAAACAATGACCATCACGGCTTCAGGGAACATTAATATTCCAAAACCAATTACCGGATATTATTATTGGGGAAATTCTGCAGTGTTTCAGGGCAATAAACTTTACATCAGTTATAACCTTACCAATGAGAATACCAATCTTCCGTTAAACGAAGTTTACCTGGCCTCAATGGATTTTCCAAATGTAAGTGCAGTTACCATTACCAAGGATACCCGTTTTAATCAACCGGCACATTATACCCTAAATTCGCCGGGAACATTTATCGATGGTAACTATGCTTATTTTATAAATGCGCCTACAATCTGGATTGCAGGAGAAACAGGTGGTTCATTTTCAATTTATCGTGTAGCAAATGGCGCAACAGTAATTGATCCAAATTATCAATACGAACTCACAGATAGGACAAAAGAAGAGGCAACCGATTTATTTTATGTCGGAAACGGAAAAGCAATTGTTAAGATTTTTGATAAATCACAAATTTCTACCTGGCAAGACTATAGTGGAAAATACATTGCTGACTACTATTTAATCGATGTAGTGAATAAAACAAAAACAAAACTTAATATTCCTAAAAGTACTCCAAATGCTTATTCAGCAAACGTATTAATAGATGGTGATGTAGCTTATATTGGTGTATTAACTACCGAAGGTTATTACGTTTACACTTATAACTTAAGCTCAGGAGTTGTTGCCAAAGGCACTAAACTAGACGGTGTAAGTGGATTAAGCAAGTTGGTTAAATTTAAATAGTCAGTTTATCATGATTATTAAACCACTCAAAAAATTAAATGCATGGCTTCACCTCTGGCTTGGTTTAGCCTCAGGCATTGTAGTCGTTATCCTGGGAATTACAGGTTGCATATTGGTTTTTGAGCAGGAAATAAAAAGTTTAAGCTCTCCCTGGTTGTTTGCCGAAAAGCCGGCCGGGGGAGCTATACTCCCACCCTCTAAAATTTACCGATCAGTTAAAAACCAGTTGCCCGGTAAAGAAATTCATTCTGTTTGGTACCACGGCGAAAACAGATCGGCAGCGGTTACCATCAATTCGGACTCTACTGTTTATGTAAATCCATATACGGCAAAAGTAATTGCAATGGTACATCATGAGGATTTTTTTGAATTTATAGACGATGGTCACCGGAGGCTCTGGTTACCAGATAAAATCGGCAAACAGGTAATCGGCTGGTCTACCTTTATATTCTTCATTTTATTAATCACCGGACTAATCTTGTGGTGGCCAAAAAAATGGAATAAAACCGGGAAAGATCAAAGTTTTAAAATAAAGTGGAAGGCCCGTTTTAAAAGGGTTAATTACGACCTGCACAATGTACTGGGTTTTTACTCCCTGCTTTTTGCATTAATAATGGCCATAACTGGCCTGATTATGAGTTTTAGCTGGTTTAACAAAGGTATTTATTGGTTAACAGGCGGTGTTGGTAACCCGCGTAAGCAACAAACCGAAGTTTTTAATGCAGCACCCAATACCATGCTCCAGCAGGTAGATCTGGTTTGGCTAAAGGTTCAGAATACAATTGCACTTTATAATAAAGATCAGATTATCGTCTCTTTCCCTGATGAGGCTAACGAAGCGATTTATGCCTGTACAGATATGATAAATGGATATTGGAGAGATTTATATTTTAACCCTGCCACCCTTCAGCTCACGCAATCGGCCGGAAAACCATTATCGCAACTTGCCTTTGCCGATCAGGTAAGGAAGTTAAATTATAGCCTGCACGTAGGTGCGTTTGCCGGTTTATCAAGCAAGGTTGTTTTCTTCTTTGCCAGCTTAATCTGTGCCAGTTTACCCATTACCGGATTTTACATCTGGTGGGGCAAAAAGAAGAAAAAACCTAAGCGTAAAAACATTCTCAACCCCTTAAAAGCTTAATTTATGTACACATTCCATTTTTTTGCTTCAGGTAAAACACCTGATGTTAGTAAAGTATTGCCTTATATTTTTTTGCTTTTATTCTGCTTTTTATCCAGCAAGAAGGTTTTCGCACAGTCCGATCCGGCAATTAACGGTATCGTGGTAATGGAAAATGGCAGCCCTGTAGAATTTGCTTCCGTAGCCCTGCAAGATGCAGAAGGTAAAGGCATAAAAGGAACCTTAACCGATTCTTTGGGCCGTTTTTCTTTCCCCGCCTTGCAACATGGCAAATACCGTGTTAAAATTTCGAATATGGGATATATTACCCATCATACCGATATTATCCAGGTTACTGCACAGCACAGAATAGTACTTTTGGGCAAATTAAAACTAATGGAAGATGCCCAGACCTTAGGTTCGGTTAATATTTCCGTTCAGAAAAAAGTGATTGAGCAAAGTATCGATAAAATGACTATTAATGTAGAAAACAGTATATTATCAGAAGGTAATACCGCATTAGAATTGTTACAGCGTGCACCGGGTGTTAAGGTTGATGACGAAGGCAAGATTTCGTTAAAAGGCAGAGCAGGTGTAAATGTAATGATCAATGGAAAACTCACTTACCTTTCGCCTGCAGAACTCAGCGTATTGTTAAAGGGAACAAATTCGGCATCAGTATATAAAATAGAAATCATGGCCAACCCCTCTGCCAAATACGACGCTGCGGGCAATGCGGGCATCATTAACATCGTGATGAAGAAAAACCAGATGAAGGGCATGAATGGCTCGGTTAGTGTTAATGGTGGTGCGGGCAGAAAAGCAAGGTATGGTTCGGGTTTTAGCCTTAACTATAAAAATGCAGGTTTTAATGTTTTCGGGAGTTACAATTATGCTTACCGTGGGGAAACCGAATACCTTGATTTTAGCAGGCGTTTTTATACCAATGGAATTGTTGCAGGCAATTATGACCGGATTTCCAATCAACATACCGAAACCAACGAACCTTTAAATACCAACAATTTCCGTGTGGGGATGGATGTGGATATAGATCAAAAAAACATCATCGGATTTTTGATCAACGGAAATATTGGCAAGTATTTACATGATAGTAAAACCAGCAATATCTTACAGAACCAAACTGGCGTGATTCAATCGGAAATGGCGACGACCAATTACGATCAGCAAAACTGGAGCAATACCACCTACAACCTTAACTACCTGCGCAAATTTAAAAAGGAAGCCCAAACGCTCAGTGCCGATGTAGATTTTGCAAGCAACAGCTTTACTTCAAAATTAAATTTAGATACTTATACCGCGCCAAATGCCTCAGCCGCAGTACAAACCAGCAACAGAAAAGGTTATGTTCCTGCCAAAACCAATGTATATGTGGCCAAGGTAGATTATACCGATCAATTGGGTAAAGTCATAAAAATAGATGGCGGTTTAAAAAGTTCTTTCATCACTTCTGATAACAACCTCGTTTATCAAAATTTAACGGAAGGCGCCTGGGTGTACGATCCTGCCAGCAGTAACTATTTCAAGTACGAAGAACAGATCCACGCGGCTTACCTGAACCTTAACCGTGAGTTTAAAGCCTTTACCATCCAATTGGGTTTAAGGGGAGAATATACCCACACTTTAGGTAATCAGGTAACAACAGGTTCCGTAATAAAAAGAGATTATTTTCAGTTGTTCCCTAATGTGGCGTTGAATAAAAGTGCTGGAGAAAACAACCAGTTTCAACTGGCTTATAGCCGCAGGATCCAACGGCCCGATTATGGCGATTTAAATCCTTTCAGGGTATTCAGAGATCCGCTTTTATATTATGAAGGAAATCCTTATTTAACACCAGAACTTACTCAGAACATTGTTTTAAGTCACATTTTTAAAGGTAAATACACCACCTCTTTAAACTATAGTCGTACTACTGATGTAATTACCTGGGTAACTGGCCAGATTGATAACCTGAACACTACTTACGAGCGGCCGCAAAACCTTAAAAGCCTGGTGAATTATGGCATCAGTTTTACCGGACAAACCAATTACTTCGGCTGGTGGACGGCAACCAATTTCGCCAATATTTATAATAATGTGTACCGTGGTGGCGAAGAATCGGGAACGTTTAAAAACAGCCAGGTTAGCTTTACCATTAACACTCAGAACTCATTTAAATTGGGTGGTGGTTATAGTGCTGAGTTAAATGCCTATTTCAATTCGAAATCGGTTTATGGCATCTCCACAGAAAAAGCATATCACGCTGTATCTGCAGCATTTCAAAAAAACCTGCTGAAAGATAAAGGCAGTATTAAACTGTTGGTAAACGACATTTTTCAATCGAGCCAGTACAAACAGTTTACCCGTTATCAGAACATCGATATGAACAGCCACGTAAATGTTGATGGCAGAAGAGTGATGTTATCATTTTCTTACCGCTTTGGTAATCCCTTCAATATAAAGGAGCGAAAAAATGGCAATGATGATATCCAGAACAGGATAAAGGGTGGTGGATAATCAAATATTTTCTTACATTAGTTAAAACTATATCCCTTAAGTTGAGTTGAAATAATAGAAACCAATGAAAAATAAGTATGGAAAAAAGGGAAACAAAAACACGTTTAATTAATGAAATTACCACCACCGGACTACAAACCGCTGCTCAAAAATTAGGGGCTTCTGCAACTAAAAAACAAATTAGAAAAAGCGTTTCTAAAAACCTCAGTTTAATTGATCAATTATTGCGTATTGCTTTAATTAAAAGCAAAGATCCTTCAAAACGGGCGCAAAGAAATATGGAATTTATTGGCCTTGGTGTTATTGCAGCACATTCCTTTTACAACGGATTGAAAAAGAAAAAGCGCCTATGGATTTTTGAAGGGGTATTTTTAACCGCAGCACTTGGAGGCGTGCTTTTGGCTACCCAGCTTAAAGCGGTGAAACAACAGATCAGATAATTAAAATCGCAATAGATCTTCATTTTGATCCGCTATCGGATCGAAATGAAGATTTTTTCTATGCGCATTTATTTAAACCAATACCGAACCACCATCAACATAAATTACCTGCCCGGTACCATATTGTTGCTTCATAGTATATAAAAATGTTTGCGCAATATCGCCCGCTTCGCCTACACGCTTTACAGGTAAGCTTTCGCCAACATTGGTATACAGGTTATTTCTGTCCGCTTCGCTCATACTGTTCCATAAATTGGTTTTAACCACACCCGGTGCTACCAGGTTTACCCTTACTGGTGCCAGTTCTACGGCCATTGCACGTGTAAAACCTTCCATTGCTGCACAGATACTAGCTGCTACAGCCCAGCCAGCTCCCGGCCTCGGACTAGCCGTTCCTCCTGTTAAATTAATAGAACCACCTGCTTTAATTTTCTTCGCTCCATATTTAACAGCAGCAAAAGCACCCCAATACCTTAAATTAAAAAACTGTCTGGCGGTTTCAATATCGGTTTCATCAATGGTATGCAAAGTCAGATTTTCGCCTGCGGTATACACCAGATGATCGAAAGGCGCTATCGAATTAAAAAAATCTTTAATGTTTTCCTCTTTACTCAGGTCAACCGTTAAACCGCTGCAATTTTCAGGTAATGATGCTATAGCCTCATCTATTCTACTTTGATTACCTGAAACGATTATTACTTTTGCGCCGTCATGCGCCGCAGCCAGGGCTGTTGCTAATCCTAAACCTGAGCTTCCACCCAATATGATCACTGTTTTGCCTTCCAGTGTAAATTCATTTGCTTTTATTTTCATGATGTTGTAATTTGATGCAAATTTTAGGATATCGGTGTCCAATCTACTTACCAATTGGTAAATTCGATTAGTGCTTATATTTTTGTGCCATTCAATTCCACGAATTACAATCCCAAATGTCTAATCCACTCACCTATTTCCTTAACCAATACCATCCATTTTCGGCCGCGGCAGAAAAATATATTGAAGCAGCTTTTATATCCAAAACCTTTAAAGAAGGAGAAGAACTCTCAGCTCCGGGCAGTATCAATAAAGAACTTTTTTTTATTGTAAATGGTATACTCAGAATTATGATCCGGAATGAAAAAGGAAATGAAGTAACCCATTATTTTTTAAAAGAAAATCAGTTTTGTACCATACTAAACAGTTTTCATAACCAGATACCGGCAGAAGAATGTATCCAGGCAGCCTGTAATTGCGAAGTATTATATGTCAATAGAAACGCACTCTTAAACCTTTACAAGCAGGTACCCTATCTCCATACGCTGATTGATCAGATTACACAACAAGCTTTGATCGATAAAATCAATATCCGAAATATCTATTTAGGACAGGATTCTGCCAATAGATACCGTTTATTTATGAACCGACAGGCTGATGTTGCACGACGGGTTTCCTTAACAGATACCGCATCATACCTGGGCATAACACCACAATCTTTGTCCCGGATCAGAAAACAGATTTAACAGATATTAACCCTGGATTTTTATTTATTTAGTAAATCATCAACAATACAAAACATTATCACGCTTTTGGTGTTAAATTTTATTGCTAATCACTTAATGGGTAAGGAATTTGTACTATGGGGAAAAAAATATGTTTATTGGAGGATGATGAGGGAATACGTGAGATTATCGAAATGATATTGACCGATGAACAATATGAAGTATATGGCTTCTCTAACGTAAAGGATTTTATGGCCTTTGAAGATAAAGGATCACAGGATTTATATTTACTTGATGTGAGGCTTCCTGATGGTAATGGTTTAGCCGTTTGCGACAACCTGAAAAACAATGAAGCCACTAAAAGCATACCGATTATGATGATGAGCGCTCATGCAGGACTAAATGAAATGCGACGGGACTGTAAGGCTGAAGATTTTATTGCCAAACCTTTTGATATTTTCGACTTGCTTAAAAAGGTCGATCGTCAGTTAAGTAAGGGCAATTAATAACAGATTTATAAATCATTGTTATGGCCTGTGTTTCCACAGACCATTAAAAATTTAATACTGAATTTACCTAAGCTTTCAGCTCCATAATAAAAATATAACCTTGGGCAGAGTTAAATTGCACATTAACCACATAATTTTTACCGTTATTCTTAAAAGCATATACGGAAAAAGGTTCATCATCTGATAAACCGATTGTACGGCGTTTACCGTTCCATAAGTTTTCTTTCAGTTTATTCCTTAAGGCCTCGTTAGCGGTTTCATTAGCCGGATAATTTCCTTTGTATAGTTGCTTCGCACCTATTTTGGTGATATAATCGTTAATATTTTTCTCGAATAAACTTCGGCTGAAATTTTGTCCATCTACATTTTCAAAAACCAGTACACCAAGTTTCCCTTCTGTAGTGTACACATCTTTACCGGTATAGTTCTCCAGTTTTTCATTTTCAAAAACTTCCGATAAGCCGTCTTTTTCGTCTAAAATTTTAAATTCTTTAGAAGGTTTAAAAAAAGGAAAGTTGCCTATTTCTTTTGTTTCAGGAATGCTTTCCCAATCAACAATTGTAGTGTTAACACTTTCGTTAGCTTTTGGTTGCTCAACAGTTGTGGTTAAAATGCTGTCTTTAGGATTTTCATCCGCTTTCTTTTCTTTGTTGTTACAAGAAACCAGGGCCACTCCAAGTACGAGGGCAATTGCTGTTTTTTTCATAGAGGCTTTTAGGGTTGATTACGTTTTAGGATGATTTTTTGTTTTCCGATCTCTGTTTGTTCAAAAATGATGCCCGGATTCTATACCGTCCATAATTGATTTTAGCATATTCTTATGACACTTTTTCATCAGAAAATTGTTCAGTTTGTATATCCCATAGCGCAATGGGTATTTGGTCTTCAACATGATTTAAAAAACAAAAAATGGATTTACAATTAAAGAATAAAACAGCTTTTATAAGTGGTTCTACCGCAGGTATTGGATTCGCAATTGCCGAGAGTTTATTAAAAGAAGGTGTAAATGTAATCATCAATGGCCGATCACAAGGCAGCATAGATGAGGCCGTAAAAAATTTAAAAAATATTGGAGGGAGTGGAACTGTTTCGGGTATCGCCGCCGATTTTTCTAATGCGGAAGAAGTAAGCAGGCTCATTGCTCAACTTCCTGAAATAGATATCCTGATTAATAATGCAGGTATTTTCGAACCCAAAGCTTTTGAAGAAATCAGTGATGAAGACTGGTTCAGGTTTTTTGAAGTAAATGTAATGAGCGGCATTCGTTTGTCGCGAGAGTTGTTCCCGAAAATGCTAAAGAAAAACTGGGGACGCATTATCTTCATTTCGAGCGAATCGGCTGTATTTATTCCTGATGAAATGATCCACTACGGTATGACTAAAACAGCACAATTGGCGGTAAGTCGTGGCCTGGCCGAACTAAGCAAAGGAACAGAAGTAACCGTTAACTCCATTTTGCCTGGCCCTACAAAATCAAAAGGTGTGGGTGCTTTTATTGAAGATTTAGCAAAAAAAGGGAATATTACCGTAGCAGAAGTAGAAACAGATTTCTTTAAAAATATGCGTCCTACCTCATTATTACAACGCTTTTTGGATGTAAGCGAAATTGCAAATGCAGTAACATTTTATTCAAGTCCTTTAGCCTCTGGAACAAATGGCGCAGCCATCAGGGTAGAAGGAGGATTGATAAGATCGATATTATAGCGGGATTGTATTGTCATTCTGAACGGAGTGAAGAATCTTTTAAAACGATCCGTCATTCCCGCGCAGGCGGGAGTCTTAATGCAATTTACAAGCCATACTAAAGCATTACGATTCCCAATCAAGTTGGGAATGACGATCTCGCGCAGCCTCCCATTTTACCAAAAAGATCTGTCTTTTATATTGATTTTATGAAATAATTATCCCTCAGGATGACAAACTATTAGAATAGCATGGTCGTCATTTCGACTGGAGCACAGCGAAATGGAGAAATCTTTTAACATAGTTTAAAGATTTCTCTACTGCGGTCGAAATGACGATCCGACTATACCTGTATCACAAATAATTGACCTATGGAAATGATAATTCCTTGTAGCCTCCAAAACACAAAAAAACTTTTATTTATATTGATTTTATACAATAAATTATCTCTAAGGATGATAATTGCTCGAATTATTTTCCGTGTTTTCAGTGCTTCCGTGGCTAAAAATAATCGCTATACCTTCGATTGCGCTCTTGTTGATTAATATCTAAGAAAAGTCGTCAATTGCGAGGAGGAACGACAGCTTGTCCCGATTTCTCAGGGAAGCAATCTTACAACTATCGCTATAACCCATAGTAGTAAGATTGCTTCGTCGGCTGAAAAAGCCTTCTCGCAATGACGATTTCTCCTTTAAGAAAGTATCACCAAATCAATATCTTTCATTGCCAGGTTTTTTAACAGTCCGTTAAAAACTGCGGTACGCAAGATTACCTGAAAAATATTGAGGTGTGGTTTGCCGATGCATATCGTGGTAACTTCTTTTTCAGTAGCGATATCGATAATGGTTTTGGTTATGGCGTTGCTTTTTATTTTGATCACTTCTGCACCCAATTCGGTAGCCAGTTTAAAATGATTGATCAGGTGGCGTTGTTTATCCAGTTTAATGCGCTCCATGCTTTCGCTATCGCTTTGCACATACAATACCATCCATGGCGAACGATAATAAGAAGCCAATCTGGCGGTTTTGCGGATTACCACACCTGCGGTTTCTGCATTCGACGAAATACAGGCCAAAAAACGTTCGGGCCTGAGTTTAATCGATTTGGGAATTTCGGTCTGGATTTTCCGCTCTACCTGGTGCACCACCTCTTTAAGGGCCAGCTCACGCAGCTGGAGGATTTTATCCGACTGAAAAAAATTACCCAGTGCCCTTTCGATCTTCGATTGATCGTAGATTTTCCCTTCCTTTAAACGGGTAACCAGTTCATCGGCAGTAAGATCGATGTTTACGATTTCATCGGCAAGCTCCAGTATTTTATCAGGGATGCGTTCGGTAACTGCTATGCCAGTAATCTGCTCGATTTCTTCGTTAATGCTTTCTAAATGCTGGATGTTTACGGCCGAAATTACGCTAATGCCAGCCTCGAGCAAATCGAAAACATCCTGCCAGCGTTTGCCGTTCTTACTGCCTTCGGCATTGGTATGCGCAAGTTCGTCTACAATTACAATTTCGGGATGGCGGTTCAAAATCCCGTTAAGATCCATTTCTTCTATTTCTTTACCACGATAGAAGATTTTGCGCCTTGCAACCATGGGTAAACCCGCAACAAGCGCTTCAGTTTCTGCCCTTTTATGAGTTTCTACATAACCAATGCAAACATCTACCCCATTACGCAGCAAAGCATGCGATTCCTGGAGCATCCGGTAAGTTTTACCCACACCCGCACTCATACCAATGTAGATTTTCAGTTTTCCGCGCCTGGATTTCTTTACCAGATCCAAAAAGTGCCTTACCGATTCTTCTTTTTGTTCTTCTTCCATGATATTTACCAGTTAACGCTCATGATACCGTTTTCGATCAGTATAGTAATTGCAATAATCACAACCAGCGTAAATAATACCACTATAAATCTAAAGGAAATCTTATGATAAAGCAGCTTAAAGTATTTTTCTGTGGCATAACTTCTTTTTTTTGCACCTATTTTATTCCTTTTTAAAGAATTCAATTTTCGCATCATTAATATTCCTAAGAACGCTAAGAACAGGCTGAATATGATTTCTATGTAGGGATGCATTGTTTTTTAAGAAATTGTTATAAAAGTTAATTTCATTTTAAAAATGGCCGTCATTCCCGCGCATGCGGGAATCTTAATGCATCATGCATTAGCATTAAGATTCCCAATCAACCCGATAGCTATCGGGTTGGGAATGACGAGCCGTTTACTTAAAACGATACCGCAATACTTGCTGTTAAACTTGCATTGGCATTAACCGCAGCGCCTTCCCTGGCAAATATTTTGTCTTTACTATCGTAGGCTTTTCCTTCCAACCTTACTACAGCATTGGCGATTGGCGAGTAATCAAGGTTTAAAGAGTAACCTTTGGTTTTAAAGCCTTGCGGTGTTCCGGTGGCAATAAAAATTCCGTTTTTATCTTCATAATATTCGAACCTACCCGCAAGTGCCCATTTTGGTGCAAATTTATATTGGGCAATGGCTACCGGAGAAATGACTTCGCTTTTATCGCTACTGCCTTTTTGCTTTTGCTGGGTTCCGTAATCAAAACCTAGGGTTACACCAAATTTATCGGTAAGCTGAAAAATCCCATAAACATTGTGGTAAAACCTGTTTACGCGTACAGAATCTGCACCTTCTGTTCCAAAATAATTGCTATAGTTTACGGTAATTTTATCTGTTGGTTTCCAGGTTAGCTGAAGCCCACCGGCAGGTTTATCGTTTCCATTCTGGCGGGTAATACGCTGCCATCCGTTTAAGTACAATGCAGTAGCCGTAAATTTGCCATCTTTGGTACCATAAGTAATTTTCGCACCCGATTCGTAATAAGGTGTATTTTCTGAAGAAATATTTCTGGTTAGTACCCAACAATCTTTCGAAACCGCACTTTCGAAACCGATGTGCGAAGAAAAAATTCCGGCATCAATCCAAAGATTTTCTGTTTTGGATAATTTCACACCAGCATTGGCCTCAAAGATATTTTTCAAAACCCCTGGCTCCGCGGCAAGATTGGCATTGGCATAAGTGCCGGCCATTACTGCTAAATTAGCCCTGATCATTCCGCTATCATAAGCTGCCTTGATAAAACCAAGGTTCAGGTTCACTTCGTTAGCACGATTGTGGGAATAAATAAAGCCAGGGCGGTTATGGTCAGCAGGTTTGTTAAAATCGTATCCGTAATAAGCTTCAAGGTAACCGCTTACTTTAATTTTTGGTTCTTCCTGTGCTTTAGCGAAGAATCCTGTTGTAAGTGTAGCGGCAAGTAATAGTAATTTTTTCATTTTATCTGATTGTTTTGTATTGGGCAAAGCCTAAAGCCCGGGCTCGTTTGTACCAGGCCTTAAAGCATTACCGTTGTTACTGTTTTGGGGAATTTTTTTGTTAATAAGCGGTCGTCATCTCGACTGAAGTGTAACGGAATGGAGAGATCTACTTTAATGAAATCTCATAGATCTCTCCACTACGGTCGAGATGACGACACTTCTTATAGCCACTAATTAAGTTCATCAAGGGCAAGGTTCAATTTCAGTACATTTACTGATGAAGGGCCAAATACACCCATAAAAGGTTTAAGCGTATTCATAGCAACCAGTTCTTTTACCTTTTTCACATCGATTTTACGGGCAGTTGCAACCCTCTGGATCTGAATAGCAGCACCTTGCTCAGAAATATTCGGGTCGAGCCCGCTTCCTGATGCAGTAACCATATCCGCAGGGATATCAGATTTTTTGATGCCCGGGTTGTATTTCAATAAAGTATCAATACGGGTTTGTACTTCTTTTAAATAATCAGGGTTTGATGGACCTTTATTAGAACCTGCAGAACCTGCTGCATTGTAGGCCACAGCTGATGGTCTTCCCCAGAAATATTGTGGTTTGGTAAACGACTGACCCAATAATGCATAACCTACTGTTTTACCGTTTTTGGTGATTTTTTCTCCTCCCCCATTTCCTTTAGACATTTTACCGATAAAGGCAACAGTAACAGGATATATTACGCATAACAGTACCAATAATACAAGTGTTAAGCGGATGGATTGAATGATGTACTTTTTCATTTTTTTATTTTTTTAAATTTTAATTGCTGTCATGCTGAGGAACGAAGCATTTCTAACTTATTAGGCATTGCCAGATTTTAGATACTTCCTTATCGCTTACAGATTCTTCGCTGCGCTCAGAATGACATTTTTCTTTACACAAATAATCCGACCAATAAATCGATTATTTTAATCCCTATAAATGGAGCTACCACACCGCCGATACCGTATATAAACAGGTTACGGCGTAATAAAGCAGTTGCACCAATAGGTTTGTAGGCTACACCTTTTAAAGCCAATGGGATCAGGATCGGGATAATGATCGCGTTGAAAATCACCGCCGACATAATTGCTGATTCTGGTGAGTGCAGGCCCATAATATTCAGGCTTTGCAGCGCAGGAATTGATGCGATAAACAAGGCAGGAACGATTGCAAAATATTTGGCCACATCATTCGCGATGGAAAAAGTGGTTAATGTACCGCGGGTAATCAACAATTGTTTACCGATTTCTACAATCTCGATCAGTTTGGTTGGGTCGTTATCCAAATCCACCATATTACCTGCTTCTTTTGCTGCCTGTGTTCCACTATTCATGGCTACACCAACATCGGCCTGTGCTAAGGCAGGGGCATCATTAGTCCCGTCGCCCATCATGGCTACCAGCTTACCAAGTGCTTGCTCATCTTTAATGTAGTTCATTTTATCCTCAGGTTTAGCCTCTGCAATAAAATCATCAACACCTGCTTTTTCTGCGATATATTTAGCTGTTAAAGGGTTATCACCGGTAACCATTACTGTTTTTACACCCATTTTACGTAGACGTTCGAAACGTTCGCTAATACCTGGTTTAATGATATCCTGCAATTCGATCACGCCAAGGGCTTTTTCGTTTTCGGATACTACTAAAGGGGTACCGCCATTAGTGGCGATGTTTTTTACATGATTTTCGATATCAGAAGGAAAATTATTTCCGGCTTTTTGTACAATATTCCTGATCGAATCGAAAGCCCCTTTTCTGATTCTTCTTCCATCGGCAGTATCCAATCCACTTGAACGGGTTTCGGCCGTAAACTTGATAAATGTTGACCCCTTTGGCGTTCCGGCAGATTTGAAACCTTGTTCTGCAGCCAGTTCGATGATCGATTTTCCTTCAGGGGTTTCATCAGCCAATGAGCTTAACACACAGGCATCGGTAAAAGCTTTAATATTTACACCAGCTGTTGGATAAAAATTGGTGGCTTTACGGTTACCAATGGTGATGGTTCCGGTTTTATCTAAAAGCAACACATCAATATCTCCGGCAGTTTCTACTGCTTTACCCGATTTGGTAATTACGTTGGCTCTTAATGCCCTGTCCATCCCTGCGATACCGATGGCTGATAAAAGTCCGCCGATGGTGGTAGGGATTAAACATACAAACAGGGAGATTAATGCCGCAATAGTGATCGGTGTATTGGCGTAATCGGCAAAAGGTTTCAAGGTTACGCATACAATGATAAATACCAGGGTAAAACTGGCCAATAAAATGGTTAAGGCAATTTCGTTTGGTGTTTTCTGACGTGATGCACCTTCAACCAGGGCAATCATTTTATCCAAAAAGCTTTCGCCGGGAGCAGTGCTCACCTGAACTTTAATCTCATCAGATAAAACTTTTGTACCGCCTGTTACCGAAGATTTATCACCACCCGATTCACGGATTACCGGAGCAGATTCTCCTGTTATGGCTGATTCGTCAATAGTTGCAATCCCTTCGATAATTTCTCCATCGGTTGGGATGGTATCGCCTGTTTCACAAACGAACACATCGCCTTTTTTTAATTGGTTGGATGAGCGGATTTCAATGGTTCCGTTTGCTAAAAGTACTTTAGCTGGTGTTTCTTCCCTTGTTTTACGTAAACTATCGGCCTGTGCTTTACCTCTTGCCTCTGCAATGGCTTCGGCAAAATTTGCAAACAATACCGTAAGCAACAGTACCAAAAAGATAAAGAAATTATATAATGGTGATCCCTGTCCGCTATGGCTGAAAGAATATATCGTAACGTAAGCCATTACCAGCGTTCCGATCTCTACGGTAAACATTACCGGGTTGCGGACCATCGCCCTTGGATCTAGCTTAATGAAAGATTGTTTTAGTGCGGTCTGCACCAAGGCAGGTTCGAACAATTTATTATTGGGTTTCATTTTTTTATTTGTTATGTGATTTCACAGATTTAATTGATTTCACAGATTATGTTGTGGTTTGTCATCCTGAGCTTGTCGAAGGAACTTTGATAACTTCATTTCGACAAGCTCAATGTGACAATTCTCGTTTATTTAAGCATGGTGAAGTATTCTGCCAATGGACCTAGTGCCAATGCAGGGAAATAAGATAATGCGTTCAGTACAATGATCACGGCAAAAGTCATCAGGGCAAAGGTTTTAGTATCTGTTTTAAGTGTACCGGCCGATTCAGGAATGAATTTTTTGGCACCTAATAATCCAGCGATGGCAACAGGACCGATAATCGGTAAGAAACGGCCGAGGAAAATCACAATACCGGTAGATAAATTCCAGAAGATATTGTTATCACCCAGTCCTTCAAATCCCGAACCGTTATTGGCATTGGATGAAGTCATTTCATAAAGCATCTCAGAGAATCCATGGAAACTTGGGTTATTGAGCCAGTTTTTAGGCTGAACGGCCCAGGCAGCATCTCCATGACTGGTAAATATATAACTTGCAATGGCTGTACCAGCAAGGATCAGAAAGGGACTTAACAATGTAATGATTGCGGCAATTTTAATTTCCCTTGCTTCTACTTTATGTCCAAGAAACTCGGGCGTTCTGCCCACCATCAATCCCGAAATAAATACGGCAACAATCAGGTAGATGAAATAGTTCAATATACCTACACCACAACCACCATAAAACGAGTTGATCATCATGCCCAATAACTGCCAGGTACCCGACATCGGCATGGTACTATCGTGCATACTGTTTACAGAACCCGTAGAAATAATAGTAGTTACCGTTGCCCAATAAGCAGAGGCAGCCGGACCGAAGCGGACTTCTTTTCCTTCCATTGCTCCCGTAGTCTGTGAAATACCCATTTTCGCTAAGGCAGGATTTCCTCCCAATTCTGAGTTAAGCATCGGGATGAGCAGCATAAACAAACCGATGGTCATTACCCCAAAAATGGTCCAGGCCAATTTTTTCCTTCGGATAAAATAACCGAAAGCAATTACCATGGCAATCGGGATAATTACCTGTGCAATCAGCTCAACCATATCAGTAAGGTAGCTTGGGTTTTCAAATGGATGTGCCGAATTGGCGCCAAAATAACCTCCGCCGTTTGTACCTAAGTGTTTAATGGCAATCATTTGTGCTGCCGGACCTCTCGAAACATTTACGGTATCACCCTGCAAAGAAATAAATTTGTCTTTCCCATCGTAACTTGCAGGCGTACCGTTAAAAGTTAATATCAGAGCCACTATAACGGATAAAGGCAACAATAAACGGGTAATCGCTTTAACAAAGAACTCCCAGAAATTGCCCAGTTGAGTGGTTGTTTTATCTCTAAAAGCTTTAAAAAACACCACTGCAGCAGCGATACCTGTAGCCGCACTAACAAACTGAAGAAACATCAGTACATATTGCTGAGTGAGGTAGCTAACGCCGCTCTCGCCCGAATAATGCTGAAGGTTACAGTTGGCAACAAAGCTGATAATGGTATTAAAGGCCAGATCGGGTGTCATCCCAGGGTTTCCATCCGGATTGAAAGGAAGTTTATCCTGAAAAATAAGAACGAAAAAACCATAGAACAACCATAATATATTAATGGTAAGCAGTGCTTTCATCTGCTGCTTCCAGTTCATTTGTTCTTTTACATTAATTCCGGAAAGCTTATATATGCCAGTTTCCAATGGCTTTAAAAAGTCTGTCCAGACTTTTTCTCCTGCAAAAACCTTGGCCAGGTATTTACCCAATGGTATTGCGATAACCAGGGTAAGCAGGAAGGTGGCGATAATGCCTGTTAATTCAGTGTTCATTTTTTGATTTGTTAATTGCTCTCCACTTAGGAGAAAAGATTAAAATTTTTCGGGTTTGATCAGCACGTAGATCATATAGATAAATACGGCGATGGCGATAATGAATAATGCGATCATAATGTTAGATTTTTTCGAACCAGTCGATTGATTTGTAAGTTGCCCAGCAGAGCAGGACGAGGATTAAAAAATGTAGTATTGTCATGATTCTAATGATTTTGAATGCCATTAGCCAACTCTTGTACCATAAAAGAAAAAACACACTCAATAACCTCATTATCAATTATTTAAACTATATTTAATTTTTTTTATAAAAATCAGGCATAAAAAAACCCTTCCATTTTGGAAAGGTTTTTTTCATAGTGGGGAAAAATGGTATGTACTTATGTAGCTCCCCTCGTTCCGTCATTTCGAGCGGCCCCGATAGCTATCGGGTGCAATGTAGTCGAGAAATCTATCTCGAGATAGATCTCTCCATTCCGCTACGCTACAGTCGAGATGACGGCGCTTTTGGAGGGAGTTTCCGTGGCAAAAAATTAGCCTTAGCGAGACGCTAAGACTAGGTAACTGTCATTCTGAACGCAGTGAAGAATCTTGTTTTGCATGAACAATGGCTTAAATGAACCTACCGCTTTGAACGTAGCGTGATTTGGGTTCAGTTTTTCATCGGCTAGGGATCCTTCGACTACGCTCAGGATGACAAACTTATTCTGGTCTTAGCGTCTCGCTAAGACCTACCATTTAATTCCGTGTTTCTGAGTTTCCGTGGCAAAAAATTAGCCATAGCGAGACGCTAAGACTAGGTAAGACTAGTCAATTGTCATTCTGAACGCAGTGAAGAATCTGTTTTGCATGAGCAATTGCTTAAATTACCCTATAGCTTTGAACGTAGGGTAATTAGATACTGTGTTTCATCGGTTAGAGATCCTTCGACTACGCTCAGGATGACAAACTTATTCTGGTCTTAGCGTCTCGCTAAGACCTACCATTTAATTCCGTGTTTCTGAGTTTCCGTGGCAAAAAATTAGTCTTAGCGAGACGCTAAGACTAGTTAATTATCATTCTGAACGCTGTGAAGAATCTGTTTTGCATTAACAATTGCTTAAATGAACCTACCGCTTTGAACGTAGCGTGATTTGGGTTCAGTTTTTCATCGGTTAGGGATTATTCATGCTGTGTTTAAGATTTAAAAGGCATTCATGCTTGCTACGCAGGTCTTCACTGCGTTCAGAATGACAGATGGTGTTGAATGAAGCCTACTTACCTTGCTCCAATTCCAACGACTCTAATAAACTAATATAAATATCAATGCCTTCTTCAATCTCTTCAATACCAATAAATTCATCAGCGGTATGTGAACGGGCAGAATTACCCGGCCCCATTTTAACCGATGGCATATCTAACCAGCCCTGATCTGAACTTGTTGGCGAGAGATAGGTTTGCCTGCCCAGTGAAAGCCCGGCCACCACCAATGGATGAAGAATATCGATATAAGATGGTTTTAAAACATTCGGTCGGAGCGTAAAATCGCATGAAGTATGGTTGATGATGGTGTTTACAATTTCCCTCTCAGTATAGTTGTGATCGAAACGGATATCAACTGTAAAACTACATTCACCAGGTACAATATTATGCTGAATACCAGCCCTGATTTCGGTCACGGTCATTTTTACGGGCTGAGGCTCGCCATCCATAATCGGGAACAGGTAACTTTTAAACCATTCAATATCTTTTAAGGCATGATAAATGGCATTATCGCCCTCTTCGCGGGCTGCATGACCGGATCGGCCTTTAGCAATACAATCAATCACCATCGAACCTTTTTCGGCAATAGCCATCTGCATACAGGTTGGCTCACCAACTATGGCAAAAGAAATTTCTTTAACATCACCCAATATATCGCGGATACCTAGTTCGCCTGAGGTTTCTTCTTCAGCTGTAGCAGCTAAACAAAGGTTGAAAGACAAATCTTTCCGTTCAAAAAAATACAAAAAAGTGGCTATTAATGATACTAACGGTCCTCCCGCATCATTGCTGCCTAATCCGTATAGCTTTTCATTTTCAATAGTTGGACTAAAAGGGTCACGCAAGTACTGCCCGTTCGGTTTCACCGTATCGTGATGAGAGTTTAAAAGGATGGTTGGTTTTGATGCATCCATATATTTATTGTAGCACCACACATTGTTGTGTTTTCTCATGGTATTAACGCCATGCAGATTTAAGAAAGATTCGATATGATCGGCTGTTAGCGTTTCCTCGCCGCTGAATGAAGGAATATTAATTAATGTAGAAAGGAGTTCGACCGATTCCTGATATAAATGGTTAAGATCAGGACCTTCGGTAAGGTGTATTTTACTAATGGTATTCATGATGTTTTGATTAGGTGATTAAGAATGGGCAACTTCCTGGTAAATTTCTGTCTGCTGGTACACTACAGGTTGCGCTTCGATAAAATATTCGGGATCAAAAAGCATAGCGGTACACAAACAGTTGCATTTTTTTTTGCGTTCTAAAATATCGTAGTTCACACAGCTTTTGCAACCTTCCCAGAAATGTTCATCGTGAGTGATCTCTGCAAAACTTACCGGCAGAAAACCGAGTTTGGCATTCATCCGCATAATGGCCGGACCAGAGGTAATGCTAAAGATTTTTGAATTGGGGTACAATCTTCTCGACATTTTGAAGATCCTGTCTTTTATTGATCTGGCTACGCCAGAGTTCCTGAATTTTGGGGCTACAATTAATCCTGAGTTAGAAACGAAACGGCCGTCTTCCCAGGTCTCGAGGTAAGAAAATCCTACCCACTCTCCGGTATTGGTTAAGGCAATAACAGCCTTGCCTGCTGTCATTTTTTCAATAACTGATGCTGCCGTTCTTTTAGCGATCCCTGAGCCACGTGCTATGGCCGATTGTTCTGTTTCTGTTATAATTTCTTCTGCGTAAGGTGCATCGTTATGATTGGCGATACGTACAAAAATGATCTGGTTATCCATGATGATTAAAATTTCATGCCGCGCCTATTACAAATCGAATACCGTAAATCATCTTATGGCCGCAATTGTGGTTTAAACAATCCATTAGCTTTTATTTTTATTCAAAAAATTATAGCCCGCTGTCCATACCCTACCAAAATGAAAGGCTAAATTCCATTTTGGTAAAGCATAATGTAATTTTGTTGATAATAAACAGAAAACCTTCTCCTGTTATTTAACGTATGTTGATTTACACCTAACAGGAATATCTTGATTAGATTAATTACGATTAACAGAGATGTGTTAATTATTTAATTTTTTTTGTACATTATATATGTCGTAGATCCCTTTATTTGAACTAAACTTTATGGTATCATGCCAAATATCAACAGCAGCTCCTTTGTTAAGCCACTTATCGAATATATGGAGCAATATCACCCCATTTCTCCGCTTCTTGCCGCACATTATGCCACGCAGTGTACACGGTTAACCGTTAAAAAAAATAAACACATTGTTTCACCGGTTGATAGTAATGCAGCCCTTTATTTCGTGGTAAGCGGTATTGTGCGGGGTTTTATAAAAGATAGTAATAAAGATATAACCACCTGGTTCTGCTTTGGAAACAATATTGTTGGCGCCATCCGCCATCCAGATCTCCAACCCTACCATTCTGTTGAATATTTGCAGGCACTCGAAGATTGCGAACTGATCCGCATCCCCTATAGCCTGATCGAGTATGCTTATTCCAATTTCGAGGAAGCCAATATTGTTGGCCGAAAACTTTTGGCACTGCACTATTATGCTGCATCTGAAAGATCAATCCTGGCCCGGATTCCAAATGCATTGCGCAGATATCAGAAACTGGAAGAAAGCAAAAAAATAGACCTAAACAAAATACCGCTACGCTACCTGGCCAGTTATTTAGGTATGAGATTAGAAACTTTAAGCAGGATCAGAAGTAAAGAACTTCAAAAAGTGCCTGAGCAGAATGTTGCTGTATAAATAAAATCGAAGTTTTTTATCTTTGCATGGTGTATACCCATATGGACTTAATGGAATGCTTTTCGCATATATCGTGGTGCAGATTAACCTATATAAATAATGAGGAAAACGGGACTTAAAGCAAAAACCGAAAAGGATTTAAAGGATTCTTTTTCCATATGTTATTTTAAGGAAGATTTTTGTATTGAACCATCGGCATATCGATTAACTTACCACCGGATTTTACTTCTATCACAGGGATCGGGAGAAATTTATATTGATGACCAAGCTTTTCTGATCAATGGTCAGGAGATCTTTTTGATTGCAAAAGGACAGGTTGTCGATTTCAAAGGAGGCACCAAATTTTCCGGATTTGAATTGAGCTTTGGAGATTGCTTTTGGGAAAGAAGCCCTTCCAGTGCCAATAACTGTAAGGCTGTACTATTCAATAATGCAGCAAACAATCAGCAGCTATTATTAAATGTAAATGACTACGATCAACTAAGCACACTCTTCGGCAGTTTATATCATGAGTTTTCTGCTTCAGCATATGTGAATAAATTAGATGCATTGGCGGCATATCTAAAAATCATTATGATTAAAATTGCCAATGCCAGTGCAGCCTTAACAGCTGGGATTGATAAGCACGATAATAAGCTTTACCGTAATTTTATCGAATTGATCAGCCAGCATTACCAAACTTCGCATGAGGTTGGCGATTATGCTGATTTAATGGGTATATCAGCCAGAAAATTGACCGAACTTTCTAAAAAGTGTTGTGGCAAAGGCGCTAAAGACCTTATCAATGGTCAATTGATCGCAGAAGCTAAACGATCTCTTCAATTTTCGTCAAAACCGATTAAAGAAATTGCCTATCAGCTTAATTTTAGTTCACCAGATCACTTTAGCCACTTTTTTAAAAAGAACACCACCATTTCTCCCCAGGATTACAGAATGCGCTTTGTTAATCTTGGGATTTAAGAATGTTAATTCCGGGTATCTTCATTTCGAGCGAACCCGATAGCTATCGGGTGTAACGAAGTCGAGAAATCTGCCTTGAGATAGATCTCTCCATTCCGCTACGCTTCAGTCGAGATGATGGTCTGCTTAAAAAACTCCGGTCGAGATGGCAACACTTATTTATTCGCTCCAGGGCGAGTGCAATATACAATCGCAAAAGTTTTTACGGTGAAAATCAGGAATCATGTAAGCGCACACATCTGCTTTAATATTGCCAAAAGTGGTTTCTGTTTTATGCTCAAAACCGCTGAAAAACGTTGGGATAATCTGTTTTTTAAAATCATTTCGTGGAAAGGCTTCAACAATAGCTAACCGATCGGATTCAGTAAGGTTTTCGTACCCCTCACCCATTACATCCAGGCCAACACCACTATACATCAAGGCCACCTCTGGTTCTTTATGTTCGGCAATACCAATAGTAGTGTGCAGGGCAATGGTATCCCAAACCAATTGTAGTGATGCTGCAGGCAAGCCATGACTTTTTAAAAAATCTCTTGCCGCATTTGCTCCGTCAACCTCAAAACGAAGATCGGCACTACTGTATTTTTTGGTTAAACCCAGATCATGAAACACCGAACTTACGTACAATAGTTCTGCATCGTATTTAAGGTTATTTCTTTTTCCGTTTAAGGAAGAGAAAAGAAAAACACGCAAGGAGTGATTATAAATAAATTCTGTTCCATGCTCCAATAAAAGTTCTGTTGCCTGGCTGGCAATGGCACTATCAGGAATGGAAATCCCGGCAACTGATTTTGGTTTAATAACTGACATATCTTTTAAATTTTATACCTCAAAGGTAGACCGCTAAAAAAGTCTGTTATTGTTAAAAACCGACGAGTGCATGTTAATTTATGCAGTGATGGGTAAAACAAAACGGTACATCCTTTTAGATGTACCGCCAATACTGAACCAATAAATCAAGTGTTTTAGGTTTAGAAATTTGTGTTTATAATTAATTGGCTTCGGCCTGAATCAACAAAATCAAGTGGAATAATACCGAATTTACCATGCGTGTTATTGGTAAAAAAGGTTGTGATTTTTGGATTGACAGAATTAGAAACCGTAGTAATGCTCGGAATACTGAATATACCTGCTTTATATCCACTTGCGTAATTAAGGTAAAGTTTATTCGATGTATCATTTTTTGCTTCATTTAACAAGGTTTCTATTCTTGTCCATTTTGTATTTACATCATTAACGTTGTAAAAATCCTGCACTTTTAAATTGGCAGCAGCATTATTGATATCGAAGGTGGTATTATCTGCCCATGCAGTTGCATCAATCCCTTTTGGCGAAGAACCAGAAAATCTTCTCAATAACCTGATTTTTCCGCGAATACTACCTAATGTAGGGATGTTATTTCCTAAATCCCATTTACCAGGGTTTTGCTGCACATAAGAGTCAAAAGTTTGCTCAAACGAACGGGTATTGTTCGATGGCGTATGCTCTTCTTTAACACTCATAATAATGGCTTCGGTTGGGTGACTGTTTAAAAAGTTAATGCAGGCATTAAGCACATCACTAAAATTAAGGTTTTGGTAAATGGCTCCGTGGTGGATGGCAAAAGCATTATCGATGTGCCTGCAGCGAATATCAAGGTAACGCACACCTGCGTTTAACTGATCGGCAATACTTAGATTCTGACATTTAGCCGTACCAGCAACAGGTTCAACTGTAGCACCCGAATCGTGTGTACCTGGGATAGAAATTGTAGCAATGCTGTTTTGATCAGCAAGTACGCTCATCCAGTTATTGAGCGAAAAACTTAATAATGCCGCATTTGGATTTACATTTTCTTTAAGTTTTGGCCCGGAAAATTTTTCAGTCTCTTGTTGTTCTTTTTTACAGGCGCTAAAGGTGAGCACCAAGGCCACGAAAAGTGGCAGTTGTAGTTTCTTCATAGTTTTTTAAGGAAGATTGATGATCTATTTGGTTCAGTGTCTTAAAGTTAGTAAAAGGTTTTACTAAATCGATACACTTAACAATTTTATAATAATTGTTTAATTTACCCGCTAACACTAATGGAGATCTCAGGTTGCTTAGCTAGTAAAACAAATAATTATTCACCGCCTAACCTATATATTCTTTGATGCCTTATGTGGCCAGAAAAGAACGCTTTAATTTGGATACTGATGAATTAAATAACCAATTCTCAATTAGAATAGATGATTATACAAGCTGTTAAAATAGTTATATTAGCGGCACTAATCATAATGAACATTTCAAAAAAAGCCGTTTTGAACAAAGTATTCTCATTTCTTTTAAAAAAGCAATGTGTCGTCGCTATTTACCTCATACTAGCCATTGTTGCTGGTTTCAAACAATATCATCACCATTCGTATAATAATTATCTGATCTTTAAATATGTGTATTGGCATACCACAGATCTTCAGAATTTATATAATAATTATGCTGAATATCGGGATAGCAACCATTATGGACCTGTGTTTTCGGTTTTTATAGCACCTTTTGCCTTGTTACCCGATAGCTTAGGCTGTATATTGTGGAACATTGCCAATGTAAGCATATTGCTTTGGGGCATCTACAGTTTACCAGTTTCACTTAAAAAAAGAACAATCATCGCCTGGATCTGTGCGCACGAGGCATTAACGGCACTTTTTAGTTTTCAGTTTAATATTGCCTTAACGGGGATTATATTGCTCAGTTTCTCTTACCTGGTTAAGAAAAAGGAAGTACAATCTGCCTTTTTTATTGCCTTTGGCACATTGGTAAAACTTTATGGTATAGTTGGACTCGCCTTTTTCTTTTTCACCAAAAACAAGTTAAAATTTATTTTAGGCTGTTTTATTGCATTTGCTATATTGTTTGCTTTGCCGATGGTCATTTCCTCACCAGCATTCGTTATACAATCTTATAGCGACTGGTACCACTCTTTAGCGCATAAAAATGAATTAAATGCTTCGTTAACTTCTTTTCAGGATATTTCTTTAATGGGAATGGCGAGACGGATAACAGGTAACATCAACATTCCGAATATCCCATTTTTATTAGGTGGATTAATATTGTTCGGTTTACCTTATACCCGTATCAATCAATACAAACATTTAGGTTTTAGGCTAATGCTGCTGGCCTCAACATTGATTTTTACCGTTATATTTAGCAGCGGGTCAGAATCGCCAACTTATATCATTGCTTTTGCTGGTGTAGCCATCTGGTTTATGGTGCAGCAAAACCCTAAAAAAGGCTGGATAATTGCCTTGTTTATCTTTGCTTTTGTATTAACCAGCCTATCGCCGACCGATATTTTCCCCAGGGCTGTTAAAGAATTTATTCGTCTATATTCGCTTAAAGCCCTACCTTGCGTCATTATTTGGTTAACCATTATATATCAAATGATGAAAGAAGATTTTAAGTCTTATCTGATTGCCGATTGATGAATAAATTAGTTTCTATAGTAATCCCTGCCTACAATGAAGCCGATAATATTTTCGTAATTGCCGAAAGTATTAAGCAGGTTTTTTCGACGATCGATTACCGTTACGAAATTATCCTGGTAGATGATGGAAGTGCCGATCATACCCTTGAGAAAATAAAGGATTATGCGGCAACAGGTGATAATATCTTCTTTCTCGAATTTTCTAAAAATTTCGGCCATCAACTGGCTGTAAAAGCTGGAATGGACCATGCTTTTGGAGACTGTGTGATTTCTATGGATTGCGATATGCAGCATCCACCAGAACTTATCCCTGAAATGCTTCAGAAATGGCAGGAAGGATTTGAAGTGGTGTATACCATAAGGGAAGAAGATAAAAATCTGTCAAAAGGCAAAAGAAGCTCATCAAACCTGTTTTATAAAACCTTAAACTGGCTATCTGATATCGATTTAGAGCCAGGAGCTGCCGATTTCCGGTTACTGGATCAAAAAGTGGTAAGTGTTTTCAGGAATTTCCACGAAAATGAACCTTTTTTACGCGGCTTGGTAAAATGGTTGGGTTTTAAACAATTTGCCATCAGGTATAATCCGGCTGCACGTTTTTCGGGACAGAGCAAATACACCTTTAAAAAGATGTTAAGGTTAGCATTACATGGTGTAACTTCTTTTAGTATAAAACCGCTGTATTCTGCTGTTTACCTGGGTTTCATCCTTTCATTTGCATCTGTACTTTATATACCTTACATTATTTATGCCTTTGTAAACCATGTAGAAGTTTCTGGCTGGGCATCGGTAATTATGACCATTGTCTTTTTTGGGGGGCTACAGCTTATTATTTTAGGTATTATAGGTATTTATGTAGGCAAAATGTTCATGCAGTCTAAAAACCGTCCCAATTACATCATCCGTTCAACTAATATTCAGCAAAAATAAATGGTATTGTTAAGTTTTGATATCGAAGAATTTGATATGCCTTTTGAGTATGGAAAAGATATTTCTTTTGAAGATCAGATTGCCATTTCGAGAGCTGGTACCATCGCCATTTTGGATATTTTAGATAAATACAACGTAAAAGCTACATTTTTTTGTACGGTAACTTTTGCCGAAAACATTCCCGATCTTATTAAGCGAATCACAGAGACGGGGCACGAACTGGCTTCGCACGGGTATTATCATTCGGATTTTAAACCCGAACACCTGCTTCAATCTAAACTCAAATTAGAAGAACTTTCTGGTAAAGAAATTACCGGTTACCGCATGGCAAGGATGATGCCTGTTGATGAAAAAGAAATTGAAAAGGCAGGATATACTTATAATACTTCGATAAACCCAACCTATTTACCTGGACGGTACAATAATTTTAACATCTCGAGAACACATTTTGTTAAAGATAATGTATTACAGATTCCGGCATCAGTAAGTCCAATTGTAAGGTTTCCGCTATTTTGGTTGTCATTTCATAATTTACCGCTGAGTGTTTATAAAACACTGGCCAACTGGACGTATAAAAAGGATAAATATCTGAATATTTATTTCCACCCTTGGGAATTCACTGATTTAAGCGATTTTGAACGTTTTGGTTTCCCAGGTTATGTGAGGAAAAATACAGGTAGAAAAATGATCGAACGTATGGAAGCCCTTATTTCGTGGATGAAGGCGAAAAACTATCCGTTTGGGACTTTTCAGGAGTTTATTAAAACCCTGGATGCTTAGGTTTTTAATAAATGTATTTTTTCGTTTAGTATTCAGGGTAGTTACCGGAGCACGGGAACAAACTTAAATAGCTGTAATGTCCTTGTGCTCCAAAAAACTAAAATCTCCTTTATTTGTACGTCTCTGCTAATTTAAGTGCATTATAGGCATTAACAATTCCTCCACTCACACATATTTCGCTAAAAAGCACCCTAACATTTTCACCTTTTTCATTTTTGTATTTAACCTTATGCGCTACTTTCGAAACCGATTTCATGATGATCTCTCTTACCTGAGCAGGTTTCAATTCCGGATAATAGCTTAAAATCAGTCCGGCTAAACCAGCCACAACCGGCGAAGCCATACTTGTTCCATCAGCTTCTTCATACTTATTATCTGGCACTGTAGATTTAATTAAAAAACCCGGAGCAAAAACATCAACACTATATTTGCCATAATTAGAAAAATCAGCTTTCAGGTTATCGTCATCTTTGTAGGCACTTGCCCCAACTTCGATCCAATTACTGGCGTGTGGAAGATTAAATTTAGCAGAATCTACAACAATAGGTTTAACCAGCGTTGACCGTTCAAAAGGAGGCCGCATTCCCATTCCATTATTCTGCCCCATGGGGCGAGGCGGGGTAAAATCAGGCTTAACAGGCTTTTTGTTGGCTTCTTTATATGCTTCAGCTTCTTTGCTATCAAAAAACTTGTTGGGGAAATTTTCTTCTATATCATTGTTCTGGTTATCGTTCCCTGCGGCATGCACCAATAATACACCTTTGCTTTCGGCATATTTAACTGCAGAATCTACAGCCTTTTTATCCCATTTATAGCTCTTACCGAAACTCATATTAATAACTTTCGCGCCATTATCAACCGCATAACGGATGCCATTGGCTACATCTTTGTCCCGCTCGTCGCCAGTAGGTACAACCCGAATAGCCATAATACTTACATTATTGGCTACGCCTAAAATACCAACAGAATTTGTACGGTCGGCACCAATAATACCTGATACATGAGTACCGTGGAAAGCATCAGGCCCTTTCACATCATTATTCCCATAATCTTTCTGGTAAGAATTGCTATAATCGTCGCCCACTAATTCAGCACGTATATCATATTTAGGATTCAGGTTATATTTCAGCATGGCATCATATTGCTTATACCCTTCCTTTATATTTTTGTAAAACTTATCAAAACCGCCATCCTCTTTAGAACCTTTTCTAATAATTGTTTTTACTTGTTCCTCTGTCTCATCATCGGCTTTATATCGATCGATGTCTTCTAATGTTGGGATTTCCTTTTTATTTATTTTACTTACCGAATCTAAAACTTTGTTGATTGCGATCAGCACTGAAAAAGTATTGCTGGCGTCTTCATATTTCTTCCCAAAATCGCTAACCATTTTTTTATAAAGCCTAAACTCTTCCTTCTGTGTACTATCTAATGGCGTTAAATTAGTTGTAGACTGATATTTTGGGGTATAAATTCTTAATAAGCGTACTAATTCTAAATTATCAAACTCCAGATTACCTTTTTTAGATCCTATGAAATTCCAGCCATGTATATCATCTATATAGCCATTACCGTCATCATCTATTCCATTCCCAGGAATTTCTCTCTTATTTGTCCATAAAACCTGTTGTAAATCAGGGTGATTGGTATCTACTCCCCCATCAATTACGGCCACAATAATGTTTTGTTTAGGCTTTTTATCTTTTAGCAGCTCACGGTAAGCCTTTTCGGTACTGATACCAAAATATCCGTTTTCAAGTAAATCTAAATTAAACCAGTTGGCAGGGAGCTGTACATTTTTATTCTGGGCAAAAGCACTCAGGCTTACACAGAAAATAAAAACAAGAAAAGTTAATTTCTTCAGGTTAGCGTTCATCATAGTATTATGTACGTAATGCTACAATAATACGGTTTTATTACTTTGAGAATGTAAGATTTTACATTTTTTAACAAGAGAAGATTTATCATTTTTTGGAGCGCATTGGCAGTACAGACATTAAAAGTTCTGTCCTGCTGTACGCTTAATCCTTTTGGGAAAACCTATCTGTTAAACAAATACACCTTGCCCAAAAGGGATAACGCTGCCATCAGGGCTATTTAACCTGGGCAGAAGAAAAAAATATGGAAGATGTAAAACGGATAATGGAATAAGCTCTGCGGTGATCAGCGGCATCTGCGGGATCAAACCCTTAACTTTTAACTCCTTAATGGTGGGGAATAACACATAGATCTTTTTACCATTAAGAAATTAAGGACATTGAGAAATATAAGCTGGGAATCACCTTAGCCCTTGTGGGCTTAACTTTTCTTAACTTCTTAATGGTAAGAAATATGAAAAAAGCCCATAAACAAAGAAAACCCTTTAACAAAGTTGTTAAAGGGTTTCTTATAATATTTGGCACCGACCTACTCTCCCATCCCGAAGTTTCGGGACAATACCATCGGCCCTGGTGGACTTAACTTCTATATAGATTTTAATGACTGGAGATACCATGTTCCGTGAAGATACAAAAAGCCCATAAACAAAGAAAACCCTTTAACAGTGTTGTTAAAGGGTTTCTTAT
>NZ_AYMG01000043.1 GCF_000633455.1 Pedobacter jeongneungensis
TAAGTTCCTGCCGGAGTATTCGGTGCAACGTTCACTTTTCCGGTGGTTACATCTAAGGTAACGTTAGGGTTAGTGGTCGAAACCTGGCTTAATTTCACTTCGTTCAAAGTAGCCGGGTTGCCGTTGTAGGTATCGTTCAACAATACATTTTCAACTGCTGTTCCACCGGTGTAGCCGTTTGCATTTCCTGAATCGTTTGTAGCAACCATTGCCGGTGCTGAAACGGTTACAGTAACGGTAGCTTGTTTTGTTTGACCT
>NZ_AYMG01000044.1 GCF_000633455.1 Pedobacter jeongneungensis
ATTTATGGCTTTTTTATTTTATTCTACTTTAAAATCTTACTCCAAAAGTTAAGAATACATTGTTCCTATTACTCTTAGTATCAGCAACAGGCTCAGAATAATCGTTTAATAAATATGGGCTAGATTTTAAAGACTTGATCTGATAGTTTTGATAAGTTAAATCCAGATAATAGTTATCAATTCTATACCCTAAGCCTCCACTATAATATTTAGCTTCAGAATTACCTAAATATTCATCTTTAATTCCATTTCCATTAACTCCATACCCGGCTCTTAAACTAAATTGATCATTTACTTTAACTTCTGCGCCAAATCTGTAATTCACAGTTTCTTTATAAGAGTTTTTAATCAAACTGTTACTACTATTTATATCTGCAATATTAGAATTGTTGTCTGAAGAAAATCTTATAGAGGAATAATCAATATAGTCAATATCTGCAGAAATTAAAGCTCGTCCTCCTATTATGTAGCTTATTCCTCCAGATGCTTTTAATGGAGTACGAAGATTATATGAGGAGTAAAAGTTAATAGGATCATTGTTTGACTTATAGTTGATTAATGATGTATTCAGCTGCACGTAAGTATTATCCTCTACATTCATCCAAGTTGGAGATTGAAAGTTTACACCTATTCTTAATTCACTGATTGGTCTAAAAATCATACCTAATTTCAAATTAAAACCAGATCCTTTACTTTCTTGATTTCGGGATTGAGTTAATGCATAATTTTCTGTTCCATTATATTGTTTGGTGTCCTCATTAAATGAATTAAGTATTCCTGATTCAAGGAACACAGCATCACTAACATATTTCACATTAACAAAACTTGCCGTAGCACCAATGTACAATTTGTTAGAAAAGTTTAATGCTCCCGCAACATTAAACTCTGATGTAGAACCCAATCTATTTTCGTTGAAATTTTGTTTAAAATTCGCATTATTATAAGGTTCAGCAGAAAATCCATTTGGGAAATTAGTTGCGTTTTTATTTATAAGATAACTTTGATAAGCATCGCCACCAACCGTATTTGTAATCCCATTTGCGCTTGCGTCTTCAACATAAGAGTCTCTTATGGAGCTATTTGTGTTTGTTCCGTTATACTGAAAATTATTTAAAAAATCGTTGTTTCTATTGTAGCTTAATCCAAAAACAGAACTAACTAAACCACTATTTACATCCGACCCTTTAGCCTTGTAAGCCGGACTGTAAAATACAACCCCAACATTATTAAGGTTAATTTGACTTTTATTACCTGTTGTTTGCGTCCCTAAGAAACTAGTTTTATTATTTACTGAATTAAATTCAGGCGTAATACTGAACTCCGATTTTGTAAATAAACCTAAACCGGCAGGGTTGGCGTTAATTGAACCAATATCGCCACCAACACCAATTTGGGCACCTCCCATCGCTTTAAAACGAGCCGTGCTTCCATAGTTCGTTTGCGAAAAGTCGAATGCATTTCCGGCAAGGGTTTGGGCATATAAACTCCCAGAAGTAGCCGCCGTAGCTACCAACAATGATAGAATGTATTTTTTCATTTGATGTGTGTGTTTAATTTAACCTAACCTCTTCCGCCTCTTGATCCACGAGAACCACCTCCGTAGCTTCCGCCACCTCCGCCAGATGAGCCACTTCCGCCTCCACCATTTGATGGTGGTGGAGAATAAGTTGGCCTACTTTCTGTTCTAGTTGGTTGTTGAGGGGTATAATTTTCATTTCTTGTAGGTCTGCTGTTTGTACCTTGTTGTTGAGGAGTATACCCAGAATTTCTCGTAGGTCTACTACTTGCATTGCTATTAGGCGATGAAATTCTGTTACCATTTTGATCAGTATAACCTGTTCTACTAGGTCTTCCATAATTTGGCGAAGAGATTCCTGCACCATTTCGTGGCATACGGTTATCTACTCCGCCTGGCGCAGCTCTACGAACAGTATTTCTATTGGTGTAAACACCTCCGCCACCACCATAGTATCCGCCGCCGATACCCCAGCCACCGCCGTAATATCCGCCTCCGCCCCAACCATAACGGTCGTAGTAAGAGTTAGGTCCCCAAGAGTTCCAACCGTAAGGATTGTTCCAGCCGTAACCATAGTTTCCATAATAAAACGGGTTATTCCAAATGCTCCCGTAGCCATAACCGCCACCGAATCCACCGCCCCAGCCACCTAAGCCGTAACCGTTACCCCAGCCAATACCTATACCTAAATAGTTAGATGGTCCGTAACTGCTGCCATAGTAATAATTGTCGAAATAAGGATCATAATAACCCTGAAAGCTATAACCATTGTAAAAACGGTTTATCCTTGATGAATAATCCATATCGTAATAGGGATTACTTGTGCCATAATACTCGTCGTATTCTTCCTGACCCTGGGCCTGATATTGCTGGCCTTGCCGGTTTTGAGGTTGAGGTACCATTTCAACCTCCCTGGCTTTCGCCACCGAATTATAAACATCATCAGCGGGTTTGGTTTGAGCCAGTTTTGATGTGGAGCATGAAGCCACCAACCCAGCAGCAGCAATCATAACAATGGGTAAAAATTTAATTGGTTTCATTGTGTTTATATTAGTTGTGTGTGTTCACGAATATTGATAAACAGGTTTCAAAAGTAATTAATTCTTAACTATTTACTTAGTCTAAAAACGTTAAATTATAATTGATGTCAATTCTTAATCGTTTGTAGGCATAAATTTATAAATTTGCTATCGAATTTTACACTTTTTAACATACAAATTACGTTCCAAATACATAACATGAGCAAAGAAATTACAAGTAGAGAAGCAGATTATTCCCAGTGGTATAATGATATCGTAATCAAAGCAGATTTAGCAGAGCACTCTGCAGTACGTGGTTGTATGGTTATAAAGCCCAACGGCTATGCTATTTGGGAAAAAATGCAGGCTGTTTTAGATAAAATGTTTAAGGATACAGGCCACCAAAATGCCTATTTTCCGTTATTCATCCCAAAGTCATTTTTCTCTAAGGAAGCTTCTCACGTTGAGGGTTTTGCGACAGAATGTGCCGTTGTAACACACTATCGTTTAAAAAATGACGGTAATGGAAATATTGTAGTTGATGAAACTGCCAAACTGGAAGAGGAATTAATCGTTCGTCCGACTTCTGAAACCATTATCTGGAATACATACAAGGGATGGATCCAATCTTACCGTGATCTGCCAATATTGATCAATCAATGGGCGAATGTGGTGAGATGGGAAATGCGTACCAGGTTATTTTTGCGTACAGCCGAATTTTTATGGCAAGAAGGGCATACCGCGCATGCTACAGCGCAAGAGGCGATTGAAGAAACAGAACGTATGTTACACATTTATGCAGATTTTGCTGAAAACTGGCTGGCTGTTCCGGTTGTAAGGGGACGTAAATCGCCTAACGAAAGATTTGCAGGTGCTTTAGATACCTATTGTATTGAAGCATTAATGCAGGATGGTAAGGCTTTGCAGGCAGGTACTTCACACTTTTTAGGCCAGAATTTTGCTAAAGCTTTTGATGTTAAATTTACAGGTAAGGATGGAAAGTTAGATTATGTTTGGGCAAGCTCATGGGGTGTTTCTACCCGCTTAATGGGCGCCTTAATAATGGCACATAGTGATGATTCGGGATTGATTATCCCTCCAAAATTAGCACCAATACAAGTCGTTATTGTTCCGATCTATAAAAGCGATGAAGATCTGGCCAAAATCTCTACCTACGTAAACGAATTAACGATGCGTTTGAAAGGTTTAGGCGTTTCTGTAAAATATGATGACAGGGATACACAGCGTCCGGGATTTAAATTTGCCGATTACGAGCTAAAAGGTGTGCCGATCCGTATTGCCATTGGTGGCCGTGATCTTGAAAATAAAACGGTAGAAGTTGCCAGAAGGGATACCAAATTAAAACAAACTGTACCTCAGGAAGGATTGGATATTTACATCGTAAAACTACTCGAAGATATTCAGCAAAGCATGTTCAACAAGGCATTGGCTTATCGTGATGAGCACATTACAGAAGCAAATTCTTACGAGGAGTTTAAAGAGCTGTTGGATACAAAAGCAGGTTTTATAGCTGCACACTGGGATGGAACACCAGAAACAGAACAAAAAATTAAAGAGGAAACTAAAGCGACTATCCGTTGTATTCCTTTGGATAATAAACTGGAAGATGGCGTTTGTATTTATTCAGGAAAACCATCTATTCAGAGAGTATTGTTCGCAAGAGCTTATTAGTTAGATGTGAGAGGGGAGATTTGAGATTTGAGACGAAATCTAATCTCAAATCGCACATCTCATGTCTATTGTCTCAAATCTCAAATAAAAAAAATGAAATTCGCAACTAAAGCCATACATGCAGGCCAGGAGCCTGATCCAACAACAGGTGCTGTAATGACACCGATTTATCAAACTTCTACCTATTGGCAAAAATCGCCGGGCGATAATAAGGGCTATGAATATTCAAGGGGAACCAACCCAACGCGTAAGGCTTTGGAAGATTGTTTAGCAGCTTTAGAAAATGCTAAGTACGGTCTGGCTTTTTCGAGTGGGATGGGCGCTACAGATGCAGTACTGAAATTATTGCAACCGGGCGATGAGGTAATTACCGGGAATGATCTTTATGGTGGTTCTTACCGTATTTTTACTAAAATTTACACCAAATATGGAATCAAATTTCATTTTCTGGATCTTTCTAAACCAGAAAATATGCTTCCGTATATTAACGATAAAACGAAATTGGTATGGATTGAAACACCCACCAATCCAACTATGCAGATTATCGACATTGAAGGAGTGGCTAAAATTACCAAAGAAAAAAATCTGATTCTTACCGTTGATAATACTTTTGCTTCGCCATACCTGCAAAATCCCATCGATTTAGGCGCTGATATTGTGATGCACTCGGTAACCAAGTATATCGGTGGTCACTCTGATGTGGTAATGGGCGCTTTGGTAACCAATGATGAGCAGTTGTATAAAGACCTTTGGTTTATTTACAATGCTTGTGGTGCAACACCAGGTCCACAAGATGCGTTTTTGGTATTGAGGGGCATTAAAACGCTTCACTTGAGGATGAAAGCGCATTGCGAAAACGGAGAACGGATTGCGCACTATTTAAAAACACATCCAAAGGTTGATAAAATCTATTGGCCGGGTTTTGAAGATCACCCTAATCATGATGTCGCTAAAAAACAGATGCGTGGCTTTGGAGGTATGATTTCAATTACCTTGAAAGGTGCTGATCTGGCGGAGACATTCAGGATTTCATCTAATTTTAAAGTGTTTACCCTTGCCGAATCTTTAGGTGGGGTAGAATCGCTGATCAATCACCCGGCTACCATGACACATGGCTCTATTCCGAAAGAGGAGAGGGAAAAAGTTGGTGTTACCGATAACTTATTGCGTTTAAGCGTAGGCGTAGAGGATATCGACGATCTTTTGGAAGATCTGGAAAGGGCGTTGGCATAAAATCTTTTTATGTCGGTTAACTAAAATAAATACCATTGTCATGCTGAGGCACGAAGCATCTCTCATTTCGGGTGCAGATGCTTCGTACCTCAGCATGACAGCAATGGGGGATGCCATTCTCGTTTAATAAAAATACATGCAATTTCTGGAGCTGAAAAATTTTCTTGATAGCAAAGTTGAACAATATAATCAGCCTAATTTCATCGCAAACGATCCGGTTTGTATTCCACATCTTTTTGAAAAAAAACAGGATATAGAAATAGCTGGTTTCTTTGCTGCGGTTTTGGCCTGGGGGCAGCGGAAAACCATTATCAATAAATGTAGAGAGCTGCTTAACCGGATGGATAATGCCCCTCATGATTTTGTGCTCAACCACACGGATGACGATTTAAAGCGTTTGCTAAATTTTAAACACCGTACATTTAACGATACTGATCTGCTCTATTTTATCTCGTTTTTTAAACAACATTATCAAAATTTTGATAGCCTGGAACAGGCCTTTATTCCTCAACAAGATATTTTTAGAACTGAGTACCTGGAGGTTTCTTTAACAGCGCGAAGTGTAGAAGTTTCTTCTGAAGTTTGTTATACTGCTGATCTTAATTTTTCGATAGAGCAGGCATTGAACCATTTCAGGGCTTATTTTTTCTCGTTAGAAGATTTTCCGCACCGTACCAGGAAACATATCTCCTCCCCAAAGCAGAAATCAACCTGCAAGCGTTTAAATATGTTTTTAAGGTGGATGGTGAGAGCAGATGGTAATGGTGTTGATTTTGGGATTTGGGATACGCTTAAACCCAGAGAGCTGATTTGTCCCTGTGATGTACATGTAGACCGGGTAGGGAGGCTATTGGGTTTGATTAACCGGAAACAGACTGATTGGTTAACTGCAGTTGAGTTAACCGAAAATTTAAGACAATTTGATGCTAATGATCCTGTAAAATACGATTTTGCACTGTTTGGGCTAGGGGTAGAAAAGGTGTTTTGATCATTTTGAAAATTGAATAAATTGAAAAAAATTCTTTTTTCAATTGTAATCTTCTTATACTTACCTAGTAATTACACTGTTTTCAGCGTAATTATATCTATCCCAATCGTTATCTCTATGCTCGCAGTTAATTTATCTGATGAAGATAGGTGGAAAAAATATAATAACTTTTCTCCTCTAGTCTCGATTTTTAAAAAATTTCACCCTCTTAATGCTGAGATCGAAAAACGCATCAATCAGCATACATTTCCGGTTAGTTATAAAAAAAATAAATACCTGGTTTCTCCAGTCGACCGAAACAAATTCCTCTTTTTAATCGTAAAAGGAGTTGTTAGAGGCTTTATTAAAGATGGAAATACTGAAATTACTACCTGGATAGCTAAAGAGAACGAAGTGATCGGCACTATACGCAATTTGTGGATAGAAGGTGATTCGGAAGAGTATCTTCAGGCCTTAGAAGACGTAGATTTAATTGCTATACCACATGTTTTATCAGAATTTTTATACGAAAATTTTGCAGAGGCGAATATTGTAGGCAGAAAGATGATGGAGCTATATTACCGTTCCGCTGAAGAACGGGCTTACCTTTGCCGCATTTCTTCTGCTGAAAAAAGATATAAACGTTTTCTGATTTCTTTTCCGGGGTTAATCAACAGGGTTTCGTTAAAACATATCGCTTCATTTTTGGCCATCAGGTTAGAAACATTGAGCAGAATCAGGGCTAAAATTTAGCTGTCCAAAGGACTGCTTATTTTCTTATTTTTCACCAGTTAAAAGGGGTTAAAATGGTCAGACATTTTAACCCCTTTTTTTGTCTCTTAGAAATTTAGTTTATGCTCCTGACTGTAGGATAAATAAGTCAAGTTGATATATAGTTGTTGATTATTGTCAAAAAATCACCTCAGCCACTGGCAGTCGAAGATGTATATGTAAGAAGTCAATTTCTGTTTTTGTTTACTTTGTATGATTGGAAAGACAGTTTTTGACAATTTAAGTACAGAAAATGCTATCCAATTTAGCCCTTTTTGGTACTTGTGAGAGTGTAAAAAATAATATACTTTTGCGGCCCTCAAAAACGAGGTTTTTTTATAGTGTCTATCTCTTCAAAAGTGTTTTATAATCAGCGTATATACGTTGTTTTTTGCTGCATTCGTTAAGGAGAAAATTTTGTAAACAAACTATCTTTTTAGGATGATTTTGTGCTCGGCGGATGAGACCAATTTTATGCAGTAATAACCCTATTATCCCAATGGGAAGAATGAATAAATTTATACAACGCTTTTTCAATAGTTTTCAGAAAGAAACATGGTTTAAAATCGCGATTTTACCTCTGTTTCTGTTTATTTCGGTCTCATCGGTTACTGCACAAACCTACAAGAAGCATTATATCGCTCCTGCGCCATGGCAATATTTTACTGTTGCTAACGAACTGGTTGTTTCTACGGTGAGTACAACACCGATTTCTGTTACTGTAAAAAAGAGCGATGGAACTTTAATCACTACTTTAACCAATGTTGTTGCCGGCTCACCTGGCCGTTACCGTTTTACTGGCGGTGTTACCAGTTTTCCTTATTTTTCGTTAAATACAAACATTAATGCAGCAGGTTTAATTGTTGAATCGACGGCTGCGATAAATGTAAATATCCGAAATGTAGCTTCTGATGCAACAGACGATGGTTATATAAAGGGTAACGCCTCTTTATTCAGTTTCGGTGATGCTGCCATAGGCAATAAATTTAGAGCAGGTTATTACCGAGACGGAGAAATTTATACCAGTAATAATCCAAATTACAGTACCAGACAGCATAAGCCCATTTATAGTGTAATGGCGATTGAAAATAACACTGTTGTAAGTATAAATGGCGTAGCTACTACCACATTGAATGCAGGGCAAAGTTATTTGTTTAATGCCGATATGGGGGCGTTGGTAGAAACATCTGGTCCTGCGGTAATGAATACAAGTGCACAGTTTGATGCACCTACAGTAAGCACTGCTTGTTATGATGGGGCATCAAATCCAGTACCACCGGTTACTGCTTTAGGCAACGAGTATATTGTAGTAAGGGGGGGCGGAAATAACATTTCTGAGCAAACCACTGTTATTGCATCTGAGCCCAATACTTCTGTAACCGTTTATAATTTTAATACTGCAGGTGTTTTACAGAGTACCAACACTTACAACCTAATTGCAGCAGGAAGCTTTGTGAGTTTTCCAAATGGAATTGCAGGTACTACAGCGGGTAACGGACAAGAGGGACTGCAATATTCTTCTACCAAAATAGTAGCGAATAAAAATGTGGTGGCTTATTCGGGTACAGCTTCTGGCTGTGAAGTTGATGTTGCCACTTTGGCGCCGATTTCGACCTGTGGTGGATCTAAAAAAGTTGAAACCATGAAATTTAGGGCGCTTAATGAAGCTACTGATCTTCCTTATTTCGCTTATATCATTATACAGGATCCGATTGCCAAAGTATTACTTTCAACCGATAACCTTTATACAAACAAAGATATCGAAACCATTGACGGGGTAGGAGTGAGGAGACAGATGGGATCGACAGGACAATATCTGATCGATTTTACGAACGAGAATATTGGCAAACCGAATGTAATCAGTTTGAGCAGCACGGCGAGGTTAACGGTTAATATGGTTCAGCAAGGGGCTGGCTTTTCAATGTCAAACTTTCTTTCTCCTTTTCCAGAGAAAGCGCTAAAACCTACTTATACCCAGGCAGATTGTGCTTCAGCATTGCTGAGTGCAGACCCAAGCAGTGTTGCCCCATTCCAGTGGTATCTTAATGGTACGGCGATTACGGGGGCTACAAGTAATACTTATCAGGCACCTGTTTCTGGTACTTATACGGTTACTTCGCAATTGGATTGCGGAATTAGTGCCCAATCGTTACCAGTTACAGTTGCTTTATGTAATATTGACCTGATTGCTGGAAAAACGGTTAGTGATGCCACGCCGGGTATTGGATCAACAGTTGATTTTACAATAACAGTTAAAAATTCGGACATCGCTTCGGGTACGGTAACAGGAACAGGAAATGCAATTGGTGTTTCTGCCAAAGATATTTTGCCAGCAGGTTTCAGTTATGTTTCGTATACTGCAAGTACAGGTACTTCTTACAATCCTTCAACAGGATTATGGTCTATTGGTGGAATGGCTGCCGGGGAAACAAAAACCTTGGTGATCAGTGCAAAGGTGGTATCTTCATCGGTTACCAATGCCTACAAAAATACGGTTACTGTTACCGGTCCTCAAAATGATCCAAATCTTACCAATAATACGGCTTCAGCATCAGTAACACCGTCTACCATTTCTTTATATAGTGGAAATGATGCACAGGTTATTTGTGTGGGGAATGCGATAACCGATATTGTTTATCAATTACCTGCTTCGGCAACTACTGGCAGTGTTGCTAATTTACCAATTGGTATAACTGCTAACTACGATTCATCAACACAAAGAATAACCATTAGTGGCACAACCAGTCAGCTACTTACTCTCCCTGGTGTATATATTTATACTGTCAAATCCGGATCGCTTAGTATTGACGGGAAAATTACAGTTATTGGTGCACTTGGAAATCCTGTTTTTGCCATGGGTACTGCATCTAATCGTTGTCAGGGTTACGGAGTACAAACTTATACAGCAACAGCTGCAAACAGCACTTCATTGGTGTATAGTATTAGTCCATCAAATGCTGGTGTGATCAATTCGTCAACAGGTGCTGTTACCTGGTCGGCAATTTACAGTGGACAGGCTATTATTACCGCCACGGCAAGCAATGCATGTGGAACTAAAACTGCGACCCACACTGTTACGATAGCATCAACAGGAACCATTTCAGGAACATCGCCGGTATGTTCAGGAAGTAATGGTACACTTACTTTAAATAATGCGCCTGCTACGGTTGTGCGCTGGGAGTCATCAACAGATAATGGTACCACCTGGACTACCATTGCCAATACAACAAAAACACTTAACTATACCAATATTGCTACTACTACCGTTTTTAGGGCAGTTGTATCGGGTGGTGGATGTAGCAATGCTTATTCAGGTTCAACAACGATTACGGTTACGCCAACTCCATCTTTCAGTGATCAAACTTATAATATATGTAAAACGGGTAGTTTTAGTTTTGCCCCTATTGAGGCGGCAAACGGCACAACTTATACCTGGTCGGCTCCTGTACTTTCGTCGGCGAATATTACTGGTGCGACAGCAGGAAGCAGTCAGTCTTCTGTTGATCAGACTTTAACTAATAATGGATCTGCATTAGAAACCGCTACTTATACGGTTGTTCCAAAATACCTGGCCTGTACCGGAAATCCATTTAAGATTACGGTATACATTGTACCAACACTTATCGCTACTGCAACAGGACAGACTGTTTGTTCTGCATCGGCATTTAGCATAACACCAACCAGTAATGTAAACGGAACAATTTATACCTGGACAGCAGCGTTGACGAATGGAACGGCTACAGGATTTTCAAATCAATCTACAGCCGTTGCTGCACCAATTTCACAAACTTTATCAAATACTTCGGGTGCTGATGCAACGGTAAGGTATGCCGTAACACCTATTTATAATGGCTGTACCGGAGCAACGTTTACTTTCGATGTTGTGGTTAGGAATACAACACCTGCTCCAGGTGCCAACAATCAGACTTTCTGCGAAATCTCAAATGCTACTGTTGCTAATTTAGCTGCAACCGGAACAGCGGTAAAATGGTACAGTCAGGCTACAGGTGGAGCGGCTTTAGTTTCGACTACCGCCCTGGCTAACGGAACTTATTACGCCAGCCAGACCATTAATGGTTGTGAGAGTCCTTCTCGTACTTCAATTACCGTAACAATATATCAAAGCCCGAAAGGATTTAACGATACAAAAACTTTAGATTGTACTGGAACTTTTAGTTATAATATTCAAACACAGAATATCAATAGTACGGCAAATGGAGGGAATTCAATTCCTTCATCGTTTACCTGGACGGTAAATTCGAATGCTAATGTGGCGGGTGCAGCTAATGGATCGGGTAATACCATCATGCAGACTTTAATTAACATGAGCAATAGTGCGCAAACCATAATTTATACAGTAACACCGAAAGCTACCATTACGGGTACTTGCGATGGCAATCCTTTTACCATTACGGTAACTGTGCCTGTTTGTTCATCAGTATCGATTACAAAATCTGCAAATGTAAGTTCGGTTAATCAGGCTGGTAATGTTATTACTTATACGGTTACTGTTGCAAACACTGGTAATGCCAATCAAAATGGCGTGGTTGTTAGTGATCCATTATTAGGTGGAAATTTAAGCAATCCGGTAAAGACTGGAAATGCGGATAATATTTTAGAAAAAGGAGAAAGCTGGGCTTACACCGGAACTTATACCGTGCTTCAGGCTGACTTAAACAATAACGGCAATCCAACCAACAATTCAGGAAAGATCAACAATACTGCAAGTGTTAAAACAACAGAACTTCCGACTGCAAAAACTGCGACCGCTGATGTAAATATTGTTTTAAGTCCTTCGGTTGCTTTGGTAAAAACGGGTACACTAAACATTAATGGAAATACAATCAGCTATTTGTTCACGGTTAAAAATACAGGTAATGTTACCTTGAGCAATCTTGCAATAACAGATAGTAAAGTTACAGGTGCAATTAATTTGGGTGTAACAACCTTAGCGCCAGGAGCGAGTACTACCGCAACGGCGTCGTATACCATATCTGCTGCAGAAAAAGCAGCTGGATCTGTAAGTAATACTGCAACGGTTACAGGGAAAAATCCGTCAAATGGTAATGTTTCAGATGTTTCGGGTACAACGGAGAGCAACGATAATCCAACGGTGACTAATACCGGTGTTTATGCTGTTGATGATGAGGGAACTTTAAGTGCGGTAACTGGTGGTGTTGCGGTGAACAATGTTTTAGTTAATGATAAGGTTAATGGTAATCAGGCCACGTTGGCAAATGTAACCATTAGTCAGGTATCGAGTACAAACCCAAATATATCTATTGATCCTGCTACCGGAAAGGTTAATGTATTACCAGGTACTCCAGTTGGTGATTACACTTTGGTTTATCAAATTGAAGACAAAGCTAATCCAGGAAATGTGAAACAGGCAACCGTTACTGTTCATTTAACTACTGGAACGATTTTGGCAAAAGACGATACTGGTTCAGCCAACTCGGTAACTGGTGGAACAGCTGTTTCAAATGTTTTAGATAATGATACCTACAACGGCGGAACGCAGGCAGCTTTGGCCAACGTCACCATCACTAATGGTACCAACGATAGCAATGGCAAGGTTACTTTAGATCCAACAACTGGTAAAGTGAGTGTTGCCGTAAATACTCCGGCTGGCATTTATACCTTAATTTATACCATTACCGATAAACTGGATGCTACTAAAACTTCAACTGCTACTGTTAAGGTAACAGTAGCTTCTGGGACTTTAATAGCTAAAGATGATGCAGGAAGCGCTAATGGTTTAGTAGGAGGGATAGTGGTAAATAACGTACTCGCCAACGATGGTTATAACGGAACGATTACTGCTCCAACATTAAACGATGTAATTCTTTCACAGGTTTCTACTACAAATCCTAGTGTAACGCTAAATATTGTAACTGGTCAGGTAGATGTGGCGTCTAATACCCCAGCTGGAGTTTATACGATAGTTTATAAAATTGTCGATAAATTAGATGCAAATCAAACCACAACTGCCACTGTTACCGTAACCGTTTCTGCA
>NZ_AYMG01000045.1 GCF_000633455.1 Pedobacter jeongneungensis
AAGTAAATTCAGGATGGGACAAATTATATTGGGCATTTCGGCAAAAATGGCCAGCCGTTCCGCATTTAAACTGTCACCCCATTTCGCTTTAAAGTGACCACCTGTTTCGGGGCAAACTGGCCGTTCCGATTTTTTGATCAGCTTTTTTCGCAACTGGCTTTCGGGAATAATTTTTCAATTTCTGCACAAAATAAAGGATCCTGGGAGCATATCTACTATTCGGGATGGACTACGGTCACTTCGCTGTTTTGAAGGGGGGGTATGGCCTTTTTTTACGCGTTCCAGTACCTGCGAATGGATTTTGATCGCTAGAAAGGTCTGAATTGAGGATAAATCCGGCAGTAAGATGGATTAAACCGAAAAGCCCTGAGGAAAATGGATTTAGATCCGAAGTGTATATTTGTTCAGAGGGAAAGGAACTGAGATGTGCATCATCCGATAATCAAATTGGTGGCCAGTTTGGCCCGAAACAGAGGGGTCACTTTCACCGAAATACACAAACTGATCGAGCAAAACATAATTCACCAAGCTTAAGAAGAAAAGCTACTTTAGCCGCTTCCTTTCCAATCCAAGAACTCCTTGCCTTTAAAAATGAACTTAATCAGGTCCATGATAAACTTGCTGTTTTAACCCAGCAGGGCCTGTACCTGAATATTTTCGAAACCCTAAAAAGATAGAAACCAATACCAATGAGATCAAAGAATCAACCGGATTTGTAAAAAACATTTTTGTAAAAGAAAAAGTAAAACCGACAAAGGAGAAAGTCCCCAAACAGGAAATTATCGATAGCTTTAAAATTAAATATCTGAAATCAATGAAAAAATAAGGATGAGTAAACCGCTTTTTTTAAGAGCCAACCCGCCATCCAACCTGCCCAACATTGGGCAAGGATAAAAAAACTATGTCCAAACTTGTAGAACAATCAATCCTGACCATATGGAACCATTCGGCTTTGAAAAACTACCGGAAGTCATCCGCCAAATCTTCGAAAAAATTGAACGCATCGAATCAATAGTTGAACAGCTTAATCCCAGCGATGAGGATAAAGATGAACTCTTCAACATTCAGCAGGCCGCCGATTACCTGAAAGTCTCCGTACAATCAATTTATGCCAAGGTCAGCCGGCTCGAGATACCCGTGCGGAAGCCCGGCAAACGCCTCTACTTCAGCAAACAGGAATTGCGCAGTTGGGTAGATAACTCCAGGAGAAAAACCGCAGCTGAACTCATTAACGAAATTAAACAAGGCACGGTAGTAGAAACCAGCCGAATGCTTTACTGAACAAAAAAGAACTGAAAACAAAAATAGAAACAATGCTCCGTGAACTTCACAAAACCTCGCCAGGATTCAAACCCAGGTAATATTTACAACATTATTTTTAACAACTGATCTTTTTAGCTAATTTTCCGGTCTGATCCTATGAACGCCGCAAAAGACATACTTGTAAATTCGAAATTGATAAAGGAAATAGTCAAAAGCTATACCCCCCTTGACTATACCCCAAAATTAAAAGAACTGCTAAGTAGCATCTATCCTGCTAAAAACCTGGACAATTTTTGTAAAGTAGATCTGCATAAAAAAATCAATGATCTGATTATTGATAGCTATGAAGGTGAACAAGTGCTGAAGTACCGCTTGTTTAAAGCATTTCAGCATGAAAAATTAGTAGCTGCCTACGAGATAAAGGTTAAAAACAGCAGAGTTGATTTTCTAACGATCAATGGACACACCACTAGTTTTGAGATCAAATCCAACCTGGACAATCTGGATAAACTGGCCAAGCAGTCGGATGATTATATCACAGCATTCGAGTTCAACAATATCGTGATCCATGAAAGGCACCTTAACCGTTGCATCAATATTATACCCAACAGTGTTGGAATTATCACGGTAGACAGAAAAGAGCATCAAATTATCAGAAAACCTGTTTTTAACAGGAACCTGCATGCCCGAACCCAACTTGAATTATTATCAAAAAGAGAACTAGGCAAATATTATGGTTCGACCGATACCTCTGACATTCTTGAGAGATTTGAACCGGCAGCAATCAACGATCTTTTCAAATTGGCACTGAAGGACAGATACAGGATCAGATGGAATTTTATAGTTGAAAATGCCGACGATATTTTACCAATTGATCTTCAGTTTTTCTTCAACAAAACCATCAAGCCCGATTATATCTACAGTTAAGGCAGAAAATAACCTGAAAGGATTTTCATCTTGATGCAATGCAGATAATGTTCCATCGAAATCCTTTTGAATTTCGCCTGGCTCTTTCCGCTTTCCCTGCCACGCTCAATATTTTCGATTATCTGCCAACCTTTGTTTTCAGCACCCAGGTAATCCAACCTGGAGGACTGCATCCTTGATGCAGCATCAGAGCCGATGACATCCGGCACAATGATATATTCAAAATCTTCCAATTCCCTAGCCTCAGAGCCTTTGAAGCCATAAAACCTATTTTCCACCGCGTCATAGAAAATAAAACCCGGACTGATGCCTCCACCGTCCGTTACAGGATCTTTTTTGATTCCAGCATAATCGGCAAAACTGCCGGCAGCAAAATTTTCAAAGACATTCATCAGCGAGTTATCGACAATGGATAAACAGGCCCCATGATCAAGTTCAAAGTTCTTGATGGTATTCTGGATAGCGCTTCTGATGAGCACAACATTGCATTTATCAAATGTTTTAAGGTGATCAAGCATATCCTCAATCATCTCTAACTCCTCCTGTACCATCGGGTTATAATCCTCAAGATCAACAAACAGATAATCATCTTTTTGCGCAATCGCCGCAATCTGACTGATATCATTGAAAAACGTAAGTTCCGAGGTCCTAAAAGCCAAAATACCGAAGGTAGATCTCAGATCAGCTTCCTGTATCCTGATGGAATTGGGTTCTCCGGTTCTCTGGGCATAAGTACTGATCACGGGAATGATCTTATCACTCAGTGGAGAAAGACTCAATAAATAATCGGTCCTTACCTGCCTATTTCCAATGACACCGCGGAGAAATTCAATAACCTCCTTTTTCATTTTGGTTGACAGTTTAAGGTGAACAGGCAGATCTACAAATACCTTGTCGCTGTTGATCGAGCGAAGTGTCGGCAGGTAGACATCAGGAAACCGTTTAGGTTCCCGGGCTTTCTTAGCCTTAGCACCGGGTTTCGGTTTGGGCGGAAGACGTTCAAATTCTTTAAAGATTTCAACATAAGGATAGATATCTTCCCCGAAATCAAAGGAGGTCAAAACTTTTTTTTCTTCCTGTCTTAATCTCAGAATTGGAATATACACTGGAGTTTTCATGAGCGCTCAGAATTGGTTAACTAGTATTCAATAAAATAATCGAGGTTAATTCTTATCTTGAGATTAGCCCCAAAATGATGGGGAACCTTTTGTAGGTTCTGAAGTCTTCCCAGGACAATAGCAGGATGAATAGAGTAGGTTTTGGCAATCCTGCGAATAGTCCTTTCATCATATATATCATCCATTTCATCAATGAAACTATCCGGCAACAGCCAGTCCCGCGCAAAATCATTGGCCTCTTTTTCCTTTTCCAGATTATTGTCAACCCCTTCAAAATCTTCAATAAACACATCTTTTTTTCCATGCAGCAGGATATGCCCGGCCTCGTGAAAAAAAGTAAACCAAAAATGATCATTGGTTTTATAACGGTCAGTGATCTGGATAAGCGGTGTTCCGCCAACCCATCTCGCTGCCCCGCTTATGGGAGCCTTTGGTAAACTATGAGAGTATATCAGTGCAACACCGGCAGATTCACATAATGTCTTCAACAAATAGGGAAAATCCTCAGGCTGATGGGCAATCAGATTTCTGATTTCTTTCAACTTCAATTTAAATGTATCCTTACTAAATTCAGGAAGAGCCACATTTCTTAATCTTAACTCTCCTATCCTCAGCCATGCCGCCATACTACTGAGCAACGAGGAATGCCTGTCACTTTTGCGGAAATCCGCATGCACATAATCCTCGAGGTACACCTTTTCCCACTGGATAGGAGATGCTACGCCGTAAAACTGTAGACACTCCTCTGCCATTTTAGTACCGATCTTTTCTGATTTGATATATCCGAACTTCTGGAGTTCCCTTATGGGCTGTTCTCTGAGCCAGCCCAGACACTGCTCCAAAAATTCTTCCTGTTCAATCCTAGCCAGCTTTTCCCTGTAATGCATCTCTCTATTCAACCAGAACTGCATATCTATTCCAAGAACTTTTTCCAATTGCATGGCCGTATTGACCGTAATGGGGGCTTTACCGGAAATAAGATCATTTACTTTGGCCGGGGTCTTACCAATCCTCTCCGCTAACTCCGCCTGGCTCATCTTTAAATACTCAATTGTTTCCAATATCGTATCGCCCGGTTTTGTCAATAATTCTCTTTCTATTCTACTGTTGGTGTTCATGTTTCTGTAGTTGTGGATTAATGGTAATCTGTCGTCTCTATAATCCTTATATCAGTGACTTCAATTTTATTGATTTCACCATTGTCTTTCTTAGGTACTGGATCGTGATCAAGTTCAAATATCATCCGGTGGTTGGGTGAGATATTCAGCGCCCACTCCCCACTGCGTTTTCCCGATAACGCATGACAGTTTGCGGCAGGGATCTGGCAGAGCACCTCCAGATTTGGAGATGCAATAATATCATCCAATCTACTCTGAACTTTTTTGGCCCTAACGCCGAATGCCTTCGTGATCTCAGAAGGTGAACTTAATTGCTTTTTAATCTTATTCGAACTATAGGCTATCTCCATTAGTTTAAATTTATTTTTATTACCTAAATTCGGTAATAATATTTTACAAAGATATATAAGTTTTTATAAACTCCAAATGATTAGGGATTTAATAGATCAGATGTTCTTGCCGATCGGTTTTAACAGCTGAAAGAATGGTTGCCAGTTCTCAACCGGCAACGATCTTCTCTTCATTTTTATGGAGAATAAAAACACCTTTCCTAACACCGGGCATTCCATTTTCTTCTCCACCGTTCTTTTCTTCCACCTCATTTTCTTCTACCTGAAGCAGGTTTTTATCCGCAGCGATCCGTTTGGACTTATCCACGATCTTCGCATACACCTCGGTATTCTTTAGCACCCGGTGCCCCAGCATTTTAGATACCGTATAAATATCCGTCCCCACCTCCAGCTGCAACGTCGCAAAGGTATGCCGGAAACTATGGAAAGTGATGTTCTTATCAATCCCCGCATCCGAAAGCCATTTGGTAAAAAAAGACTTCAGCCTGCTGTAAACAAGCCCCGGAAAAAGCAACTCTCCTCCAGCCCCTCTATCGCCCAGGTAACTATAAGCCTGATCAGAAATCGGAAGCACCTCTGCACTTTCGGTCTTCTCCTGCGAAAACTGGATTTCAAAACTCCCAAACCTGCCCCTGATATTAAACCATTTCAAGGTCGAAACATCCGACCAGCGAAGTCCCGTTAATCCTGAAAACATAGCCGCACATTTCATCAGTTCAGAATCCGTAGCCGTATTGGCCAGCAGCCTAAACTCCTCCATCGTCAAACGTTCTTTATGCGTCTCCTTTGGACGGATAGGATCCACCATACTGTGCAGATCGATCGGTATCAAACGCTTTCTGTACAACACCCGCAGCACTGCCCTGAATTTGGCAAAATAACTCGCTGCCGTATTTCTTTTGATCGGCCTGCCGTACCGCGCTATACCCGGACCACTGAGCAAATAATTCTTAAAATCCTCACAGAGATAATCGGTCAGTTCCGGCAGTATAATCTCCCTCCCACAAAAGGCAATAAAATACCGCAGGGACATTTCCCACTGGTCATGAACACCCTGCCTCCTTTGCCTGGCCACCTGCCGGTACACGTCGATGAAGCTCGCTTCCCTTTCATGCTCCGATACCAGCCCAAAGCGCCTGTTCTGGAGCTCAATCTGCCGCTGGGCACACACCGTATTGGCCGTAATCAATGTCTGTTTATTATGCTTGCGCTGAAAGTCGTCTTCGGGTTTGGTGAAAAGATATAACTTCAGACAGACAAAACGGGTGCTCTTTCCCGTTGCAGGATTTAAAAGTGGTGGATAGTAATCCAAAAAAAGCGTCTGTCTATTGTTCCTGAGCGCTTTCGCTCTAAGTTTTACGTTGGACATATTTAGTTTTATAATTGGTTAGACAGGCATATTCTCAATGCCTTTAAATATTATTTAATCATTTATATTTCCACTGATCAAGATAAATTTGATTCAACGGAATGGGTAGAAGATGGCTGGCCAGCTTCCCATAAGGAATGGTATTTTGTGGAGCCATAAAAATGCTAAAAGCAAATATATTTTCAAAGCAAAACGACCATAAAAACAAACACAAGTAACTGAATAACAAATCATTATTTCCACAATTATTCAAATTTTACCGTTATTACCATACTGCTTTTTAGCGGTGATTTTCATTCACCGCTCATTAAGCACAGTTCTCCCATTTACCAAAATTCTCCAGCTCCGTGCTAACGGCTGTTTTCCGGAATGTAGCGGCACTCCTCGAACATTTTATCGATAAAGCTTTTCAAAATGATTGTTTTCTTTGGTGAGGGCCTGATCACGGTTAGCTTGCCTTCCTTAATTAATTTGTAGATAGCATTTTTAGAGCAACTCAGATATTTAGCTGCCTGCAGTACATTAAAGACCTGGTCTTTGGGATTACTGTTCATAAAATATTTGGTTAAGATTAAAATTTATCCGGCATTACAATGCATTCAGCGCGCATCTTTCGGGATTTTGTCTACCGCCCGTTTCAGAAAGTATACGTATTGCCCCACCCGCAATTTGGGCACATTCCGCCTCTTAAAGATGGCGTACAAGAGTCCCCGCTCCTTTCCCAGGAGCTGAACGCATTCTTCTATTGAATAGCAGTCGGATATTCTGATCGGCTTCGAAGCCAGCCGCTGATTGGCTCTGCGTTCCCCATCCAGCGGATCTGCCCTTGGGGCCGACTTCTGTTTATAAAGCCTGTCGACCGCATCTTTTGGGATCAGAATCTCTTTACCGACTTTGACCTTCTTTATCCCGCTCCGCTGCAGCATGGTATAGACCGCTTCCCTGGATTTTCCAAATAAAGCAATGACCTGGGCGGTCGTATAATAACTCACTCCGGATTCATCATCCTTCTTTAGTGTTTCAGCCGCCTTTTTAGCTACAGTTTTCAGCCACATCTGCTGGTCAAAAAGAGAGAGAAAATCTTCACGTAAAACCACAGTTTTGCGCGTGTGTATCTTTGCGGCCTTCAGCGCTCCGCTATTGATCATTCCATAAACCGTTCCCCTGTGCGAGCGAAGCAGCCCGGCAACTTCAGCCACCGACAGCACCTCCCTTTCCAAATGTGAAACCTGATATTTAAAGCCCCGGGATACAGTTTCAAGATCAGAAGCCTGTACCTTATCCGCTCTGGATTTGGATTTATAGTATCTGGAATTACATACTTTGCCACAGAACCTCGTCACCGTCTTTTTGGCGATGAAAGTCTGGTTACAGTGCTCACATTTCCTTAAAATTTTCAGATTACTGCTCATAAGTTAAGTCACCCATTTTCGTGCTTCATCGTGCTTCCATGTGCTTCGATGTACAGTTAATACTCGACATCGAACATACAATGCACTATCTAGTTTCACTTGTCAAAAAAAGCTACAGAAACGCAACAAAACTATGGGTAACAGGGGCAAATTACAGAAATAACGGAAATAAAAAAATCGCTAATTATTTAATAATTAGCGATTTAATTGTCGTTATTAGTCAATAGTGGACTAAATCCATAGGATTACTTGCCGATACAAAACTTAGTAAAAATATTCTCTAACAAATCGTCCGTAGTTACTGTCCCGGTTATCTCCCCAAGGTAATGTAAGGCCTGTTTAATATCCATGGCCAAAAAATCGGAAGTAACCGGATTATCTACATTAGCCAATACCCTTTGCAGCGCATGTTCCGTTTGTTTAAGGGCTTCTACATGGCGGATGTTAGTCACTAAGGTTTCACTGGTATTAATATGGTGTAGATTAACCTGTTCCAGCAAGGTTGTTTTTAGTTCATCAATGCCCTGTTTCTCTTTAGCAGATATAAAAACAGCATTTAAACCTTCAAAAGCTTTGCGTTGATCAGCAGAAATCAGGTCAGCTTTGTTTACCAGAATGAGATAAGGAATAGCCAGTTGATCTAAGCCCCTCACCTGTTCTTCAATTTCAGAAATACTTTGAGCAGCATCGGCCATATAAATAATCAGTTTGGCCTGTTTCATTTTCTCTAAAGTACGCTCTACGCCTAAAGCTTCAATAATGTCGGCTGTATCGCGGATTCCGGCGGTATCAATAAAACGAAAAACAATGCCGCCAATGGTCAGTTCATCTTCAATGGTATCGCGTGTGGTACCTGCAATGTCTGATACGATGGCGCGTTCTTCATTTAATAAAGCATTAAGTAAAGTAGATTTCCCCACATTAGGTTTACCCGCAATTACAATCGGCACACCATTTTTAATTACATTTCCCATTTCGAAAGAAGAAATCAGCCGTTGTAAAACGTAATTGATTTTGTTCACCAGGTTTTTCAATTGCTCTCGGTTGGCAAACTCTACGTCTTCTTCGGCGAAATCGAGTTCAAGTTCAATCATTGAGGCAAAATGAATCAACTGTTCACGCAGGCCTTTTAATTCATTGGCAAAACCGCCACGCATCTGCTGCATGGCCACATCGTGCGAAGCTTTCGAATTTGAGGCAATTAAATCGGCCACGGCTTCAGCCTGACTTAAGTCGAACGCACCATTTAAAAAGGCACGTAAGGTAAATTCGCCGGGTTTGGCCGCACGTGCCCCCTTGCTGATTAACAGGTTGATAATCTGCTGGATAATATAATTAGACCCGTGACAGGAAATCTCTACCACGTTTTCTTTGGTATACGATTTCGGCGCAACAAACAAACCCGCAACCACTTCATCAACAATATGATCGCCATCTTTAACCAAACCAAAATGTAACGTATGGGTAGCCTGCTTTTCTAAATCCTTTCCTGCAAAAACAGTATTAGTAAGCGAAATAGCATCTGGACCGGATAAACGGATTACGCCAATGGCGCCCGATCCTGAAGGAGTAGATAAAGCAATAATGGTATCTTGATCGTTGTTCATGTGTTGTATTAAAGCTGCAAAAATAAGCCTAATCTGTCGGTATATCGTGTAAGGGAAGTAATTTTTTTCGGGTTGGGTTATTCGTTCATCGGTCAATAGTTTGATAGTTGATAGCCTAGTGGTTAATTTGTAACATTCGATTCATTAACTCCGGACTACCGACTTCGGACCTTTTTTATAATAAACCGTTGGATTGCTTTCCTAACAACTAAAACCTTAACTTTCTAAACTTCTTAATGGTCAGTGATTAACTATTTGTAATACTGATCTATAAGCCCTTCGAATCCGCTACCATAGACAGAATCCATTAGCGCGACCGTCATTCCCGCGCAGGCGGGAATCTTAAAGCGTTTGCATTACGATTCCCAATCGAGTTGGGAATGACGATCTCGCGCAGCCTGCCATTTTACCAAAAAAATCTGTCTTTATATTGATTTTATGAAATAATTATCCCTCAGGGTGACACACCGAGGGAAAATCAATTAATCGACTCCAAACCACAAACTCCCAACTCAAAACTGCTTATCTGTTAATCTACTTCGGACTCTGGATCGCTGACTTCGGACTTTTGACGCTTAACACAAAGCGCAATACACTAAACACCCAACATCATCCATCCTACCAGTTCCGTTTTACATCGCACTAAAACTTTTTCACAACGAATGTGTTTAAATGCTAATCAGATAAACTTTTTTTATGACTAACAATTTACCCCTAACCGTTAAACGATCTATTGAATTATTGGGTCTTATGGCCATTGTAGCGGTGATGGTGATCGGTAGAGACATTATTATGCCAATGTTGATGGCCTTTTTCATCAGCATTATGCTGCTGCCTGTTTACCGCTTTTTAAAGAGAAAAAAACTTCCTGAAACCCTGGCCATTATTCTTCCGATCTTACTGGTTGCGCTGTTTGTGGCCCTGATAGTATGGTTCTTTTCTAACCAAATTGGCATGTTGGTGAAAGATTTTCCACAGATTAAAGCAAATGTAACACAGCACATTAATTCTTTAAGTGATTGGATCAGCCGCATTACCCATTACGATGATAAACAGCAAAAAGCTTTCATAAAAGACAAAAGTGATGACCTGATGAATATGGGAACTTCGCTTGCAGGAGGTGCCGCAGTAACCTTAAGTGGTATTTTTGTATTTATTGGTCTGCTACCAATTTACATCTATTTGATGCTTTTTTATAAAGACATTTTATTGCGTTTCATTTTTATGTGGTTTAAAACCGATGACCATCCTAAGGTGAAAGAAGCCATTTACGAAACCGAATCGATTATAAAAAGTTACCTCATTGGTTTGTTGATCCAGATTACCTATATGACCATTTTATTGGGTGGAATATTGATGTTAATCGGTATTAAACATGCTTTATTAATCGGTGTAATTTTCGCCATCTTAAACCTGATCCCTTATGTTGGGGCTTTAATCGGTAATGTAATCGGCGTATTATTAACCCTTACCTCCTCACAGGAATTATGGCCGGTAATTACCGTTTTAGGCGTAATTGCTTTTGTTCAGTTTCTGGATAACAATATATTAATGCCGCGCATTGTAGGTTCTAAGGTTAAAATAAATGCTTTGTTCGCCATCCTGGGGGTATTTATAGGCGGAAGTATTGCAGGCGTCTCCGGGATGTTTCTCGCATTGCCTATTGTGGCGGTGCTCAAAATCATCTTCGACCGTACCGAATCATTTAAACAATGGGGTGTACTATTGGGCGATGAGCGTCCGGCCAAAAGCCCGATGATGTTCCCTACTTTCAGGAAAAAGAAACCTGTTGCTATGAAATCGGGGATTGAAGGGAAATAGTCTTTAGTCCATAGTCTTTAAATAGAAATAAAAAAGCATCGCTGGATTAAACCAGCGATGCTTTTTTATTTTTTACTGTCATTCTGAACGCAGTGAAGAATCTTTTTGCTAAAGAGTTTTGTAGATCTCTCCATTCCGTTGCACTACAGTCGAGATAACGTATATTCCACTCCAAGCGCTATCCGCTAAACGTTCCCCCCGTCATCCATCTCATCTCATCTCTTCCATCTTACATCCTCTCCGGCGAAGTAATCCCTAAAATCAACATCCCTGCATTTATAATGTCAGCTGTTTTTTTGCTCAGGTTTAAACGGAACTGTTTTACTTCACCTTTCTCTGTTTTTACGATCGGCGGTACCTCATGGTAAAACTTATTGAACAGTTTTGCCAGTTCGTATAAATAATTGGCCAAACTCGCCGGACTATAAGCTTTAGCAGCAATCGCAATTTCTTCAGGGTATTTAGCCAATTGTAAAATCATTTCCAATTCTACATCGCTAATTCCGCCAAACTCCAAACGCCCAACGCTAAATTTATAATCAGATTTGCTTAATAAAGATTTAATCCTCGCATGCGTGTACTGGATAAACGGTCCTGTATTTCCCTGAAAATCGATACTTTCGGCAGGATTGAACAATAAACGTTTCTTCGGTTCAACCTTTAAAAGGAAATATTTTAATGCACCTAAACCGATATTTTTATAAAGTTCTTCTTTATCTTCTTCGCTAAAATCGTTGGTTTTACCCAATTCTTCCGTTTTCTCACGAGCGGTTGTTACCATGCTTTCAATCAGTTCATCTGCATCAACAACGGTTCCCTCACGACTTTTCATTTTGCCGTTCGGTAAATCAACCATTCCATATGATAAATGGTATAAACCTTTCGCCCAGCTTTTGCCCAGTTTCTCTAAAATCAGGAACAAAACTTTAAAATGGTAATCCTGCTCGTTACCAACCACATAAATCGACTCATCCATATTGAAATCATCGTGTTTCATTTCTGCGGTACCCAAATCCTGCGTAATGTAAACCGAAGTTCCATCAGCACGTAAAACCAGTTTCAGATCTAAACCATCAGCAGTTAAATCAATCCATACCGAACCATCTTCCTTTTTAAAGAAAACGCCTTTGGCCAGACCTTCATCAACCGTACCTTTTCCTAATAAATAGGTATTGCTTTCGTAATAGAATTTATCAAAATCTACGCCCAGGTTTTTATAAGTCACATTGAAACCCGCGTAAACCCACTCATTCATCGTTTTCCAAAGCGAAACCACTTCCTTATCACCCTGCTCCCATTTCAAAAGCATTTGCTGTGCTTCTTTGATTAATGGCGCGTTTTTCTTCGCTTCATCTTCCGTTTGTCCTTCTGCTTTTAAAGCGTCTATTTCCTTTTTGTATTCCTTATCAAAAATCACATAGTATTTTCCAACCAAATGATCGCCTTTCAAACCAGTACTTTCAGGTGTTTCGCCATTGCCCCATTTTTGCCAGGCCAGCATCGATTTACAGATGTGGATACCACGATCGTTAACCAGGTTTACCTTAACCACATCGTAACCATAAGCTTTTAACAGCTCCGAAACCGAATAACCCAATAAATTATTACGTACGTGGCCCAAATGAAGCGGTTTATTGGTATTTGGCGAAGAATATTCTACCATCACCTTTTTACCATTCGGTGCATATACACCAAAATCGGGTTTTAAAATTTCTTCGTTAAACTGTTTAAGGAAATAACTTTCGGCAATACTTAAGTTCAAAAAGCCTTTAACCACATTAAATTTGGTTACATCGGCTACATTGGTAACCAGGTATTCTCCAATTTCGTTTGCAGTCTGCTCTGGCGATTTCTTCGAAATTTTGGTAATCGGAAAAACAACAATCGTTGCCTGTCCTTCAAATTCCTTACGGGTATCTTGTATGTTGATTACACTTTCAGCAACTTCTTCTTTATAAAGTTCAAGAATGGCTTTCTGTGTTGCGGCAATAATAAAATTCATGTGCCAAAAATAGAGAAAAAAGTCCGAAGTCAGGAGTCTGAGGTTGGAAGATTTTTTAGCTAAAATTTTAATTTTCGCCGTTTTTAAAGGGTTAGGAAAGCTATGCAATAAAAAAGTCCGGAGTCGGAGGTCCGGGGTCGGAAGACAGGATGCCTATACAATAGATCTCATTGGTCTTCTAAATTTTCCATCACTTATTTTCAAACTATATCTTCTGACTTTCGGACCCCAGACTTTCGGACGCTCAAAAATTTTAATATTTCACTTAAAACCTCAATTTTCAGTATTTTTAAGAGGTTTGGAAAGGTGCTGTAGTGCTTATCGGTGCCGATAGTCCTTCTTTCCGCTGTAGTCCCGATTGAAGGAATCGGGAGCTGCCGCTACAATAAGGTTTATTATATTTAGTTCTGTGCAATAAAAAAGTCCGGAGACCGAAGTCCGAGGTCGTAAGACAGGATGCCTGTAACATAAAACTGATTAGGCTTCAAAATTTCAGACTTCTACTTTCAAACTATATCTTCTGACTTTCGGGCCCCGGACTTTCGGACTCTCAAAAATTCTAATAGATTTGTAACAACTAACTTATTTATGAGCGAGCAGAATCAAAACTTTAAAGTGAGCGTAAACACCGAAATCGGCAGGTTGCGTAAATTATTGATACATAGTCCTGATAGTGGATTAGGCAAAGTAGTACCTTCTAAAGCGCAGGATTGGCTTTTCGAAGATATTGTACATTTAGACACCATCCGCAAAGGCGAATACGATTACTATATTAAATTGCTGATGTATTTTCTTGATCCTGATAAGATTAAAGGAAAACTGGCCGAAATAGATTCAGAAGCGTCTGAACGTAATTTCTATAAACCCAACCACCCTGATTTCCACAATTCTAAATCCGTAATCGAGATCCAGAATTTGTTAAGCGAAATGCTGGAAAATGAATCGATCCGGAAAAAACTGGTTGCAGCAGTTTGCGCCATCGAAGGCTGTACTTATAAAGTGCAGTTAGAGTTAACCAATACCGATCCGAAACAATTGGCAGAGATTTTTATCTCCGGAACATTGGCCAACGATACGATGATTTTTGCACCGATCCCGAATTTAATTTTCACCAGGGATGTGGGTACAACCATCAATAACCACATTTTATTAAACAAACCGGCAAAAAAAGCACGTGTACGCGAAACGCTTTTAATGCGCTATATTTTCTTCAACCATCCGTTATTCGAAGGCTACAGAAATAACATTCTGGAAATCCCTGATGTAACCATGCACTTCTTACGTCCCGGCGACGAACCTGCTTTCAGTACCACTTTGGAAGGTGGCGACGTGATGATGGTAAGTCCAAACCACGTATTGATTGGCTGCAGCGAAAGAACTTCAGAGCATGGCGCCAACGAAGCGATTAAATTATTATTCGATCATGATGTGGTAGAAAAAGTTACGGTGGTAAAAATACCAAGCAAACGCGATTATATGCACCTGGATACTGTTTTTACGCAGGTGAAACGCAATACCTGGGTAATTTTGAATTCCATTGCACATTCTCCAAAATACAATCCTTACGAGCCGATCAACTTTTTAAAAGAGCCCGAAAAACTCGAAGCAACTACGGCCATTCAGTTTACAAAAGCCAATCCACAGGAGCCGAAACATTTCGAACATGTAGAAGCTTTGTTGAACGATATTAGTCAGAACGACTTAAAAAGCACTGAACCAACAAAGATCATCTACAGCGGAAACAATCAGTTCCCTTACGATTCGCGTGAGCAATGGACAGATTCCTGTAACCTTTTAGCCATTAAAGAAGGTGTGGTTTTAGGTTACGACAGGAACGATAAAACCGTTGAAGCTTTTAAAGCTGCCGGATTTGACGTGGTAGATGTGAAAGATTTAATACAGGATTTAGAAACTGGTAAAGTTAGCGCCGAAACCATAACCGATACCCTGATTTTAATGCCTTCGGCAGAATTATCCCGTGCACGTGGTGGTTTCCATTGTATGAGTTTGCCGATATTTAGAGACAGTATTTGAGGTTTAAGGCGTAAGGTATAGGGTTTAAGGTTTAATTGCCTATATATAAATGCTTTATATTTAATGAACACTTTTTTAGGCGGTATGCAACCTTAAACCTTACGCCTTTTACCTTTTACCATTATGCAGACTACCAACCATATCCTCATGATCCGCCCTGTTGATTTTAAGTTCAACGAGCAAACGGCTGGAAATAATAAGTTTCAGATAGCCTCTACCGAAACCAATGTACAAACAGAGGCCTTAAAAGAGTTCGATGCTTTTGTTGATCTTTTGCGTAAAAATGATGTAGATGTAACCGTAATAGATGATACACTGGATCCTGAAACGCCCGATTCTATCTTCCCGAACAACTGGGTTTCCTTTCACGAAGATGGCTCGGTATACCTGTACCCGATGTTTTCAGAAAACCGAAGGTTAGAGCGCCGCAGGGAAATATTGGATGGACTGAAAAACAAATTCGAAGTAAACCACATTAGCGATTTAAGCTTTTATGAGCACCAACACGCTTTTTTAGAAGGTACAGGAAGCATGGTCTTAGATCGTACCAACAAAATTGCCTATGCCTGTTTAAGTGTTCGTACCGACGAGGAAGTGCTGAACAATTTCTGCATGCTTACGGGATATGAGCCAGTGGCTTTCCAGGCGGTTGATGCTACAAACTTCCCGATCTACCATACCAATGTAATGATGTGCATCGGCGACCGCTTTGCGGTGATCTGCCTCGATTCCATTAAAGATCCTGAGGAAAAGTTAAATGTAAGTATCAGTTTAAAAGGATCCGGAAAAGAAATTATAGAGATCAGTTTAGAGCAGATGAACAAATTTGCGGGCAATATGCTGCAGGTATCAAATATGGAGGGTGAGAGTTTATTGGTGATGTCTGAACAGGCTTATTTATCATTAAATGCAGCGCAGATTACATCACTGGAACAGTACAGCAGAATTATTTATGCACCACTTTATACCATCGAAAAAAATGGTGGTGGCAGTGCAAGGTGCATGCTGGCGGAGATACATTTACCAGGTAAAGATTAATTTCCCGCCATGGTTCGTGTCTTCACGAACCATTTTTATTTTTGCCACGGAAACACGGAGAACACGGAAAATAATATCCTAATTTTATATTTAAATGGAATCGGATTTAACAGAAAAGGAATTGAGGCTTGCTGATTTTATGAGTGAAATTTCAGAACGTTGTTATGCCGCTGGCTGGATGCAGAACCTTGAATATATTTTATGGCATGCTGTAACATATGGGCACAGGAAATATGGACAATCTTACATTACAGAAAGTGATATTGAAACACTGATTAAACTTTCGACAGATGGAAATACATGGATCGTATACGATGATGAGAAAGGGGAAACAGCCTTGAGTTTAAAAGAATGGGCTGAAAAATTTAAAACTGACCTTGAGAGAAACGAAGCAATTATTATAGGCTAACAAAATTTCCTTCGCCGTGGTTCGTGTCCCCACTGACCATTTTTGTTTTTGCCACTGAAACACGGAGAACACAGAAAAGATTTATGCTGGCGGAGATACATTTGCCAGGTAAATTAGTTTT
>NZ_AYMG01000046.1 GCF_000633455.1 Pedobacter jeongneungensis
GTTACATCTAAAGTAACATTTGGATTAGATGTTGAAACCTGAGCTAAGGTAACATCTGTTAAGGTAGCTGTATTTCCGTTGTATTTATCGTTCGCTAAAACATTGTTTACAGCAGTGCCTCCGGTATAACTATTTACAGTTCCGTTATCGGCGTTGGCAATCATTTCCGGAGCCTCAACCGTTACCACTGCATTTGCCCTTTTCTTCTGCGTAGGGTTTACCAGATCAGTGATTTCGTAAACCACTGTATAGGTGCCTGCAGGTGTTCTGGCATCCACAATTACTTTTCCGGTTGCAGGATCTAAGTGAACATTTGCATTAGACGTTGAAATTTGTGCTAACGAAACTTCATTAAGTGTCGCCGTATTTCCATTGTAGGTATCGTTCAATAATACATTCGCAATACCTGTTCCGCCGGTTAGGCCGTTTACTGTACCCGCATCATCTACCGCAACCATGGTTGGCAAACCAACGGTAATGGTTACCACAGCCGTTTTGCTTAAGGTTGGGTTAAGTTTATCGGTAATTTTATAAGTTAAGGTATAGGTTCCTGCTGGTGTATTTGGATCAACAGTAACGTTACCATTAGTCGTATTTAATTTAACTTTTGGATCTGATGAAGAAACAAAATCAAGTGTCACGTCGTTTAAGGTAGCCGGATTACCATCATAGGTATCGTTCGCTAAAACATTTGTCAATGCCACACCACCTGTAAACCCGTTAACACTGCCATTATCCGCATTTGCAACCATAACAGGCGCATTTACCAATACGGTAGCTACTGCCTGCGATACTTTAGAAGCATCCAGTAAATCGGTAATTTTATAGGTAACGGTATAGGTACCTGCAGGGGTTTTCGGATCAACGTTTATTTTACCTGTGGTTATGTCAAGATTAACCCTGTTATTATCTGTTGATACCTGTTCAAGTTTTACGTTGCTTAAAGTGGCCTGTTGACCTCCGTTTACTTCGTCATTAACTAATACATTATTAATCGCCGCACCACCTAATAAACCACCAATGCTTCCGCTATCATTTTTAGCAAGGATATTGGCCGAGCTTACCGTAACGGTAATTTTAGCATTTGATGTTTTGTTTACATCTAACTTATCAATAATCTGATACTCGATAACATAAACGCCGGCTGGTGTATTCGCTGCCACATCAACTGAACCGGTAGATAAATTAAGGGTAACTTTTCCTGCACTATTGTTGGTAATTTCCTTAATGGTAACAGAAGAAGTTGTTGCAGCATTATCTACACCATTATAAGTATCGTTGATTAAAATATTGGCAACTGCATTTCCACCCGAAGTTCCGGAAGTACCTGTATCATCCTTAGCCAGTAAGGTTCCGTTGGTAACCGTTACCACTGCATTTGCTGATGATGACTTTGTTATATCAAGTTTATCGGTAATGGTGTAGTTAATGGTATAAGTACCAACTGGTGTACCAGCGGCAACACTTACTGCACCAGTAGCAGCATTTAAGGTTACTTTGCCATTGCTATTATTCGTATTTTCAGTAATGGTAACATTTGATGTCGTAGCAGTATTTGCAACACCGTTATAGGTATCATTAGCTAAAATATTGGCAATTGCTGTTCCGCCTGTCGTTGCATTTTGTGTACCTGAATCATTTTGTGCCAATATTGTACCGTTGGTAACCGTTACCACCGCATTTGCTGATGATGACTTTGTTACATCAAGTTTATCGGTAATGATATAGTTAATGGTATAGGTGCCGACCGGAGTATTTGGCGCTACAGTTATTTCACCTGTTGTGGTATTAAGCGTTACCTTACCAGCACTGTTATTCGTATTTTGGGTAATGGTAACATTCGCTGCAGTAGCTGAGTTCGCAATACCGTTATAAGTATCATTGGTTAATACCGAAGTAATCGCTGTTCCACCCGTTGTTCCATTTTGTGTACCTGCATCGGCAACAGCTGTAATGGTTCCGTTGGTAACCGTCACTACTGCATTTGCAGATGATTTTTTATTGGCATCAAGTTTATCAGTTATGGTATAGTTGATGGTGTAAGTACCAACCGGGGTTCCAGCTGCAACACTTATTGCACCCGTAGCCGGATCTAAACTAACTTGGTTATTGGTACTGCTGTTTGAATTTTGAGATATAGTAACGTTGCTTACAGACGCTGCACTCGCAACACCATTATAGGTATCATTAGCCAGAATATTGGCAATCGCTATTCCACCCGTTGTTCCATTTTGAGTACCCGCATCATCAAAAGCAGTAATGGTTCCGTTGGTAACCGTTACTACTGCATTTGCTGATGATGATTTATTGGCATCAAGTTTATCGGTGATGGTATAGTTGATGGTATAAGTACCAACCGGGGTTCCGGCGGCTACAGTTACCTCACCTGTTGTAGTGTTAAGCGTAACCTTACCTGCACTGTTATCCGTATTTTGGGTAATGGTAACATTTGATGTCGTAGCAGCATTTGCAACACCGTTATAGGTATCGTTAGCCAAAATGTTGGCAATTGCTGTTCCACCCGCTGTTCCATTTTGTGTACCTGCATCAGCAACGGCTGTAATGGTTCCGTTCGTAACCGTTACCACTGCATTTGCTGATGATTTTTTATTGGCATCAAGTTTATCGGTAATGGTATAGTTGATGGTATAAGTACCAACCGGTGTGCCAGCGGCTACAGTAACTGCTCCTGTTGAAGCATTTAAAGTTACTTTGCCATTGCTATTGTTGGTATTCTCGGTAATGGTAACATTTGATGTCGTAGCAGCATTTGCAACACCATTATAGGTGTCGTTAGCCAAAATATTGGCAATTGCTGGTCCACCTGTCGTTCCATTTTGTGTACCTGCATCATCAAAAGCAGTAATGGTACCATTGGTAATGGTTACCAACGCATTTGCTGATGATTTTTTATTAGCATCAAGCTTATCAGTAATGGTATAGTTAATGGTATAAGTACCGACCGGCGTTCCTGTGGCTACAGTAACTGCTCCTGTTGAAGCATTTAAGGTTACTTTGCCGTTACTATTATTGGTATTCTCGGTAATGGTAACATTTGATGTCGTAGCAGCATTTGCAACACCATTATAGGTGTCGTTAGCTAAAATATTGGCAATTGCTGTTCCACCCGTTGTTCCATTTTGTGTACCAGCATCATCAAAAGCCGTAATGGTACCATTGGTAATGGTTACCACCGCATCTGCAGATGATGTTAGTGTTGCATCAAGTTTATCGGTAATAGTATAATTGATAGTATAAATACCAACCGGGGTTCCGGCGGCTACGGTAACTTCACCAGTAGTGGTGTTAAGTGTAACCTTGCCAGCACTGTTATTTGTGTTTTGGGTAATGGTTACATTGGCTGCAGTTGCCGAATTTGCAACGCCATTATAGGTATCGTTTGTTAATACTGAGGCGATTGCGCTACCACCTGTTGTTCCATTTTGGCTACCAGCATCATTTTGAGCCAGGATAGCACCATTCGCAACATTGACAGTTACAGTAATCGGATCAGACGTTACTCCATTTAATGTTAAAGTATAAGTAAAGGTACTGGTTCCTTTAAATCCATTTGCAGGAGTATAATTAACCGTTCCGTTTGCCTGAACAACGGCTGTACCATTAGCAGGTGCTGTTACAATATTTACAGTTGCACCTGATACCGCAGTACCATCATTAGCTTTTACGTCTAGATTTTTTAAGGTATTAATTGATGTACTGAAATTATCGTTAACACCAGTAGGTTTCACCGTAATGGTTGCACTTTGACCATTAATGGCTCTAGAACAGCCGTTTGCATCCGAGATGCTTACCAGATTATAAGTAAAAACACCTGGGACTGCAGTCGATTGAGCCACAGTTGCAGTTGTTGTTGAACTATTTAAGGTAGCATTGGTACCTCCATTGATATTATAAGTAAATACAAATGGTGCAGTTCCTGCAGTAGCTGTAAAAGTTACATTCGGATTGGCAGCGCCAATATTTACAGTAGTAGTACCAGCGATTGTGGCGTTGGCTAATGGGTTAACTGTAATGGTTCCGCTAAGGGTTGGGTTGGTACATGGTGCAACTGACCCTGTTGTGCTCACCGTATAGTTGGCCGTAGCAGGGACAGCACCGCTGATCGTTACCGTTTTGTTTGTTGTGTTGATCGTATAGTAAGAAGCGGTAAGACCGGTAACCGTAGCTCCGGTTGCACCGCCACCATATGTGTAAACAATGTTGCCGATAGAACTTCCAGAGCAGATGGTCTGGCTCGCAGTTCCACTTGTTAAAACCAATGTAGCAATTGGGTTTACCGTAATGGTTCCGCTAAGGGTTGGATCGGTACATGGTGCAACTGATCCTGTTGTGCTTACCGTATAATTGGATGTAGCAGGCACGGCACCGCTGATCGTTACCGTTTTGTTTGTCGTGTTGACCGTATAATAAGAAGCGTTAAGTCCGGTAACCGTAGCTCCGCTTGCGCCGCCGCCATAAGTGTAAACAATGTTGCCGATAGAACTTCCCGAGCAGATAGTCTGGCTCGCAGTTCCACTTGTTAAAACCAATGTAGCAATCGGGTTAACAGTAATCGTGCCGCTTAGCGTTGGGTCGGTACATGGTGCAGCTGATCCTGTTGTGCTTACCGTATAATTGGATGTAGCAGGCACGGCACCGCTGATCGTTACCGTTTTGTTTGTCGTGTTGACCGTATAATAAGAAGCGTTAAGTCCGGTAACCGTAGCTCCGCTTGCGCCGCCGCCATAAGTGTAAACAATGTTGCCGATAGAACTTCCCGAGCAGATGGTCTGGCTTGCAGTTCCACTTGTTAAAACCAATGTAGCAATTGGGTTAACTGTAATGGTTCCGCTAAGGGTTGGGTTGGTACATGGTGCAACTGACCCTGTTGTGCTCACCGTATAATTGGCTGTAGCAGGCACGGCACCACTGATTGTTACTGTTTTGTTTGTCGTGTTGATCGTATAATAAGAAGCGGTAAGACCGGTAACCGTAGCTCCGGTTGCACCGCCACCATAAGTGTAAACAATGTTGCCGATAGAACTTCCCGAGCAGATGGTCTGGCTCGCGGTTCCACTTGTTAAAACCAAAGTAGCAATTGGGTTAACAGTAATCGTGCCGCTTAGCGTTGGGTCGGTACATGGTGCAACTGACCCCGTTGTGCTCACCGTATAGTTGGCTGTAGCAGGTACAGCACCGCTGATCGTTACCGTTTTGTTTGTCGTGTTGATCGTATAATAAGAAGCGGTAAGTCCGGTAACCGTAGCCCCGGTTGCACCGCCACCATATGTGTAAACGATGTTACCGATAGAACTTCCAGAGCAGATGGTCTGGCTCGCAGTTCCACTTGTTAAAACCAATGTAGCAATTGGGTTAACTGTAATCGTTCCGCTTAGCGTTGGGTCGGTACATGGTGCAACTGACCCTGTTGTGCTCACCGTATAATTGGCTGTAGCAGGCACGGCACCGCTGATCGTTACCGTTTTGTTTGTCGTGTTGACCGTATAATAAGAAGCGTTAAGACCGGTAACCGTAGCCCCGGTTGCACCGCCACCATAAGTGTAAACGATGTTGCCGATAGAACTTCCAGAGCAGATGGTCTGGCTCGCAGTTCCACTTGTTAAAGCTAAAGTAGCAATAGGGTTTACCGTAATGGTTCCGCTAAGGGTTGGATCGGTACATGGCGCAACTGATCCTGTTGTGCTTACCGTATAACTGGCTGTAGCAGGCACGGCACCGCTGATCGTTACCGTTTTGTTTGTCGTGTTGATCGTATAGTAAGTAGCAGTAAGACCGGTAACCGTAGCCCCGGTTGCACCGCCACCATAAGTGTAAACGATGTTGCCGATAGAACTTCCAGAGCAGATGGTCTGGCTCGCAGTTCCACTTGTTAAAGCTAAAGTAGCAATAGGGTTTACCGTAATGGTTCCGCTAAGGGTTGGATCGGTACATGGCGCAACTGATCCCGTTGTGCTCACCGTATAATTGGCTGTAGCAGGCACGGCACCGCTGATCGTTATCGTTTTGTTTGTCGTGTTGATCGTATAATAAGAAGCGTTAAGTCCGGTAACCGTAGCCCCGCTTGCACCGCCACCATAAGTATAAACAATATTACCGATAGAACTTCCCGAGCAGATGGTCTGGCTTGCGGTTCCACTTGTTAAAACCAAAGTAGCAATGGGGTTAACGGTAATCACAACAACATTACTCGTATTCGATCCAGTTACAGATGCTGTTACTACTCTTCTGTATTGAGTAGTTTGCGTTAAGGCAGGAGGTGTATAGCCAGGAGTATTATTTGTTCCAAGAGCAGAAACCCAAGTTGTTCCACCATTAGTACTTTGTTGCCATAAATAACTGTATGTACCACTGCCACCAGTTGGTGTTGTAGCAGTTAATGCTACTGGTGTGGAACCGGAACAGATAGTTTGATCAGCGGAAATCGTATTGTTCGAAATTGGCGCGACAACAGCTATTGAACTGTTGTATTTAATATTATTACAATTTTCAGTCGCGGTTCCATTTTTACACTCCAAATGGGGATCAGTCGGAGTACCTGTAGTTGTCGGACTGGTTGCATCCGGATCGGTTACATCCGCAGGTCTTAATATACTGGCTTCAACACTAATATTCTGACCAGCAGTATTGGCAGCAACCGGACGCACCACAATAGAATAAGTCGCAGTACCTTGGTTAAGCAGGTTTAATTGTGAATTATAAGTTAGTTTATCAGATGAAATTGCAGCTCCTGCCTGAACAGAAGATCCTGAAGATAAAGTTGGCGCATTGACTGAAATAATTTCGTAACCTGTAGGAACCACAAATTTGAATGGTGCTGATGTAACATCACTCGGTCCGTCGTTTCGAACAACCATACTGTAGGTAACATCGGTTCCCACTTGTACAGTTGTTGGAGAACTGGTTGTGATACCAGTTACAGAAAGATCAGCCTGCGAAATCGTAACGCTTACACTTTGTACCGTTTCTACACCTGCCACAAAAGAGTAGGTATCAATACTTCGTTCATTTCCCCACTCATTTCCACCTGTTCCTGCTGGGGTATCATTACTATATCTGCCCCATTTATGCCCATTACTGTTACTAGATACACCATTTGAACCCAGCACATAATTTTGATTTGGAGGTGTGGCATTTGGGTTGGCTGCACTAGCTGGAGCGGCATTGGCCGTTAGCGTTACATCACTGTCATTCCAATAAACAATATCCTTTCCTGCAAGTTCGGTATAATTCCCATCTGTAGAAAGTTGTTGAATGATTACACCATTCTTATTAATTTCAACATCGATAAAAGGGAAGTGAACCTCTGCACCAAATAATTGCACCCTAATGTTATTCACTGTGGTGCCAGGAGGTACTGGATTGCCCGGGGTTATAGGGTCAGCGGCAGATGTACCTGCTTTACCATCCCAATACACTTGGTTTGGACCAACTGTTGAAGTTCCTGCCAAAACTCTATCCACAAAGTTTCCACTTCCTGGAATTGTGATTTTATATGTCCCATTTACATTTGAGGTAAAATTGATATAAGCTCCTTTAGAACTAATATTCGAGCCTGAACCTTCAACCCCTTTAAAACCGAAACCAGTTACAGTCGGTGGAGTTGGAACAGCTGTTTTAAGCCACACCGAACTCCCGTTTAATATTGCATTTTCAGGAAGATCTGCACCTGGCTTGCCATAAAATAATTTATGGGTAATATTCTGAACATCATCAGCCGTAGTTGGATTTTTTATTGGAGGATCAGTAGAATAATTTAAGCTTTTATATGTTGGCGTTCCAGCCCCGCCTGCTCCTGTGGTAAATCCTTTATTATTTACAAAAAAGGTAAAACCAACACCTATCTGTCCATTATTTTTTACCAAATAAGAATATCCGTCTTTGGTAACCACATAAAAGTTACCATAGAATCCCGCAGGATTTGCAGTTGTATTATTAAACTCTGCAATTAAGTGGCCATTAAAAACATTTGTATATGCCCGTCCCTGAATAAATGCAGTATTAGCGGTATTCCTAACCGATACATCCCATGCTGCAATTAAGGCCTGTGTAGTCGATTGTGTCCATGATGCATCTGCCGCAATATTATCGGGACTAGGATTAGCTGTAGCGGTAACATCGGGAGATATAAAATCAACTTCCCAGATACCATCGCCCTCTGCTGCAGTAACCGTATGGGTATAAGGCGTATATCCACCAGAATTGGGAGATGGTCCGGCCAGTTCTCTTGCTCTATCTGGAATTAAACCTATAGTTGTGCTTGTACCTGATGTGAATGACGGATTTGATCTGGTAGCATTTGGCGTAACACCCGGTGCAAATAAATTAATCGTACCAGTTCCTACACCTTGAGCACTAGATCCTACATAAATAGTTTCGCCAACTTTTGCGTACACTTTATGACTGCCCCTTGTTTGAAAAGGCCAGCTGTTTGTCGATGTTAATTGATAAGAACTTACTAAATATGCCCTTTTACCACTAACACCAAGTGGATAAAGATCTCTGGATCCAGAGCCATAAAGGGGCGAGGATGACGGAGGATAAATTGCAACCTGACCATCTCCACCTTTTCCACCAGTAGCAGCAGTACCGTTTGAATAAGCACCACCACCTCCGCCGCCTGGTGTTGCACCAGCATTACCGTTACCAGTAGCGGTCCCTGTAAATCCTGCTCCACCACTGCCCGCACCATTGGCAGCTGTTGCTCCAGCTGTAGCATTACCAACTGAAGCACCATTACCCGCTGGACCAGCCGAAGCACCACCACCACCGCCATTTGTTGAGCTCGTGCGCGTAGAACCGTTACCACCACTAAAAACACTGTTTCCAGTTCCCGTCGCAGCACCCGTTCCACCAGTTTCACTGTCGAGCAGCGCACTCGAACCTCCAAGTGCCACAACAGTTGTTCCACCAAAAGAAGAACTTCCTCCTGCGGCTGTAGAGGTACTTCCCGCGCCTACTACATAAGTATATGAGTTTCCCGGTGTAACGGTTACCGTGCTTCTTGAGTAGCCACCACCGCCACCTCCTCCACCGCGACCGGCAGTTGAGCGTGAACCACCCCTACCTCCAGCACCCCAAACCTCAACAGTAAGTGATGTTACTCCTGCTGGTACGATATAAGTATAAGATCCCGGTGTGCTTGTTTTAACTGATTGAGCATCAACAAAAGAAATGGAGATTAAGCTAATCAAGAGCGCCAAGAGCATTTTAAGTCCAACCAAACCATCGAAAAATAAGCGTTGATTAAAACATTTACCGAAACTGTTCGTTAAATATTTGATAGTCCTAGAAAAAGCTCGTGCAGGGATACACGAAGAGAGTAAATTTTTATTCATACACGGGATGATAGGGATATCACATTACAGGGATAATGCAATTTTTAATAGCTATTTGTCGGTTTTATAACTACTTACGTAATTTCAAAACCTACGGTTTTAAAAATGAACAAAGAGCGAACATTTTTATTAAATAGTGTTCATTCTGTTCATTTCTATCGACAAAGATATATTATTAACTATCACTGTTTTTATTTCGATGGCTGATTTTGTAGTTTAAACACTACAAAATAATCAAAATTTGACATTTGTCATAAAAAATATCGGCATAGCAAACGTAAGAAAGCTTTTCCAAATGCCTTCAATCCCAACATTTTTGATTTTGGTCAAACATTAGCTTACAACCGTTAGCTATACAATAGTTTTGTCATTTTAATAAGACGTTATTTCGCTAAATGGTAAGAAACATATCTACCACGCAAAAACGTACAGAATGGCAATAATAAAATGCACTACTGCATGATAGAAGGGATAGATAAAAAAGAATGGGGAATGCAGAATCTCCCATCAGCATAATTTATTATACAGTTGCCATAAAACTTTAGGTGTTTTAAGGTGTTATCTCAATAGTTAAACTGGATAAATATGAAAACGAAAAATAAAGAAACCGAAAATAAAACAAAGGGAAGTTCAAAAGAGAAGGCATCATTTGACCAGAACGGAAAAGGCGCTTCAGACAAATTTGGCCAAGCTGGATCAACCCCGAACGAATCAGGAACGGCTGGAGCCGGCACCGTTAATAAGGATAAAAAGGCTTAGAAAAGATAAAAAGAGTAAAATACTCTTTTTATCTTTCGTAGATACTCATTTTTTCAGCAAGTTCTATAATACTTTTTATTTTCAGTTTTTGAAAAAGCCTAAGTTTATATGTACTTACAGTACCCATTTGAAGATTAAGCTGATTAGAAATTTCCAATACGCCAATACCTTTGGTCAATAATTCTGCAACTTCTAATTCCCTGCCCGAAAGTTTGGTAAAAGGATTATCTGCATCATTACCCAATATGCTATTGAACATATTTTCTTTCACGTTTCTGCTCGAATAACGGCTTCCGGCTAAAATTGTAGTAATAGCAGTTACAATTTCTGATTCTTCTGCATTTTTGGTTAAATAACCTGATGCACCAGATTTTAAATATGGAACTGCATAAATATTCTCATTTAAAGATGAAAATACAAGGATTTTAGCATTCGGCTGAACTAATTTTAACTGATCAATTACCTTAAGGTTGTTGCCACCAGGTAAATTAACGTCAATAATAATTAAGCTTGGCGACTTTTCTGTTTCGATAAGCGCTTGTTCCAAAGTAGACGCGTGGATGATTTCAACACCAGGCCAAAAGTCTGATATTAAACCTTTTAAACCACGACGGATGATTTCATGATCATCAGCGATGAGTACTGTAAAAGTACTTACGGCATTTTTTGTTTTCATTATTTATAAGAATATTCTGCAAGTTAGTAAAAAGTTATTTTTTTGTACGCAATTGTAGTAAATTTTTCGCTTAAATGTGTAAATATTATTATACACAATTAAAAAATTTTGTTTAAAACACTCTTGGGGTTGCCAATCTGATGTTAGGTTTAATGAATGAATAAGACAGAGAGATCTCATGCGTTCCACCGCTGTAACCCTGCAACGGACCGATCGAGAAATCATATCCATAGCCAATCCTGATTTTCTCTGAGGGAAAAATCTGGATCGCAGCTACCGCTGAATTGCGCGGGGTAAGGTCACGCTGTAAATAGCTTTTATCATACAACTTTACTCCTGTACGGTACGAACCACCCACCCATAGAAAATCTTTGATCAATAAGAATGCATTTACATCTAAACTGGTCGGGCCGCCACGGTCGTCTTTTAACAGAAATGAAGGTTTGATCTGAAAATCTTCATTAAGCGGAAACAATGCACCAGCAGTGAAATAATAGTGCGGTTTTGGCTGTGGGATAAAGGCATAACGGTCGATATTGATGTAAGTGGCAATCAGGTTATCTACCGAGAAACCAGCATAATATTTATCGTTGGCAAAGTACACTCCTGCCCTGGCATCGGGCACAATGGTACTCTGTACGCCTACAGGCTGGTTGGGCTCGGGGTTGTTGGGATTGAGCATCGATCCGTCGATACCCAACTGTACCATCCCTACTCCTAAACCTAAAGCCAGCCTCGAGCTACCATCATCATTCATCCTGATGCGGTAAGCATAATTGCCATAAACGCTCAAATTGGTTTGTGCACCCAGTTTATCACTGGCCACCTGAAGCGCAAGTCCAACGTTACCGCTGTTTGCAATGGCATCGATGGCAAGCGACATGCTTCTTGGTGCGCCGGTGATGCCCGTCCACTGGCTACGGTAAAAGCTATGCACATTGAGCACTTCTTTATAACCCGCATAGGCCGGATTAATATAGATCCCGTTAAACATGTACTGACTGTACTGGGCATCCTGTTGTGCAGCCACCGGCCGCGAAAGTAATAGCAACGAACCTGCTATTAAACCTAATATTTTCTTCATCGTATCTCCGCTCATTAATTTTTAAACGCCCTGATCAGGGTGATATAGCCTTTAAATACTTTCCATTCATTATTCCCGCCTTTTTTAACACGCAGCAAGTAATAATATGTACCCTCGTTCAATCCCTCGCCTGTCCAGTTGTTTTTGTAACCTTTAGAACGGAATACTTCATTACCCCAACGGTTAACGATGGTCAGTTCGTTTTCTGCAAACTCGGCAAGTCCGTTGATTTCGAAAGTATCGTTTATACCATCCCCGTTTGGTGTAAACAGGTTCGGGATCAACAAGTCATCGCCCGAAATGGTAGCAGCATCCGCAAGTACCAGGTTATTATTGGTCACCGGATCTGGCTGATCGCCTTTTACCGTTGCAGCATTGTTCAATGCACCGGCAGCCAGCGTTCTTGATTTAAAAGTCAGGGTTGCAGTTTGATTAAAATCCAAACTTCCAACCAACCATACAAAATCTCTTGTTGTGGTAGAGTAAGTAGTGGTACCAATGGTAACAGTAATCTCTTTCGGCGCATCGATTATGGTAGAAAGACGATCGGTAACGGTAACACCTGTTGCCCTGTTCGGTCCTTTATTGGTTACCGTGATTTTATACATCACATCCGATCCCGTTTTGATATCGCCTTTGGTTAACAGTTCTTTGGTAACCATTAAATCGGCTGATTTATCTACATCTATAACTGCCTCCGGATTTAAGGTTTTTCCATTCGGAGCAATCATCACAGCCACGTTTTTAATGGTATTGTAACTGTTCACATCTGGAGCAACTTTGGCATCTAAAGTCAATACTGTGCTCGAATTGGCTTGCATGTTGATGGTCCATTTTAAGGTATTGCCCATTACGGTACCATAGCCAGAAACAGAACCCGGCACATAAGTTAATCCGGCCGGTAACTCATCGGTAATGGTTACGCCGTTCAATGCAGATCCGCCTGTATTTTTAACTGTTAATGAATAGGTTAAAATCTCGTTCGCCTGCGCTTTACCATCTTTATTGCCCTTGGTATCAATTACTGATTTACCGCCTTCCAGCATACCTTCAGTAGGAATAGAAACTGCCGGATTCAATGGTGTTGATGCATTTCCAGGATCGGTTACGGAAGCTGTATTGTTTATTGCTAAGGTACCTGAAGGAATAACGGCATTAACGGTTACTTTAAAGTTAACCACCACCTGTCCGTTGGCCGGAATAATTAAATTACTCCAATTGATGGTGTTACCAGCTAAAATACCACCATTATCAGCGCTGGCATTTATATAAGTAGTATTTACAGGAATTGGATCTACAATTTTAACCCCGGTCCTTGCGGTATTACCATTGTTCTTAACGGTAATGGTATAAGTTAAAATTTCATTGGCTTCTGCTTTACCATTGTTATTGGCATCGGTAACGGTTTTAGCGCTTACAATTTTTGGCAGCTCTAAAATAGTTGGATAATCGTTGTCTTCTTCAGTTCCCGAAACATCAGAAATATAAGTTCCTGCTGGTGAAGTTGCCGTTAATGTAGCTGTATTTCTTACCGAACTTGCATTTTTCTCTGCCTGGCTAATGGTATAAACTGCCGTAGCCGTTGCGGTTTCATCAGGTGCAATACTAGCTGGATTGAAGGTAATGGTTGATGAAATTTTTGGATCAGCCAGACTGAAATTCGTCAGCGTTACATTACCTGTATTTTTAGCGGTAAAAGTATAGGTTACCGAGTTTCCATCGGCACTTAAAACGCCTGTTTTAACCAAAGTTAAACCTGGTGCTTCTTTAATCAGGAACACAGTAGGATCATCAGGTGCCAAAGTTTTTGGATCATCCGAAAGTTTGCTCAATTTACCAACGCTGGCAAATTTCGCTGCTAAACTGGCCTGATTTACAAACTTACCATAGTCAATTTCCGACTGTACCAACGTGTGTCTGGCCAAAATCATGGCAGTTTCGGCAGGTTCTAATTTACTGATTACTGAAGGAGTGATACTGCCCGCGTCTGCTCCCGGATCCGTTACCACGATATCGGTTAACGTAATATTACCGGTATTGGTTACCTGGATGCTGTACTCAATGGTTTTTACAATACCCGCACTATTGGCGACCATTTTGGTAAACCTTACAGATGGATCAGGAACAATCTTAGTAAAGGTTGCATCATCTGCAGCAGGTGTTGATGGATCATCAGATACTTTAGTCAAGGTATTTCCTTTAGGATCTTTTACCGTTGCGCTTACCTGATTGCTAAAGCCTCCAGCATTAACATCGCTTTGTTTTACAGTATGTTTAGCCGTAATACTCACCGTAGCACCCGGTAATACCGACGTAATGTTTGATGGGGTTAAACTTCCTGCATCTGCATTGGCATCAGCTAAAGCGATATCGGTTAGGGTCACATTGCCCGTGTTTTTAAATACGATGTTGTAATTGATAATATCGCCGGCTTTATTTGCTGTGTTTGTGGCCGATTTGGTTAAAGTAAAACCTGGTGCTGGTGTTAATTTGGTTACGGTTGGATCATTCAGTGCCGGAGTTGAAGGATCATCAGATACCTGATTAATGATATTACCCTTATTATCGGTCACTTTTACTGAAGCCTGGTTCGTAAATGATCCCTGATTCACATCATTTTGAGTTAATGTATGTTTTGCCATAACATTCACACTGGCACCAGGTGCTAAGGTGGAGATACTGCCTGGATTAATCGATCCGGCATCAACAGCAGCATCAGTTACACTTAAATTGCTAAGTGTAACAGTTCCCGTATTGGTTATGGTGAAGGTATAATCGATCGATTCGCCAACTTTGGTTCCAACAGCACTCGCTACTTTCGTAAAAGTGAATTTCGGAGCAGCTAAAATCGGTGTTTCGGTAGGATTATCGTTAGTATAATCTGTTCCGGAAACATCTGTAATGGTATTTCCTACAGGTGTTTTAGCACTAACCGATGCCGAATTAGTTACCAAAGCCGCATCTTTATCGTTTTGACTTAAAATATAAACCTGACTATAAGTAAAGTTTGCTCCTACTGCCAATACGGTAGGGAAAGTTTTATTTAAGCCCAGCTTGGCATCTGTTAATATAATGCTGCTTAATTCTACATCACCAACGTTTGTAACCTTGAAAGAATATGTAATGTTATTGCCATCAGTGCTTAAAACACCTGTTTTAACCAGGGCTATTTTTCCTTTTAATAATGGTGTTGTTACAGTTGATTGGTTGTTTATACTTTCCGGATCATTCGTTTTAGAAGTTGGTGTTAAGGATACACTGTTAACTAAATTAGTACCTGTAAACCCAGCCGCAACACGTCCATTAACAGTTAAACTAACCTGTTGACCAGCGACTAAATCGGCAGTTAAAGTAAAGCTATTTCCAGTTGAACTGTACGTTCCACCAATGGCATTATAGGTTATGTTTTCCAGTCCTGCCGGAAGATTTTCAATCAGACCGATCGACTCACCGCTTAAAACAGTAGCTGGTCCGTTATTTTTAATAGTAATGGTATAACCGATATTTCCATTGCTTTCTACACCAGTAACATTAGCGGTCTTACTTATCTGAAGATCAGTGATCCAGTTAGGTATAGTTACCGTTACTACTGCGGTAGAAGATTTTGTTGCATCTAATTTATCGGTTATTTGATAGGTTAAAGTATAAACCCCTGGAAGCGTTCCTGCTGCAACATTTACTTTTCCGGTTGCCACATCTATAGTAACATTCGAATTTGAAGTTGAAATCTGATTGATCTTAACAGTCGAAATGGTTGCAGTTGTTGCATTATTATAGGTATCATTAACCAATATATTTTCAACAGCTACCCCTCCTGAGAAACCATTTGCGGTTCCTGAATCATCTTTAGCCAAAATAGCACTTGTTCCCACAGTGATGGTTACGATAGCAGTCTTAGTCTGACCTGGGTTCAGTTTA
>NZ_AYMG01000047.1 GCF_000633455.1 Pedobacter jeongneungensis
TCGTCATTGCGAGAAAAGGCTTTTTCAGCCGACGAAGCAATCTTTCTGGCAAGGATCGCTAGCAGGAAAGATTGCTTCGTCGTTCCTCCTCGCAATGACGACCGTGCTAATGGATTCTGTCTATGATTGCGTAGTCGAAGTATCTCCGTGTTTCTGTGCCTCCGTGGCAAAATAATGAAAGCTTCCTGCCTTACGCGGCAACCCATTATGAGGGTCATGAAACCTTCCTACCATGGGTGGTAACAAATCATGAGTAATAAGTAATAACCCAACAAATTAGTGTACACGGATACATTCCCATACTAGTTCTTACTCGTTTTGTAATCCTTAGGGATAATTTATTTTATAAAAATCAATATAAAAGATATATTTTTCTGGCAAATGGTAGTCTACAAGAAGTCGTCATTGCGAGAAGGCTTTTTCAGCCGACGAAGCAATCTTTCTGGCAAGAATCGCTAGCAGGAAAGATTGCTTCGTCGTTCCTCCTCGCAATGACGACCGCACTAATGGGGCTGTCTATGGTAGCGAAGGATCTCCGTGTTTTCAGTGCCTCCGTGGCTGATAAATTATTGAGAACCTTTCTTAGTGTCTTTGTGCCTTCATGGTAAAAATCTAATTCAAATTAAACTTATCACTCTGAATTTTCACCGCATTCGAAGCCGAAATAATCGCCACGATCATAATTCCGATCACAATAGCCAGAATAACCTGTAAAGTAGAATATACCTTCGTTCCGGAAACAAATATTTTAGATCCTTTAATCAGTTCATCGCCCACTTTAGATTGTATTTTAATGAGTGCCGAGAGTTTAGCTAAAGTTTGGTTTGCAGCATTTCGTCCAACCGATTCATAAACAGCCTTACTTTCTGATCCCATCATACTCAATATTTTCACCTCCAGACCCTGCTGAACAACCAATGCTTTTTTTAGCTCATTCAAAAAGCTTTGCTCCTGCTTTACCAATAAAGTAAGCTCGTATTTATTAATCACAGAATCTATTTCACGGTTATGCTTACCCATTTTCACAATGGCAATTGAGTTTTGGGCACCATTGCCTGATAATACCTCCTGAAGAATGGCATTTTTGTGATACAGGTTTTCGGCTATAAAATATAGGTCTGTAGCTGGAACAAGCCTGTCGTTATACATTGAAATAAACGAATCATTGATTTTCTCTACACTTTTATCTTCCAGAAAACGGATCAGTAACGTACAGCACATAATGCAGAAAAGCAAGAAAGCAATTTTAAGCTTGTTTTTGAGACTAAAAGCAAATTTCATATATAATTAGGTTAGTATGTTCGACCATAATGATTATCATATTTTGCTTATGCACCACAAAGGCACGAAAACACAAAGAAATAAATGTGACCCTTTTAACCTTATGGTTATTTCATTTGTACACCACTAGAGCAAAAAAACATTGTGCCTTCGTGTCTTTGTGGTTAACTATTAATAAATCGGTGTAATCTTTTAAATCTCTGCAATCATTATTTTAAAAATAGTCTTCCAATGCTGTCTTCGCAAAAAGCTGTGGCGCAAAATTAACTAAATATAGTTCTTTTTTCGCTCGGGTTACCGCAGTATATAACCAGCGGAGAAAATCCAGATCGATCATTTCTTCTGTAAGATAACCCTGATCTGCAAAAACGGCATCCCACTGTCCACCCTGTGCCTTATGGCAGGTAACCGCATAAGCAAACTTAATCTGCAGCGCATTGTAAAAAGGATCAGCTTTAATGGCCAACATCCGCTGGCGTTTATTGGCAATGTGTTCATAATCTTCGTTCAGCCCATCAAAAAGTTTCTTATTCTGCTCATAAGGCAGGTTGGCACTTTCTAAATTCAGGGTATCCAGCATCACCTTACAACTAATCTGTCCTGCCGCCGGGAAATCCATAAATTCTAAAGTAGCATCGGCAAAACGGAAACCATAACGTTCTTCCTCTCCCCTTACACGGATCACTTTAGCCATATCGCCATTGGCAATAAAGGCCGTATCCTCATTATCAGGAAGCCAAAAATAGTTGTTACGCACCACCATAATCTGATCGCCACCTGTTAATTCTTCTTCCCGATAAAGCAACCTCGCCCTGATCTGCTGGTTATACACATTGGCCGATTTATTGGAGCGGCATACCACCAGGGTATTTTCCATCCCAAATTTCCGGTAGGCGTATTCTAGTCCTTCTACTAAACGTGCACCAGGCATATTGTAAATATCAGTATAGTTTTTAGTCAGGAATTTAGGTAGGGGCTTGTCTGGATTTTTAGCAATCTGGTTCCTTAACATAGTGGCGTTGGCCAGAATACCCGATTTCTTTCCTTGTCGCACCACTTCTTTCAATTCAACCGACGAAACAGTTAAAGCAAATTTATCTTTCAGGTATTGTTCGTTCAATGCCGGACTATCTAAACTCCCCACAGGAGGCAACTGCGCCGTATCACCTACAAAAAGCAGAAAACAGTTTTTGGAATTGTACACAAATTCGAGCAGATCCCTCAATATCGACGAGCCGGTTTCATTAAACTCATCGGCAATCATCGAGGCCTCATCGATAATAAACAGGGTATTTTCGGAGAGGTTTGGAGCCAGTTGAAACTGCATTTCGGGCGATGCTGCAGAACGTTTCCGGTAAATCCGTTTATGTATGGTTAAAGCTTTGCGGTACGAATATTGGCTCATTACCTTTGCTGCCCTCCCGGTTGGCGCCAGCAGCTCGCTACGCAGGTTAAATTTGGCCAGAACCTTAACCAGAGCAGCTACAGAAGTGGTTTTACCCGTACCTGCATAACCTTTCAGTACAAAACAACGGTATTCATCCTCCTGTTGCAAAAACACCGACATGCGCTCGCAAAAAAGCAATTGCTCTTTGGTTGGTGTATGCTCGTATGCTGAGGCAATAAGTTGACTTTTGTCCTGGGTCATTTAGGGTTAATTGTATAATTGGTTAATCGGTCAACTTTTGCAGCTGCCGTTCTTAATAAAATCTTTTTTTCTGAGCTTCATAATGCGGACATCGTCATTCCCAACCCGATAGCTATCGGGTCGATTGGGAATCGTAATGCCAGCACTTTAAGATTCTCGTCTGCGCAGGAATGACGACCATTCTACTTGGTCTATCAATGTTAGCTTACAGGTTTACCTCAACAATAAAACAAGGTAACAATTAAGCAATTCAAACTACAGAAGTAGTGTTTCAATACGATGCGCCATTACCATATTTTGTTTTTTGCTATAGCTGAAAATGGTAAAATGTCCATCCTGAGAAGCAACAAGACCAACCGCCTGGGGCTGGTCGTTAACAAACTGGGCAACTGAGAAGTGTCTTGTTCCGCCGAGCTGTCCGGGGTATAAAATTTTATCTTCCCCACCAACAATTGGCTCAGAAAAAGCAATCTGCTCTACGGTAGGTTTCCCCTTTGCACGACCGATTTTAGCACCAAATGCGATCAGATCAAACTCTTCATTAATAATCGTTGCACCATCTACCGCGGTTAAGCCCGCCAAATGTTCTACCTCACGACGAACAGCACCCTGCGAAAAAATTTCACTCTGGTTGCCACTTTGTTTAGCCAAATTGGATAAGCCACAAAATGGGGGTTCAACCAAATATTGTATCGGATGGATAATAGAATCTTCCCATTTCGTATCGCCTTTTGGGACAATTAATAATGCCCCGCCGCGGCCATGCGCACGCATGGAAACCGAAAACTGGATCAGGATATTGATGGGGTCGTTCCAGCTGGCCAACACTGTTAAATCCAGCAAGGCCTGCAAAATCGGTGGACAATCCTTATTGGTACAACTGCGATCATCCACAATCCGGATCTGCTCACCTTTTAGTACCGCTACATTGGTAAATTTGCCAATACCATAAATCCTGCGGTGTTTAATCACGATTAATCCAGGTTCAGAAACATCTACCACAAAACAAAAGTTAGGAATGTTTAAGGTTGTGCCCCAGATATAAAGCTCGCCATCTTCTTCCCAAACCCCAAGGTGGATACCAGAACGTTCTATTCCCGGGGCTATTTTAGTTAAAGTATTGGCGTTAAGTAGTAATCTCTTTGCAAAAACCAGGGGTTTAGAAGTTTGCTCGGGCGGTAAAAATGCAATTGAAATTCTCGGCGAATGTCCTTCCTCCTTACGCAGACTGCTCCAAAAAGCAACATCTATAATCGCCTCAATAATTTTCCTGTCAGGCTGAGTAGCCAAATCTATCTCACCCTGTGCAATTGCATTTTTGTGTAGTTTAACAAAATGTTGCTCAATAGTTGCGGCAATGGTGTTTGCAGCTTTATAGGTAGGCTTGTAACTCATGTTTCGAATTTAAGCCGAATATTTTGATTTTTGAATAGACGAAAGGTTTGATTTTGGTAAAAAAAACACAAACATTTTCACCACAGATTTTCACAGATAAATACAGATATTTTTGATGTTCTTTTAACCGCAAAGCGCACAAAGAAAGATATTAACCACAAAGTCGCAAAGAACACAAAGTTAATTTCTTGTTTTTGACCAAAAATTCATTCTTAAGCTGGTAAAATACATGGCTTTATTAGTTATTAGCGATTGGAATTTAAAAAAAATTATTCCGTGTCAATCGGTGTCTCCATGGCAAGATCCAAGCAATGCCTCAGTAAAACCAAAAAATTAACGTCGTTTTGCCATTAATCCTTAAAAAACTCTATTTTTGTTTCAATGAGTAACAATAGTCTCTTATTGGTTGATCCAAACTTTAACACAGCTGCATCTGCAAACTGCCATTTATTGTTAAAAATAACGAATGACAGCTTTTCTTATGCCGTGGTAAGCAAGGATACCGAAGAGATTAACATCATTTTTGATAAACAGGGTTGTGAAGATGTGCAGAAGGATTTAAAATCTGCTTTTGAAACAGATCACTACCTTTCTTTAAATTACGCAACGGTAAAAGCAGCCGTACATACTTCAAATTTCATTTTTATCCCTGATGAGTGGTTTGACGATGAAAATTTGGCTGTTTATGCTCAATATCTCGGCTCTGATGCTAAAGTTTATACCAAACACAACAAAGAGCTTGGTTTTAACACTGTTTTTTGTTTAAATGATGAGGTGAAGGCAAATTTACCACAGGAAACCGATTTATTTCCACAATCAGAACCATTGGTGGCTTTATTTAGCCATTTAGCTGACGAATCTTTACTGATCGATTTTACGGCAGTATCATTTAACGTACTCTATACAAAAGATAAAAAGGTTGTTTTTCAAAACCACTACGAATCAGAAACTGCAGAAGAGTTTAATTACTTCCTTTTGCTGATGATCGAACAATTAGGTTTAAATGATACCGTTCCTGTTTATATACAAGGTATTATTAACGAAGATGATGAACATTATAATTGCCTTTTAAAATATTTCAATCAACTTTATTTCTTCTTCCCTACCGGGAAACAGAATAGTGAATTATTGGCCGATATGCCTAAACATTATTTCAGTGGCCTGCTTGCTTTAGATTTATGCGGATAATTGGTGGCAAATTAAAGGGCATCCGTTTGCAGCCTCCTGCAAACTTACCGGTACGCCCTACTACGGATATGGCGAAAGAAGCGCTGTTTAACATTCTGAACAATAAATACGATTTTGAAACCTGTACCGTACTCGATTTATTCTGTGGTACCGGAAACTTAACATTCGAATTTGCCTCACGGGGTGCCGAAAGCATTTTAGCTGTTGATATGGATTATGGCTGCGTAAACTGGGTAAAAAATACCGCTAAGCAGCACCAGTTTAATCAGATTGATGTACGCAAAGGCGATGTTTTTAAATTATTAAAGCAAATGACAGGCAGTTACGACGTGATTTTTGCCGATCCCCCCTACAATATGCCAAACATCCCACAAATTCCGGTATTGGTTAAAGAACAGCAATTGCTTAAGCCTGATGGTTTACTGATTGTAGAACATCAAAGTAACATGAAACTGAACAGCCAGCCAGGTTACACCGAAACCAGGAAATATGGCAATTCTTCTTTTAGCTTTTTCGAGTTATAATCGTTCATTCGGCATTTGTTCAATAGACATCGGTTTATTGGTCATTGATCATTTGATTAATCCACGCTACCCACCAAACGCCCGGCGCTAAATTATTCCTCTTTTAACCATAATAATCTATATTTGAATCATGAAGATAGCGCTATTTCCAGGCTCATTTGATCCGATCACCATTGCCCACGTAAATATTCTGCAACGTGCCACCCCACTTTTTGACAAAATTGTAGTGGGTATTGGCTTAAACAGTTCCAAGCAGAATTTTTTAAGTGCCGAGCAGCGCCTTCAGATCTTGCAGACCGTTTTTAAAGGTTATGAGAACATTGAAATTCAAACTTACGAAGGTTTAACTGTAGATTTCTGCCGAAAAATAAATGCCAAATATATGGTGCGGGGCATCCGCTCTGCTGCTGATTTCGAATACGAAAGGGCCATTGCGCAGATCAATCAAACCATGATGCCAGAAGTAGAAACCATCCTGCTGTTAAGCAAACCCGAATACTCTGCCATCAGCTCAACCATTGTTCGTGATATTTTAAGAAACCACGGCGATGTAAGTCCGTTTGTACCTAAAGAGGCACTTGATTTTTTATAGTTTTGTTAACCACAAATGTGCAGGGATAAACGCAGATTTAAATCCGGGTTCATCTTAGTTACATTATTCCCCTCCTTCAGAGGGGTGTCCGCAGGACGGGGTGTTTTTTTATAAGTGTGCTGTCGGGTGTTACCACCTGATTGATTACCATTTCTTAATCCACAACTACCTCAACCGATCGTTATTTCGAGCGGACCCGATAGCTATCGGGTGCAACACACTCACAACCGGCCTTGGCGTCTCGCTTAGGCACTAATCATTTTTACACATAAGCCCATTGCAATAAGATTCCCGCCTGCGCGGGAAAGACGACCAACCTAATGAAAACAACTGACCTTAGCGTCTCGCTAAGACCAGAGCAAGTTCACCCTTCTTATCAGTAATTAAATATTATTTCTAACTTAACCTGTAACGTTTTTAAAAATCTGTTACCAATTGGGTATACAATGAAAGAAACAGAAAACATATTTCTCAACCTGATCAATCAGCATAAAGCCATCATACATAAGATTTCTAAAATGTATATGAAAGATGCTGAAGAACAACGTGATCTGTTTCAGGAAATTGTACTGCAACTATGGAAAGCCTACCCTTCTTTTAAAGGGAATAGCAAGTTTACCACATGGATGTACCGCGTATGCCTCAATACAGCCTTAATTTATTTCAAAAAAGACAATAGAAAAGTAGACAAAGCACCATTGGATGAGAACATCGATGTAATGGATGTGAACGAAAATGAAGGAAAAGAAGAAAAGCTGGCCTATTTATATGCTGCCGTTCAGGAATTAAACGCAATTGAAAAAGCATTGATCTTCCTCTTTCTCGAAAACCAATCCCATCGTGATATTGCCGAAAACCTGGGAATAAGCGAGGTTAATGCCCGTGTAAAGCTTAACAGGACAAAAGAAAAATTACAGTTCATCATAAAGAAAAAAGGTTATGAATTTTGACGATTTAAAAAACGAATGGAATGCTGAAACTCCGGAAGGAAGCAATATTTCTACCAATATGCTTAAAATAAAACAGGCGCATACCCCTATTGATAAAATCAGGGCCAAAATGAAACATGAGTTTTTTTATCAGCTTTTCTTTTTGGCATTTATGGCTTTCATCCCTTACTTAGCCAGGTTTTCAACGGCCATAAACCAGGCGTACCTCATTACTTACGCCATTACCTGTGGTTTTACGGCTTACTATTTTTTTAAGTTTTACGTGTTCTATAAAAATTCTTACGATATGAGCATGGACACCCGCAAAAACATTCTCTGGTTTTATTATGAAATGAAACTGAACATTGAGCTATATAAAGCCTTAACCTATATTGTTGCTTTTCTTGCTGTTGGATTTATGTCGGCTTACCTCTTTATCGAAAAAGCCTCCGTTTTCGCAAAGATTTTAACTAAGCTATCGCCTGTATACATCTTATTAAACTGTTTTATCACCATTCTGATTATCGGAGCCATCACCGAGCTATGGGCCTGGTTTTATTATGGAAAATACCTCAAACAGGTTAAAAAAGTGGTTGATGAACTGGATAACGAATAATCGCGCAATTAGATCTATGTTAATCCTTGTTATCTGTAGTTGTATGTGCTGTCAGATGTTACCATCTGAAAGATAGCTATAATAATCCGTCGATTTTATCGGTGCTGTCAGATGTTACCATCTGACAGTTAAAGTGCATTAAAATTTCAATCTATAATTGTTCCGATCTGTGTCAGATAATAATATCTGACACTACGATTAAATTCTGATCCACACTACAAAATCCCACCGGCCCTCAACACATCCATAATAGATGGAAAGGTATTTTTAACCACCGGCGAAATATGGTTTTTATCCAACCAAACCGCTTCGTCAATCCCTTCTTCTTTTTGAGGAATCAATTTGGGTTCGCCTTTAACCTTCATTTTGTACCAATTGGTTTTCTTGATCACCATTTTGGTTCCTATCGGATACACATGGTAGGTTTTACAAAGTTTTTCTTCACGCTTAAAAACCCTGATCCCGCATTCTTCCTCTACCTCGCGAACAGCGGTTTCCTTCATTTTTTCACCATCTTCAAGCTTTCCTTTTGGCAGATCCCATTTTTTGTTCCTGAAAATAAACAGGTAATTTCCATTTGCACTTTCTACCAAACCGCCTGCAGCTTTAATAATGGTACAGTCTTTCTTTAATTTCTGGAAGGTTTCTTTTGGATTTTTTGTCAAGAAAATATAGCTCTTTTTAGATCCGTTTTTTAATTTTTTGTAGAACGTTTGCAGATTAAAATCCTGAAATTCAAGCTGCTGGATTTTCTCTTTCTGTTCCGGTAAAAAATCGGAGATAAACAAAGTGTTATCGTTGATATAAATTCTATAATTTCTCGGCATATAGTTTTAAAGCATATTTAAATGGAGCATAAATGACCTTTATAGTAAAACACTCCTTCTCCTGTAAACCCTTAAAGGATATTTTAATTTCGGCAAAATATACATTTGCTTTCCCTAAAGTAGAAAAATTGTTGAGTTATTTATAAGGTATAAAAAAAGGTTACAACAATTAATGTTGTAACCTTATCTAAATTAACGCTCTCAATCAAAGATTGATGCAAGGCTCTCACCCCTTGCTTGGTACAAATATATAATAATTTATTAAACTGATAAAAAAAATCAAAAAATATTTCGGCCATATTGTAACACTGATTTTAAATAACTGAATACTAACAGATTGTATTTACAAAAAAATCTTCCTCCATCAAAACCTTAATACACTAGATTGTAAAAAAAATAGTTTAATCTTAATAATGGAACATTTGAATGGAAAACAACGCTTATAATTCCTTCAACGATAAATATTTTTCATAATTTTAGCTTTTTAATCTACCATGCCCATACCTTCATTATCAGAAAAAGATCTGGAAGCATACCGAAATGATCTTTCTAACCCGGAAAAATCAACAAGCGAGCTTTTTGTCAAATTAAATGGGCTTTATCAACGTTTTGCCAGTAACGAACAGCTCCTGGCAGATTTCGAATATGTTTCGGCACTTAATAGCCTCGAAAGTAGCTATACCTCAAAAAAAGAGCATTTTAACAAAGAAATTGTTGAGCTTAAAAGACAGTTTAAACAATTGGATAACCGCATTGTGGCTGCAGAACAGAAATTACGACATGGTATACCGGAAGACCTGCTGGTAATGGACAAAATTATTGCCGAACAGGAATCTATTGTAGAAGATCAGGAAAAGCTGAACAATGCCGAAACCCATATTGTAGAGCAGGTACGGAAAATCGATATCGAGCATGGTAAAGAACTTCAAAAATTAGAACAGCAACAGAACAATAGGGAAACTCCCTTTAAAAGCAAGTTTTCGGCCTTTAACGAACAGATCAGGAACGCTGAAAAAGGAATTACTTTAAAAGTTAGCGGATTTTCGCTCCTTGCGATTATCGGTATTCCTTTAATTATAGATTTATTTTTTGGCATGATAGGACTGCCTACTTTCTCTAAGAGTACCAATAACATTATATTCAACCATTACCTTTTTCTGATCAGCCTGATATTGGTCGAAATATTTCTCGCTGATAAAATCAGAAACAGAATTTCACGGATGTTATCAATATCTTACCTTAAAGATTCGTTGAACACGTTAGATAACTTATTAACTGAAAACGAAAGACAGTTGGCAAAAGTAGAATCCGAACATCACATTCCTTTGTCCGAATTTGTAAAGAAAAATGGAGATGCTTTAGATTATTAAGCAATCCTTAAATAAAAAAGGGATTTAGAAATATTACTATCTCTAAATCCCCATAACTTTTGTTACGATCTGAACTACAATGTAGCCATATCAATCACGAACCTGTAACGTACATCTCCTTTTTGCATCCTATCGTAGGCAGTGTGAATGTCTTTCATATCAATCATTTCAATATCTGAAACGATGTTGTTTTCTGCACAGAAATCCAGCATTTCCTGAGTTTCGGCAATACCGCCAATACCCGATCCGGCTAAACTTTTTCTGCCCCCCAATAAACTGAAAGCTGCAATTTCTGCTGGTTTTGGTGGAACACCCACACAGATATGCGTACCATTTGTTCTTAATAAAGAAAGGTACATGTTAAAATCATGTTCAGCAGATACGGTATCCAAAATAAAATCGAATGTACCTTTAGCTGCTTTAACCTGCTCAGGATCGGTAGTGACTACAAAATGGTGTGCACCCAATTTTTTAGCATCTTCTTCTTTTTTAGGCGAAGTACTCAATACTGTAACCTCAGCACCAAAAGCTACACCAAATTTCACAGCCATGTGGCCTAAACCACCTAAACCCAGTACAGCCAATTTATGTCCTTTTCCTACTTTCCAGTGTCTTAACGGCGAATAAGTAGTAATCCCTGCACATAAAAGCGGCGCTACCGCAGCAAGATTTAATTTATCAGATACGTGTAATACAAACTCTTCACGCACAACAATCGAGTCAGAATAACCACCATAAGTTGGTGTTTTCCCATCTCTCTCCAAACCATTATAAGTTTGCGTATTGCCTTCTAAACAATATTGTTCGAGATCCTGCTTACAGTTTTCGCAAACCTGGCACGAATCTACCATACAACCTGTACCAGCAAGATCGCCTACCTTAAATTTCTTAACATGGTCGCCAACTTTAATTACCCTGCCCACAATTTCATGTCCTGGAACCATTGGGAATATCCCCGGGAACCAATCGTTTTTAATCTGGTGCAGATCTGAGTGGCAAACCCCACAGAAAAGTATTTCGAACTGCACATCATGAGGTCCTACTTCCCGGCGCTCAAAATTCCAGGGTGCAAGATCCGTTTCGGCATTTTGTGCCGCATATCCTTTTGTTGCTATCATAAAAATTTAAAATTAATTAGTACCATAACAAAGGTAAAGCGTGCTTTGTTACGAACGATTACGCAATTCAAATAATTCATTGCAAAATTCAAACAATGAACTATAACAACAGTCCTTTTAACCGGGCATATTGCAAAAGCATGATGGTTTTTCCATCCTTTATTTCACCGGAGGTAATCATTTCCAGCGACTTTTCGAAAGGCAATTCTAATACTTCTATATCTTCATTTTCTTCCTGCAGTCCTCCTCCATTATGCATTTTCATATCATGTGAATATGCTGCCACAAAAAAGTACAAGAGCTCGGTAACCGAACCTGGAGACATATAGGCTTCGAAAACTTTTTCTACCTGACCAATTCTAAATCCGGTTTCTTCTTCAGTTTCTCTTCTGATACAATCTTCCGCATTATCCTGATCCAACAATCCCGCGCAACACTCAATAAGGTAGCCGGTCTCATTTCCATTAATAAATGTCGGCATCCTGAACTGACGGGTAAGCACAACTGTTCCATATTCTTTATTATACAATAAAATTGTGGCACCGTTCCCCCTATCATAAGCTTCTCGTTCTAAAACAGATTTAACACCATCAATCCCAATCATTTCAAAACTTACTTTTTTGAGCGTGTACCAATTATCGGATAATATTTGAGTATCGAGAATATTAATATTTTTCATAAATGATTATTTTTGATTGATTATGATTATTTTTGATCGAATTAAATCATTATAAATGACATTTCAAAAAAGAGCGAATAAAATCCTCGAACTTTTAGAAGAGTTTGGCGAAGTTGAGATCAGGCAACTAGCAGCTGAAATTGATGTATCTGAAGTTACCGTAAGAAGAGACCTGACCACTATGGCAGCTAACGGACTGCTTTACCGTACCCATGGAGGGGCAATGAAAGTTAGTGAACTAATCAAGCCAGTTTCATTTGTCAATAAAGCTGCAGTTAATTTAAAAGCAAAAGATGCAATCTGCAAAAGGGCTGCAGCAGACATTATGGATGGCGATATTATATTTATCGACTGTGGAAGCACGGCCTTTAGATTATGCCAGTTTATCAAAAACAAAAAAATAAAAGTCATTACCAATTCACTACCGGTAGTAAATGAGCTGCAGGGCAGCCCGGTAGCTATTAACCTTATTGGAGGTGAAGTTGACATAACCAGGCAAGCAGTTCATGGAAATATAGCACAAGAACATATTGCCAGATACCACGCTTCGAAAGCTTTTTTAGGTGTTGATGGGATCACTGGCGAGGGATTATATGCTGGCAGTGAGCACGAAGTTTCGAATACTTTGGCTATGGCATCGCAAAGTGATTGCGTTTACATGCTTTGCGATGCCAGCAAAATTGGAAAAACGTCCTATTTAAAGTTTAATGATTTATCGCTCGTAAATATTTTAGTTACCGACTACAATGGGCCTGAAATAACCGAATTCGAATCAAAAGGGATATCAGTATTTCCGGTAACCGTTTAAAATGACGAAGAATTTTGATCAGGAGAACATTCCGTGCGTAATTTCTTCAACAGCATCATCAGCATAAAAAAAGATGGTAAAGAAACTTGGAGCCTGTGTAATTGCTAAAATATCCTCACGTTTAATGTGGTTTTCGTTGATAAAACGGGTTAGGCGCTCGTGCGAACTGAAGTAGTCTGATTTTAAAACGATCATGATTTTAAGATTTTGATTAAGACGATAATGGTTAATAATTGTTACACAAAGCTAACCCCAACTTAATTAGAACCTATTTGTAAACCTAACTATTCTTTATCACCCTGATTTACAGGAAGTGGCGAGAAATAGCTTTTAGCATCCATCAAAATTTCCGATATTTGTAGTATTGGAATGTCGAAATCAAATCCCGATTCCTACATTTTTCTTTCCCCAATGTAAAACAAAGGGGGTTAATAAACGTTATGACAAACACAAATAAATCTGTAATTTTGAGCCATGTATAATAAAAGTGATATTGAATTAAAGGTAGCGGAATTTTTATTACAGATAAAAGCAATTAAATTACAGCCAAACAATCCCTTCACCTGGGCATCAGGCTGGAAATCGCCAATTTATTGCGACAATAGAATTACCCTTTCCCATCCTCAGGTTAGAACTTACATCCGTCAGAAACTGGCACAGGCCATACAGGAAGAATTTGGTTCTGTAGATGTAATTGCAGGTGTTGCAACCGCTGGTATCCCACAGGGCGTTTTGGTAGCGCAGGAACTTGGTTTACCTTTTATTTACGTAAGGGCTAAAGCCAAAGAACATGGCACCGGAAGTTTAATAGAAGGCGAAGTAGTTGAAGGTCAACGTGTAGTGGTAATCGAAGATTTAATTTCGACCGGAAAAAGCAGTTTACAGGCTGTTGAAGCTTTAAGGGCTGCAGGTTTATCAGTAGCGGGTTTAGCCGCAATTTTCACCTATGGTTTCGAAAAAGCAGACGAAAATTTTGCCGCTGCAAAATGCCGTTACCTTACCTTATCAAATTATGCTGCTTTAATCGATTATGCTGCCGAGCACAGCATTATTGCCAAAAGCGATATGGAGTTATTAGGTAAATGGCGCTTAAATCCTTCAGAATGGGGACAAGGACAAGTTTTGAGTCCGGAATCTTAATTTTGAAATAAGAAGAACAAAAATCTATAAAAATATATAATGACTGTTATTGAAAGCACAGTAGAAGTTAATAAGCCCGTTGCCGAGGTTTATGCTTTTCTATCCAATATGAACAATCATCAGCAACTGATGCCAGAAAACATTTACAACTGGGAATCAACCGAAGATGATGCACGGTTTACCATTCAAAATATGGCGAAATTGGCCATTAAGATTTCAAACCGTGTTGAAAACCAGGAAATAACAGCAATTCCGAGTGAGAAAGCACCTTTTGATGTAGAATTAAAATGGACAGTTGCAGATAACGGAAATGGAACTACCACTGCAAAACATATCATCTCAGCAGATTTAAACATGATGATGAAAATGCTGGCATCTGGTCCTTTGCAAAAACTAGCCGATCATCAAACCGAGAAACTGAAAGAAATCTTAGGATAAAAAATGATTGCACAGATTTAGGTGATTGCACAGATATATAAGACGAATTAATATTCGTCTTTTTTTATGCGTAAAAATTCCATTGCGGTTCTTTTATCGGCATATTATTTTAATACCTTAGTTTTTGGATAAGCCTTAAACTATGAACCTCAAATTTTTACAAATAACTACTTTACTTTTTGCCCTTTCTCCCTTTTCTAAAATATCAGCTCAATCGCTTACAGCCCTAAAAACCGAATATTTGGTCAACCCGATTGGCTTAGATAGTCCGAATCCACGTTTTACCTGGCAAATGAACGATGCCAATCAAGGTGCTAAACAAAGTGCTTACCGCATTCTGGTTGATACCGATTCCAATTCGCTGGTAAAAGCCAATGCTAAATTATGGAGCACGGGCTGGGTGAAGTCAGACCAAAATTTGGTTATTTATTCGGGTCAGTTACTAAAACCTTTTACTAAATATTTCTGGCGGGTTGATATTTCCGACGGGAACAATAAAAAATCAGATAAAATCACCATCGCCAGTTTTGAAACAGGGATGATGAAAATGGAAAACTGGCAGGGTGCCTGGATTTCGGATACGGAGAATACCAAACTTAAACCTGCACCCTATTTCCGCAATACTTTCAGCACCAATAAAAAAATTAAATCCGCAAGGGCCTACATTGCTGCAGCCGGATTATACGAACTTTCAATCAATGGAAAGAAAATCGGCAACCACCGCATGGACCCCATGTACACCCGGTTTGACAGGCGTACGCTATATGTTACTTATGATGTGACCGATGCCATCAGCCAGGGTAAAAATGCGATTGGTATATTACTGGGCAATGGCTGGTACAACCATCAATCAACCGCAGTTTGGTATTTCGACCGTGCTCCCTGGCGCAACAGACCTACCTTTTGTCTTGATGTACGCATCACTTACGAGGACGGCACAACCGAAACCATCAAATCGGGCAAAGGCTGGAAAACTGCTTTGAGCCCTATTGTTTTCAACAGCATTTACACGGCTGAGCATTATGATGCGCGTTTAGAAAAAACAGGATGGAATACCCCAAATTTTGATGATAAAGACTGGAAAGACGTGATGTTCCGTTCTGCACCATCAAAAAATATTGTTGCACAGGCCTTACACCCTATCCGTAATGTGGAGGAAATAACCAGTAAAAGCATTAAAAAGTTTAACGATACCACCTACCTGTTCGATCTGGGTAGAAATATTTCGGGTGTAAGTAAAATCACTGTAAATGGCCCTGCCGGAACGGTTATTAAACTAAAACACGGCGAGCGCTTATATCCTAACGGACGTGTGGATATTTCAAATATCGATGCTCATTACCGCCCAACGGACAATACCGACCCATTTCAAACTGATATTTTAATCCTGAATGGAAAAGGTGCACAAAGTTTTATGCCACATTTTAACTATAAGGGTTTTCAATATGTGGAGGTAACCAGTTCTGCTCCTGTACAATTGAAAAAAGAAGATTTGGTTGGCTATTTTATGCATAGCGATGTGCCAGTGGTTGGTGATGTTAAATCATCAGAACCAATTATCAATAAAATCTACTATGCCACCAACAATTCATACTTATCAAATCTCTTTGGCTACCCAACAGATTGTCCGCAGAGAGAAAAAAATGGCTGGACAGGCGATGCCCAGATTGCTATAGAAACAGGTTTATATGGGTTTGATGGCATCACCATTTACGAAAAGTGGCTGGCCGATCATCGTGATGAGCAACAGCCAAACGGTGTTTTACCTTCTATTATCCCTACCGATGGCTGGGGTTACGAATGGGGAAACGGACCAGACTGGACCAGTACCATTGCCATTATCCCATGGAATGTTTACCTGTTCTACGGCGACAAAAAACTGCTTGCCGATTGTTATCAGAACATCAGGAAATATGTAAACCACATCGACGAAACCTACCCTACCGGTTTAACTACCTGGGGTTTGGGCGATTGGATCCCGGTGAAATCTAAATCTCCGGTAGAGCTTACTTCAACCTGTTATTATTATGCCGATGTGGTGATTTTGGCTAAAGCCGCCAAAATTCTAGGCAAAAGTGATGATTATGAAAAGTATATGGCATTGGCAAAAAAAATTAAAGATGCCTTTAATGCCAAATACCTGAATAAAGAAAAAGGGATTTACAACACCGGCATACAAACAGAAATGAGTGTTCCTTTGTACTGGAAAATTGTTCCGGAAGAATCGATTGCTTCAGTTGCCAAAAACCTGGCCAAACGTGTAGAAGCTGATGGTTTCCATTTGGATGTTGGTTTATTAGGTACAAAGGCCATTTTAAATGCCTTGAGCGAAAATGGTTACAGTGATATCGCTTATAAAGTTGCGGCACAAAAAACTTATCCAAGCTGGGGCTGGTGGATGGAAAACGGAGCCACTACCTTATACGAAAACTGGCCTATTGATGCGAAATCAGACATTTCTATGAACCACATCATGTTTGGCGAAATCGGTGCCTGGTTATATAAATCACCGGGTGGTATTAAGCCAGATGAAAAACAGCCTGGTTTTAAACATGTAATTCTCGACCCACATATCATGGAAGGTCTAAATTCTTTCGAAGCCAGCCACATTGGTCCTTATGGGAAGATTAGCAGTGCGTGGAAAAGAATAAATGATGGGATTAGATACGATATCACCATTCCGGCTAACTCTACCGCAACCATTAATCTGCCCCTTACCCGTGGAATGAATACTTATGTAAATGGTAAGATAACTAATAATGGAAAAATAGATTTAACGGCGGGTAAATATGTGATCGAACATAAAACAAACAAATAATCCAGTTCCCGAGATACCGTCATTGCGAGAAGGCTTTTTCAGCCGACGAAGCAAT
>NZ_AYMG01000048.1 GCF_000633455.1 Pedobacter jeongneungensis
TTTATCAACCCAGGCCACTTTACCGGTAGCATCGGTAACCAGTACCTGGTTGTTTGTACCAGCGGCAATCTTGGTGGTCGTTACGTTGGCATCAGTAATTTTAGCTGTGGTAACAGCATTATCAGCTAATTTAGCGGTTGTTACGTTCGCATCTTTTATTTTTAAAGTGGTAACCGCATCATTCGCCAGTTTGGCTTCTACAATACCCAAATCTTTTACTTTGAAAGGATCGGCTGTGGTGCCTGTACCTTCTATGGTGGTTAAATCGGCTACAGAAGCAGCAAGGGCAGTTTTATCAACCCAGGCCACTTTGCCGGTAGCATCGGTAACCAGTACCTGGTTGTTTGTACCAGCAGCGATCTTACCGGTGGTAACGTTGGCATCAGTAATTTTAGCTGTGGTAACAGCATTATCAGCTAATTTAGCGGTTGTTACGTTCGCATCTTTTATTTTTAAAGTGGTAACCGCATCATTGGCAAGTTTGCCTTCTACGATGCCCAGGTCTTTCACCTTGAAAGGATCGGCTGTGGTACCAGTACCTTCTATTGTGGTTAAATCGGCTACAGAAGCGGCAAGGGCAGTTTTATCAACCCAGGCTACTTTGCCGGTAGCATCGGTAACCAGTACCTGGTTGTTTGTACCAGCGGCAATCTTACCGGTGGTAACATTGGCATCTTTTATTTTTAAAGTGGTAACCGCATCATTGGCAAGTTTGGCTTCTACGATGCCTAAATCTTTTACTTTGAAAGGATCGGCTGTGGTACCGGTACCTTCTATCGTAGTTAAATCAGCTACAGAAGCAGCAAGGGCAGTTTTATCAACCCAGGCTACTTTGCCGGTAGCATCGGTAACCAGTACCTGATTGTTTGTACCAGCAGCAATCTTGGTGGTAGTTACGTTTGCATCCTTTATTTTTAAAGTGGTAACCGCATCGTTGGCCAGTTTGGCTTCTACAATGCCTAAATCTTTTACCTTGAAAGGATCGGCTGTGGTACCGGTACCTTCTATCGTAGTTAAATCAGCTACAGAAGCAGCAAGGGCAGTTTTATCAACCCAGGCCACTTTGCCGGTAGCATCGGTAACCAGTACCTGGTTGTTTGTACCAGCGGCAATCTTACCGGTGGTAACATTGGCGTCCTTTATTTTATCTGTGGTAACATTGGCATCTTTTATTTTTAAAGTGGTAACCGCATCGTTCGCCAGTTTAGCTTCTACAATGCCCAGGTCTTTTACCTTGAAAGGATCGGCTGTGGTACCAGTACCTTCTATGGTGGTTAAATCAGCTACAGAAGCA
>NZ_AYMG01000049.1 GCF_000633455.1 Pedobacter jeongneungensis
AATCTGTGTAATCAACCCGAAGGAAAGATCGATAAATGAAGAAGTCTATAATTATATTTTACGCATTATTGCTTTACGCACTCGTTCAGCTCATTTCCTGGGGTACATTGGTGGTGCGTTTGCAACCAAGCCGCATGACGATGATTATGGGCGAAGGATCAGTGTTTTTATTTTTGCTCTGTATTGGTGGTTATTTCCTTCACCAGTCGTTAAAACGTGAAGATAAATTAAGAGAACAACAGCAAAATTTCCTGATGTCGATTACCCATGAGCTGAAATCTCCTTTGGCTGCGATCAAACTTTCTATCCAAACCATTGTTAAAAGAGATCTGGATAAAGCCCGCCAGGTATCGCTGCTTAACAATTCGCTAAAAGACATTGAACGGTTAGACGATCTGGTGGAAAATATGCTATTGGCAACCAAGATTGAAAACCGTTCGTACACTTTTCCGAAAGAGGAATTTAATTTTTCAGAACTGGTGTATAAAATTACAGATCGGTTGCAGGTTCACTCTTGTGGCAACGAACAACTGATAAGTGCCCAAATTCAGCCAAATTTGCAGATTATGGGTGACAAATTTGCCTTATCGTCAGTTGTAACCAATTTGATTGAAAATGCGGTAAAGTATTCAAGTCCATGTGACGAGATAAATGTGCATTTAAATAAGATAGATGGACATATTCACTTAAGTGTAATAGATAAAGGGCCGGGTATTTCAGATGCCGAAAAAATGTTGATATTTGATAAGTTTTACCGCGTTGGTAACGAGAATGTCAGAAAAGCGAAAGGAACAGGTTTAGGCTTGTTTATTGTGAAAGAGGTTTTACAATACCATGATGCAGATATTACAGTAAAAGACAATCTGCCCCAAGGAAGTATTTTTGAAGTAACATTTAGTTAATCTCAATTATGTCACAAAAATTAAGAATTCTATTGGTAGAAGACGAGGATCACTTGTTAGATGCTATCAAATTAAACCTCGAACTTGAGGGTTATAAAGTTCACGCCGTTAAAGATGGCAAAACCGCTCTTAAAATTTTTAAAGAAGAACGCTTTAATCTAATTATTTTAGATGTAATGTTGCCCGAAATGGATGGTTTCCAGGTTTGCGAAACAATCCGTTTAGAGAATGCAGAAGTTCCGATTATGTTTTTAACAGCTAAAAACACTTCAGAAGACCGTGTTTTAGGTTTGAAAAAAGGAGCTGATGATTATTTGGTTAAACCATTCAACTTAGAAGAATTAATTCTTCGTGTTGGTATCTTGGTTAAACGCAGTTTAAAATCTGATGATTTAAAAGAATTGAATTCTTATAAAATCGGTGATAAAACAATCTATTTCAACTCTTTCGAATTAAAACATGATGATGGTACCATCACACCGTTAACCAAAAAGGAAACGATGTTGTTGAAACTGTTGATCGAGCGTAAAAATGATGCCGTTTCAAGAGAGCAGATTTTAGAAACTGTTTGGAATTACGATGTTTATCCATCAACCAGAACGATTGATAATTTCATTTTAACATTCCGGAAATATTTCGAACCAGATCAAAAAAATCCGGTTTATTTCCACTCTATCCGTGGAGTAGGTTATAAATTTACCGATAGTCATTAATGTACAATAATAAAGGCAGGTATGCTTTAATGGCCGTTTTTGTGCTGGCTGCGTTGGTTTGTGTTTTTTACAATCAATATCAGTTGGCTGCCGTTTCGGGTGTGTTATTTGCCTTTGTTGTTTGGAGCCATTTTAAGCATAGTTCGGTGTTAATGGCTTCGAAACATTTCAAAAATAACGAATTTGGTAAAACCAGGGCCTTATTGGCTGAGGTTACAAAGCCTGAGCGTTTGGCAAAAAGCCGTAGGGGTTATTACGAATTTATGCAAGGCAATATGGCTTTGAAAGAACAGGATTACGATAAAGCCGAATATCATTTTCAGTTAGCCAGCCGTTTTCCGGTAGGGGGTAAGAATGAAAAATCGTATGTGCTGATCCATTTGGCTAACCTCGCTTTGCGGAAAAAAGACAGGGAAAGGGCAGAAGCCTATACCAAACTGGCCAAAGAGCTTGCCGAAACACAACGATCAAAAGATATTATTGTTAAAATTGAAAAAGAAATGAGCAAAATATAATATTAGTATTGTCATTTTGAATAAACGAAGCACCAGTTTTTGATAAAAAGGTACTTCGTTTTTTTTTTATTTATACATTTGCAAAATTAAAATTTTAGCCCGGTCGTCATGCTGAACTTGTTTAAGCATCTTTCCTTGGTTAAGACCCTAAATTAAATCCTATAGAAATTGGATCAGGGTGACGATACGCGATACCAAATACAAATCATGAAGAATAACCTATTTTTAGACGCAGCATTTTCAAAACAAACAGAACGCCCACCAGTGTGGATGATGCGTCAGGCAGGCCGTTTTATGCCGCAATATTGGGAAATTAAAAACAAATACTCTTTTTTAGAGATGTGCAAAACTCCTGAAATTGCAGCTGATGTGACGATGTTGCCTGTTGATTTGCTGGATATAGATGCCGCGATTTTATTCTGTGATATTCTGGTAACCGGTGAGGCTATGGGTGGCGATTTAAGCTTCACTCAAGGCGTTGGTCCTAAGTTTGCAAATCCTGTACGTACGGCTCAGGATATTGAAAACCTAAATGTTGATTGTTTAGATGAGTTACAATACGTAGCTGATGCCATTAAAGTGATTCAGCAAAGATTGAATGGAAACATTCCTTTAATCGGTTTTGCTGGCGCACCTTTTACGGTAATGAGTTATTTAATAGAAGGAGGATCGTCTAAAGATTTCAAATTAACCAAACTCTTTATACACAACCAACCAGAATTGGCGCACAAACTTTTGGCTAAAATTGCAAAAGTAACTGCAGATTATCTGAACCTTCAAATTGCTGCCGGCGTAAACGCTGTTCAAATTTTCGACAGTTGGGCGCTTGCTTTATCGTGGAACGATTATCAGGAGTTTTCACACCGTTATATTCAGGAAATTATTGCCAACCTCAACAGAAAAGATATTCCGGTGATTTCATTTTGTAAAGGAAGTTCTGTTTTTGCGCCGATTATGGCAGAAGCTAAACCAGACGTAATTTCGGTTGACTGGAATGCCGATTTATTGAACATTAAAAATGCTTTGCCAGCTGGCATTGCTGTACAGGGGAATTTAGATCCACATATTTTGTATGCCGATAAAGCAGTAATTAAAGCACAGATCCACAAATTGTTCGAACGCATGCGCGGTACCGAAGGATTTATCTTCAATTTAGGTCATGGTATTATGCCTGATATTCCTTTCGATAGCGTGAAGTATGCCATTGAGGTGGTGAAGGAGTTTAGGTATTAAACGAATCATTTGATTTTTGTATATTAGCTATATAACTCAAATAATATGACTGTTAAATCTTTGAATGATGAGGATAAACTGCCGATTAAACAATTAATTAGAGCAGTTAATAAGAAGATGGAGGATGTGCTAAGGGTTGTTGACGCTTTGAATTTAGGTAGAACTGAAGTGAAAGCAGATGGCGTTTATAGAACATTTAATGATGGTTCTTTTATTAAAGTATATGATGGAGAATTTAGGAAAGTAAGTGTGCCGAATAAGCGGATAAAACTTTTTTGATTTCAAGTTAAAAATGATAGAAACCTTATTGCCATATTACCAATATTTTAAAGCTGTACACATTGTGTTTGTAATTAGCTGGATGGCCGGTTTATTTTATATTTTAAGTCTTTTTATTTACCACACGGAAGCAAACGATAAGCCTGAACCTGAAAAAAGTATTCTCCAAAAACAGTTTGTTAAAATGGAGGCTACATTATGGAAGATTATTGCTACCCCCGCAATGATTATTTCCGTTTTGGCGGGTGCATCTATGTTAACTTTAAACCAGGGGCTGCTACAAGCCGATTGGATGTGGGTTAAGCTTGGTTTTGTTGTTGGTTTACTCATTTATCATTTCATCTGCCAGAACATCGTTAAACAGCTTAAAAATAATCAATATAAGCTAAGCAGCTTTCAGTTGAGGTTATGGCGTGAGCTGGCGACCATTTTTATGATTGCCATTGTATTTGTAGTGATTTTAAAAAACGCCATCAATTGGATTTATGGTTTAATTGGTATCATGGGCGTGGCTATGGCCATCATGATTGCCGTTAAACTCTATAAAAACTACCGTAAGAAGAACGGTGAGTGATTTTCTGTTATTATGGAAAATATGAAATACCATCATCATAGCCTAAAAAGTTATGTTAAAAGTATTTGGTGGCATATTAATAAGTTTAATTTTCTTAATTGGTAAAGCAGACGCTCAACAATCAGGGGCAAATGCAAAATTAGAATATTTCAGGCAGGCAAAAAGCTTTATTACCGAAGTTTACGGACTAAATTTAGAAATAAGAAAATTCATTCTAATTAGTGAACCTAAATTTGGTTGTAAAGAGGGGTATTTAGATTTAAGTTTTTTTGGTAAAAGCGAAATATCATCTATTAAGGAAGATATAAGTAAACCTAAGATCGAAAATTGGCAGCAGTTTCTTGATTTTAAAGGCAGTTGTTTAGGTCAGGATTCGCTAAATAGAATTCTCAAAAATAATTATCCCCGTCTGCATAACGGATGGGATTACCTCAACCGGTATTGTGGTAATGCAATTGCTTCAATTTCATCCCCGATTTTTTTGAGAAATTACGAATATTGTGTGTTTTATTCTGAATATTATTGCGATTTTAAGTGCGGAGGAGGAGAAGCTGTGATCTATAAGAAAGAAAATGGTAAATGGATAAAACTAAAGATAATCTGCAGTTGGATAGCTTGAAATTTGTTTTTACCACAAAGTCACTAAGGCACCAAGAATATTGTTTGTAATTAAAGCAGTGTAAAAAACTTTGTGTTCTTTGTGCCTTGGTGATCAACCAGCTAGCAATTTTGTTTCCTTTGCGTAAACTTCATATACTCTTCATTTAAATAAATCAAAAACTATTCTAAATTTGGGCGATAAAATCCAAGCACATGTTTACAAACACAGGTCTGAAAAGGACCTCACTACTAATAACTTTTCTTTTCAGTTCTTATTTTGCTTCGGCACAGTTTAATCAATCGGCTTTTGAGAACCGGATCCGCCCCGATAGCAGCTTAACAAACGAGGTTCACTTCAATTTTTATAATTTAAATTACGTTCGCAATTACGAGTACACCAACGATTTTCATGATGGTTATACTTTGTACGGAACGCAATTGCAACCGCAGATCGTTTATTACGCACATCCAAACCTCGCCATTACGGCAGGTGCTTTTATCAGAAAAGATTTTGGAAGGAACGGGATCTCCGATGCTAAACCTTTATTCAGCGTAAAATACCATAAACGTAACCTTACTTTGATTTTTGGAAGTTTAGAAGGAAATATTCAGCACAAATATATTGAGCCATTATACGATTTCGAAAGAACATTAACTACACCAATTGAATATGGAACGCAGTTATTGGTAGAGCGTAAGAAATTTACTTTAGATGCATGGATTGCCTGGCAAAAAATGATTTATAAAGGTGATCCGGCTAAAGAAGAAATCATCGGTGGTTTATCAACCGAAAGTTTTTTAATCAAAAATGATGACTGGAAGTTGAGTATTCCTGCTCAGTTTTTGGCTTTTCACCAGGGCGGACAGATTGATGTTTTAAAAGAAATCCCGATTACAACGATGTTTAATGGCGCAACGGGTATAAAACTGCATAAAGACATTAATACTAATATTAAACAGGTATATACCGATAATTATATTGCGGTTTACAAAGATTTCTCTCCGGATAAAAGAAGGGCCTACCAGGGTGGCTTCGGTTTATGGTTAAATGCCGGGGTAGAAAGTAAATGGGGAAGTTTAGTGGCTTCTTACTGGAAAGGCAATAACTTTATTTCGATTAAAGGGATGCCGCTTTATGAGTCGGTTTCAGATAATTTGTATAGTCCTGGGTTAAGACAAAGCTCTAGAAACATTGTTTCATTGCGTTATGCTTACCAAAAAGAACTGATCCCGCATTTATACCTTGATGTACGTTTCGAACCGCATATTGATTTAGACAATACCGATAAACAACTTCAGTTTAACCACTCGTTCTTCTTAACTTATAAACAGGATTTTAAATTGTTTAAGGTGAAAAAGGATGGAAGGTAGAAGGTAGAAAGGTTGAGGGTGATTTAACTAATCCATTACAAGCCCTGTAGGTTTTAAAATCTACAGGGTTTATTATTTTTAATGGTTGTAGGTTCTGACTTCACGTCAGGACTTTGCGATACATCCCCAAAAGATACTGCATGTTCATTTTCAAATAAAAAATCTATATCTTTCTTGAAAATTATTTAAACTATATCTTGTTGATAGTCAATTAGTATTGGAATAATTTTAACTTTATTTAACTTTTTTTCTCCCCCCCATGCAACCATTGTTTGTAATTGCCCATCTTCTATATACAAACACACAATGAAATTGACGCGAAGCTATACGATAAACGATTTGATGGAAGGCTGCAAAGCTGGCGACCGGAAGATGCAGGAGCTGCTTTATAAGCAAACTGCATCGAAAATGTTGGCCGTTTGTATGCGCTACGCCAAAGATAGGATGGAGGCAGAAGATGTGCTGCAGATGGGCTACATCAAAATTTTCCAAAAAATAAAGGAGTATAGGGGCGATGGCTCTTTTGAGGGCTGGATTAGAAGAGTAATGGTGAATACCGCAATTGAAAGTTACCGTAAAAATTTACGCAGCTTAAATGTAGTGGAGATAGATGAGGCTTACGAACAACCATCAACCGGATTTGATTTTGGCACTTTAGGCATGCAGGATTTAATGAAGGTAATACAAAAACTGGCCGATGGTTACCGCATGGTTTTTAACATGTATGTGATAGAAGGTTATTCGCACAAAGAAATTGGTGAAACGCTTGGTATCTCAGAAGGCGCGAGTAAATCGCAGTTATCGAGAGCAAGGGCAATATTAAAAGAAGAAATTATAAAAATGGAGGGATTTGGTTATGCAACCTATACGGGATAAGGATTTTGATCAGTTATTTAAGGATGCTTTTGCTGATGCTGAAGTAACACCATCGAGGGATTTATGGAGCAATATAGAAAGCGAAATAACACCTAAGAAAAAAAGGATCGTTCCCATTTACTGGTTATCGGCAGCTGCTGTGTTATTGATTGCTACGATCGGGATTTTGATTTTTCAAAAGCAAAATAATACCAATGAAACTAAACAATTGGCCAGTAACACAATTGAAAAGCCAAAGCAAACGGTTGAGGTGCCAGTTGTAAAAGATCAGCTACCTGTAGTTATTGAACCGGTTAAAAATGTTGCACCAATTTTGCCTGTTGAGGTTAAACCAGCAAGGGCTATTGCCAAAACAAAGGTTATACAGGATGTTGTTAAACCTGTTGAAAAACAACGTATTGTTACTGCACCAGAAATGCAAAAGCAGGAAACTATGATTGCACAGGTTGAAAGCCCAAAAAATGATATCAAAGCACAAATTGACGCCGCTATTCTTTTGCAGCCTAAAGTGGATATGGTAACGGCAAGCAATCCAACAACGCTTAAAACTGATGAACCTATTAATGATAACGAACAAAGCAAAGGGATCCGCAATATGGGCGATGTAATTAACATCATTGTGAACAAAGTAGATAAGAGAAAAGATAAACTGATCCAGTTCCGTACCGATGATGATGATTCTTCTTTATCATCGATCAATATTGGTCCTTTTAAAATTGGAAAACGGAAAAAGTAACAGTTTTCAGTTTACAATTAACAGTTTTTAGTTAACAGTATCCAACATTTAAACTTTGCAACATTACAACTTTAAACCTTTCAACATTACAACATTAAAATAACAAACACACATAATATGAAACGTCTAATATTTACAGCACTTTTGGTAAGCGGACTTGCCGGTGTTATGGCTCCAGGAGCATTTGCTCAACAGGATAGTACTGCTAAAAAGAAAATTGATTATAGCGAAGGACACGGAATTATCTTAAAATCGAAATCAGATTCAGTAAAAAAAGGCCGTTTTGTAGGCGGGATTACTTTCACAAGGATTGACTGGGGTTTCTCGAGATTAATTGACAATGGAAGTTTTAATTTATCTCCAAATAACGACTTTTTGGATTATAAAGGCGGAAAAACCAGTACTTTCTCTTTCGATATTTTGCAGTTCGGCTATCGCTTTAACTCTAGTTTTAAAGTGTATGTGGCAGGTGGTTTCGACTGGACTTTGATCCGTTTGAGAAAAGACATTACCATTGCTAAAAACTCAAATGAGTTTGTTTATACTGATCAATCGCCGGTACATTTCTCTAAAAACCGTTTCTCCAGCAGCTATGTGCATATTCCATTAAATTTTGAATTCCGCACCAATGAAAACAAAAACGGTAAAAGATTTTACCTGGTTTTAGGTCCGGAGGTTAGCTTTTTGTTAAACGGAAAAATTAAACAGATTAGCGAAGAACGTGGTAAAGAAAAACAATATGATAGTTACCATTTTCAGTCGGTTCGTTACGGAGGTACCGTTAGATTTGGGTACGGAGGTTTAGGATTGTTTACCAAATATTACTTTAACGATATGTTTACCACCTCACAACAAGCTGGCTTAAAGAATATGAGTTTCGGAGTTACCTTCGGATTAAATTAAAACACAGCAACACACAAATAAAACAGATCCTGTTTCGGTTAGGCGAGACAGGATTTTTTGTTTAGTCTCATTTACCTTAAACCTTCTACCTCAAAACCCTCTACCTTTTTCTTATCTTTACCACGTGAGCAATACCCTAATCAGCGTTAAAAATTTAACCAAGCAATATCAGGCAGAACAGGCCGGTGGAATCAAAAATGTAAGTTTCGATATTAAAAGAGGCGATGTAGTGGCCATTATCGGCGAGAGCGGTAGCGGAAAATCAACTTTATTAAAATCGATCTATGGGCTGTTAAAAACTGATTCAGGTGAAATATTTTTCGAAGATCAAAGGGTTAAGGGGCCGGATGAACAACTGATCCCCGGACACAAACAGATGAAAATGGTTACGCAGGATTTTTCGCTGAATATTTATGCAAAAGTGTACGATAATATTGCCTCACAGCTATCGAATACCGACCTGAAAACCAAAGCCGAAAAAACGATTCAGATGATGGAGCACCTTCGGATTTTACCTTTACAGAATAAAAAAATCATTGAGCTAAGTGGGGGAGAGCAACAGCGTGTGGCTATAGCAAAAGCCATGGTTGCCGATACGCAGGTTTTACTTTTAGACGAACCATTTAGCCAGGTTGATGCTTTACTTAAGAACCAGCTACGTGCAGATATTAAACGCATCGCTTCAGAAACAGGAGTTACCGTTATTTTGGTTTCGCACGATCCTGCTGATGGTTTATTCCTGGCCGATCAGTTACTGATTTTGAAAAATGGCGAACTGTTACAGACCGGAAAACCAGCTGAAATTTACCAACACCCCAAACACATTTACACCGCCCAAATTTTAGGTAATGCGGTGGTTTTATCAAAAGCTGATGCCGAAAAAATTGGGTTAAAAACACAAAAAGATTCGGTTGTGTTTTACCCTGAATGGGCCGAAATAAATAGCAACTGGAGCAGCAGACGTTTTGAAGTTAAAGATGTGTACTATAAGGGTTTCTATGATGAATTACTTTTAGAAAGAAATGGTGTAAACATCCGTGCTTTACAGCTGAACAGGGGAGAGCATAAAAAAAACGACCACGTTCAGTTGAACATCAGTCGTTTTTTAGAGTTTTAAATGTTTTTACTTATTGAGATGAAGTTACAATTACAACCCTTAAACCAATTGGAGCAGTGGGTTTTGTTGGTGTAAGTACATTATCTCCAGAAGTTTGAATATCAATAGTTATTGAACCTCTTCTTACAATATAGCTGTAAGCTTGTGCATCAAATACCATTGGTAATTGTTTATATTCAGCAACAGAATTATTTGGATAGATATAAACTAGTATACCATCATTTCTAAAAGTTGCGTCATCAATTTCTGGAAAATTAATTGTCGTAGATAATCTTGTATTGTTTTCAGAGTAAGTCCATTGATTAGCGTTAATAACTGTTTCAATTGTCTGATTTGGAAGTCCTGCATCAGGAACAAGAACCTCTTTCTTGCAAGAAGCCAGACCTAGTGTGGCGATGCAAAGCATTAGAATGGTAAGTTTTTTCATTTTGATTAGTGTTTATTTGTGTGTGTGATCTAGCTATTACAAATCTTTTGCCAAAAAAATATTATTCTTGAATTATGGATTAATTATTGTGCAACAGATTAAATACACAACATGTTGAAACCTTATTTTTTGATCATATGAAGATCTTTTTCCGTCTCTTACCCTGGTTAATTTTAATCGTTGCGGGGTATTTATTTATCTCCAAAAAGTTTAGCATCAATACCACGGTTGAAAGCAAACATCAGCTTCTGGTAGAGAAAATCGAGACAATAGGTAAACTGGAGCTGGTGAGGTACCAGATCAGCGATGTTTTGGAACATAAAAATAAAACAGATTTTTTACCCGAAGCCAGTGTTTTATTAATTGTAAAAGCCGAAGCTGTAGGCTGTATCGATCTTACCAAAATAACCCGCGAAGATATTAGCATTGATGCGGACACTGCTGTAGTAAATTTACCACAACCCGAAATTTGTTATGTAAAAATTGACCATAAAAACTCACGTGTTTACGATACAAAAATGGCTTTCTTCCGCGAGGCCAGTTTGGTAGATGAAGCTTATAAAGCTGCTGAAAGACAGGTGACTGCAGAGGTTAACAAATCGAGTATTTTAGCACAGACTAAAACCAATGCCACAACGGTGCTTAAACCAATTGTTGAAGGTTTGGGCTATAAAAATGTGAAGTTTACCTTTGAGTAGGTTTAAGGCTGAAGGTAGAAGGTTGAGGGTGTAAGGTTCATAGCAACCTTCATACATAGTGTCGTCCTTTAGATTTGTTTT
>NZ_AYMG01000050.1 GCF_000633455.1 Pedobacter jeongneungensis
TGTCCCATCCTGAATTTACTTGTCGTTTTTGAATTATAATACTAGAATAAGTTTACATTTTCTAGGCTGTAATACTGGAATAAGTTTACATCTCATTTCTGTTAATTCTGATATTACTTTACAAGTGTACAATTCGTAATTTATTATTAAAAGAAAAGCCTATTCATTTTTTCTTTATTTGAATCAAACAGTCTCCATTTGATCCTTTTCTATATCCTTTTTCTTGTAGGGATAATGCTTCCAACGTTTTTTTATTTCACCGCTCATGTCATGTGCTTTGCATGGCGTAAGATAGTCCAGACTGCCATGCGGTCTTTTTTCATTGTAGTTTTTGATAATGATCCCAATACTTCTTTTCGCTTCCTTATGATCACGGTATATCTTTTTTGGAAAAAACTCATTCTTTACTATTCCGTTAACACGTTCGGCTAAAGCATTATCGTACGGACTACCGCTTTCAGTCATACTTATTGCGATCCTATCCCTGTTTAGAAGCTCAGTATAGCTTTTAGAACAGTATTGTATGCCCCGATCCGAGTGATGAACCAATATAAAGGGTGAGTCTTTTTTTCTTGCACCGATGGCCATCTCCAAAGCGATGATACAACCAGTAGCCTCGAGGTTCGGATGGAGAGCAAATCCTACAATTTTTCTGGAATAAGCATCAGTAATCAGACTTAAGTAACTAAAGCCTAGCTGAGTCCGAATGTAGGTAATATCGCTCACCCATAGTTGTTCAGGAGCAGAAAGCACCATGTGTTTTATCAGGTTAGGATATCTTTTTAAAGCATGATTGGAGTCTGTAGTCCTGATAGAACGTTTCCTTCTGCGTATTAATAGCCCATGAAATCTTAAAAGATCATAAAGCTGGTCACGCCCCATTTTTATATTGTGCTTTTCCATCTCTGGAGAAAGCATATGCAGGAGTTTTCGTGTTCCTAAAAATGGGATCTCCGAACGGAATTCAGACACCAGTGACAATACCACCATATGGGAGATATCAGTCTTTAGCGCTGTTTTCTGTGCCAGGTAATACGCCTGGCGGCTTACACCAAACAGTGCACAAAGTTCAACCAGAGGCTTGTCCGGTCGTTTTTGCCGCATTCTTAAGACCGTTTGGTACCACGCTTTTTTCTGATGTTGATCTTAAGTTCGCTTTCGGCAACCTCAATCATGGTTTCTAATCCAACATTTTTCAGCTGAGCATCGGCGAGTGCCTTGGTCAGTTCATCAATCTTTTTCTTAAGAAGTCTTGTTTCCTGGTTTTCGTCCATTGCTGAAAGTACATTTGAAGAGCTTGCTTGTGCCAAGATAGCTAAATTACGCTTCTCAAACCAAAGTCCTATAGTACTTCGGGGCAAACCGTATTTTCGACTCGCTGCACTCTTGCTAAGCATTCCTGAATTTATCTCACAGAGGATTTTTTCTTTAACATCCTCACTTAAGCGACCCCAAGGTTTTCTTGTCGCAATTTTTGTTTTGTCTTTGCTTTTTGTTGCCATTTTTTTGTTTTTAATGACAAGCTATAGCAGGACGAGACA
>NZ_AYMG01000051.1 GCF_000633455.1 Pedobacter jeongneungensis
CTACAGTCGAAATGACGATTTTTCTAGTAATAAATTCAACTAGAACGAAGTGCCCGTAGTTTCGTCATTTCGAGCGCAGCGCAGCAAAGTCGAGAAATCTTTTAAAAATGCTAATAAACCTGATTCAAAGATTTCTCCATTTCGCTGCCGATGAAAAATCGGCACGCTACAGTCGAAATGACGATCGCTCTATTAATTCTTCTTCGAGTGGAGTTTACACTAGTTTCGTCATTTCGAGCGGAGCGCAGCGAGGTCGAGAAATCTTTTAAAAATGCTAATAAATCTAGTTCAAAGATTTCTCCATTTCGCGGCCAATAAAAAATCGGTACGCTTCAGTCGAAATGACGATCGCCCTATTAATTCTTCTTCGAGTGGAGTTTACAGTAGCTACGTCATTTCGAGCG
>NZ_AYMG01000052.1 GCF_000633455.1 Pedobacter jeongneungensis
GATAAGGGAGATACCGGCGCAACCGGCCTGCAGGGATTTACCGGAGCACAGGGCCTACCTGGTGTAAAAGGCGATACCGGTCTTCAGGGCATTCAGGGTGAAAAAGGAGAAACTGGTGCAGCTGGTCCGCAGGGAATCCAGGGCGTAGCCGGAGCAAAAGGCGACAAAGGTGAAACCGGAGAAAAAGGTGATAAGGGAGATACCGGAGCAACCGGCCTGCAGGGATTTACCGGAGCACAGGGCCTACCTGGTGTAAAAGGCGATACCGGTCTTCAGGGCATTCA
>NZ_AYMG01000053.1 GCF_000633455.1 Pedobacter jeongneungensis
TGAATGCCCTGAAGACCGGTATCGCCTTTTACACCAGGTAGGCCCTGTGCTCCGGTAAATCCCTGCAGGCCGGTTGCGCCGGTATCTCCCTTATCCCCCTTCTCTCCGGTTTCACCTTTGTCGCCTTGAATGCCCTGAAGACCGGTATCGCCTTTTACACCAGGTAGACCCTGTGCTCCGGTAAATCCCTGCAGGCCGGTTGCGCCGGTATCTCCCTTATC
>NZ_AYMG01000054.1 GCF_000633455.1 Pedobacter jeongneungensis
AATTTCAATCTTGTTTTTGTTGTTTGTGTGACATCCGCCACTCCAACTTTTCACCCTTCCTTTCGGTTGGGAGTGCAAAGGTAAGGATCTTTTCCGAACTTCCAAATAAAATAAATTTTATTTTTCCATTCTCTTTTTCTTCTTTCCTTTATTTCAATATGCTGATGTTAATCAGCTTTCCGTCCTTCCGAACCGGGCTGCAAAGGTAGCAATCTTTTTCTCTTTAGCAATATTTATTTTAAAATAAATCATGCCCTCCATCTCTCTAAGCCATCCTTTCAACTAAAACCCTTCCTCCGAAGCGGGATGCAAAAGTAGGAAAAATATCATTGCTTCCAAAGGTTTTTTATAGAATACCATAGCGTTTAACGTAAACGCATGGTTTACAAGCAGAAAAAGTTTTGCCTAAAGCAAAACTTTTTGAAAGAACAGGTGTTTAGCGCTGGTTTATCAAACCTATCAGGTTTCGAAAACGGGATAGGTTTAGGCACAATAACCGTTAAAACTTCCGAAATACCTGCCCACCTAAACCCGATTGGAATGGAATGCCCACAGCGAAGCGAGGACTTGGAATGAAAAGCGGGAACAAACTTAGATAGTAGCACAATAACTGCTTTGCTGAAAAACTAACTTTGACTAAAACAATTACTATTAGCTTCTGAACAAACCAATAAGTTTTTTGCCTAAAATTATAATCAGCACTAAAACCAATCCTGCCAATAACCCAAAAGCAAATTCCCGCAGGATTGATGGCAGAGTTGGAAATACATGATGCAAAAAGGCAATATTATGCGCGAAAATTCCTCCTGATACCAATATTAATGCAACCGTCCCCACAATACTTAGAATTTTGATGATAACGGGTAGCGATTTAACCAGGATTTTGCCGGTAACTGAAAGGATACCTTTTTCGCCCGAGGCTTTCATTAAACGATAGCCCGCGTCATCCATCCTTACAATAAGCGCAACAATACCATAAACACCAATGGTGGCCAATAATGCGATAATCGAAACAGTCATGATCTGAATGCCCAGCTTTTCTTCCAAAACACTACCTAATGCGATAATCACAATTTCTATAGAAAGGATAAAATCGGTGGTGATGGCAGATCTAATTTTTGCATTTTCAGCAGCATCACCTTCCTGGAGAATTTCTTTAGCCTCTACATGCGAGGGCTTAGGGTGATGAAAAAAATATTCGACAACCTTTTCTACTCCCTCATAGGCCAGATACAAACCACCCAACACCAAAATTACTTTTATCGCTACCGGAAAAAAAACATTTAGCAGTAAGGCAATTGGAACAATAATAAGTTTATTTACCAGAGAACCCTTTGTAATTGCCCATAGCACAGGCAACTCTCTTGAAGAAATAAAACCGGTTGATTTTTCTGCATTTACCGCCAAGTCATCTCCTAAAATACCTGCCGTTTTCTTGGCCGCCACCTTTGCCGTAACAGCAACATCGTCCATTAAGGCACCTATATCATCTAAAATCGCAAAAAAACCTGAAGCCATATCTAATTTATTAATGCTGCAAAATATCAAATCCTTTTTAAAATAAGATGATCGCGTTCCAAATCTTTTAATCATATAGGATATCTGAAACCATATTCACCAACCTCATTTAAAAGCTAGTATCTACCGGCTCGATTAATAACATCAATAAACTAAAACTGTTCGAAAATAAATAAATTATATAATTGTTGAAGGCAAAAGAGAGAAATAACATATTTAGCACTAAATCAGTTTTAAAAGTGATCTAAATTATTCAAATCCGCTTAAATGAGTTTATGCGTGGTTTACAGATTGGTAACAATGCGCTAGATCATTAAATTTGATTTTCTTTTGAAGCGCAATTTCTGTGCATGTAGGTTGGGTTCGGTCCTGCTGTACGCTAAATCCTTTTGGGAAACCTATCTGTTAAACAAATACACCTTGCCCAAAAGGGATAACGCTGCCATCAGGGCTATTTTAGCCGGGACAGATGTATAAAAGATGGAAGATGTAAAATGGACGATGGAATAAGCTCTGCGGTGATCAGCTTTATCTGCGGGATCAAACCCTTAACTTTTTCTTCACTCCTTAATGGTGGGGAATAACGCATAGATCTTTTTACCATTAAGAAATTAAGGACATTAAGAAATATAAGCTGGGAATTACCATCGGCCCTGGTGGGCTTAACTTTTCTTAACTTCTATCTAGATTTTAATGACTGGAGATACCATGTTCCGTGAAGAAAAAAGCCCATAAACAAAGAAAACCCTTTAACATTGTTGTTAAAGGGTTTCTTATAATATTTGGCACCGACCTACTCTCCCATCCCGAAGTTTCGGGACAATACCATCGGCCCTGGTGGGCTTAACTTTTCTTAACTTCTTAATGGTAAGAGATATGCAAAAAAAGCTATAAACAAAGAAAACCCTTTAACGTCGTTGTTAAAGGGTTTCTTAT
>NZ_AYMG01000055.1 GCF_000633455.1 Pedobacter jeongneungensis
TAAGATGATAAACGCAGATGGATTTTAATAATTTTCGGTTCAAAGCCGCGGATTAAATACATGTTTTTCACACTTACCTTAAAATCTGCGCTAATCTGTGTCATCTGCGGGAAAAACCGCTATGATATTGTTCCCGCTGATTTAAGATCATAAACGCAGATGGGTAGTTGACGATTTTCAGTTTACAGTTTTATTTACAGCCGCTGATTAAATATATGTTTTCACACTTACCTTAAAATCTGCGCTAATTCTGTGTCATCTGCGGGAAAAACCGTTATGATATTGTATTCGCAGATTTAAGATCATAAACGCAGATGGGTAGTTAACGATTTTCCGTTTACAGTTTTATTTACAGCCGCTGATTAAATATATGTTTTCACACTTACCTTAAAATCTGCGCTAATCTGTGTCATCTGCGGGAAAAACCGCTATGATATTGTTCCCACAGATTTAAGATCATAAACGCAGATGGGTAGTTGACGATTTTCAGTTTACAGTTTTATTTATAGCCGCTGATTAAATGTATGTTTTCACACTTACCTTAAAATCTGCGCCAATCTGTGTCATCTGCGGGAAAAACCTTTATGATATTGTTCCCGCAGATTTAAGATGATAAACGCAGATGGGTAGTTGACAATTTTCAGTTTACAGTTTTATTTACAGCCGCTGATTAAATATATGTTTTCACACTTACCTTAAAATCTGCGCTAATCTGTGTCATCTGCGGGAAAAACCGCTATGATATTGTTCCCGCTGATTTAAGATCATAAACGCGGATGGATTTTAATAATTTTCGGTTCAAAGCCGCTGATTAAATACATGTTTTTCACATCTATCTTAAAATGTTGATAATTTTTATAACTATTTTATTCACAGGCATTTCTTTTGTAACGAAAAAATGATAATTTGGAATTAACAAACCAAAACAAATATGATCGAAAAATTTAATGTCATTGTGGGTGCCTTTACCATTCTTACGAGCTTCGGGATTTTGATCAAACTTTGTCGTCCTAACCGTAGAGAAAAACTTTAAAAAAATGAGTCGGATATGAACCGTCCGACTCATGCACCAAGTTCTATTCAGGACTAAACAGTATTTTTTCGCTTCCAATCATTTTGCAATATCTTTGCAACATGAAAATCCATATCCTTGGTGCCTCCTGCGCAGGTTCTACAACTTTGGGCAATGCTTTATCTTCGCAACTGAATATCCCTTATTTTGATACCGACAGTTTTTTCTGGGAGAAATCAGCTGTTCCGTATACCTTAAAAAGGGATCCGTTATTGCGCAACCAGTTACTTAAGGATGAATTAAACAAAGCGAACAACTATATCGTGGGCGGTTCGCTGGTAAGCTGGGGAGAAGAATGGAAAAACATGTTCGATCTTGCGATTTTCCTCTACCTGCCAAAAGAAATCAGGATGGAACGCCTGGTAAAAAGGGAATTGGAACGTTATGGAAATGCTATTTATGACGACCCGCAGCGGCACCAGTTATTTCTTGATTTCATAAACTGGGCATCGAAATACGACGACCGCTCTTTTACGGGACGAAATATCGGCATCCACGAAAACTGGCTGGATGGGCTAAATTGTAAAGTGATAAAAATTGAGGGTGATACAACAGTAGCGGAAAGGTTAAGGCGCATTGTTGAAGTACTGGATCTTTCTTAAATCCATCTTATCATTTATGGCTTGATGAATAACAGAATTGCATCTGTTATTCGGGATTGCTTAGCAATCTGAGGGACGCTCGCCAGTTGTCATCCTGAGGAACGAAGG
>NZ_AYMG01000056.1 GCF_000633455.1 Pedobacter jeongneungensis
CGAACAGAGAAGTTAAGCCCACCAGAGCCGATGGTACTGCGGTAACACGTGGGAGAGTAGGTCGGTGCCAAATATTATAAGAAACCCTTTAACAACAATGTTAAAGGGTTTTCTTTGTTTATAAGCTTTTTGCATATTTCTTACCATTAAGAAGTTAAGAAAAGTTAAGCCCACAAGGGCTAAGGTAATTCCCAGCTTATATTTCTTAATGTCCTTAATTTCTTAATGGTAAAAAGATCTATGCGTTATTCCCCACCATTAAGGAGTTAAAAGTTAAGGGTTTGATCCCGCAGATGCCGCTGATCACCGCAGAGCTTATTCCATCATCCATTTTCCGTCTTCCATCTTTTATACATCTGTCCCGGCTAAAATAGCCCTGATGGAAGCGGTCCCGATTTTTCATCGGGAAGCGTACAGGTACTGTCTTCAAAACCAA
>NZ_AYMG01000057.1 GCF_000633455.1 Pedobacter jeongneungensis
AGGTACTGTCTTCAAAACCAAATTAAAGTTGATATTTTTTAATAAATTTGTTTAGTGAAATCTTCCTTCTGGAATTTTATCATGTGTAGCCTCTGATTTTTCAGGGGCTATTATTTTTTCCGAGTAATCAAAATCAGCTTGATATTTCATTTTTTTTCTCCATAGGTAATATGCCATTACCAGTAATTTTTTCTGCACAGCAACGTATCCTTTCATCTTTATACCTGTTCTTTTATAAACTCTTTGGTATAGATTCTTAAATTGTGGCTGATCCTCACGAACAGCGCATAGTGCTGGCATATGTAGGATTCTTCTTATCCTTGAATTTCCTTTTTTGGAGATCTTGGTCCGACCGACATGGTTTCCCGACTGATTCTCAACCACATCATAGCCTGCGTAGCTGACAAGTGATCCCGCATCTTTGAACAACACAAAACCATTCGTCTCAGCCGCAATCACTGCAAATGAAAGCATAGCTATACCTTTTATCTCCGATATATTTTTGTAATGGAAGTTAAGTACCTCATCCTCCTTAACTATTTCCTCAATAATCTTATCCATTTCATTTATTTGCTGCTCCAGCAGGCGCATTGTTTTTTTCATCTGCCTGATAATATCCTTACTCTGGAACTGGCTATGGGTGATCGCTTCAAGCTGGTTATTGATCGCGGAGTGCATTTCGCTCAGACTCTGATGCTGGCGTGTACAGCTTCTCAGGTTATAAAGTTTCCGGCTCGGTGGTATCCAGAGATCAAGTTTTTTCTCAGCCCCGATCTGTGCCAGGCCTCGTGCATCTATTTTGTCGTTCTTGGACTTGGCACCGTTTGCCTGAAGATACTTCTTCGCTTTATTGGGCAGAAGGATGCTTATTGAAAAATCCTTGTCATGTAGATACCAGGCAAGCTGCTCATGATATACACCAGTGGCCTCCATCACACAGAAGACCTGTAAATCCTCTTTTCTGTTACGCCTTACCCATTCAATCAGGAGCTTAAACCCCCATGTAGAATTCGTGAACTTGTGGGTAGATTTAACCTTTACAGACTGCTCCGTATCGATAACCGAAAGGCAACAGTGAAAATCTTTTTTGGACACATCGATCCCGATTGAATACTTTAGATTGCTCATAGTCTATAATTAGAATAAGACAACCAGAAACTACTCTCAGTCTTTGCTCATGTTAATCGCTGATCCGGATACTGTGATCTGGTCAATAGGTACTGTCCTGACTTTAAGAAGTAAAAAA
>NZ_AYMG01000058.1 GCF_000633455.1 Pedobacter jeongneungensis
GTCATTTCGACCGCAGTGGAGAAATCTTTGAACTATCTAAAATAAATATAGTTCAAAGATTTCTCCATTTCGCTGCGCTTCGGTCGAAATGACGACTGATTTTTACAACTAATCCCAAGGTTGGTGGCTTCCCAATCTCATGTATATTTATTTGGCATGGCTGGTGAGCTACCAGCCATGGGTAGAGAAAAAGTCGTCATTGCTAGGATGAACGACGAAGCAATCTTAAAGCGTTTAATAATAGCGATCGTTGTAAGATTGCTTCGTCGGCTGAAAAAGCCTTCTCGCAATGACGGAAAACTAATTTACCTGGCAAA
>NZ_AYMG01000059.1 GCF_000633455.1 Pedobacter jeongneungensis
TGGGGATTTCGGCAATAGTAGACAGCGGATTCCGTTCCAAACTGTACACCCGTAGATTAGCCCGACTTTGAGCAGGACATCTTGAGAAGAGTCCCAAATATATCCATCCCTATCAGAACCACCGCAAAAGAAATTTTGTCAATGCTCTGCCTCCCATCCGCACAAAACTTCACTCCACGACATCCCGGATATGATTATCCAGTCAATAAAGCTGTTCTGGGGAAAGATTACATCCAAAAACCGACAGACAAAAAACTCCAGCAACACTCTTTCTAAAAAAACCATTTTTAAGCGCTTTAGCGCTCCGCTGAAGTTGCCTTGAGCACAAAAACAATCATTGAATCAAGTTGGCTTTAAATAAGCCTTAAAACCGCTTAAAATGAGCCGAGTGGCCACTTTTAAGCGAAAACAGTGGTCATTTTGAACCGAAAAAAGTGGCCACTTTGCAGAAAAACAAGTGGCCACTTTTGGAATAATCCCCAC
>NZ_AYMG01000060.1 GCF_000633455.1 Pedobacter jeongneungensis
GTAAGAGCCCCTCGGCGGCGGTGGACCTGTACCGATTTTTCATCGGTAGCCGAGGCAAGACTGAGCGAAGGGGCAAGAATAGCCAACGCATTAAGGTTCCCGCCTGCGCGGGAATGAAGAACTATGTTTATGAAAAGTCCAAAGATCTCTCCACTACGGTCGAGATGACGACCCAGCGTCCCCTCATAGTTTCAGAGGAATAAGTCTACGGATGCCTGTCTATGCGCCCTGCTATCCGGCCTAGGATATGATGGAAGGAAAAAGCGTTAAAGCTTTTGCACTTCCTTTCACCCTACCACTACCCAGAGGCAGCACGCCCTCCCCGATCCTTCATCGGGGGCTTGTGCTGACGACCAAAAAAGCTTTGACGAATTTATCCGACATCAGATCCAAGCCTTGATTTTTTGTTACTTTTGGATCAAGCCAAAAGTAAGAGCCCCTCGGCGGCGG
>NZ_AYMG01000061.1 GCF_000633455.1 Pedobacter jeongneungensis
GGGTAAAATTTAGGTAACTATTGCAAACATAAAAAAATAACAGGGTGATTGTTACTACAAAATTTTTTATCGGGATCGATGTTTCCAAACCGCACTTTGATGTTGCATTGATGGCCGTTGTAAACCATGTGAAACAGGAGATGGAAACTACACGCTTTGACAACACTGCATCAGGAATAAAACTGTTTGAGAAGTGGCTGAAATCGCGCAAGCTCACATTCAATGAGGATTCTCTGGTTGTGATGGAAAATACCGGGATCTATCACCGCCTGCTATGGACTTTCTGTAGCAACAGGAATCTGCCAATCCACATCGGCAATGCTGCACATATCAAATGGAGTTTTGGGATAGCCAGAGGCAAGAACGATAAGATAGACAGTATCCGTTTATGCAGTTATGCATTCAAGGAAGCGGATGAGCTAAGGGCTACAAGTTCCCTGGATCCCGAGCTGATGCTGTTGAAAGATCTCGTATCAGCGAGGACAAAACTGCTCAAACAAAAGTCTGGCATTAGCGTCTCAGTAAAAGAACTGGGCAATGTTAATGGGAAAGAACATCAGAAACTAATTGAAAAAGCACTTAAAAATGCAATTGATGGTATAGTCAAGTCAATCAAAAACCTCGAAGATCAGATCAAAAAAATTATCAACGGAAATCAGGATTTTAAGCGGAATTATAAACTATTGATCAGTATTCCCGGTATAGGGCATGTTACGGCGGTGTACTTGATTGGCTGCACGGGAAATTTTGTTGGGCAGCCTAGTGGAAAAGAACTGGCCTGTTATGCAGGTGTTGCTCCATTTGAACAGACCAGCGGTATAAGTATCAAAGGTAAACCTAGGGTACACCGCATGGCCAATAAAGAACTCAAAAGGCTGCTCCATATGTGTGCATTATCCTTGATACAGCATAATCAGGAATTCAAAATGTATTACAATAGAAAAAAAGCTGAAGGGAAGCATAGCATGAGCATAATTAATGCAGTCAGAAACAAAATAGCACTCAGAATTGCTGCAGTTATAAAAAAACAAGAGAGCTATAAAAATAATTATAATATAGCTGCTTAAAATTTGTTTTTATCATAACAATCATCTCGA
>NZ_AYMG01000062.1 GCF_000633455.1 Pedobacter jeongneungensis
GTCGGCTGAAAAAGCCTTTTCTCGCAATGACGATTTGAGTATTAAAAATTTTTACTACTCGGCGTCCTCGTCTGTAACCAATCTGATCGAATCGTCAGAAAGAACAATCAAACGCTCCTTATATAAGGATCCAATTGTTTTCTTAAAGGCACTTTTGCTGATCTGGAAACGGTGGTAAATGTCTTCAGGAGAACTTTTATCACCCAATTCGATTACACCGCCACTCTTTTTCAACTCCCTTAACATCATCTCTTTCGAATCGAGGATATGGCCATAACCACTTGGTTGCAGGGTTAAATCGATCTTTCCTTCCACACGGATTTTCTTGATCCAGCCTTTGCGCATTTCGCCAGGTTGAACATTGTCGAAAACCTCGTTATTATACAGCAAACCAATGTAGGTATTGTTAATAATGGCATTATAGCCCAGGTCTGTTTCTTCAGTAATCAATAAACTTACTTCATCACCTTCTTCGAAATCAAAACCATCCTCTTCCACAAAATCGTACAATTTAGAAGAAGCCAGTAAGCGGTCGCTATTTTCGTCTAAATACAGGTACACCACATATTTATAACCTTTTTGCATGGGCCTTTTCTGTTCGCGGTTAGGTACGTAAACATCTTTATCGATGCCAAGATCCATAAAAACACCATCATCGCCATCAGATACCACTTTCAAAAAAGCGAAATCGCCCACTTCGGCATAGGCTTTTTGGGTAGTTCCGGTTAAGCGACCATCTTTCTGTATAAAAACAAAAACACTAATGTTATCGCCGATTTCGGCACCTTTTGGTACGTATTGGTAAGGGAGGATTACCAGTTTATCGCCATCGGTTAAGTTTAATCCAGCTTCTGTTTTGCTTAAAATCCTTAACTCGTTGTATTTTCCTATTTCAATCATTTTATTGGGGTTTAACCATTTTCTTCAATGGCTTTTGTTGCAAAGGTAGCAATGTTTATTGGTTCATTGGTCATTGGTTCACTGGTCATTTGTTCAT
>NZ_AYMG01000063.1 GCF_000633455.1 Pedobacter jeongneungensis
GGTGGTTACATCTAAAGTAACTTTCGGATTTGAAGTAGAAACCTGAGATAAGGTGACTTCATTTATGGTAGCAACATTGCCATTGTAGGTATCGTTTAATAAAACATTGGCTACTGCAGTACCACCGGTAGCACCATTTATGGTTCCCGCATCGTTGCTGGCTGTCATATCTGGTGCAGTAACCGTAACTACTGCGTTAGCAGTTTTCGTTTGACCAGGATTTAATTTATCCTCAATCTGGTAAACCACCGTATAAGTTCCGGCCTGAGTGCCCGAAACAACATTTACCTTTCCGGTTGCAGGATCGAGGGTAACTTTAGCATTTGTAGTAGATAACTGGGTTAAGGTAACATTGGTTAATGTAGCCTGTCCACCATTATAATTATCATTTGCCAATACGTTATTAATGGCAGTACCACCTGCAAAACCGTTGATGGTTCCTGCATCTGCATTCGCAGCTAAAGCAGGACTGGTTACAATTACATCAACAGTAGCCGTTTTAGTTTGTGATGGAATCGGATTTACCTTATCCTGAATCTGGTAAACTAAAGTATAGTTTCCGGCAGGAGTACCAGCCGCTACATTTACTTTGCCTGTTGTGGCATCTAAGGTAACATTTGGATTTGAGGTAGAAATCTGCGATAGGTTAACATTGCTTAATAGTGCCGTGCTGCCATCGTATGAGTCGTTAGCCAGTACATTGTTTACTGCAGTAGCACCGGAAAATCCATTTGCGGTACCATTATCATTGTTGGCAATAATGGTTGGGGCCGTTACGGTTACGGTTACGCTAGCCTGTTTAGTTAAACCAGGGTTTAACTTATCTTCGATCTGGTAAACTACCGTGTAAGTTCCGGCAGGTGTACCCGCAGCTACATTAATTGCTCCGGTAGCCGGATCTAAGGTAACGTTTGCGTTTGTAGTAGAAACCTGGGTAAGGTTAACATTCGATACCGTTGCGGTAGTACCATTGTACGTATCATTTGCCAGTACATTCGAAACGGCAACACCACCAGTATATCCGTTTGCAGTACCATTATCTGGATTTGCAACCATTACTGGTGCAGTTACGGTTATGGTAACTGTTGCAGTTTTAAATAAACCTGGATTTGCCTTATCCTCAATACGATATACTAAAGTGTAAGTTCCGGCTTTTGTATTTGCAGCAACAAGCACTTCTCCTGTCGACGTGTTAAGGGTAACCTTCGGATCAGAAGTTGAAACCTGTGTTAAATTAACTTCGCTCAGATTTGCTGTACTTCCGTTGTAAGTATCATTTGCTAAAACATTGGCCACTGCTACCCCACCGGTTAAACCATTGGCCGATCCATTGTCATCATTGGCAATCATTGGAGCGGGCTCAACAGTTACTGTTACAGTTGCCTGTTTGCTTAATGTTGGATTTAATTTATCTGTGATTTGATATACAACCGTATAGGTTCCGGCAAGTGTATTAGGTGCAACATTTACTTTTCCGGT
>NZ_AYMG01000064.1 GCF_000633455.1 Pedobacter jeongneungensis
TGAATGCCCTGAAGACCGGTATCGCCTTTTACACCAGGTAGGCCCTGTGCTCCGGTAAATCCCTGCAGGCCGGTTGCGCCGGTATCTCCCTTATCACCTTTCTCTCCAGTCTCACCTTTGTCGCCTTTTGCTCCGGCTACGCCCTGGATTCCCTGAGGGCCAGCTGCACCAGTTTCTCCTTTATCACCTTTTTCACCCTGAATGCCCTGAAGACCGGTATCGCCTTTTACACCAGGTAGGCCCTGTGCTCCGGTAAATCCCTGCAGGCCGGTTGCGCCGGTATCTCCCTTATC
>NZ_AYMG01000065.1 GCF_000633455.1 Pedobacter jeongneungensis
GATAAGGGAGATACCGGCGCAACCGGCCTGCAGGGATTTACCGGAGCACAGGGCCTACCTGGTGTAAAAGGCGATACCGGTCTTCAGGGCATTCAGGGTGAAAAAGGAGAAACTGGTGCAGCTGGTCCGCAGGGAATCCAGGGCGTAGCCGGAGCAAAAGGCGACAAAGGTGAAACCGGAGAGAAGGGGGATAAGGGAGATACCGGCGCAACCGGCCTGCAGGGATTTACCGGAGCACAGGGCCTACCTGGTGTAAAAGGCGATACCGGTCTTCAGGGCATTCA
>NZ_AYMG01000066.1 GCF_000633455.1 Pedobacter jeongneungensis
AGGCGACAATATAGCAAATTACCCTTAGCTGCACTTTGATACTGTAAAAGTTGGTATCGAAATGATTTTAGATGAAAAGCTTGAGCAACTTAATAAAAAGAGAAAAGCAGATGCTGCTCGTCTTAAAATTCAACAAGCTGCTTCAGCTATTACAAAACCCAACACATAGTCTTAGCGTATTTTAAGCGTAGGGTAATTTGCTATATTGTC